>NZ_CP026730.1:3116250-3832500 GCF_003369795.1 Streptomyces sp. CB09001
GCCCGCCCGGGCTTCGTCACGACCCTGCGCGAGCGCATCGCCCTGCTCGACGGGGCCGAGGAGCTGTACGACCTCGACGAGCCCTCCGACATGTACGGCAACGGCGTCGTGGCGGCCCTGGAGGAGAGGACCGCCGCCCTGCTCGGCACGGAGGCCGCCGCCTTCTTCCCGACCGGGACCATGGCCCAGCAGGTGGCCCTGCGCTGCTGGGCGGGCCGCACCGGCAACCCGGTCGTCGCCCTGCACGGGCTCGCGCATCCCGAAGTGCACGAGCGCGACGCCCTGAGCCGGGTCAGCGGTTTGCACCCGGTACGGCTGACCGACGCGCCCCGGCCGCCGACCGCCGACGAGGTGCGCGGCTTCGAGGAGCCGTTCGGGGCGCTCATGCTGGAACTCCCGCTCCGGGAGGCCGGATACCTGCTGCCCACCTGGGAGGAGCTCACCGAGGTCGTCGCGGCCGCCCGCGAGCGCGACGCGGTGGTCCACTTCGACGGGGCCCGCCTGTGGGAGTGCACCGTCCACTTCGGCCGCCCCCTGACCGAGATCGCGGGCCTGGCGGACAGCGTGTACGTCTCGTTCTACAAGTCCCTCAAGGGCTACGGCGGCGCCGCCCTGGCCGGTCCCCGGACGCTGGTCGAGGAGGCGAAGGCCTGGCGGCACCGGTACGGCGGCCAGGTGTTCCAGCAGTTCCCCACGGCGCTGTCCGCCCTGGCCGGCCTGGAGCGCGAGCTGCCCCGGCTGCCCTCGTACGTGGCCCACGCGCGCGTGGTGGCGGCCGAGCTGCGCGAGGGTCTCGCGGCGGCCGGGCTGCCGTGGGCGCGGGTGCACCCCGAGGTGCCGCACACGCACGAGTTCCAGGTCTGGCTGCCCTGCGACCCCGATGCCGCGGGCGAGGCGGCGCTCCGGCAGGCCGAGGAGACCGGGACGATGCTGTTCTCCCAGCCCTGGGACGCGGGCGGCCCCGGGATCGCCCTCACCGAGGTCGGGGTGGGCGAGTCGGGACTGGAGTGGACGGCCGACGAGGTGCGGGCGGCGGTCGCCGACTTCGCCGCCCGGCTGACGGCCTGACGCGGACCGCGCGGCCGGTCAGCCGGTCAGCCGGTCAGCCGGTCAGCCGGTCAGCCGGTCAGCCCAGGGTGCGCGGCCACCGGGACCACCGGCGCAGGGCCCGCCGTACCCGCCCGCGCGCCGGGCGGCCGGCGAGCACGGCCCGGAACCTGCGGCGGTCCTGCCACTCGCGCACGACCCGCAGGTCGTGGGTGCCGGGCGCGGGCGGCGCGGGCTCGCCGAGCCGCCCGGCCCGGTAGGTGTCCAGGAGATACTGCTGCGTGATGCTCATGACGGATCGCCTTCGTCGTGGAGACGCGAACGTGAGGACGGACGGGGCTCCGCGGCAGCCCCGACGGTCCCAGCCTGCTCCCGTCGGCGGCCGCGGCCGCGCCGATTGACGGCGGCGGTCAATCGGCGGCGGCGTTGTCGGTGGCGGCGTGCACCATGGGGTCATGAGCGTGCGCATCGACATCACGGGGCTGCGGCCGGAGCGGGTCGCCGTCGTGCCCTCTCCGCTGGCCGAGCTGGGTATGGCGCTGCACGCGCTGTCCGAGCCCGGCCACCACCCGGGGCTGCAGGCCTGGGTGACGGGCGTGACCGCCCGGCTCGACTCGCACCTGGCGGACCGGATGTGCGAGGCCGACTTCCTGTGGCGGACGACGTTCTCGGACCTGTTCATGCCGTTCGCCGGGGTGCCGGGCCGCAGCGCCCTGCCCGGCGCCACCCTCGCCGAGGACCTGGACCTGCTCGACAAGCTGTCCGACGAGCAGTTCGTCGACGCGGCCCTGGAGTTCACCTGCGCGCTGCCGTACAGCACCGGCGGGGTCTCCGCGCTCGACGACCCGGAGGTGCGCCGGCGCGCGCTGGACCTGGCCGCAGCAAGGGGGCCGCAGCAGCTGCGCTTCAGCGAGCGGCTGCTGGCCGATCCGCCGCGGATCCGGGACTGGCTGCGGCAGTTCGCCCGGGACTGCGACGAGGCGTTCTTCGCCGAGGCCTGGTCCCGGCTGCGCCACCAGCTCGCGGCCGACGCCCGCCGCAAGACGGACCTGCTGCGCCACAAGGGCCTGGCCGAGGCGCTGGCCGCCGTGTCCCCGGCGGTGACCCTGGACGAGGGCGCCGCCCGGATCACCGTCGACAAGCTGGGCGACGGGCGTTCCGCGACGGCGGACGGCGGCCTGCTGCTGGTCCCGACCAGCCTGGGCTGGCCGCACCTGATGGTCCTGCACCGGCACGACTGGCAGCCGGTCCTGCACTACCCGGTCGGCTCCCCCGAGCTGGCCGCACCGCCCTCGGTCGAGCAGCTCACGATGCGGATGACGGCGCTGTCCCACCCCGTCCGGATGCGGATCTGCCGGTACCTGGCCCGCAGCGCGTACACCACGGGCGAGCTGGCCCAGGTGCACGGCATGACGGCGCCCGAGATATCCCGGCACCTGGGCGTGCTGAAGAAGGCCGGACTGGTCACCACCCGCCGCCGCGGCCGGTACGTCCTGCACCAGCTGGACGTCACGGTGGTGGCCCGGCTGGGCAGCGACTTCCTGGAGGGGATCCTGCGCTAGCCCGCCCCTGCCTCCGACCCCGCCGTCGCGGGGAGCCCGGGCCGGCCGGTCAGTCGACCCGGATGTGCCGGATCCCGACGCCCGCCTGCCTCATCCGGGTGCGCAGGGCCCCCTCGTTGTTGGGCTTCAGGGTGAGTCCCGCGAGGACGGCGATCCGGTCGGCGGTCTTCGGGACGGTCGTGTGGTCGGTCCACAGGTGCTCGGCGAACTCCGGCTCGGCCAGCCGCTCCAGGCAGTGGTCGAGCTGCCGCACGGCCCAGCTCTCCCGGCGCGGCCCGCTCCGCTTCCCCGTCACGTACCGCAGGGCCCGCCCGAGGCCGCGCTCGCGCAGCCGCCGCAGGACGGTCTCGCGTTCGGCGAGGAGGCTGAAGTGGTGGACGTCGTGGCCCAGTTCGCGCAGTCGCCCGACGGTCTCGGCGAAGTACCCGGGGTCGGTGACCGTCATGGGCGCGATCACCACGCCGTCGTGCTTGGTCAGCGCCAGGTCCAGCACCTCCACGACGCCCTGCCGCCAGGAGACCAGGTCCTGGAAGTCGTCGATCAGCGGCCTCCGGCCGCGGGCGTCCCGCAGCTCGGGCGGCAGCATGCGGCGCAGCCCGAAGCCCGCGTGCTCGGGGTCGCAGACGACGCTGCCGGGGAGTCTGCGCCGTATCTCGTGCGCGGTCTGTGTTTTTCCGCCGCCGAAGGGGCCGTTGATCCACAGGAGCATGCGCAGACCCTACCGACGCGGAGCCCTCCGCACAGGCCCGTCAGCCCTGTCCGCCGCCGGCCCGCACCAGCCCGGTCTCGTAGGCGAGGACCACCACCTGCACGCGGTCGCGCAGGCCCAGCTTGGTCAGGATGCGGCCCACATGGGTCTTCACGGTCGCCTCGGACAGCACGAGCCGCGCCGCGATCTCGCCGTTGGACATGCCCTGTGCCACCAGCACCATCACCTCGCGCTCCCGCTCGGTGAGCCGCTGGAGCTCCTTCTGCCGGGGTTCCTGTCCGGTGGCCGGCAGCATCGGCGCGAACCGGTCCAGGAGCCGCCGGGTGGTGGAGGGGGCGACCACCGCGTCGCCGCTGTGCACGGAGCGGATCGCGGCGAGCAGCTCGCCGGGCGGCACGTCCTTGAGCATGAAGCCGGAGGCGCCCGCCTTCAGCGCCGAGAACGCGTACTCGTCGAGGTCGAAGGTGGTCAGGATCAGCACCTTCGGCGCGTTCGGGTCCACGCAGATGCGGCTGGTGGTCTCCACGCCGTCGAGCTTGGGCATGCGGACGTCCATCAGGACGACGTCCACGGCGGTCGAGCGCAGTACCTGGAGCGCCTCGACGCCGTCGCCCGCCTCCGCGACCACCTCCATGTCCGGCTGGGCCGCCAGCACCATCCGGAACCCGGTGCGCAGCAGCACCTGGTCGTCGACGAGCATCACGCGGATCGCCATCGGGGCCTCTTCTTCCTTACAGGTGTCAATGCGGTACGTGCGTGGGGGCCCGGTGGTCAGGGCGCGGGTTTCAGCGGCAGCAGCGCGCTGATGCGGAATCCTCCGCCCGGACGCGGGCCCGCGTCCAGGGTTCCGCCGACCATGCCGATCCGCTCGCGCATGCCGATCAGCCCGTGGCCCTGGCCGTCGAAGCCGCCCTCCTCGTACAGCTCGTGCGGGGCGCCCTTGCCGTCGTCCTCGATGAGCAGCCCGAGACCGTCGTCGAAGTAGACCAGGCGTACGCTCGCGCCCGCGTTCTCGCCGCCGTGCTTGCGCGTGTTGGTCAGCGCCTCCTGCACGATGCGGTACGCGGTCAGCTCCACGCCGCTGGGCAGCTGCCGGGGGGTGCCCTCGACCTTGAAGTCGACGGGCAGCCCGGAGGTGCGGCACTGCTCGACGAGGTCCTCGATCTGCTCGACGTCGGGCTGCGGCACGTACTCTCCGGCCTCCTTGTGCTCGCCTGTGCGCAGCACGCCGAGCAGGCGGCGCATCTCGGCGAGTGCCTGGCGGCCGGTGGAGGAGATGGTCTCCAGCGCCTTCTTCGCCTGGTCGGGCGCCGCGTCCAGGACGTAGGCGGCCCCGTCGGCCTGCACCACCATGACGGAGACGTTGTGCGCGACGACGTCGTGCAGCTCCCGCGCGATCCGGGCGCGCTCGGCGGCGACCGCGACCTTGGCCTGTGCCTCGCGTTCCTTCTCCAGCCGGGTCGCGCGTTCCTCCAGCTGTGCGAAGTAGGCGCGCCGGGTGCGGATGGAGTCGCCGAGCACCCAGGCGAGGGCGAAGGGGACCGCCTGGAAGACCGTCACCGCGATGGTGGTGCCCATGCCCAGCTCGCTGTCGGACCAGCGCAGCTGGGCGAGGGGGGCCGCGCACAGACCGGTGGCCAGCGCGGTCCGGGAGGCCCAGCGGGCGCCGGTCGCCGCCACGGTGTAGATGATCACCAGGAAGGCGAAGTCGGCGGGCATCGTGGAGACGTCCAGCGCCAGCTGTCCCACGCCGAGGGCGACGGCGAGCAGCAGCATCCGCTCCGGCGTCCGCTGGCGCAGCGCGATCACGACACTGAGCAGCACCACGAAGGGGATGATCAGCGCCAGGTTGTCCGTCCCGTCCGCACGCGTCCCCGGGGTCGCCGCGGAGACCAGGGAGATTCCGAGCACGACGACGGCCCAGAACGAGTCGACACCGGTCGGGTGTCGGCGGAGGAAGTCGTAGAGGCGCTGCACGTAACCCAGCGTAGGGAAGTGGAATAGGTGCAGGGGTCAACCGGAGGGCCGATCCGCATCGCCCGCGCATACTCCGCAAGGTGGAGGGACCGCTCTTCTGTGCCCCTAGCCTGGGCCTGTGACACCAGGAACGGCAGGGCTCAGAGGGGCTCCCGAGACGCATGGGGAATGGCGGGGCTGGCGGGAGGCCACGCACGAGGCCCTCTACGGACCGCAGGGGTTCTACCGCGCGGCACCCGAGGGCCCCGCCGGGCACTTTCGCACGTCCGTACACGCGTCACCCCTGTTCGCGGGGGCCGTGGCGCGGCTGCTGTGCCGGGTCGACGAGGCGCTGGGGCGCCCTGCCTCGCTGGACTTCGTGGACATGGCGGCCGGACGGGGCGAGCTGGTCACCGGGGTGCTGGCGGCCCTGCCCGCCGGCGTGGCCGCCCGCACGCGCGCGTACGCCGTCGAGGTCGCCGCCCGCCCCGAAGGCCTCGACCGGCGGGTCCAGTGGCTCACTCGGCCGCCGGACGGCGTCACCGGGCTGCTGTTCGCCAACGAGTGGCTGGACAACGTACCGGTGGACGTGGCGGAGGTGGACGCCGCGGGCGTGGCGCGCCGGGTGCTCGTACGGGGCGACGGGGCCGAGCGGCTCGGGGAGCCGCTGACCGGGGCGGAGGCCGAGTGGCTGGCCCGGTGGTGGCCGCTGCCCGCCGAGGAGGGCCGGCGGGCGGAGATCGGGCTCCCCCGCGACGTGGCCTGGGCGTCGGCCGTGGCGGCCCTGGACGCCGGGCTGGCGGTGGCCGCCGACTACGCCCACACCGCGGCTGCCCGGCCGCCGTTCGGGACGCTCACGGGCTTCCGGGAGGGGCGGGAGACGGAGCCGGTGCCGGACGGGTCGTGCGACATCACCGCACACGTGGCGCTGGACGCGTGCGCGGCCGTCCACACCACGAGGTGCACTCCGGAGCACGCGCCCCCGAATGCCCTCATGCGCCCCCAGCGCGAGATCCTGTACACGCTCGGTGTCACCGGCGCACGCCCCCCGCTCGCGCTGGCCTCCACCGACCCGGCGGCATATGTGCGCGCCCTCGCGAGCGCCTCCCAGGCCGCCGAGCTGACCGCTCGGGGCGGCCTGGGCGACTTCGTCTGGCTGCTCCAGCCGGTGGGGGCGGTCGACGCCGGCGGGCTACTTGTCGATGTCGCCGACGACGAAGAACAGTGACCCCAGGATCGCGACCATGTCCGCGACCAGCGTCCCGGGCAGCAGCTCGGCGAGCGCCTGGATGTTGTTGTACGACGCCGAGCGCAGCTTCAGCCGGTAGGGGGTCTTCTCGCCCTTGCTGACCAGGTAGTACCCGTTGATGCCGAGCGGGTTCTCGGTCCAGGCGTACGTGTGGCCCTCGGGCGCCTTCAGCACCTTCGGGAGCCGCTGGTTCACCGGCCCCGGCGCCAGCCCGGCCAGCCGGTCCAGGCAGGCGTCGGCGAGGTCGAGGGCGTTGTGCGTCTGCTCCAGGAGGCACTCGAAGCGGGCCAGGCAGTCGCCCTCGGTGCGGGTGACGACCTTGAGCGTGTCCTGGAGTTCGCCGTAGGCGAGGTACGGCTCGTCGCGGCGCAGGTCGAAGTCGACGCCGGAGGCGCGCGCGATCGGTCCGCTGACGCCGTAGGCGTGCACGGCCTGCGGGGTCAGCGCGCCGACCCCCCGCGTACGCCCCCGGAAGATCTCGTTGCCGAGCACCAGGTCGTCGAAGACGTCCATGCGCGGGCGGACGGCGGCGACAGCGGCACGCGCGCGCGTGGTCCAGCCCGCCGGGAGGTCCTCCTTGAGCCCGCCGACGCGGTTGAACATGTAGTGCATGCGCCCGCCGGAGACCTCCTCCATCACGTTCTGGAGGACCTCCCGCTCCCGGAAGGCGTAGAAGACCGGGGTGATGCCGCCCAGCTCCAGCGGGTACGACCCGAGGAACATCAGGTGGTTGAGCACCCGGTTCAGCTCGGCGAGCAGCGTCCGCGTCCACACCGCGCGGGTGGGGACCTCCATGCCGAGCATCCGCTCGACGGCGAGGACGACACCCAGCTCGTTGGAGAACGCCGACAGCCAGTCGTGGCGGTTGGCCAGCATGATGATCTGACGGTAGTCACGGGCCTCGAACAGCTTCTCCGCGCCGCGGTGCATGTAGCCGATCACCGGCTCCGCGCTGGTGATGCGCTCGCCGTCCAGCACCAGCTTGAGCCGCAGCACGCCGTGGGTGGACGGGTGCTGGGGCCCGATGTTGAGCACCATGTCGGTGCTCTCCGCGGCACCGCCGATTCCGACCGTGGTCTCCGTCGTAGGAGTCATGAACACAGTCTCCCCTACGTACGCTGGCCCCATGGAGACGGGGAGCCCGGACGACGCGGGCACGGCGGGGACTGCGGAAGCGGCCGGGCGGGGGACTCCGGCGGGCCCGTCGGCCGCGCCGAGGGACGAGCCGGGGTGGACCGGCCTGCCACCGGGGCTGCTGCACCTGCGACGCCTCATGCTGGTGGTGTGGCTGGGACTGCTGGCAGTCGCCGGAGGCGTGCTGCCCGCCCTGTTCCTGGACCCTTTCTGGACCGCCCTGGCCCTCCTGCCGTTGGCCCTGCTGGCCTGGGGCTGGGTGATGCTGGAGCGCAACTGGCGCTCCTGGAGGTACGCCGAGCGTGCCGACGACCTGTTGATCAGCCGGGGTGTGCTGTGGCGGGAGGAGACCGTCGTCCCGTACGGGCGCATGCAGCTGGTCGAGGTGACCTCCGGGCCGGTCGAGCGCCACTTCGGCCTGGCCAGCGTGCAGCTGCACACGGCCGCCGCCGCGACCGACGCGACCATCCCCGGCCTCGACCCGGCCGAGGCGGAACGCCTGCGCGACCGCCTCACCGAGCTGGGCGAGGCCCGATCGGCGGGCCTGTGACCGGGCCCGGGGCAGGGAGGGGCGCGGCCGAGGGCGGTGCCGCGGGGCACGCGGGAGACGCAGGCGGTCCGGCGCAGTACACGAGCGAGCCCCGCCCGGCGGCCCCCGACCGGAACGGGGACGACCCCCCGCGGGACCCGAAACACGACACCGCCGAGCCCTCGGACCACCCGGCAGACCCCGCACCCGAGGCCACCGGCCCCGGCCGCGAGGACCTGGGCGCCGGCGTCGGCCGCGAGGACCCCGGCGCCGGCGTCGGCAGGACACCGGCGAGGGAGGACGGCGCGAGCCGGGGCCGGGGCGCCGCCCCCGTCACCGGGCCGGGCCCGGGTCGGGGCGGCGCCGACGTCGCCGCCGCCGGGGCCGCGACCCGTACCGAAGCGCCCCCGTCCCCCGGCGACGTCGTGGAGCGGCGTCTGCACCCCGTCACGCCCCTGCGGCGGGCGTGGGCGCCGGTCGCGGTACTCGTCGGGTGGGCCGTGCACGATCCCGACCAGGCGCAGCGCCAGCTGACCCGGCTGACCACGACCCATCTGCTGATCGGCCTCGCCGTACTGATCCCGGCCGCCGCCCTGTACGGCTTCCTCACCTGGTGGTTCACCCACTACGCGGTGACCGACACCGAGCTGCGGATCCGCACCGGCCTGCTGTTCCGCCGCACCGCGCACATCCGCCTCGAACGCATCCAGGCGATCGACGTCACCCAGCCCCTGCTGGCCCGGGTCGCGGGGGTCGCCAAGCTCAAGCTCGACGTCGTAGGCACCGGCAAGAGGGACGAGCTGGCCTTCCTCGGCGCCGACGAGGCGCGTGCGCTGCGGGCCGAGCTCCTCGCGCGCGCGGCGGGCTTCGCGCCCGAGACCGCGCACGAGGTCGGCGAGGCCCCCGCGCGGCAGCTGCTGCGGGTGCCGCCCGGCGTCCTCGCCGTCTCCCTCCTGCTGACCGGCGCGACCTGGGGCACACTGCTCGCCGCCGCCGTCGTACCGACGCTGCTGTGGCTGGCCACCCACAACCTGTGGACGGTGCTGGCGACCGCCCTGCCGCTGGTGGGCGCCGCGGGCGCGAGCAGCGCCGGCCGGTTCGTCGGGGAGTACGACTGGACGGTGGCCGAGTCCCCGGACGGGCTCCGTATCGATCACGGGCTGCTCGACCGCGCCCACGAGACGGTGCCGCCGGGCCGGGTACAGAGCGTGCGCCTCGTGGAGCCGCTGCTGTGGCGGCGCCGCCGCTGGGTGCGGGTGGAGCTGGACGTGGCCGGTTCCTCGAACTCCGTGCTGCTGCCGGTCGCCCCGCGCGAGATCGCCGAGTCGGTCGTCGCCCGCGTGCTGCCCGGCGTGACCGTGCCGGCGGGACGGGAGCTGGCGCGCCCGCCGCGCCGGGCGGCGCGGTGCAGACCGCTGTGGTGGCGCGGCCACGGGCTCGCCGTCACCGACGCGGTCTTCGCCGCCCGGTACGGCCTGCTGCGCCGCAGCCTGGCGCTCGTGCCGCACGCCAAGGTCCAGAGCGTCCGCCTGACGCAGGGACCCTGGCGGCGCGCCCTGCGGCTGGCCGACGTCCATGTGGACACGGGCGCGAACAAGACGGTGACCGCCCGCCTGCGTGACGCCGAAGAGGCCGCGGAACTGCTGCGGAGCCAGGCGGAACGGTCCCGGACCGGCCGCCGCGACGCCCCGCCGGACCGCTGGATGGCCTGAGGCCCCCGCTCCGCGGCGTCCCGGAGGGGAGACGGTCAGGCGGTCAGGAGACCGCGCTGCGCAGTCCCTGTACGTCGATCTGCTCGGTCTCGTCGTGGGCCGTCAGGTCGATCACCTGGCCCACGCCCCGGGACTCCTCGCCGGCCGGCTTGAAGGAGACCTCGGCCTCGGCCTTGTGCAGGGCGAGCGCCTCCTGGCCGACCACGTCGGCGAGGTCCTCGTTCTGGACGGTCTCCAGAGCGGCGTCGGACGCGCCCGCCCCGCCCGTCGCGTCCGCCCCGTTTTCGACGGGCTTGGTGCCGAAGAAGTCGAAGCCGCCCTCGACCACCGGACGCCGCGCCGGGGCCGCCGGTACGACGGCCACCGCGGTCGGCACCGTGAAGTGCCCGTCGGCCCGCCGGGTGGGCTGACTCGACTGCGTGGACTGGGTGGGCTGCGCGGGCCGCTCGTCGGACGTCGTCGTCGGGGAGGCGGCGGTGCGCTCATGGCCGTCGGCCGCCTCGGGCTGCCCCTGCGCCTCGTCCTCCTGCCTCGCCTCGGTCGCGGGCACGCCCTCGCCGCCGCCGTCCCCGTCGTCGTCACCGTCGGAGCCGTCCGGGGCCTCGGAGACGGCAGCCCGGTCGCCATCGTCCGGGTCGTCGGGCGCGTCGCCGTCGAAACGGGCCAGGGCAGCGTTGGCGCGCAGGAACAGCCGGGAGCCCTCGGGCGAGAAGACCGCGGGTACGGCAGCCTCTTCGGCCGCCGCGTCCTCCTCGCCGGGCACGTCCTCGGCTGCGGCGTCCGCCGCAGGCGTTTCCGCCCCGGGCGTCTCCTGCTCCCGCGTCTCCTGCTCCCGCGTCTCCTCCGCCGGGGCGGTGCGGGCCGCCGGCAGCGCGGGTGCCTGCGGCGCGGCCTCGATCTCCAGCAGCCGGCGGCCCTCCAGCGCGCTGGCACGCTCGGTCTCCGCCGTGGCGTAGCGCCGCAGCAGCGAGGCGTGCTCGTTGCGCAGCCCCGCCAGCTCGGTGCGCTTGGCCCGCAGCCGGTGCTCCAGCTTCTGCCGCAGCTCGCGCGACTCCTCCAGGTCGGACTCCAGTTCGGCGACCCGTTCCTCGAAGCGCCACTCGTCGCTCGCACGCGCGCGTGTGAGGTCGGCGACCTGTCGGCCCGCCTGCGCGTCCCAGTGCCGCATGACGACCGCGCCGACCACAGCCGTCACCGCGGCGGCCGCGGCCAGCACGCGAAGGATCATGGTCTCGCTGAACAACCAGGGCCCGAGGGCGCAGACGACCGAAACACCTGCGATCGCCGACGGAGGAAGCAGCCTGTGCAGAGGCGGGGAATGGCGATGACGTCCACGTGGCATGGCCAGAAACTTACCGCGCGTAGGCGAATCTTGGCGCCCCGCCCCGTAAAAACACGGCCATCTCCGACGCGTTCACAGGTATCGGGGAATCCACATCCCCGACGACGGACGAATTACTCCCGGATTCCAAGATCATTCACGTGTCCCGTCCGCCGCCCAGCCGCTCGTCCAGCCACCGCAGCGTCGCGGGAATCTCCCGCCGCCAGGTATTGAAGTTGTGCCCGCCGCTTTCCAGGATGATCGACGAGATCCGGGTCGGCCTCTTGCCCTTCACCAGATCAATGAACTTCAGCGTGTCCTTGTAGTTCGTCTCACCGGTCCTGCTGCTCGTGACGAGCAGTGAAGTGTCGGGCGCGGGCGCGTTCTTGAGATACCACCACAGGCTGGCCCGCTTCTCGAGCTCGTCGTCCCCCTGGAAGAGGTCACCCGTGGTGGGGTCGTCCGGCGCGTCGTAGTACGGCGACAGCCCCGCTCCGGCGGCGTACACCTCCGGATGGTGCGCGGCGAGTTTCAGGGCGCAGTAGCCGCCGGTCGAGTTGCCCACGACCCCCCAGCTCCGCGGCCCCTTGTCCACCCGGTAGTGGGCGCCCACCGCCTCGGGCAGGTCCTTGGCGAAGAACGTCTCCGTCCGTGGCCCGCCCGGTACGTCCACGCACTCCGTGTCGCGCGGCGGTGCCACCGTGGGCCGCAGCATCACCAGGATCATCGGCCGCATCCGACCGGCCTTCGCCAGCTCCAGCGCCGTACGCGGGTAATGGAGTTTGTCCACCAACGCCTCGGCGGTACCCGGATAACCGGTCAGGACGACGGCCGCGGGAAACGTACGGCCACGGTGCCGCGGCTGAAAGTACTCCGGCGGCAGATACACATACGCCGGTGACGCGATCCGCGAGGTACGCCCGACCACCCGTATCTCCTCCACCCGCCCCGAGACGTCCGGCCGCGCCCCGCCCGCCGGGGTCACCCGCCGGTCCCCGACGACCCGCAGCGGCCCGCCGCCCGCACCGGCCGAGTGGTCCACGACCACGCCCTGCCCGTCCTCCCGCCCGAACAGGTCGGCCCAACTGCCGTAGAACCCGAAGGACTGGTTGGCGACCAGTCCCACCGACGCGAAGACCGCCACCTGGGTGGCGAGCAGCAGACCGACCCTCCCCAGAACGGCCCGCATGCCTCGCCGGGCCAGTCGCGGCCACAGCCACACCGTCCCGGCGAACAGCAGCACGCCGGCCACCACCGCCAGCGCCAGCACCTTGTTGCTCGTGAGACCCATGCCTTGCTACCCGCCCGCGCTTTCCGTCGATCAGGGGAGTGAACCTCTCCCTCCGAGACACCGTCCTAGAGGGCGCAATGTCGCCGGATGCCCGGAACGGGCCCGGAATCCACGATCTCTCGCAGAACCACAGGTGCGATGTCTGTCAGGACAGATGAGGAAATGTCGGGCGAGGTTCCGACGAGGCCCACCCGCATACGCCGCGCACTACGCGGCCCCCGCCCGGACCGGATCCCCCTCCTCGTTGGCCGCGCCTGCGTGCTCGTCGGCCTGCTGGACATCGCGGCCGGCTCCTTCCCGCGCTTTCGCCACAGCCGGATGCACGCCTTCGCCGAGGTCCTGCCCGGCGCCTTCGGCCCCTTCGCCGCCGCCCTCTCGCTCAGCGCGGGCGTCCTGCTCCTCCTGCTCGCCCACGGCCTCAAACGCCGTAAGCGCCGGGCCTGGCGGGCGGCGGTCGCCCTGCTGCCACTGGGCGCCGTCGCACAGTTCACATACCGCCACTCCCTCCTCGGCGCACTGATCTCCCTGGCCCTGCTGGTTCCCCTCCTGCGCCACCGCGACGAATTCGCCGCCCTCCCCGACCCCCGCAGCCGCTGGCGGGCCCTGGCCAACTTCGTCCTCATGAGCGCCGGTTCCGTCCTGCTGGGCCTGCTCGTCGTCAACGCCCACCCGCACCGCATGCTCGGCGACCCGAGCCTGGCCGACCGCCTCACCCACGTCCTCTACGGCCTGTTCGGCGTCGAGGGCCCGGTGGACTACCGCGGCAACACCTCCTGGACGGTCGCGTTCTCCCTCGGCGCCCTCGGCCTCCTGACCGCCATCACCACCATCCACCTGGCCTTCCGCCCCGAGCACCCGGCGGCCCGCCTCACCGAGGACGACGAGACCCGCCTGCGGGCCCTCCTCGCCCGGCACGGCGGCCGCGACTCCCTCGGCCACTTCGCGCTGCGCCGCGACAAGGCGGTCGTCTTCTCCCCCAGCGGCAAGGCCGCCGTCACCTACCGGGTGGTCTCCGGCGTGATGCTGGCCAGCGGCGACCCGATCGGCGACGTCGAGGCCTGGCCGGGCGCCATCGAACGCTTCATGGACGAGGCCCGCGCCCACTCCTGGACCCCGGCCGTCATGGGCTGCTCGGAGACCGGCGGCGAGGTCTGGACCCGCGAGACGGGTCTCGACGCCCTCGAACTGGGCGACGAGGCGGTGGTGGACGCAGCGGATTTCTCCCTGGCCGGCCGCGCGATGCGCAACGTGCGCCAGATGGTCAAACGCATCGAGCGCGCCGGTTACGAGACCCGGGTACGGCGCGTGGCTGACCTCTCCGACGCCGAACTGGACCGGGTGCGCCGCGCCGCCGACGCGTGGCGCGGCACGGACACCGAGCGCGGCTTCTCCATGGCCCTGGGCCGCGTCGGCGACCCGGCCGACGGCGACTGCCTGATCGCGACGGCCCACAAACAGGACACGGAACCCGGCGAGTACGGCGACCTGAAGGCGGTCCTGCACTTCGTGCCGTGGGGCACGGACGGCGCGTCCCTGGACCTCATGCGGCGCGACCGCGCGGCCGACCCCGGCATGAACGAACTGCTGATCGTGGCCGCGCTCCAGGCGGCCCCGAAGCTGGGCATCGCCCGCGTGTCCCTGAACTTCGCGATGTTCCGCGCGGCGCTCGCACGGGGCGAGAAGATCGGCGCGGGCCCGGTCCTCCGCGCGTGGCGCGGACTGCTGGTCTTCCTCTCCCGCTGGTTCCAGATCGAGTCCCTGTACAAGTTCAACGCGAAGTTCCGCCCCCGGTGGGAGCCGCGCTTCGTCGTCTACCGCCGCTCGGCCGACCTCCCGCGCATCGGCTTCGCCGCGATGCAGGCGGAGGGCTTCGTCACGATCCCCCTCCCGCGCTTCCTCCAGCGCCGGACGCCGTCACGCCGCCCCTGCGCCCACCAGGTGCCGGCGCGGGCGGCGTGACGGTCGGCGGGCCGGCGTGTTCTTCGGCACCCGGCGTGAGTGTGGCCGCCGGGGCGGGAAGCGCGGCCCGGCGCATACGGGGCGCCGCTGCGCCCACCCGTGCCGCCCCAGCGGCACGACTGCCCGCAGCTGAGGGGGGTGGCGCCGCAGCTGCGGCGAGGGGGCGGCAACCGTCCGCGGCGGCGGCCGGGGCGACAGCCCGCAGCTACGGCCACGCACGTGGCGACGGCGGGGAGCCGCGTACGGCGACGCCGACGCCCCGCAGCGGCGACGGCGGGGAGCCGCGCGCGGCTGGGGCGGAGAGCCGCGTACGGCGAGAAGGGGACTCGGCGCGATGGCGGGCCGCAGCCGCGTACGGCGTGCAGCGGGAGGCGGACCGTTGGCGGGCCGCAGCCGCGTACGGGCGTGCAGCGGGAGGCGGACCGTTGGCGGGCCGCAGCCGCGTACGGCGAGAAGGGGTCGTGTCGGGGGGTGTCCGCCCGCAGCGGTTGGCGCGTCAACGCCCCGCACCCCCGTAGCCGACCGATTCCGCGCCGTTCCGAGGACGGACACCCCCCGGCGCGGCCCCGACCCACCCACCGGAGATACCGCGCTACGCGCACCCCCACCACACCCCCACAGGCCGCCGCAGGCACCCCGCGCACCCGCCGCAGCCCACCGCCTACGCTGAACACATGAGCAAGCAGACCGGCCGCCACCGACGCCATCTCGCGGGACTGACCGCATGGGACCGCTGCGCGGTCATGGGAGTCGTCAACGTGACCCCCGACTCCTTCTCCGACGGCGGCCGCTTCTTCGACACCACCGCGGCCATCAAGCACGGCCTGGACCTGGTCGCCCAGGGCGCCGACCTGGTGGACGTCGGCGGCGAGTCCACCCGCCCCGGCGCCACCCGCGTGGACGAGGACGAGGAACTCAGGCGCGTCGTCCCGGTGGTGCGCGGCCTCGCCTCCGAGGGCGTGACGGTCTCCGTCGACACCATGCGCGCCTCCGTCGCCGAGCAGGCCCTCGCCGCCGGCGCCGCCCTGGTGAACGACGTCAGCGGCGGCCTCGCCGACCCCCGGATGATCCCGGTCGTCGCCGACGCTGGCGCCCCCTTCGTCGTCATGCACTGGCGCGGCCTCCTGAAGGACGGCAACGTGAAAGGCACCTACGCCGACGTCGTGACAGAGGTCGTCGACGAGCTGCACGCACGCGTGGAGGCCGTCCTGGACGGCGGCATCGCCCCCGACCGCGTGGTCGTCGACCCCGGCCTCGGCTTCTCCAAGGACGCCGAGCACGACCTCGTCCTCCTCGCCCACCTCGACCGCCTCCTCGCCCTCGGCCACCCCCTCCTCGTCGCCGCCTCCCGCAAACGCTTCCTCGGCCGCGTCCTCGCCGGCCCGGAGGCCGCCCCGCCCCCCGCACGTGAGCGCGACGCGGCCACCGCCGCGGTCTCCGCGCTCGCCGCGCAGGCCGGCGCGTGGGCGGTCCGCGTCCACGAGGTCCGCGCCACGGCCGACGCCGTCCGCGTCGCCCGCGCCGTCGAAGGCGCCCGGTGAACGCGCCGCACCTCGACGTCGAACAGGTCGAGGCCGCGAACACCGCCTTCTACGAGGCACTGGAGGAGGGCGACTTCGAGAAGGTCTCCGAGTTCTGGCTCACCCCCTCCGACCTGGGCATCGACGAGTCGTACCACGACCCGGCCGACGCCGGCGTGGTCTCCTGCGTCCACCCGGGCTGGCCGGTGCTCACCGGCCGCGGCGAGGTCCTGCGCTCCTACGCCCTGATCATGGCGAACACGGACTACATCCAGTTCTTCCTCACCGACGTGCACGTCTCCGTCACCGGCGACACCGCCCTGGTCACCTGTACCGAGAACATCCTCAGCGGCGGCCCCGCCCCCGACGGCGGCGAGGAGCTCGGCCCGCTCGTCGGCCAGCTGGTCGTCGCCACCAACACCTTCCGGCGCACGCCCGCCGGCTGGAAGCTCTGGTCCCACCACGCCTCCCCCGTACTCGCGGAGACCGAGGACGAGGACGGCGAGGACACACCGCCCTGACCCGGCCGGCGGCCACCGGCACCGAGAAGTGGTTGGAATCACGGACCGGCGGGCAGGGGCGGCTACCAACCCGTGATCCACCGGGACCGCCAGGGAGAACGCACGGTGAAAACCTGCCCCCTCCCCACCCCGCCCCGCACCCCGCGCCCCGGCACTGTCGGTGCACGCGGGTAGATTCGACTGGGGCCGCCGTACCACCCGCACGTGGTACGACCGGCCGAGACCGACGACTGCAGGAGTGATTCGCGTGGATCGTGTCGCGCTGCGCGGCCTGAAGGCCCGCGGGCACCACGGTGTGTTCCCCAAGGAGCGCGAGGACGGCCAGACCTTCCTCGTGGACATCGTCCTCGGCCTGGACACCCGCCCGGCCGCGGCCGACGACGACCTGGCGAAGACCGTGCACTACGGCATCGTGGCCGAGGAGGTCGTGGCCGTCGTCGAGGGCGAGCCGGTCAACCTCGTCGAGACCCTCGCCGAGCGCATCGCCCAGGTCTGTCTGAAGCACGAGGGGGTCGAGGAGGTCGAGGTCTGCGTCCACAAGCCGGACGCGCCGATCACCGTCCCCTTCGACGACGTGACCGTCACCATCATCCGGAGCCGTGTATGAGCGCCCCCTTCGCCAAGGGTCCGAGCGACCCGACCGTACAGCCCGTGCCCGCCTCCGTCATCGAGCAGGTCGACGCCGCGGACACCACCCTGTCCAACCCCAAGCGTGCGGTGATCGCCCTCGGCGCCAACCTCGGCAACCGTCTGGAGACCCTCCAGGGCGCGATCGACGCCCTGGAGGACACGCCGGGCGTACGCGTCAAAGGGGTCTCCCCGGTCTACGAGACCGAGCCGTGGGGCGTCGCCCCCGACAGCCAGCCCTCGTACTTCAACGCGGTCGTGATCGTGAAGACGACGCTGCCCCCGTCCTCGCTCCTGGAGCGGGCGCACGCGGTCGAGGAGGCCTTCCACCGGGTCCGCGACGAACGCTGGGGCCCGCGCACCCTGGACGTCGACATCGTCGCCTACGCCGAGGTCGTCTCCGACGACCCGCAGCTCACCCTCCCCCACCCGCGCGCCCACGAACGCGCCTTCGTGCTGGCCCCCTGGCTGGACGTGGACCCCGACGCCGACCTGCCCCACCGGGGCAGGGTCGCCGACCTCCTGGCGGCCGTCACCCGCGACGGCGTCGCGCCCCGTGCCGACCTGGAACTCCGGCTGCCCGAGTAGTCGTTAAGGTCGACGAGGACGACGAGGTCAGGACGACCGCGCCGGGGAGCCGAAGGGACACCGGAACACCGTGAAAGAGCTGCGCATCAGGGTGCTGGCCGGCGTGTTCGTCGTCGCCGGAGTGCTGTCCTGGGCCGTCGCCCGCCTGTGGAACTCGGTGGGTACCCTCCCGAGCGTCCCCCTCGCCGCCCCCGTCGTCCTCGCCCTGATCGCGGTGATCCTGCTGGCCACGGCGCTCTCGATCCGCGCCCGCCTCAAGGCCCAGCGTGAGCGCGTCCCCGGCGCCAAGGGCGTCGATCCGATGATGGCGGCCCGCGCCGTCGTCTTCGGCCAGGCCAGCGCCCTGGTGGCCGCCCTCGTCGCCGGCATGTACGGCGGCACGGGCGTCTTCCTGCTGGAGTACCTCGACATCCCGGCCCGCCGCGACCAGGCCATCTACGCGGGCGCCTCGGTCGTCGCAGGCATCGCCGTGATAGCGGCCGCCCTCTTCATGGAGCGGGTGTGCAGACTCCCGGAAGACGAGGACGACGACCAGCCGGGCGCCGCCTCAGCGGCGTGACCCGCACCCCGCGACTCAGCGAGCCATGATCAGACTCATGGCCTCGTTGCGCGTGGCGACATCCCGCAGCTGCCCCCGCACGGCCGAGGTGAGGGTCTTCGCGCCGGGCTTGCGGATGCCCCGCATGGACATGCACATGTGCTCGCACTCGACCACGACGATCACCCCGCGCGGTTCCAGGATCTCCATCAGCGAGTCCGCGATCTGCGTAGTGAGACGTTCCTGCACCTGCGGGCGGCGCGCGTAGACGTCCACGAGCCGGGCCAGCTTCGACAGACCGGTGATCTTCCCACTGGTGGACGGGATGTAGCCGACGTGCGCCACCCCGCGGAACGGCACCAGATGATGCTCACAGGTGGAGAACACCTCGATGTCCTTCACCAGGACCATCTCGTCGTGCCCGAGGTCGAACGTCGTCGTCAGGACGTCCTCCGGCTCCTGCCACAGGCCGGCGAATATCTCCTTGTACGCCCGTGCCACGCGCGCCGGAGTCTCCCTGAGGCCCTCGCGGTCCGGGTCCTCGCCGACCGCGATCAGCAGTTCGCGTACGGCGTTCTCGGCCCGCTTCTCGTCGAACTCGCCGATCTGGCCCTCGCCGTCCAGCGTCACGGGGTCGGTCATGTGATGCCTCGTTCCTGATCCGTCCTGCGACGGCATACGAAAATGCCGCACCCCCAAGGCTAGAACCTGGGGGGTGCGGCATACATTCCGGGCTGCCTCGGGCCGCCGGGGCGGCCCGAGGTGACCGGGGTCAGCTCTCCGGGCGGTCCTCCGGTGCTCGCTCCGGTGCCGGAGCGGGCTCCACCGTGGTGCTCTTGGCGGTGGAGATCGCCGCCGTCGCGCCGTTCGCCCCGTTCGTCAGTGCCAGCTCCTTGGGGGAGAGCACCGGCGGACGCGTCGAGGGCGTACGGCGGGAGGAACCGGTCCAGGCGGGCCGGGCGGGGCGCTTGACGATCTGGGCGAAGACCTCGGCGATCTCCTCCTTGCCCAGCGTCTCCTTCTCCAGCAGCGCGAGGACGAGGTTGTCGAGGACGTCGCGGTTCTCGACCAGAATCTCCCAGGCCTCGTTGTGCGCCGTCTCGATGAGCTTCTTGACCTCCTCGTCGACCAGCGCGGCGACCTCTTCCGAGTAGTCGCGCTGGTGCGCCATCTCACGCCCGAGGAACGGCTCGCTGTTGTCGCCGCCGAACTTGATCGCGCCGAGGCGCTCGGTCATGCCGTACTGCGTGACCATCGCCCGGGCCAGACCGGTGGCCTTCTCGATGTCGTTGGCCGCGCCGGTCGTCGGGTCGTGGAAGACCAGCTCCTCGGCCGCGCGGCCGCCCAGCATGTAGGCGAGCTGGTCGAGCATCTCGTTGCGCGTGGTCGAGTACTTGTCCTCGTCCGGGAGGACCATCGTGTAACCGAGGGCCCGGCCTCTGGACAGGATCGTGATCTTGTGGACCGGGTCGGAGTTCGGTGAGGCCGCCGCGACCAGGGCGTGGCCGCCCTCGTGGTACGCGGTGATCTTCTTCTCCTTGTCCGACATGATCCGGGTCCGCTTCTGCGGGCCCGCGACCACACGGTCGATCGCCTCGTCCAGCATGTGGTTGTCGATCAGCTTCTGGTCGCTGCGGGCCGTCAGCAGGGCGGCCTCGTTCAGCACGTTGGCCAGATCGGCACCGGTCATGCCGGGCGTACGGCGGGCGACGGCCGACAGGTCGACGTCCGGAGCGACCGGCTTGCCCTTCTGGTGGACCTTGAGGATCTCCAGACGGCCCTGCATGTCCGGGCGGTCGACCGCGATCTGCCGGTCGAAGCGGCCGGGGCGCAGCAGCGCCGGGTCGAGGATGTCGGGCCGGTTCGTCGCGGCGATGAGGATCACGCCGCCCTTGACGTCGAAGCCGTCCATCTCGACGAGCAGCTGGTTCAGGGTCTGCTCGCGCTCGTCGTGACCGCCGCCGAGGCCGGCGCCGCGGTGGCGGCCGACCGCGTCGATCTCGTCGACGAAGACGATGGCCGGGGCGTTCGCCTTGGCCTGCTCGAACAGGTCGCGCACCCGGGAGGCACCGACACCGACGAACATCTCGACGAAGTCGGAACCGGAGATCGAGTAGAACGGCACGCCCGCCTCGCCCGCGACGGCACGCGCGAGCAGCGTCTTGCCGGTGCCGGGCGGACCGTACAGCAGCACGCCCTTGGGGATCTTGGCGCCGACGGCCTGGAACTTGGCCGGCTCCTGGAGGAACTCCTTGATCTCGTGGAGCTCCTCGACGGCCTCGTCCGACCCCGCGACGTCGGAGAACGTCGTCTTCGGGGTGTCCTTGGTGATGAGCTTCGCCTTGGACTTGCCGAAGTTCATGACCCGGGAGCCGCCGCCCTGCATCTGATTCATCAGGAACAGGAAGACGACCACGATGAGGACGAACGGGAGCAGGGAGAGCAGAATCCCGACGAACGGGTTCTGCTTCGACGGCGACACGGTGTAGCCGTCGGAGATCTGCTTGTCCTGGTACTTGTTCTGAAGTGTGTTGGCGAGGGTCACGCCCTGGTCGCCGATGTAGCTCGCCTGGATCTTCGAGCTGCCCTCGACCTTTTCGCCGTCCTTGAGCTGGACCTTGATGGTCTGCTCGTCACCGGTGGTCAGCTTGGCCGACTCGACCCGGTTGTCGTTGATCGCCTGGACGACCTGGCCCGTGTCCACCGTCTTGTAGCCACCGGACGAGCCCACGACCTGCATCAACACGACCACGGCAAGGACGGCCAGCACGATCCACATGATTGGCCCACGGAAGTATCGCTTCACGTCCATCCACACGGAGCGGTGTCGCCCCGTCCCTCCTGCCATAGTGAGTTTGATAAGACAGTTCTTCTGACGGTACCCCAGCGTGGCGGCCGTCAGCCGCACGGGCGGGCCGACGTCCCGTCTGCATGCTCCAACGGCGCGAGGGCCCGGGGGGTTCCCGGTGACCCGCCGAAACGCCGTGAAGTCCGTTACAGGGGCGCGTCAGCCGCCGTACACGTGGGGCGCGAGCGTACCGACGAACGGGAGGTTGCGGTACTTCTCGGCGTAGTCGAGGCCGTAGCCGACGACGAACTCGTTGGGGATGTCGAAGCCGACCCACTCCACGTCGATGGCGACCTTCGCGGCGTCGGGCTTGCGCAGCAGCGTGCACACCTTGAGGGAGGCGGGCTCGCGCGAGCCGAGGTTGGAGATCAGCCAGGACAGGGTCAGTCCGGAGTCGATGATGTCCTCGACGATCAGGACGTGGCGGCCCTTGATGTCGGTGTCGAGGTCCTTGAGGATCCGCACCACACCGGAGGACTGGGTGCCCGCGCCGTACGAGGACACCGCCATCCAGTCCATCGTGACGGGGGTGGACAGCGTGCGCGCCAGGTCGGCCATGACCATCACGGCGCCCTTGAGCACGCCGACGATGAGCAGGTCCTTGCCCGCGTACTCCGCGTCGATCTTCGCGGCCAGCTCGGCCAGCTTCGCGTCGATCTCTTCCTTGGTGATGAGTACCTTCTCGAGGTCGGCACCCATGTCGTTCGCGTCCACCCGCATCACTTTCGGTCGTCCCACCGGCCAGTCCGGAGCATCCGTCGATCCGTGCGCGGATCGGTGGGAGGGTCCGGATTCAGCCTTGCCGGATCACCAGTCTGCCACCCTGCCGCCGGGCGACGACTTTGCCGGGGAGGTTGATGGCCCCCTGACCGCGCCAGCCGGTGATGAGCCGGTCGACTTCCTCGATGTGGCGGGCGAACAGGGCACCGCCGGGGGCACCGGCCTCCAGGGCGGCGCGGCGCAGGATGCGGCGGCGTACGGCGGGCGGCAGGGCGTACAGCTTGGCGCACTCCAGTCCGCCGGTGGCGTCGCGGACGCCGGCCTCGGCCTGGCGGGCCCAGGTGTCGAGGGCGTCGGCGTCGTCCCGGGAGAGTTGCGCCGTACGGGCGAGGGCCTCGACGACGCCCTTGCCGAGGGCCTTCTCCAGGGCGGGCAGGCCCTCGTGGCGCAGCCGGGAACGGGTGTAGGCGGGGTCGGTGTTGTGGGGGTCGTCCCAGACGGGGAGGGACTGGACCATGCAGGCCTTGCGGGCGGTCTGACGGTCGACCTGGAGGAAGGGGCGCCGGTAACGGCCGCCGGCCCCCGAGACCGCGGCCATGCCCGACAGGGAGCGGATGCCGGAGCCGCGGGCGAGGCCCAGCAGGACGGTCTCGGCCTGGTCGTCGCGGGTGTGGCCGAGCAGGACGGCGGCGGCGCCGTGGCGGGCGGCGGCGGCGTCGAGTGCGGCGTAGCGGGCGTCGCGGGCCGCGGCTTCCGGGCCGCCGGCGCGGCCGACGGTCACGGCGGTGGCCTCCACGGGGTCGAGGCCCAGTTCGCGCAGGCGCAGGACGACCTCCTCGGCGCGCAGGTCGGAGCCGCTCTGCAGGCCGTGGTCGACGGTGACGCCACCGGCCCGGACGCCGAGCCGGGGGGCCTCGAAGGCGAGGGCGGAGGCGAGCGCCATGGAGTCGGCGCCGCCGGAGCACGCCACGAGCACGAGCGGTGCCGTCGGCAGTCCGGGCGCACGCTCGGGCGCACGTTCGACGGCCGTCGCGGCGGGGACGCCGGCCGGGGTGTTCAGTTCGGTGAGGATGTCGTGGAGGACGCGGCGGACCGCCAGGCGTATCGCCGCGACCGCAGGATGGGGACCCATGTCCGGTGCCCTTCATGAAGTTGTCGGGGGTGAGCCCGAGGTTCGGTCACGCAGAGTGTGTAGATGGTGACAGAACCGGGCCGTTACCCGAGCATCGCACGCCTGCCGAAGGCTCACGGTCCCTCGGACGGGTGATTGAAGGGTCGTTCGCCTGCCGTCGGCCGGAATCGTTTCACGCCCCGCCCGCGCGGCTCACGCCTCCGGCTTGCGGTGCACCCGCGCGATCCAGTCCGCCGGTTTGGCGATCTCCGACTTGGTGGGGAGCGTGTTGGGCGAGGTCCAGACGCGGTTGAAGCCGTCCATGCCGCACTCGTCGACGACGGCCCGGACGAAGCGTTCGCCGTCCCGGTACTGGCGGAGTTTGGCGTCCAGGCCGAGCAGCTTGCGCAGCGCCATGTCGAGGCGGGAGGCGCCCTTGGCGCGGCGCTGCTGGAACTTCTCCCGGATCTCCCCGACGCTCGGCACGACCTCCGGTCCGACGCCGTCCATCACGAAGTCGGCGTGCCCCTCCAGGAGGGACATCACGGCGGTGAGGCGGCCGAGAACCTCCCGTTGGGCGGGGGTCTGCACCAGCTCCACGAGCGAACGGCCGTCGTCGCCCTCCTCCGCCTCGGGACGGCCCCCGGCCAGCGACTGGGCGGCCTCGCGGACCCGCTCGAGCACGGTCATGGGGTCCACGTCGGTCTCGGCCAGGAACGACTGGATTTCGCCCTCCAGGTGGTCCCGCAGCCAGGGCACGGCGGTGAACTGCGTGCGGTGCGTCTCCTCGTGCAGGGTCACCCACAGGCGGAAGTCGTGCGGCTCGACGTCGAGTTCGCGCTCCACGTGCACGATGTTCGGCGCGACCAGAAGCAGCCGGCCGCCGCCGTTCGCGCCGGCGGGCAGTTCCCGGGTGGCCGGGGCGAACGTCTCGTACTGGCCGAGGACGCGGGAGGACAGGAACGACAGCAGCATGCCCAGCTCCACGCCGGTGACCTTGCCGCCGACGGCGCCGAGGACCGCGTTGCCCGCGCCGCCGCCGCGCCGCTCCTGCATCTTCTCCAGCAGGGGCTTGAGCAGCTCCCGGAACCCGGCGACGTTGGCCCGGACCCAGCCGGGCCGGTCGACCACCAGGACGGGGGTGTCGTGGGTCTCCTCGGTGCCCATCCGGGTGAAGCCGCGGACGTGCTCCTCCGAGGACTTGGCATGGCGGCGGAGCTCTCCGACGACGGCCCTGGCCTCGTCGCGGCTCACCTCGGGGCCCGGCCGTACGAGCCGGGTCGCGGTCGCCACCGCGAGGTTCCAGTCGACCATGCCGGAATTTGCGCCGATGCTCGTCATGCGTCAACGGTACGGGAGCGCTGCCGCTGGGGGGCAGTCGTGCGGGGTACCAGGTCGGCATGGGGTGAGGTCCGTTGCCTGGGCACCCGGCGTTGCGGTGCCGCTGCGCCCACCCGTGCCGCCCCAGCGGCACGATTGCCCGCGGCTACGGCGGCTGGCGACTGCCCGCAGCTACGGCGTCTGCGACGCCAGCGCCGTTGCCGCTCGGTCCAGGGTCGTCTGGGCCGACCAGGCGTCCGTCGTGTCGTTGGCCAGGAAGGCGAAGCCGAGGAGCCGGCCGTCGGGGGTGGTGACCGTGCCGGCGAGGGTGTTCACGCCCGTGAGGGTGCCGGTCTTGGCCCGGACGAGGCCCGCTGCGCCGTCCGTGTAACGGCCGGCCAGGGTGCCGGTGAAGTGGGCGACGGGCAGGCCGGTGAGGACCGGACGCAGTTGGGGGCGGGCCGGGTCGGCCGCCTCGGTCAGCAGCGCGGTGAGCAGGTCGGCGCTGATCAGGTCGGTGCGGTCCAGGCCGCTTCCGTCGTGGAACCGCGCGCCGCCCACCGGCAGGCCGAGCTGTTCCAGGCGGGCCGTGACGGCGGCGCCCGCCCCGGCGAAGTCGGCGCGCTTGCCGGTCGCCACGGCGGTGTGGCGGGCCAGGGCCTCGGCGAGGTCGTTGTCGCTGTTGGTCAGCATCCGCTCGACCAGGGCCGACAGCGGGGGCGAGGAGACCGCGGCGAGGGTGTCGGCGCGGCCGGTGGCCTTGGAGGGGCCGGGGGCCGACGCGGTGATGCCGTGCTGCTTCAGGAGGCCGGCGAAGGTGCGGGCGGCGTCGGCGGCCGGGTCTTCCGTGCGTGGGGCCGGGCCGCTGGTGGAGTCGTCGGTGCGGCCCTCGTCGGCCATCAGGGCGGTGACGCGGGCGAGGTTCTCGTTGACCCCTATCGGGTGCATTTCCGTACCGGCGTAGAGGGTCGTGTCGTACGACAGCGTCACCTCGCGCACGCCCCGCTTCTTCAGGGCGGCGGCGGTCTTCTCGGCGAGGGCGCGCAGGCTGGCCAGGTCCCGGGCGTCCTCGCGCGCGGTGAGGGTGGGGTCGCCGCCGCCGACCAGGACGACCTCGCCGGTGTCGGCCTCCAGGGCGGTGCGGGTGGTGAGGCGGTGGTCGGGGCCGAGGGCGGTGAGGGCGGCGACGGCCGTGGCGATCTTGGTGGTGGAGGCGGGGGTGAGCGGGGCGTCGGAACCGAGGCCGTACAGGCGCTTGCCGGTGGTGAGGTCGACGACGGCCGCCGCGCGGCGCTCGCCGAGCCCGGCGGCGTCCTTGAGCAGGGGGTCGAGGAGGTCCGCGAGGTCCTGGTCGCCGGGTGCCGCCTTGACGCCGCCCGGGACGGAGGTGCCGCCGAGACCGGCCAGTACGGCCCCGGCGCTGGGCGCGGGCCGGGGTGAACCGGAGGACGTACCGGAGGCCCCGGATCCGCGGCCGTGATCTGTGCCACCCGTCTGCTCCAGGGCGACGGCCCGGTCCCGCTCGGCCGTACGCTGACCCGTGGAGTCCCAGGGGCCGGCGACGGTCACCACCCCGGCGGCCAGTGCCAGCCCGGCGGTGGCGGCACCGGCGGTGTACTGCCAGGTCTTCGGCCTCGTGATCCGGGCGAGCCGCGGCGCCGTGGCCCGTGCCAGCCGTGCGGCCCGCGGTCCGGCGGCCCGGACGAAGCGGGCCAGACGGGGACGTACGGCATCCGCGGCCCGCGCCACACGCGGTCTCGCGGTCCGCCAAGGCCTCAGCTCTGGCACTGTCACCAGCCCCTTTCGCGATCACACACCTGCGTGAGGGACACTTAACCACCAGAACTATGTGCTGATCATGGAGGAGCGTCCGGTGGAGTTCGACGTCACGATCGAGATCCCGAAGGGTTCGCGGAACAAGTACGAGGTGGACCACGAGACCGGTCGTATCCGCCTGGACCGCCGCCTGTTCACCTCGACCGCCTACCCGACCGACTACGGCTTCGTCGAGAACACCCTCGGCGAGGACGGCGACCCGCTGGACGCGCTGGTCATCCTGGACGAGCCGACCTTCCCGGGCTGCCTCATCCGCTGCCGCGCGATCGGCATGTTCCGGATGACGGACGAGGCCGGCGGCGACGACAAGCTGCTGTGCGTGCCGTCGACCGACCCGCGCGTGGAGCACCTGCGTGACATCCACCACGTGTCGGAGTTCGACCGCCTGGAGATCCAGCACTTCTTCGAGGTCTACAAGGACCTGGAGCCCGGCAAGTCCGTCGAGGGCGCCGACTGGGTGGGCCGCACCGAGGCCGAGGCCGAGATCGAGCGGTCCTACAAGCGCTTCAAGGACCAGGGCGGCCACTGATCAGGCGCCTCTGTCGTAACGGGCCGCACGCACACGCGTGCGGCCCGTTCGTGTTTGAGTGACCATACTGAGGTCAACAGGAGGGTGTGTCGGTACCAGGGAGCGTTGCGCAGGTGACGGAGGCGGAGGAGCCCAAACCGCAGTCGGACGAGGCCCGCAGTGCCTTCCGACAGCCCAGTGGGATGGCTGCGTCGATCGACGGCGAGTCGTCGACGACGTCCGAGTTCGAGATCCCGCAGGGGCTCGCCGTTCCCCGGCCCGCCGGCGGCGAGTCCGAGACGACCTCGGAGTTCTCGCTCCCCGACGGCCTGGAGGCGCCCCCGGCCGTCCCCGCGGACGCCGAGGGCTCGGCGTTCACCATGCCGAGCACGCACAGCGCGTGGACCGCCCCGACCGCCTTCACCCCGGCGAGCGGCTTCCCCGCGGTGAGCCTGGCGGACGTGCCCTGGCAGGACCGGATGCGCGCCATGCTGCGGATGCCGGTGGCCGAGCGGCCCGCGCCCGAGCCCTCGCAGAAGCACGACGACGAGACCGGCCCCGCCGTACCGCGTGTGCTCGACCTGACGCTGCGCATCGGGGAGCTGCTGCTGGCGGGCGGTGAGGGCGCCGAGGACGTCGAGGCGGCCATGTTCGCCGTCTGCCGCTCCTACGGCCTGGACCGCTGCGAGCCCAACGTCACCTTCACGCTGCTGTCGATCTCCCACCAGCCGTCCCTGGTCGACGACCCGGTGACGGCGTCGCGGACGGTACGCCGCCGGGGCACCGACTACACCCGGCTCGCGGCCGTCTTCCACCTGGTGGACGACCTCAGCGACCCCGACACGAACATCTCCCTGGAGGAGGCCTACCGGCGCCTGGCGGAAATCCGCCGCAACCGGCACCCGTACCCCACCTGGGTGCTGACCGTGGCGAGCGGTCTGCTGGCCGGCGGGGCCTCGCTGCTCGTCGGTGGCGGGCTGACCGTGTTCTTCGCGGCGATGTTCGGCTCGATGCTCGGCGACCGGCTGGCGTGGCTGTGCGCCGGGCGCGGGCTCCCGGAGTTCTACCAGTTCGCGGTGGCCGCGATGCCGCCGGCCGCGATGGGCGTCGCACTGACGGTGACGCACGTCGACGTGAAGGCGTCCGCGGTCATCACCGGTGGGCTGTTCGCGCTGCTGCCCGGGCGGGCGCTGGTCGCGGGGGTGCAGGACGGTCTGACCGGCTTCTACATCACCGCCGCGGCACGTCTGCTGGAGGTCATGTACTTCTTCGTCAGCATCGTCGCCGGGGTGCTGGTGGTGCTGTACTTCGGGGTCCAGCTGGGCGCCGAGCTCAACCCGGACGCCAAGCTGGGCACCGGTGACGAACCGTTCGTGCAGATCTTCGCCTCGATGCTGCTGTCGCTGGCCTTCGCGATCCTGCTCCAGCAGGAACGGTCCACCGTCCTCGCGGTGACCCTGAACGGCGGCGTCGCCTGGTGCGTGTACGGCGCCATGCACTACGCGGGCGACATCTCGCCGGTGGCCTCCACGGCCGCCGCGGCGGGGCTGGTGGGCCTGTTCGGGCAGCTGATGTCCCGCTACCGGTTCGCGTCGGCGCTGCCGTACACGACGGCCGCGATCGGGCCGCTGCTGCCCGGTTCGGCGACGTACTTCGGTCTGCTGGGGATCGCGCAGGGCGAGGTCGACTCGGGGCTGCTGTCGCTGTCCAACGCGGTGGCGCTGGCGATGGCCATCGCGATCGGGGTGAACCTGGGCGGGGAGATCTCGCGGCTGTTCCTGAAGGTGCCCGGCGCCGCGAGTGCGGCGGGACGCCGGGCGGCCAAGCGGACGCGGGGTTTCTAGCGCGCGGTCAGCGCCCCTGGTTGTACGGGTACTGGTCGCCGTACTGCTGGGGCTGGTCGCCGTAGCCCTGCGGGTACTGCTGGGCGTACGGCTGCTGCGGCTGCTGCGGCTGCTGCGGGTGCTGCGGGTGCTGCGGGTGCTGCTGACCGTCGTAGGGCTGGTTGCCGTAGGGCTGGTTGCCGTAGCCCTGGTCGTACTGCTGGTCGTACTGCTGCTGCGGCTGGTCGTAGGGGTCGACCCGGCGGAGCTGGGTCGTCGCGTCGTCCATGACCGGGTACGGGGGCTGGGGCTGGTGCTGCTGGGCGGCCTGGGGGGTCGGTCCGGCCGCGGCGGCGCGCTGCTTCTTCCTGCGCTCGCGCAGGTACTCGATGGCGATCGGGACGACCGAGACCAGGATGATCAGGACGAGGATGCCCTCGACGTGGGCCCGGATGAACTCGATCTGGCCGAGCCAGTAGCCCGCGAGGGTGACGCCGGTGCCCCAGGCGACGCCGCCGATCACGTTGTACGTGAGGAAGGTGCGGTACTTCATGCGGCCGGCGCCCGCCACGATGGGGGCGAAGGTGCGCACGATGGGCACGAAGCGGGCCAGGACGATCGCCTTGGGGCCGTACTTGTCCATGAACTCGTGCGCCTTCTCCAGATTCTCCTGTTTGAAGAGCTTGGAGTTGGGGCGGCTGAAGAGCTTCGGGCCGAAGAACTTGCCGATCATGTAACCGACTTGGTCGCCGAGGACGGCGGCGGCCACGATCAGGGTGCACACCAGCCACAGCGGCTGGCTGATGTACTGGCCCTGGGCGACGAAGAGGCCCGCGGTGAACAGCAGCGAGTCGCCGGGCAGGAACGCGAAGAGTCCCGACTCGGCGAAGACGATGAGCAGGATGCCGGGCAGACTGAACGTCTCGATCAGATAGTCCGGGCTGATCCACTCGGGACCGAGCGCAAGGGTGGTCACGGGATTGTGGCTCCTGCTGCTGGGGGGAGGCGGGCTGGACCTGGCTGCCCAAACGTACAACGCAGCCGCGGTGCCCCAGGTTCCACGGGGCGTCTTGGGGTGCGCCGTGACGTTCCCCGGGGAAACCTGAGAACCATGGGTATTGAAGAATACGGCGGCGGCCAGGGCCCGCAGCCCGACGTGCTCGTCGTGACCACCAACGATCTGCCGGGCCACCGGGTGCAGGAGGTGCTCGGGGAGGTCTTCGGGCTGACCGTGCGCTCCCGGCACCTGGGGAGCCAGATCGGTGCCGGGCTGAAGTCGCTGGTCGGCGGTGAGCTGCGCGGTCTCACCAAGACGCTGGTCGAGACCCGCAACCAGGCGATGGAGCGGCTGGTCGAGCAGGCACGCGCGCGGGGGGCCAACGCGGTGCTGTCCTTCCGCTTCGACGTGACGGAGGCGGCGGACGTGGGCACCGAGGTGTGCGCGTACGGGACGGCGGTGGTCGTGGCCCGGGAGTGAGTTCCGGGTGTGCGACCCGGGCCACGACCACCGCTCAGGGGGTGTGCCGGACGGCGTTGGCGAGGATCGCGTCGCGCATGTAGGCGGCGAGGCCCGGCTTGGCGGCGTCGATGTTCCGCGTGAAACGTTCGTCCGAGACGTACATCTCGCCCAGGCAGGTGTGCATCTCGTACCCGCAGTCGTAGTGGTTGCGGGCGATGCCCTGCCGGTGGTCCTCGGCGGCGTTCATGGCACCCTCGGAGTCGGCGGGCTCGCCGGCCTCCATCAGGGCGACGAAGCGCCGGGTGAGCTCGTCGGCCTCGTCCTGGATGCGCTGCCAGTCCTCCTTGGTGTAGGAGGCGGTCTTCTCCTTGGACTGGCGGTAGGCGTCGGTGTCGCCCCAGCGTTCCTGGACCTCCTCCTCGTACTGGTCGGGGTCGAAGTCGCCGAAGACCTCGAACTTCTCCTCCGGCGTGAGGTTGATTCCCATGCTGCGTGCCTCCATGGCCTGCTCCACGGCCGCCGCCATCTTCTGCAGCTTCTCGATCCGGGCGGACAGCAGCTCGTGCTGGCGGCGCAGGTGCGCGCGCGGGTCCGCGGCCGGGTCGTCGAGCAGCGCGGCGACCTCGTCGAGCGGGAAGCCCAGCTCCCGGTAGAACAGGATCTGCTGCAGCCGGTCGAGGTCGGCGTCGCTGTAGCGCCGGTGGCCCGCGTGGCTGCGCTCGCTCGGTACGAGCAGGCCGATGTCGTCGTAGTGGTGCAGCGTGCGCACCGTCACTCCGGCGAAGCCGGCCACCTGTCCCACGGAGTAGCTCACTTCCGCTCCCTTCTCTGACGCCGTCCACGCTGCCTCCTCACGTGACGTGAGGTGCAAGCCCGGAGGTTCCGCGCGCCACATCGTGGACGCTCCGCCCCGGCGGCCACCGACGCTCCGTATCACCGCAGTCCCCCGTGAGAGCTACCCCGCACTGTCCCCTCAGGGGTGATTCGGACAGGTCGCCGCTCTCATAGCGTGCTCGGCAGGTCGCGCAAGGCACGCGGCCGACGCCCTACGGAGGTCACCATGAGTACGACGCACACCGCAGCGCCGCAGCCCACGCGTCGGCAGGGTGCCCGGTTCCTCCGGTCTCCCCTCGGCTGGATGCTGACCGGGGCAGTGGGTGTGGGCCTGGCCTCCAGCCTGGCCTCCGTGGGTGGAGTGGTGGCCGTCGTGGGCTCGGCCGTGGCGGTCGTCATCTACTGGGCGGTCATGCGCCACGTCGCCCGGCGGGACGTGCCGGAGATCGCGAAGCCGGGGGCCGTGACCCACGCGTTGGCCGGCTCCGCGATCGGCTTCGCGTTCATCACCGTGTCGATGCTCACGCTCCTCACCGAGTTCTCGTTCACCGAACGGTCCGGTGACGCCCTGTCGATCGTGGCGAGCATGGCCGCGATGCAGCTCGGTGCCGCCGTGACCGAGGAACTGATCTTCCGCGGCCTCGCCCTCCAGGCGCTGGAGAAGATGTGGGGCAGCTGGGCGGCTCTGACGACCACCGCGGCGCTGTTCGGCCTACTCCACCTGGCCAACCCGGACGCCACACTGTGGAGCTCGACCGCGATCGCCGTCGAGGCCGGCGTCCTCCTCGGTGCCGCGTTCCTGTGGACGCGCAACATCTGGTTCGTCGTGGGCCTGCACTGCGCCTGGAACACCACCCTGGGCCTCATCGGCATCCCGGTCTCCGGCCACGCCTCGGAGGGTCTGATGATCACCAACCCGACCGGCCCCGACCTGGTGACCGGCGGAGACTTCGGCCTGGAGGCGTCGATCGTGCCCGTCGTCGTCAGCCTGCTGATGGCGATCCCGATGCTCATCGCCGCCCACCGGCGCGGCAACCTGGTCCCCATGGCCCGCGGGCGGCGCTGATTGCCCGTCGCGGCCCCGGGTGCGGGGTCCGGTGCCCCGGCCTACCGTCGGTCGTATGCCACTGCACCACGGGCCCCACCCGCCGCAGGACGGCGACCGGGAGCGGCGCCGGCTCGCCGTGAACCCGTTCTACGCGACGGCGGACCCCCTCGGCGGCATGACCGAGGCCCCGCCCACGCACCGTCTCCCCGACACTCCCCTGCCGCCGTCGACGGCGTACCGCCTCGTGCACGACGAGCTGATGCTCGACGGCAACGCACGGCTCAACCTGGCCACCTTCGTCACCACCTGGATGGAGCCGCAGGCCGGGGTGCTGATGAGTGAGTGCCGCGACAAGAACATGATCGACAAGGACGAGTACCCGCGCACCGCCGAGCTGGAGCGTCGCTGCGTGGCGATGCTCGCCGACCTGTGGCACGCGCCCGACCCGGAGGCGGCCGTGGGCTGCTCGACGACCGGGTCGAGCGAGGCGTGCATGCTGGCCGGGATGGCGCTGAAGCGGCGCTGGGCGCTGCGCAACGCCGACCGGTATCCGGCGAAGGACGTGCGGCCCAATCTCGTGATGGGCGTGAACGTCCAGGTCTGCTGGGACAAGTTCTGCAACTTCTGGGAGGTGGAGGCCCGCCAGGTCCCGATGGAGGGCGACCGCTTCCATCTGGACCCGCAGGCCGCCGCCGAGCTGTGCGACGAGAACACCATCGGGGTCGTCGGCATCCTGGGCTCCACCTTCGACGGGTCCTACGAGCCGATCGCGGACCTGTGCGCGGCCCTGGACGCCCTCCAGGAGCGGACCGGACTCGACATCCCGGTGCACGTCGACGGGGCATCGGGCGGGATGGTCGCGCCCTTCCTGGACGAGGGCCTGGTGTGGGACTTCCGGCTGCCGAGGGTCGCCTCGATCAACACCTCGGGGCACAAGTACGGGCTGGTCTACCCGGGGGTCGGCTGGGCGCTGTGGCGGGACGCGCAGGCCCTTCCGGAGGAGCTGGTGTTCCGGGTCAACTACCTGGGCGGCGACATGCCGACCTTCGCGCTGAACTTCTCCCGGCCGGGTGCGCAGGTGGTCGCGCAGTACTACACCTTCCTGCGGCTGGGCCGCGAGGGCTACCGGGCCGTACAGCAGTCCGCGCGGGACATCGCGGGCGCCCTCGCCGGGCGGGTGGAGGCGCTCGGCGACTTCCGGCTGCTCACGCGCGGCGACCAGCTGCCCGTGTTCGCCTTCACGACGGCCGACGACGTGACGGCGTACGACGTCTTCGACGTGTCCCGGCGGCTGCGGGAGGGCGGCTGGCTGGTGCCGGCGTACACCTTCCCGCCGCACCGCGAGGACCTGTCGGTACTCCGGGTGGTGTGCCGCAACGGCTTCTCGACCGACATGGCGGACCTGCTGCTGGCCGATCTGGAGCGGCTGCTCCCGGAACTGCGACGCCAGCCCGGCCCGCTGACCCGGGACAAGGGGGCGGCGACCGGGTTCCACCACTGACGGCTCCGCCGGTGGGTCAGGCGGGGAAGTGTCCGCTCCTGACCGCCGTGACGAACGTCGACCAGGCCGGGGCGGGGACGATCACTGCGGGGCCGTGAGGGTGCTTCGAGTCACGTACGGGGACGCCCCGGCGGTGGCCGTCGAGACTCCTTCAGCGGCGGTCCGTCGCTGAGCGCAAAATCGTAGCGGCCCTGCAACTCTCGGACCACTGACGGGGAGTCGTGCGGCATCCCCATGCGCATGCCTTCGCCGTAAGCCACTGGCGGTTGGTCTTCAAATTCCATGAACGTGACCATGCCGACGGGAGCTGACTGTTCCCTCGCGGATCCCGGCAGCGTCCTCCCGGCCGGCCCGAGTGGTCAGGTCTCCGTCGGTGGTGCGCTCATCGCCGCCGTCAGGAACGTGATCGCCCAGTGCCGGGCTGCCTCGCCGGCCACCTGGGACTGGCAGTCCGGGGAGGGCTGCTGGTAGACCTCGACGCGGTCCACCGTCGTCACGGCGAGGATCCCCCGCATCCGGAACCGCAGCTCCTCCGGGGAAAGGCCGGGCAGTGCGCGCCCGAAGGCCGCCAGGTAGCGCTCACGGACCGTGTCCTCGGCCGGACCGGTCCAGCTGCGCACCTCCTCGGCCGGGTCGCTGAGGATCGTCACGATCAGCCGGGATGTCCGGGCACCACCCTCGTCACCGGCCGGCATCTCGTCGAACAGCGGCCCCATGAATGCCTCCACCAGTTCGGCGACCGCGGGGTCCGGGGTCCTGGCGAGCAGTCGGTCGAGCCCGGCGCACTGCGCGGCGTTGATGGGCTCGATCACGCGGCGGGCGACCGCCGCCAGGAGTTCTGCCTTCGAGCCGAAGTGGTACCCAACAGCGGCCAGGTTCGCTCCGGCGAGGTCGGTGATCGCGCGGACCGAAGTGCCGCGGTAACCGCGCTCGGCGAAGAGGTGTTCGGCCGCGGCGAGGATCTGGGTGCGGGTGTCAGGTGGCGCCATACCTGCGTACGCTACAGACGTTCAATTGAAACGAACGTATGACTGAAACGAACGTACGAATAGGATGGCCATGAAACTGCTCGTATACGGCGCCGGGGTTCTCGGCAGCCTGTTCTCCGCCCGCCTGCATGAGGCCGGGCACGACGTCTCGCTCCTCGCCCGGGGCAAGCGCCTGGCCGCCCTGCGCCGGCACGGCGTGCAGCTCGCCGAGGAGGACAGCCCGGCCGTCAGGCGGGTACCGGTGCCGGTGGTCGAGCACCCGGCCGGCGGGTACGACCTGATCGCGGTCTTCGTCCGCACCCATCAGGTTGACGCCGTGCTGGAGTCACTCGCCGGTCTCGAAGGCGACGTGCTGTTCCTGCTGAACTGGGCGGCCGGCGCGGAGCCGCTGGGCGCGGTGATCGGCCCCGAGCGGGTGCTGCTCGGCTTCGGCACGGCCGGCGGCACGATGGACGGCGACGTGGTCCGCTACCGCGCTCCAAACTTCATGACCCGCCGGATCGCGACGCCGATCGGCGAACCCGACGGCCGGACCACCCCGCGACTGGAACGGATCGTGGCGGCGTTCCGGACCACCGGGATCAACGCCAGGGCCGAGCCGAAGATGGATGCCTGGCTCAAGACGCATGCCGCGTTCGAGGTCCCGCTCGGGCAGGCGGTGCACACGGCGGGCGGCCCGGTAGCGCTGGCCGACGATCCGGACGCGGTCCGCGGCATGCTCCGCCTCATGCGGCAGAACCTGGCCGCCATGCCGACGCCGCCGGTCCCCCGCGGGTTCGCCGCGTTGCAGACCCTGCCGGAAGGACTGCTCGTGGCCACGCTGCGGCGCTTCCTGCGCAGCCCGACGGCCGTACACAGCGGACTCAGCGACGCCTCGCCCGCGACGGTGGCCGAACTCGCGCGGCTGGCCGAACAGATCCGCGCCCATACGAGAATCCGGTAGGCGACAGGCGGCTGCGCCTCCTCGGCCGAGCTGCCCTAGCGGCTCAGCCGCGCGAACCTCCCCACCGCCAGCGGGAAGAACACCGCGAGCAGTGCCAGCGGCCAGGCGATCGCCGCCCATACGTGGCCGGACTCGCCGCCGGGGCCGCCGAAGAGGTCGCGGACGGCCGTGGCGGTCTGGGACATCGGGTTCCACTCGACGACCGTGCCCAGCCAGCCGGGCATGGAGTCGGGCGTGGCGAAGGCGTTGGAGAGGAAGCCGACCGGCCAGACCAGGATCTGCACCGCCTGCACCAGCTCGGGCTTCCCCGCCACCAGGGCCAGGAAGATGCCGATCCACAGCATGGCGAAGCGGAAGAGGAGGAGCAGGCCGACCGCGCCGAGGAAGCCGCCGGGGGCGCCGTGGGCCCGCCAGCCGAGCGCGTACCCGACGCCGATCAGCACGGCGAGGCCGAGCGCCGACTGGAGCATGTCGGCGGCGGAACGGCCCACCAGGACCGCGCCGTTGGTCATCGGCAGCGAGCGGAAGCGGTCGACGACACCCTTGTTGAGGTCCTGGGTGACGGCGATCATGGTGCCCTCCAGTCCGAAGGCCATGGTGAGGGCCAGCATGCCGGGGACCAGGTAGTCGACGTACTCGCCGCTCACGCCCCGGCCGCCGCCGACCAGGTAGCCGAACATCAGCAGCAGCATGACCGGGAAGACCAGGTTGACGACGACCGCGACGGGCTGCCGTCCCCAGCGGGCCAGTTCGCGGCGGGTCATGGTCCAGGAGTCGGTCAGGGCGTACGTCGCCGGGCTCATGCCTCCCGTACTCACGCGGCCTCCTTCGTGCGGTCGGTGAGGTGCAGGAACACCTCGTCCAGGGTCGGCCGGCGCAGCGCCACGTCCTCGGCCTCGATACCGGCCTCCTCCAACGCCCGCACGACCCCGGAGAGCGCTGCCATGCGGTCGGTGACGGGTGCGCTGAGCAGCCGGCGGTCGGGGTCCACGCGGACGCCGGTGAGCGGCAGCAGGGCCACCGCGGCGCCCAGGTGGCCGGGGTCGCGCAGGACGACGTCGACGCGGTCGCCGCCGGTGGCGGCCTTGAGTTCGTCCGCCGTGCCGTCGGCGACGACACGGCCGGCGTCGACGACCGAGATGCGGTCGGCGAGCTGGTCGGCCTCCTCCAGGTACTGGGTGGTGAGCAGGACCGTCGTACCGGCATCGACCAGGGAGCGGACCGAGTCCCACACCTCGGCGCGGCCGCGCGGGTCGAGGCCGGTGGTCGGCTCGTCCAGGAAGAGCACCTCCGGGTCGGTGATGAGGGACGCGGCCAGGTCCAGGCGGCGCCGCATGCCTCCGCTGTAGGCGCTGACCGGCTTGCGGCCGGTGTCGGAGAGGCCGAAGCGCGCGAGCAGTTCGTCGGCACGCGCGCGTGCCCGCCGGGCGCCCAGGTGGTGCAGGCGGCCGAACATCTCCAGGTTCTGCCGGCCGCCCAGCTCCTCGTCGAGCGCCGCGTGCTGGCCGAGCAGGCCGATGCGCAGCCGCACCGCGTACGCCTCGGCGACGACGTCGTGTCCCGCCACCTCGACGCGGCCCGCGTCGGGCCGCAGCAGGGTGGACAGGATCCGGACCAGGGTCGTCTTGCCCGCTCCGTTCGGGCCCAGCACGCCGTGCACCGTGCCGCGCGTGACCGTGAGGTCGAGTCCGTCCAACGCGTTCTTGTTGCCGTACCTCTTGCGTGCACCTTCGACGGTGATCGCCGTGTCGGCCACTGTCACTCCCCGTTCCCTTCGAGAGCCGAGCTAGCCAAATTTGACTACTGCCACAGAAGATAGCGCCCGCCCTTTGATTGGTCAAACTTGATTAGCGGGCATCCCCGTGATGCGGCCGCCCCGCCGCGAAGGGGTTCTCCTCGCCCTCCGCCAGCACACCGACGAACGGCTCGCCCTCGCCCGCGAAGGTGTACGCGCCGCCCCGCACGCGTTCGATGAGGCCGCGGGTCCATTCGGCGCCCGAGTCGGCCGAGTGGACCCAGTAGTTCATGATCTCGCCGATGTGCCCGTACTGGCCGGGCCCCTCCGCGGGCAGGTAGTACTCGGTGACGGAGGCGCGCCACTCCTCGATCTTCCGCACCCGCTCCTCCAGCAGGGCGAGCGCCTCCTCGCGCGGGAGGTCGACCATGAAGCCGAGCGCCGCCGTGAGCACGTCCGGCCGCTGGTCGTAGGCGGTGAGGTAGTCACGGAGCAGGGTGAGGTACTCCTCGGTGCCCTGCCCGGTGATCTCGTACTCCACCCGCGGCGGGCCGCCCGCCGTGGACGGCGCGATCTCGTGCGCGAGGAGCAGCCCCTGTTTCGCCATCTGCTTCAGCGCGTGGTAGATCGAGCCGGGCTTGGCGTTGGACCACTCGTGCGCGCCCCAGTACTCCAGGTCGTTGCGCACCTGGTACCCGTGGGCCCGCCCGTGCTGGCGGACGGCGCCGAGCACGAGGAGACGGATCGCTGACATGGGGTCCAGATTAGGCGGGCGCCGCCTCCTCCCTCGCCACCAGGTCCCAGGCGGAGGCGCCGTCGCAGCCTGTACCCCGCCTCAGACCTCCCGGCGCCCGACGTGCTCGACGTACAGCGTGCGGGCCTCCGCATCGAGGCGGCAGAGGATGCGCCATCGAGCGTGATGGAGCCGCCGGTGGTCGACTCCCCAGGCACGGGAGCCCGCCGGCCGCGGGCTCCCCCGCGAGCCGATCGGTGGCGTGCAGGAGGTCGTCGACACCTGCCGGGTCACCCTTGAGGTGCCCGGTGGCCGCGTCCAAAGCAGCCGGCTCCCAGACGACCTGCCCGGTCACTCGTCAACCCGCCCGGCCGCGCCTCCAGCAGAGCGCGTCGTGCCTCGGCGTGCGGGACGGGAGTCTCGTGGCGCCCGAGCGCGCGGTCCCGCTCCAAGCGGGCCGGCGCCCGTGCGTCCTCGAGGTCTTCCGACTCGGCCGGTGACACGAGGACCGCAGCTGGTACACCCCGGGCGGTCGGCGTGACGTGTTCGTGCTGCGCGGCCCGCCCGGCAAGCTCACGGAGATACGGACTCAGAACGGGAACCCGCTCCGCCCGTGCTGCACCGAGATCCACTTCTGGGTGGTGAAGGCGTCCAGCATGGTGTCGCCGTTCAGACGGCCGAGGCCGGAGTGCTTCTCGCCGCCGAAGGGCACGATCGGCTCGTCGTGCACGGTGCCGTCGTTCACGTGGAACATGCCGGTGTCGATCTGCTTGGCGAAGTTGACGCCCCGCTCCACGTTCCCGGTGTGCACGGCGCCGCTCAGCCCGTACGGCGTGTCGTTGACGAGGCGTACGGCCTCCTCCTCCCCATCGAACGGGACGAGGAAGGCGACCGGGCCGAAGACCTCCTGCTGGAGCAGCGCGGAGTCGGCGGGCAGGCCGGTCAGGACCGACGGCTCGACGAGGTTGTCGGTGACCGAGCCGCGCACCAGGGCGGTCGCGCCCTCGGCGAGGGCCTGCTCGACCACGCCGGAGAGCGCGTCGGCCTGCGAGGAGTTGATCACCGGGCCGATGACGGTGGCCGGGTCGCGCGGGTCGCCGACCTTGAGGGACTTCACCTTGGCGACGAACTTCTCGGTGAACTCGTCGGCCACGGCGCGGTCGACCAGCACACGGTTGGCGGCCATGCAGACCTGGCCCTGGTGGACGTACCGGCTGAAGACCGCGGCGTCGACCGCGTAGTCGACGTCGGCGTCGTCGAGGACCACCAGCGCGCTGTTGCCGCCCAGTTCGAGGACCGAGCGCTTGAAGTTCGCGGCGCAGACCGTGGCCACGTGCCGGCCGACCTTGTCGGAGCCGGTGAAGGAGATCACCTTGGGGACCGGGTGCTCGATGAAGGCGTCGCCGATCTCCGCGATGTCGGTGACCACGACGTTGAGCAGGCCGCCCGGCAGTCCGGCGTCCTCGAGGAGCTTCGCGACCAGCGTGCCGCCGACGACCGGCGTGTTCTGGTGCGGCTTGAGGACGACGCCGTTGCCCAGGGCGAGGGCCGGGGCGACCGACTTCAGGGAGAGCAGGAAGGGGAAGTTGAAGGGGCTGATGACGCCCACGACGCCGACCGGCACCCGGTAGACGCGGTTCTCCTTGCCGTCGACCGGGGACGGGATGATCCGGCCCTCGGGCGCCAGCGCCAGGTGGACCGCCTCGCGCAGGAACTCCTTGGCCAGGTGCAGCTCGAAGGCGGCCTTCAGACGGGTGCCGCCCAGCTCGGCGACGATCGCCTCGCCGATCTCCGCCTCGCGCTCCTCCACCAGGCGCAGGGCCTTCTCGAACACCGCGCGGCGCGCGTAGGGGTTCGTCGCGGCCCACTGCTTCTGCGCGCGCTCGGCGGCCCGGTAGGCGGCGTCGACCTCGTCGACGGTGGCTATCGTGATCGAGGCGAGCTTCTCGTTGTCGTACGGGTTGAAGTCGATGATGTCCCAGGAGCCGGTGCCGGGGCGCCACTCGCCGTCGATGTACTGCTGGGCGAGGTCGGTGAAGTACGACGACATGTGTTCCCTCAATCCCCTTAGCTGCCGCAGCCGCCGCGAGCGAGCCGCCTGATTGGGCGTCATCGTACTTATGTTTCAGGAGAGTTGAAGGAGTCCTCGCAGAAGGTCCCGGCTCTCGCCCGGGCCCGGGCTGTCCTGCTGGAGCTCCTTCAGCGCCGTCTCGTACTGGGTGACGTCCTCCTGCTTGTCCAGGTACAGCGCACTGGTGAGCTGCTCCAGGTAGACGACGTCCGAGAGGTCGGACTCGGGGAAGCTGAGGAGCGTGAACGCGCCACTCTCACCGGAGTGCCCGCCGAAGCCGAAGGGCATGACCTGGAGCCGCACATTGGGGCGTTCGGACACCTCGATCAGGTGCTGGAGCTGGCCGCGCATCACCTCGCGGTCGCCGTACGGGCGGCGCAGGGCGGCCTCGTCGAGCACGATGTGGAACTCGGGGGCGTTCTCCGCGACCAGGTGCTTCTGCCGCTCCAGGCGCAGCGCCACCCGCCGCTCGACGTCCGCCTCTCCGGCGCCCTTCATGCCGCGCCGGACGACCGCGCGGGCGTACTCCTCGGTCTGCAGCAGGCCGTGCACGAACTGCACCTCGTAGGCCCGGATCAGCGAGGCGGCGCCCTCCAGCCCCACGTAGGTGGGGAACCAGCTGGGCAGTACGTCGGAGTAACTGTGCCACCAGCCCGCGACATTGGCCTCCTTGGCCAGGGAGAGCAGGGAGGCGCGCTCCTGCTCGTCCGTGATGCCGTACAGCGTCAGCAGGTCCTCGACGTCCCGCGTCTTGAAGCTCACCCGGCCCAGCTCCATCCGGCTGATCTTCGACTCCGAGGCGCGGATCGAGTAGCCCGCGGCCTCGCGCGTGATCCCCCGCGTCTCACGCAGTCGCCTGAGTTGTGATCCGAGCAGCATGCGCCGCACCACCGATCCGGGCTCTCCCGCGCTCACGTTCGCCAGCCTCCCCAACCGTCTTCAGGGGCCGAAGTCTGCCACTAAAACACTCCGAGCAGTACTCGTCCGGTTACGGAAACGGAATTGAGCCAACGGAAACGTGCAGGATCATGCACGCGGCAGGCCGGAACCGGCCGTCGCGGGAGATGAAGGGGAGGCGAAGATGACGGAAAAATTGACCAACAAGCGGTACGGGCAGGTCCATTTCGGTCACGTGCACGTGCATCTGCCCTTGCATCTGCGGTACGCATCCGAAACCATGGTCCCGCACCACCGCGCCGCATCGCTATGACCGCGAATTCCCGGGAGTGCCTCGCATGGGGACGAATGGATCGACCATGCTCGAGCCGTTACGGCAGGGCCTTCCGCCACTCGACCCCGCGGCCGTGTCCAACGCCGCCTCCTGCGCCCTGCCGCCCCGGTACGAAGCGGTGCGCGAGGCCCGGAGGTTCACCCGCAGGACGCTCGACGGCTGGGACACCGGCGACCGCTTCGACGACGTCTGCCTGGTGGTCTCCGAACTCGTCACCAACGCCCTGCGCCACGCGCTGCCGGCGGACACCCCGCGCCACGACGAGCAGCACGGGCCGGTGCGGCTGCACCTGATGCGCTGGACCGAGCGGCTGGTGTGCGCGGTGCGCGACCCCAGCCACGAGAGCCCGGTGGCCCGCGAGACGGACGACTTCTCGGCGGAGTCGGGCCGGGGCCTGTTCCTCGTCGACTCCTTCAGCGACAGCTGGGGCTGGCATCCCCTGGCCGGGACGCTCAACGGCAAGGTGGTCTGGGCGCTGTTCCGGACATAGCCACGGCAAGGTGGCCTGGGCGCTGATCCGGACATAGCCACGGCAAGGTGGCCTGGGCGCTGATCCGGACATAGCCACGGCAAGGTGGCCTGGGCGCTGATCCGGACATGGCCGGAGACGGGCGGCCCGGCGCCGGACCGTTCCGGGTCAGCTCGCGATCAGGTGGTCGAACTCGCCGTCCTTGACGCCCAGCAGCATGGCCTCGATCTCGGCGCGCGTGTAGACCAGCGCGGGGCCGTCGGGGAAGCGGGAGTTGCGCACCGCCACCGCACCGTCGGGCAGGCGCGCGAACTCCACGCACGATCCCTGCGAGTTGCTGCGCCGGCTCTTCTGCCAGGCCGCATCGTGCAACTGCGTGGCGGCCATGCCGTTGTACACGTCGTACACGTCGTGGTCCACAGGTCGCTCCCCGGTGTGCACTGGCTGATGTGGCCATTGATGCAGTGGTCAACTGATCCGGATCATAACCCTGTTCACGTGCAGATGCATGAGCAAATGCACGTGCACGCGCGGTGTTCCCGCGGTTACAGCTTTGACGACCGCTTTACCGAGCCCTGCCCTCTACGACGCCGAGGCCCGGGAAGTCGTTCCCGCATGTGCCCCCGAATTCGAAGAATATGCAACAACATGCGACAGCACCGGGGCCCGACCGGTACGGGCGTGCCCCGGTGCTGTCGCTGGTGCGCGAGGTACGGCGGGCCGGTCAGCGCGTGCCGTACGGCAGCAGCGCCATCTCGCGCGCGTTCTTGATCGCCCTGGCCAGCTGCCGCTGCTGCTGGGACGTCACCCGGGTGACGCGGCGGCTGCGGATCTTGCCGCGGTCGGAGACGAACCTGCGCAGCAGCTCGGTGTCCTTGTAGTCGACGTACGTCACTCCCGCCTGGTCCAGCGGGTTGGGACGCTGCCGGGCGGGCGTCCGGTCGTTCTTGCGGGGTCGGGGCATGGTTCAGACCTCCAGGAGAGTGTCGAAGGCGGGCGGCAGCCGGTCCCAGGCGGCCTGACCCGCGGCGTACTCGGCGTCGGTCAGCAGGCAGGACTCCAGGAGCCGTTCCAGGCCGTCGCGGTCGAGGCCGGGGGACGTGAAGACCAGGTGCTGGCAGCGGTCGCCGTGCTCGGGGTGCCAGTCCAGCGCGGCGGCGGCACGGCGCACGGGCGGGACCAGTTCCCAGGCGGCGTCGGGGAGCGAGGCGAGCCACGGCCCCGCGCTCTCCACGCACAGAGCGCCGCCGGCGGCGTCCCAGTGCAGCAGCGTGTCCCCCTTGCCGGCGAGCCAGAACCGCCCCCGGCTGCGGGCCGCGGCACAGGTCAGGTCCTCGAGCGCCGCGTACAGCCGCTCCGGGTGGAAGGGGCGACGGCGGTGCCAGACCAGGGTGGCGACGCCGTGCGCGTCGGCCTCGGCGGGCAGCAGCGCGCAGGCCGGATGCTGGGCCGCGGCCGCCGCCTCCACGTCGAACCCGGCGAGGGCGGCCCGCGCCAGCTCCAGGACCGCGGACGGTGCGCCCGCCCGGTTCCCGTGGCCGATCGGGACCCGGCGGGCCGTCGGGTGCAGCTGGGCCAGCAGCTCGCGGTCCTCGTCGTCGGCCTCCGGCGAGCCGGGGAGGGACTCGGCGAGCGCGAGGACGGAGGCGTACTCGAGCTGCCGCGCGAAGGTGTCGGCGACGGTGCGCCGGTCGGTGGCCGCCGCGGCCAGACCACCCTCGGCGAGGTCGTCGCCGTTGCCGAGGTACGGCAGGACCAGGGCCGGGTCGACGGCGGTGACCACGCCGGCGACGGTGAAGCCGCCCGCCGTCACCACTTCCGCCATCGCCTTGGGCTCGACGGAGTCCCACAGCTCGACCACCGCCAGCGGGGTGCCCCCGGCCTCCGCGAGCCGGACCAGCTCGGGGACGAGGTCCTCGCGCAGCGCGCAGCACGCGCAGTCGTTGACCAGGGGCGCCTCGCCGGCGGTGAGGATGCCGGTGGCGTCCCGCACGGTCCGTACGACCGTGCCCGCGGCGGCCGTCGCCAGGTCGTGGTGGAGGACGACGCTGCCGGGCACGTCGGCGAGCAGCCGGGCCACGGCCGCCCTGCGCGCGTCGGCGTGCAGCCCGCCGACGATCACCACCGGCGGTTCGGGGAAGCGGCCCGGCTCGCTCATGCCCCGTCCTGCTTCCCGTACCGGCGCTCGAAGCGCTCCACGCGTCCGGCGGTGTCCAGGACGCGGGCGGTGCCGGTGTAGAAGGGATGGCTGACGTTCGAGATCTCGACGTCGACGACCGGGTAGGTGTGGCCGTCCTCCCACTCGACGGTGCGCTCACTGGTCATGGTCGAGCGGGTGAGGAAGGCGTAGTTGGCGGCCCGGTCACGGAAGACGACCGGGCGGTACTCGGGGTGGATTCCCTTGCGCACGGCGTCTCAGCGCTCCTCTCGGAAGTCGACGTGACGGCCGGCCGTCGGGTCGTACTTGCGCAGGACCAGCCGGTCGGGGTCGTTGCGGCGGTTCTTGCGGGTGACGTAGGTGTAGCCGGTCCCGGCGGTGGACCGGAGCTTGATGACCGGACGGAGTTCGTTGCGTGCCATGCTGCTACCTTACTGAAAATGACTTCCATTAACACCTAGGACCCGTCCGGTCCGGAGGAGAGGTACGTCACCGTGTCCGCCCACTGCATGCTGACCGGGGCCCGGCCCGGCTTCGGCAACCGCATCTCCCACTCCCACCGGCGCACTTCGCGCCGCTTCGACCCCAACATCCAGACCAGGCGCTACTGGCTGCCCAGCGAGAACCGGCACGTGCGGCTGCGGCTGAGCACGAAGGGGATCAGGACGGTCGACTCGATCGGCGTCGAGGCGGCCGTGGCGCGCATCCGTGCCCGGGGAGTGAGGATCTGATGGCGAAGAAGAGCAAGATCGCGAAGAACGAGCAGCGCCGGGCCGTCGTCGCGCGCCACGCCGAGCGCCGGGCCGAGCTGAAGGAGATCCTCCGCCGGCCCTCGTCGACGGAGGCCGAACGGCTCGCCGCCCAGCGGGAACTGCGCAGGCAGCCGCGCGACGCGAGCCCCACGCGGGTGCGCAACCGCGATCAGATCGACGGACGCCCGCGCGGATACTTCCGGGTCTTCGGGCTCTCCCGGGTGAATCTGCGCGAGCAGGCGCACGCCGGGCATCTTCCCGGGGTGCGCAAGTCGTCCTGGTAGCTTGCGGCTGTTCGGGGCCGAACGGCCGTCCGGCTACAGCTTGGAGCTTCCGGTGACGTGGGTGACTGCGGGGAACACGGCGAGCACGGAGAACACGGCGCGCACGGACGCCGGGTACGGCGGGGTCGCGGTCCGGCGGACGCGGCGGTCCGTGCGGGCCGCGGTGCTGGCCCTCGGGCTGGTGGGGGCGCTGGCCCTGACCGCGTGCACCGACGGCGGGGACTCCGACGGCGGCGGTTCGGGTGAGGGCCCGGGCGGCGGCGACAAGTCCTCGGCGGCGCCCGGCGCGTCCGCGAGCACGGACCCGGGCGACGACACGGGCGGATCGCCGTCCGCCGGTGCCGGCGGCGAACTGGAGGGCAGCTGGCTGGCGACCACCGACGGCCAGGCCGTCGCCCTGATGGTCACCGGCGACAGGGCGGCCCTCTTCGCGACCGGCGGGACCGTGTGCAGCGGTACGACGGAGGAGACCTCCGGCACCCGGACGATCCGCCTCAAGTGCGCCGACGGCAGCGCCGAGCGCGCCACCGGCAAGGTCGGCGCGGTCGACGCCACCTCGCTCACGGTGGCCTGGGAGGGCGAGCTGGGCGAGGAGACGTACACCAGGTCCGAGGGCGGCTCACTGCCGCCGGGACTGCCGACCACCGGCATCGGTTCCTGAGCGGGGCTTCCGCCCCGAGCTCCCCGGGGTCTGCTCCAGCGGTCGGTGACGGCCGACCCGGGCGGCGTCGGCCGCCCGGGTACCCTCCGTCCAGCCGGCCTCGTCCGCGGCGCCGCGCAGACGGGTCGTGGTCGTCTCCGGGAACATGCGCTCCATCCGGTCGGTGACCGCGGCCTCGCGGGAGGCGAGCACCGGCAGGAGGTCCGCGTCCGCCGCCCCCGCCGTGGCGGATTCCTCGGCCGCTTCCGTGGCCGCCTCTGTTGCCGCTTCCGTGGCCGCTTTCGTGGCCGCTTCCACCGCGGCCCGCAGCCTGGCGCCCGCGCGGTGGGCGTAGGCGGCGAGGAACGACTGCCGGAAGGTCTTGGTGCGCTTGCGTCCGCCGGCCCGCTGGCCGGCCTCCGCCTTCGTCATCGCCGCCTCGGCCTGCACCAGCAGGGAGGTGTAGAGGAGTTCGACCGCCTCCAGGTCGGCCTCGAAACCGACGACGGTGGAGAAGCCGAAGGGCTCGTTCCACACCGCCCTGCAGTGGTTGGCGTCGGCCACCGCGTCCAGCAGCACGGCCTTGGCCTGCTCGTAGGGCGGCTCCACCCCGATCCGGCAGGCCCCCGGTGTGTCGGGCGAGGACGCGTGTCCGTGCGCCTGCGCGGCCAGCAGGGCCTCGTCGACGCTGTGCCGCGCCATCAGCTCCTGTGCCTTCCCGCTCAGCGCCTCCGCCTCCTCCGGATACCCGGTCGCCTCCGCCTTGGCGAGCAGCGCGCGGATGCGGGCGAGGGCCCGGGACTCCGGCCGCCTCTCCCGGTCCCGACGCGGCACCTCCCCCGCCTCCAGGGGTTCGAGGCCGGGCAGCCGCAGCAGCAGGCGGTACAGCTCCAGCACGGTGGTGGCGTACGAGAAGCGGTCGGTGCGGGGCGCCGTCGTGCCATCCGCATCCGCCACGTCGTCGAGCTGCGCGGCCCAGCGGGGCCCTCGGGCACGGTCGTTCGGCGCCTGGGCTCGGATCAGCGCGGCCACCAGCCGTACGTGCACGTCGCCGAGTTCGCGTCGCACGATCCGTACGAGGTCGGCGGGCTGCCAGCCGCGACGCCAGGCCGTGGCCACGAACTCCTCGCCGCGCCGGGCCAGTTCCGCGTCCGCCGCCGGATCGGCTGCGAGCAGCGAGGCCGCGGCGTCCAGGGCGTCGTCGGCGGTGGCGTACAGGGCGGTCTCGAAGGCACGGTCGACGGTGCGGGGCGTACTCACCCGGCGATGGTGCCACGACCGCCGGACCCGTCCCACTCCGCGGATTCCGGGCACCGAGGACTGTCAACCGACAGTTGACAGTCCTCGGGGGGCAACCTACGGTTGACACATGACGACGAACCCGAGCATCACGTCATCCGTACGCCTCGACGAACTCATCACCGCGATCAAGAAGGTGCATCCGGAGCCGCTGGAACAGCTCCAGGACGCCGTCATCGCCGGCGAGCACCTCGGCGAGGTGGCCGACCATCTCATCGGCCACTTCGTGGACCAGGCCCGGCGTTCGGGCGCGTCCTGGACGGACATCGGCAAGAGCATGGGCGTCACCCGGCAGGCGGCGCAGAAGCGCTTCGTGACCAAGGAGTCGGCCGACCTGGACGCGAGCCAGGGCTTCAGCCGCTACACGCCCCGCGCGCGCAACGTCGTGATGACCGCCCACAACGCGGCCAAGACCGCGGGCAGCACCGAGGGCCTGCCCGAACACCTCGTCCTCGGCCTGGTCACCGAGCGCGAGAGCCTCTCCGCCAAGGCGATCGCCGCACAGGGCGTGACCCTGGACGCGATCCGCGAGGCGGCGACCGCGGCGCTCCCGCCGGCCGCCGCGGAGGTCCCGGAGCTGGTGCCCTACGGCGCCGCGGCCAAGAAGGTCCTCGAACTCACCTTCCGCGAGGCCCTGCGCCTCGGCCACAACTACATCGGCACGGAACACATCCTGCTCGCCCTGCTGGAGCACGAGCACGGCGAGGGCGTGCTGAGCGGGCTCGGCCTCGACAAGGAGGCGACGGAGCGGTACGTCGTCGACGCGGTGGCGGAGTTCATCCACCTCACCGAGAAGGCCGAGAAGACCGAGGCGAGGGGGGCGAGCGAGGCGAGCGGGGACGGCGGGGGCGGGTCCACCGGGGAAGCCTGAGCGAGCCACCAGGCGACAGCCGTGGCGACGACCGTGGCGACAGCCGTGGCGACAGCCGTGGCGACAGCCGTGGCGACAGCCGTGGCGACGGCCGTGGCGACGGCTGTTGTCAGACCCGCCTGCGACACTCGCGACATGGCCGAGAGGTGGGCGCTCGCGGTGGCCGAGGGCGGTGGCGTGGAGGTCGCCCCCCTCGGCCCCGACGGGCTGCCCGCCGGCCCCGTGCGGCGGGAGCCCGGCCTGGCCGAGGCCGTCCGGGCCAGGCCGGACGTCGCGCGCTGGGTGTGGCGGTCCACCGCCGAGATCGCGCCACGCCTGCTCGCCGCGGGGGTGCGAGTGGAGCGGTGCTACGACGTGGAGGCCTCCGAGACCCTCCTGCTCGGCCACGAGGGGCGGTACGGGGAGCCGCACTCGGCCGCGGCCGCCCTGGCCCGGCTGCGCGGCGGACCCGTACCGTCCGACCCGCCGCAGCGCTCCGCCGAGCCGGGCGCGCAGTCCCCGCTGTTCGAGCCCGAGGGCGTCCACCTCCCCCTGTCCGACCTGCTCGCCGTCTACGCAGAGCAGCAGCGCCGGCACGACCGTTCGGCGCACCCCGACCGGCTGCGGCTGCTGACGGCGGCCGAGTCGGCGGGCATGCTGGTGGCCGCCGAGATGAACCGCGCGGGGCTGCCCTGGCGGGCCGACGTGCACCGCGAGGTGCTGCACGGCCTGCTGGGCGAGCGGTACGCGGGCGGGGGCGAGCCGCGCCGCCTGGCCGAGCTGGCGGAGGAGGTGTCGGCGGCGTTCGGGCGCCGGGTGCGGCCCGACCTCCCCGCGGACGTGGTCAAGGCGTTCGGGCAGGCGGGCGTGAAGGTCGGCTCCACCCGCCGCTGGGAGCTGGAGTCGCTGGACCACCCGGCCGTGAAACCGCTGATCGAGTACAAGAAGCTGTACCGGATCTGGGTCGCCCACGGCTGGTCCTGGCTCCAGGACTGGGTGCGCGACGGGCGGTTCCGCCCCGAGTTCCTGGCCGGCGGCACCGTGACCGGGCGCTGGGTGACCAACGGCGGGGGCGGGCTACAGATCCCCAAGGTGATCCGGCGGGCCGTCGTCGCCGACCCCGGCTGGCGACTGGTCGTCGCCGACGCCGACCAGATGGAGCCGCGCGTCCTCGCGGCGATCTCCCGGGACCCCGGCCTGATGGAGGTGGCCGGCCGGGAGAGCGACCTCTACCAGTCCGTCTCCGACCGCGCCTTCTCCGGCGACCGCGCCCAGGCCAAGCTCGCCGTGCTCGGCGCGGTCTACGGCCAGACGTCCGGCGACGGCCTGAAGAACCTCGCCGCGCTCAGACGCCGTTTCCCCCGCGCGGTGGCGTACGTCGACGACGCGGCGCGCGCGGGCGAGGAGGGCCGGCTCGTGCGCACCTGGCTGGGCCGCACCTGCCCGCCCGCGGCCGGCGCGGCCGACGGCACCGAGGAGGCGGGCCTGCCGCAGGACGATCCCGCCGACTCCGGGGACCGCGCCCGGGAGTGGGTGCCGGGGTACGCCTCGACCAATGCCCGCGCGCGGGGCCGCTTCGCCCGCAACTTCGTCGTCCAGGGCAGCGCCGCCGACTGGGCCCTGCTCCTGCTCGCGGCCCTGCGGCAGACCTGCGCGGACCTGGCGGCCGAGCTGGTCTTCTTCCAGCACGACGAGGTGATCGTGCACTGTCCCGAGGAGGAGGCCGACACCGTCGTCGCGGCGATCCGGGACGCGGCGGAGCTGGCGGGACGGCTGACGTTCGGTGCGACGCCGGTGCGGTTCCCGTTCACGACGGCGGTGGTGGAGTGCTACGCGGACGCGAAGTGAGCGGAGGCGGGGCGCCTGTCCCCCACCCCGAGGGACACCGAAGCAGACCGGGCCGGACTCCATCCGACCTGGTCCCCGCCCGAGCCGCCTCCGGAATTCGAACCCGCAGGCGCTACCCCGTACCGGCCAGGCCCAGCGTCTCCCGGAGCCAGGACCTTTCCGCACGGCTGGTGGCGCGGGCGATGGTGAGCATGCCACGCCGGTAGGGGTCGTCGGTGTCGTCGGCACCCAGCGGGCGGTCGCCGTCGTGGAAGAAGCTCGCGGGCTGCTCCAGGAACTCCAGCCGCCGACGCAGGACCGAGTGCTGGTCGGCCGTGTCCGGCAGCTGGGACAGGAAGGCCAGCACCGTGAAGTACCGAGTGCTGTCACTGATGTCCAGGCCGTCGGCCTCCCGCAGCCGACGCAGCAGCTCACCGCGACCGGCCTCGGTCAGGCTCAGAGTGTGCCGCTGAGCGGCCGAGACACCCGGCTCGGTCCTTCGGCCGAGCAGCCCGGCGTTGACCAGCCTGCTGATCGCCGGATAAAGGCTGCCGTCGCTGACCGGCCGGGCATGGCCGGACAAGTGGGCTATCCGAAGCCGCAGTTGATACCCGTGCAGCGGCCCCTCCGCCAGGAATCCCAGGATCGCGAGTTCGAGCATGCTGCTATTCTCGCACATCGAAACGAGGTACCTCGAATCGATGCAGGAGAGAGCGTGACGTACACCGAGGAATGGGTGACCGGGCGGGCGCGCACCGCCTACGAAATGGGCCGGGCCTCGTTCGGCCTGCGGCCCGAACGGACCGCACTGCTGGTCATCGACATGCAGGACGAGTTCGTCCAACCGGGCTGGAGTCCCTACTGGGTGCCCGCGGCCACCCGGATGGCCCCGCAGCTGCGGCGACTGGTCGAGGACTGCCGGGACGCCTCGGTCCCGGTGATCTGGACCATCTTCGACGACACGCATCTCGGCCTGGACCGGCCGCACGCCCTGCGCTTCCTGCCGCACGCCCACAGCGACTGGCGCCGGCCGGGCCCCGCCGGGGTGTGGGACCCGATGGGCCGCCGCCCCGACGAAGCCCTGATCCGCAAGCCGTCCTACGGGGCGTTCTACGACACCCCGCTCGACACCATGCTGCGCAACCTCGACCGTGACACCGTCGTCGTGACGGGCACGCTCACCAACTACTGCTGCGGCACCACGGCTCGACAGGCATATGAACGCGGCTACAAGGTCGTCTTCGGGTCCGATGTCACGGCCACCGACGACGAGTCCCGGCAGGAGCCGGAACTCGCCGTCCTGCGCAAGGGTTTCGCACTCGTACTGACCGCCGAAGAGATCACCGACCGGCTGACCGCAAAAAACCCCCGAATCAGGGCCTGACCCGGGGGTTCAATGGAGCCGCCTTCGGGATTCGAACCCGAGACCTACGCATTACGAGTGCGTTGCTCTGGCCATCTGAGCTAAGGCGGCGCGCCGTGCACCCATGGTGCGATCAGCAACGTCGGTAAGTCTACACAGTTTCCCGGGGTGCTCCGAACCCGCCCCGGAAGCGTCGGATCCGGGGCGGGCGGGACGGCGGGGCGCCTGAGGGCGGGGGCTACGAGCAGCGCTTGCCGTCCGTCGGGGCGGTGCCGGTCAGCAGGTACGTGTTGATCGCGGAGTCGATGCAGGAGCTGCCGCGGCCGTACGCGGTGTGGCCGTCGCCCTCGTAGGTGAGGAGGTGGCCGGAGGCGAGCTGGCCGGAGAGTGCCTCGGCCCAGCGGTACGGGGTGGCCGGGTCACGGGTGGTGCCGACCACGACGATCGGGGTGGCCCCGGCCGCCTCGATGCGGTGCGGCTCCCCCGTGGGCTTCACCGGCCAGTACGCGCAGTTCAGGGAGGACCAGGCGAGGCCCTCGCCGAAGACCGGGGACGCCTTCTCGAACTCGGGGAGGGCCTCGCGCACCTCGTCCGGGGAGGAGAAGGCGGCGGGGAGGTCGAGGCAGTTCACGGCGGCGTTGGCGAACATCAGGTTGCTGTAGCCGCCGTCGGCCTCGCGCTCGTAGTAGCTGTCGGACAGGATCAGCAGGCCGGCGCCGTCCTTCTCCTTGATCGCCGAGGTCAGGGACTCGCGCAGCTGCTGCCAGGCGCCCTCGTCGTACATCGCCGCGATCACGCCCGTGGTGGCGAGGGACTCCGTGAGTTTGCGGCCGTCGGCGTCGCCCGCCGAGAGTGGCTTCGCGTCCAGGTCGTCGAAGAAGGACTTCAGGTTCTTGCCGACCTGGTCGGGGGTGGTGTCCTTGTCTCCGAGGGGGCAGTCGGGCTGCCGTACGCAGTCCTTCGCGAAGGACTGGAACGCCGTCTCGAAGCCCTTGGTCTGCTCCAGGTTCAGGCGGCGGGCGGGCAGGGACGGGTCCATCGCGCCGTCCAGGACCAGGCGGCCCGTCCGGTCCGGGAACAGGCCGGCGTAGGTCGCGCCCAGGAAGGTGCCGTACGAGGCTCCGACGTAGGTCAGCTTCTCGTCGCCCAGCACCGCGCGCAGTACGTCCATGTCGCGTGCCGCCTCGACCGTGGAGACGTGGCGCAGCAGCTTCGGCGCGTCCGCCCCGCAGCCCTCGGCGAACTCCTTGTACGCGTCGACCAGCTCGTCCGTCTCGCCCGCGTCGTCCGGGGTGACGTCGGTCCGCGTGTAGGCGTCCATCTCGCGGCCGTCCAGGCACTCGACGGGTTCGCTGCGGGCCACGCCCCGGGGATCGACCGCGACCATGTCGTACTGGGCACGGACCTTCGCCGGGTAGCCGATGCCCGCGTACTGCTGGAGGTAGCCGATCGCCGAGCCGCCGGGTCCGCCCGGGTTGACCAGCAGCGAACCGAGGCGCTTGCCCGGCCCCGTGGCCTTCTTGCGGGCCACCGCGAGCCGCACGTCGCCCTCGGTGGGCTTCGCGTAGTCGAGCGGGGCCTTCATGGTGGCGCACTGGAAGCCGGGGACGCCGCAGTCGCGCCAGCCGAGCTTCTGCTCGTAGTACGGCGACAGCCCGGCGGGCGTGGCCTTCGGCAGTGGGGTCAGGGTCGCCGTGGCCGCTTCCGTCGAGCCTGCCGCCTTGGCCGCGGGGGATCCGGCGGACGTCGACGCGCCCCCGGCCGAGCAGGCGGTGGCGAGCAGCGCGGCGGCGAGCAGCGTGGCCCGGAAACGGGTGCCGCCGGTGCGGGTCCTGCGGTGAGTGCGCCTTGTGTGCATTCAGCGAGCGTAACTCTCCGCGATGGCGCTGTTGCGGTGCGTGGTTCGCGTGCCCCGGACGTGTTACGGCGTCAACCGGTCGTGGCGCCGGTACGGAGTCGGGGGCGCGGGCTCGGGCGGGCGGGTTCAGCCCGATCTGAGCGCCATCGTCATCGCCTCCACCGCGAGCAGCGGGGGCACATTGCGGTCCAGGGCCTCTCCGCAGGCGGCGACCGCCTCGATCCGGCGCAGCGTGGACTCGGGTGTGCTGCCGCGGGCGAGCCGCTCCAGGGCGTCCTCCGCGTCGGCGTTGGCGATGGCCACGCGGGAGCCGAGCTGGAGCGCGAGGACGTCGCGGTAGAAGCCGGTCAGCTCGCTGAGGGCGAGGTCGAGGCTGTTGCGCTGGGTGCGCGCCTTGCGGCGTTTCTGGTCGGCCTCCAGGTCCTTCATCACACCTGCCGTGCCGCGCGGGAGCCGGCCGCCCTGGGCGGCGCCCAGGGCCGCCTTCAGTTCCTCGGTCTCCTTGGCGTCCATCTCCTCGGCGAGCTGCTTGGCGTCCTCCGCCGCGGCGTCGACCAGCTCCTGGGCCGCCTTGAGGGCACCGCCGACGTCCTCGACCCGCAGCGGCAGCTTCAGCACGGCGGCCCGGCGGTCCCGGGCGGCCTTGTCGGTGGCCAGGCGGCGGGCGCGGTCGATGTGGCCCTGGGTGGCGCGGGCCGCTGCGGCGGCGACGTCCGGTTCGATGCCCTCGCGCCGTACGAGCATGTCGGCGACCGCGTCGACCGACGGCGTGCGCAGGTTCAGGTGGCGGCAGCGGGAGCGGATCGTGGGCAGGACGTCCTCGACGGAGGGGGCGCACAGCAGCCACACGGTCCGTGGCGCCGGTTCCTCCACGGCCTTCAGGACGGCGTTGGCCGACTTCTCGTTCAGCCGCTCGGCCTCCTCGACGAGGATGATCTGCCAGCGGCCGTTCGCGGGTGAGGTGAACGACTTGCGGACGGTGTCCCGCATGTCCTGGGCGCGGATCTCGGCGCCCATGGCGACCACGGTGCTCACGTCGGCGTGGGTGCCGACCAGTGCCGTGTGGCATCCGTCGCAGAAGCCGCAGCCGGGGACGCCGCCGAGGGCGCGGTCGGGGCTCACGCACTGCAGCGCGGCGGCGAAGGCCCGGGCCGTCTGTGCCACGCCGGAGCCGGGCGGACCGGTGAACAGCCAGGCGTGCGTCATGCTCGTCGACTGCGGCAGCGGGCCCCCGCCCGCGGCGGCGGTGACGAAGGCGTCGGCGTCCCGGGCGGCGGCGGCGAGCGGCTCGCACGCCTTCTCCTGCCCGACGAGGTCGTCCCACACGGTCATGGGTCACGCCGTCCTTCCATCACACCGAGCCGTCACACCGAGCCGTCACACCGAGCTCACACCGATCCGCCGCGCTGATCCGCGTCGCGCCCTCCATTGTGCGGGGCGGCACCGACAACGCGGCGGTCCCGGTGCTCAGCGTCGTCCCCGGCCCCTGCCGCCGCGGCTCCCGTCGTCCCGGCCGCCCTCGTCCTCGTCGTGCGGCCCGAGCAGTTCGTCCGCCAGCGTCGGCAGGTCGTCCAGCGGGGTCTCCTCGGCCCAGTCGGAGCGGCGCCTGCGGGACGGCGGTGCCTGGTCGGGGTCGATCTGGGGCAGTTCGCGCGTGCGGTCCTGGGCGTCCTCGGCCGGGCCCTCCTCCCGGAAGTAGCCCGGCGGGACCCGGTCGGCGGGGTCGTCCCCGCGTACGGGCGGCAGGACCGCCGTCTCGTCGGCGGCCCCCGGCGGCGTCACGGGCGGCAGCACGGCCGTCTCGTCGGCGGCGTCCGGCTGCACCGCCGGAAGCACCGCCGTCTCGTCCGCCGCGCCGGACGGCACCGGCGGCTTGGGCAGCTCGGTCGTCACCTCGGACTCGGACTCGCCGGACGTCCGGCGGCCGCCGCCGCGCCCGTCCCGGGCCGCGCTGTCGTTCTCGGTGCCGCCCTCGCTGTCGTCGGCCCGGTCGCCGTCCCGCGTGTCCCGGACCGGCCGCAGTACAGCCGTGTCCTCCACCGGTCCGCCGGAGGCGTTGGCCGGGGTCACGATGGGGGTGGGCACGGTCGCGGCGTCGTTGGGGGCCGCCGTGTCGTCGGGGGCCGGCGCGGCCGGCTTCGGGCGGGGTGCGTCCGCCGCCGCGGGGGCCGCCGACTTGGGCCCGGCCACGGCCGCTGCCGCCGCCTGCTCCGCCGCCCGGCGTGCCTCCTCGGCGCGCAGCAGGGCCTCCTCGGCCTTGCGCTGCTTCTCCAGACGCCGGGCCTCGGCCTCGGCCCGCAGCCGCTCCTCCTCCTCGGCCTGCTTGCGGCGCCGCTCCTCCTCGGCCCGCAGCCGTGCCTCCTCCTCGGCGCGCGCCTTCTCCTCGGCGAGCAGCCGGGCCCGCTCCTCCTCGGCCTTGCGGCGCGCTTCCTCGGCCCGCAGCCTGGCCTCCTCGGCCTGCCGCTCGGCCTCGCGCCGCTGCGCCTCCTCCAGCTCGCGGCGCTTGCGCTCCTCCTCCTCGGCGCGCACCCGCGCCTCCTCCTCGAGGCGCTCACGCTCCAGGCGCTCCTCCTCGGCCTTGCGCGCGGCCTCTTCCTCGGCCTTGCGGCGGGCTTCCTCCTCGGCCTTGCGGCGCGCCTCCTCCCGGGCCTGGATCTCGGCCTCGGACAGCGGCAGCACCTGGTCGAGCCGGTGGCGTACGACGGTGGTGACGGCCTCCGGCTCCTGACCGGCGTCCACGACGAGGTAGGGCCCGGGGTCGGCGGCGGCCAGGGTGAGGAAGCCGGAGCGCACGCGCGCGTGGAACTCGGCGGGCTCCGACTCGAGGCGGTCCGGCGCCTCGGTGAACCGCTCGCGGGCGGCCTCCGGCGCCACGTCCAGCAGGACGGTCAGGTGCGGTACGAGTCCGTTGGTGGCCCAGCGGTTGATGCGGGCGATCTCGGTCGGCGACAGGTCGCGGCCGGCGCCCTGGTAGGCGACCGAGGAGTCGATGTAGCGGTCGGAGACGACCACGGCGCCGCGCTCCAGGGCGGGCCGCACCACGGTGTCGACGTGCTCCGCGCGGTCGGCGGCGTACAGCAGCGCCTCCGCGCGGTGCGACAGTCCGGCGCTGGAGACGTCCAGCAGGATGGAGCGCAGGCGCTTGCCGACCGGGGTCGCGCCGGGCTCGCGCGTGAGCACGACCTCGTGCCCCTTGCCGCGGATCCACTCGGCGAGAGCCTCGGCCTGGGTGGACTTTCCGGCGCCGTCGCCGCCCTCCAGGGCGATGAAGAAGCCGGTCGCCGCCGACGTCGGCACCGGGTCGTCGCCGCCGAGCAGCGCGTCCCGCAGGTCGTGGCGCAGCGGCACGCCGGAGCGGTCGTCGACCTTGGCCAGTATCAGCGCGGCCAGTGGCAGCAGCAACGCGCCGAGCAGCATCAGGACGAACGCGGCGCCGCCGTGGGCGAAGACGAACCTGCCGTTCTCCAGCCGGTGGGGTCCGATCGCCGCGGCCAGCACGGGCCCGACGACGGCGCCGAGCGCCACGCAGACCCGGACGACGGCGTGCAGGTGCTCGGTGGTCCGGGCCCGGCGGTGGTCCTCGGTCTCCTGGTCGAGCAGTGCGTGCCCGGTGTTCGCGGCCACGCCCGCGCCGACACCGGCCAGCACGAGGAGCAGCAGCACGGTGGTGTCGTCCGGGACGAGCCCGGCGGCCAGCAGGGTGACGCCGACGAAGGCGATCGCCAGGGCGAGCAGCCGACGGCGGGACAGGGAGGGCAGCAGGGCGGGGGCGGTGCGGATGCCGACGACGACGCCGCCGGTCAGCGCGCCCACGGCCAGGCCGTACAGCACGGGGCCGCCGCCCAGGTCCTTGGCGTGCAGCACCGCCACGGCGACCGTGGCGGCCACCACGCCGGCGACCGCGGCGCAGGCGAACACCAGCAGCGGGAGCGCTCCGGTGCGGCCCTTGTCGACGCCGCCGCCGTTCTTGGGGCGGCGCATGCCCTCCAGCGGCGACCGCGCGCGCGGGGTGCGGACCCCGGGCAGCTCCAGGAAGGTCACGAGGGACAGGGACGCGGCGAACAGGCCGGCCGCCACGTACGAGCCGAGCGCGGCCTGGTGCTCGGCGAACCAGTCGACGCCGGCGCCCAGCAGGTTGTTCAGGAGCCCCGCGACGACCAGCGCGACGGCCGCCAGGGGGATCGCGACGAAGCTCGTGCGCAGCGACAGGCGGCGCAGCGCGTCCATGTGGTCCGGCAGCGGTCGTACCGTGGCCCCCTCCAGGGGCGGGGCGGGCAGCAGGGCGGGGGCCGCGCTCTCCCGGCACACCGTCCAGAAGCGCTCGGCGACTCCGGTGACGAAGGCGGTCACCAGGAGGTAGGCCAGCGCGTCGTCGGGCGTCCAGTCGATCCACAAGGGCGCGACGATCAGCAGGGCGGTCCGCAGCCCGTCGGCGCCGACCATGGTCCAGCGCCGGTCGAGCGGGCCGTCCTGCGAGGTGAGGGAGGTCAGTGGCCCGAGCAGGACTGCGCCGAAGAGCAGCGTCGCCAGGATCCGGACGCCGAAAACGGTCGCCACTGCGAACGCCACGCCCCGGTAGCCCCCGCCGAACGAGCCCGCGCCGATCGCGGCCTGGACCACGAGGAGGACGAGCACCAGGAGGGCGAGGATGTCGCCGACACCCCCCACGAGCTGTGCGCTCCACAAACGCCTCAGCTGCGGACGGCGCAGCAGGGCGCGGACGGCGCGCTCGCGGGAGTCCGCGACCAGGGCGTCGTCCGGGGCCGGGTGAGGGGCCGTTGGCTGCTCGGCTCGCGTCATGCGTTCAGCCTATCGGTCGCCACCGACAGTCCGGTGTGCGCGGCCGAACGTACGGGCGCCCCGACACCGAAATGATGCCGGGGCGTTCGTTTTGCGAAGGGGGCGCTCAGTCCTCCGACGCCTTCGACGCGGTCGCCTTCTTCGCCGCCGTCTTGGCGGTCGTCTTCTTCGCGGTGGTCTTGGCGGCGGTCTTCTTGGCCGCCGTGGTCTTGGCGGCGGTCTTCTTGGCCGCCGTGGTCTTCGCGGCGGCCGTCTTCTTCACGGCCTTCTTCGCCGTCTTCTTGGCGGGCGCCTTGGCGCGCTTCTCGGCGAGCAGTTCGTAGCCCCGCTCCGGCGTGATCTCCTCGACGCTGTCGCCGGAGCGCAGGGTCGCGTTGGTCTCGCCGTCGGTGACGTACGGGCCGAAGCGGCCGTCCTTGACCACGACCGGCTTCTCGCTGACCGGGTCGGTGCCCAGCTCCTTCAGCGGCGGCTTGGCCGCGGCCCGGCCACGCTGCTTGGGCTGGGCGTAGATCGCCAGCGCCTCCTCCAGCGTGATCTCGAAGAGCTGCTCCTCGGTCTGGAGGGACCGCGAGTCCGTGCCCTTCTTCAGGTACGGGCCGTAGCGGCCGTTCTGCGCGGTGATCTCGACGCCCTCCGCGTCGGTGCCGACGACCCGCGGCAGCGACATGAGCCTCAGGGCGTCGTCGAGGGTCACCGTGTCCAGCGTCATCGACTTGAACAGCGAGGCGGTGCGCGGCTTCACGGCGTTCTTGCCGGTCTTCGGGGTGCCCTCGGGGAGCACCTCGGTGACGTACGGGCCGTAGCGGCCGTCCTTGGCGACGACGGCGTGGCCGGTGCCCGGGTCGGTGCCCAGCTCGAAGTCGCCGCTCGGCTTGGCGAGCAGTTCCTCCGCCAGTTCCACGGAGAGCTCGTCGGGCGCCAGGTCCTCGGGGACGTCGGCGCGCTGGTGGTTCTCGGCGTCCTTCTCGCCGCGCTCGACGTAGGGGCCGTAGCGGCCGACGCGCAGCTTGATGTCGTTGCCGACGGGGAAGGACGACACCTCGCGGGCGTCGATCGCGCCGAGGTCGGTCACCAGTTCCTTGAGGCCGCCGAGGTGGTCCCCGTCGCCGTTGCCCGCGTCGGCCGCGCCGCCGCCCACGCCGCCGCCCTCGCCGAAGTAGAAGCGGCGCAGCCACGGCACCGACTTGGCCTCGCCGCGGGCGATGCGGTCGAGGTCGTCCTCCATCCTGGCGGTGAAGTCGTAGTCGACGAGGCGCCCGAAGTGCTTCTCCAGGAGGTTGACCACGGCGAAGGAGAGGAAGGACGGGACGAGGGCCGTGCCCTTCTTGAAGACGTAGCCGCGGTCCAGGATGGTGCCGATGATCGACGCATACGTCGACGGGCGGCCGATCTCGCGCTCCTCCAGCTCCTTGACCAGCGACGCCTCGGTGTAGCGGGCCGGGGGCTTGGTGGCGTGGCCGTCGACCGTGATCTCCTCGGCCGTCAGCGCGTCGCCCTCGGCGACCTGCGGCAGGCGCCGCTCGCGGTCGTCCAGCTCGGCGTTCGGGTCGTCGGCGCCCTCGACGTAGGCCTTGAGGAAGCCGTGGAAGGTGATGGTCTTGCCGGAGGCGCTGAACTCGACGTCCCGGCCGTCGGAGGCGGCGCCGCCGATCTTCACCGTGACGCTGTTGCCGGTCGCGTCCTTCATCTGGGAGGCGACGGTCCGCTTCCAGATCAGCTCGTACAGCTTGAACTGGTCGCCGGTCAGACCGGTCTCGGCGGGCGTGCGGAAGCGGTCGCCGGAGGGGCGGATCGCCTCGTGCGCCTCCTGGGCGTTCTTGACCTTGCCGGCGTAGGTCCGCGGCTGGGGCGGCAGGTAGTCGGCGCCGTACAGCTGCGTCACCTGGGCGCGGGCGGCGGTGACCGCCGTGTCGCTCAGGGTCGTGGAGTCCGTACGCATGTAGGTGATGTAGCCGTTCTCGTACAGCTTCTGGGCGACCTGCATGGTCGACTTCGCGCCGAAGCCGAGCTTGCGCGAGGCCTCCTGCTGCAGCGTCGTCGTACGGAACGGGGCGTACGGCGAGCGGCGGTACGGCTTGGACTCGACGGAGCGGACGGCGAAGCGCGTGTTCTCCAGGGCGGCGGCGAGCGCGCGGGCGTTCGCCTCGTCGAGGTGGAGGGTGTTCGCGCTCTTGATCTGCCCCAGGGAGTCGAAGTCGCGGCCCTGCGCGACCCGCCGTCCGTCGACCGTCTGGAGGCGGGCGACCAGCGAGGACGGGTCCGAAGCGTCTCCCGCGCGGCCCGTCGCGAAGGTGCCGGTGAGGTCCCAGTACTCGGCGGAGCGGAACGCCATGCGCTCGCGTTCCCGCTCGACGACGAGCCGGGTGGCGACGGACTGGACGCGGCCGGCCGACAGGCGCGGCATGACCTTCTTCCACAGGACCGGCGAGACCTCGTAGCCGTAGAGGCGGTCGAGGATGCGGCGGGTCTCCTGGGCGTCGACGAGCTTCTGGTTCAGCTCGCGCGGGTTGGCGACGGCGGCCCGGATCGCGTCCTTGGTGATCTCGTGGAACACCATGCGCTTGACCGGGATCTTCGGCTTGAGGACTTCCTGCAGGTGCCAGGCGATGGCCTCGCCCTCGCGGTCCTCATCGGTGGCGAGGAAGAGTTCGTCGGAGTCCTTCAGCAGGTCCTTGAGCTTCTTGACCTGGGACTTCTTGTCCGCGTTGACCACATAGATGGGCTGGAAGTCGTGTTCGACGTCCACACCGAGGCGGCGGACCTCGCCGGTGTACTTCTCCGGCACCTCCGCCGCGCCGCTGGGAAGGTCGCGGATGTGCCCGACGCTCGCCTCGACGACGTAGCCAGGGCCGAGATAGCCCTTGATCGTCTTCGCCTTGGCGGGCGACTCGACGATGACGAGTCGCCGGCCGCCCTTCGCGGTCTCGCTGGTCGGGGACAACTTCGCTCTTCTCTCCGGTCGACGCTGGGCCTCCCCAGGCCGTGGTCCCGGGTCGGGTCGTTCTGTGTTTCGATCGTGACGCTGCGGAGTGTGACGGTACCTCCCGCCCCCGTGTCAAACGGGAAAAGCCCGCAACGGCCACTCGAACGGTAACCCGACGAACCGTGTTCCTGCCGCCCGGAGTACTCACCTGCCCCGACGCAGGTATCCGGAGTGCGATCCCCCGGTTACCCGGGCGGAGTCCCGGCCGGGGTACGGAACCGGCTCCTCACACCTGGGTCAGGCACCAGGCCCCGAGGCCCAGCGCGACCACGGCGGCGACACTCGCGACGGTCGCCGATGCGACGGGGCTCACACCGTACGCGACGGGCCGGCCGTGCCGCACCCGCGTCGTGGTCCACACCAGCAGACCGGCCCCGAACAGGGCGAACACCACTCCCGCGAAGATCGCCGGCCCGCTCTCCATGGTCCCCGTGCCCCTTTTCTCCAGCCCGCGCGTGTCCAGCCTCCGGGAGGCTGTCACGCACGGGCGGCGGGCAGGCGAACCCGAGGTGTACGGGGAGCCGACGGATCCGCCGGGTGCCGTCGTCGGGCGTGGCCGGTGCCCGTACGCCGGGTGGGGCGGGCGGCGCGGGCAGTCGCGGAAAAAGAAATGGTGCGCGCCCCCACGCCCGGCGACTGGGCCGCCCTACGCCGGTTCGAGGAAGCCCTGCTCCACCAGCAGCCGGATCTGCGCGGGCGTGCGGTCGCGCAGGGCCACCGGGTCCTCGCCGACCAGCTGGGCAATGGCGTCCAGGATGCGGCCCGCGCTCATCGTGCCGTCGCAGACGCCCGCGAAACCGGCGCCGACGGTGTCGACCCGGGTGGCCCGGCGCATGCCGCGGTTCTGGCGCAGGACGACGTGCTCCGGGTCCTCGGCGCCGGGCAGCCCGACCTGCTCCTGGACGACCTCGCCGGACAGCGTGAAGTGCGCCTCCAGCAGGGCCGCGTCGTCGTGGGAGCGGAGGTAGTCGACGCGGTCGAAGTGGGCGCGCACGGTCTCGCCGAGCGGCTGCTCGACCGGGTGCGGCCATTCCTCGGCGACGACCGAGGGCTCGGCGGCCCCGGTCCGGCGCAGCGTGATCCAGCCGAAGCCGACGGCCCTGACCTTGCGCGCCTCGAACTCGTCCAGCCAGGCGTCGTACCGCGCCTGGTAGTCGGCGGGATCACCGCGGTGGTCGCCCGCGTCCCGCAGCCACAGCTCGGCGTACTGGGTGACGTCCTGGACCTCGCGCTGCACGATCCAGGCGTCGCAGCCGCGCGGCACCCAGGAGCGCAGCCGGTCCGTCCAGTCCTCCCCCTCCACGTGCTGCCAGTTGGCGAGGAAGTGCGCGAACCCGCCCTCGTTCAGACGCTCCCCCGTCTGCTGAACGAGCGAGCGGCACAGATCGTCCCCGCCCATCCCGCCGTCGCGGTAGGTGAGCCGGGCGCCGGGCGAGATCACGAAAGGCGGGTTGGAGACGATGAGGTCGTACGTCTCGTCGTCGGCGACCGGCTCGTAGAGGGAGCCCTCGCGCAGGTCGGCGGCCGGAGCGCCGGACAGGGCCAGGGTGAGCGCGGTGATGTGCAGCGCGCGGGGGTTGACGTCGGTGGCCGTCACGCGCGTGGCGTGCGCGGCGGCGTGCAGCGCCTGGATGCCGGAGCCGGTACCGAGGTCGAGGGCTGCGGAGACGGGCGTACGGACGGTGAGGCCGGCCAGGGTCGTGGAGGCGCCGCCGACGCCGAGGACGACGCCTTCGGCGTGGTTGCCGATGCCGCCGGCGCCGCCGACGGCGCAGCCGAGGTCGGAGACGACGAACCAGTCCTCGCCGTCGGGGCCGCCGTAGGGCCGGACGTCCACGGTGGCCGCCACCTCGTCGTCGCCCGCGCGGTCGAGCCAGCCGCTCTCCAGGCAGGCGTCGACGGGCAGAACGTCCCCCACACGCGCGTGGGGGACGGGTTGCTGGAGCAGGAACAGCCGGACGAGCAGTTCGAGCGGCGTGTCGCCGCGGGTCGCCCGGAGGGCCGGCACGGTCTCGCTGCGCGACAGCGCCGCGTAGGCGGGGGCGCCGAGCAGCTCCAGCAGTCCGTCGGCGGTGAAGGACGCCCCGAGCAGGGCGTCCCGCAGCCGGGCGGTGACGTCGGGGCGGTCGGCGGAGGGCAGGGGGGACAGGCTGGCGTTACTCACACCCCCATTGTGGCCCTGCGGTCCGCACCCCGCCCCGCGTCCGCACGGGGAGACCGGCCCGCGTCCGCACGGGGAGACCGCCCCGCGTCCGCACGGGGAGACCGGCCCGGGCCCGCGTGCGGGACCGGCCCGGGTCGCGTGGAAGACCGGCGGTGTTCGCGTGGGGCGTCCGGTCCGGTCAGCCCTCGGCGGCCGACGGGGTCACCGAGGCCGACTTGCAGCTGGGCTGCTTGGCCATCGCCTGGCCGACGTCGCCCTCCTCCAGGGTCTTCAGCGCGTTGCTGCCGCTCTTGCTGAGCTTGTTCAGCTCGGTGGCGATGTCCTTGAGGCCGTCGGCGAACTTGGCCTGGTCCTTGGTGTCGAGCTCCTCCACCTGCTTGCGCAGGGAGGCGTACGAGGAGGAGAGGCCGTTCAGCTCGGTGACCGCGTCCTTCTGCTTCTTCTCGCCGTCGTCGACGTCCGGGGGGCCGGCCTTCTGGACGGTGGCGCCCATCGCCTTGTAGGCGTCGGACATGTCCTGGAACGCCGTGGCGTCGGTCTTCTGGACCTCGGCGGGAGTGCTGTTGTCCGAGGTCTCCTTCTGGATCGCCGCGTTGGCCGCCTCGATCTTCTTGGCCTGCGGCTGCACGCCCTCGCAGACGTCCTTGGCCCAGGAGTCCAGCTTCTCGTTGTCGTCGCTGCTGCTGCATCCCGTCAGCGCCAGTACCAGTACCGCACCGCCGGACAGTGCGGCCGCGAGCTTCTTGTTCACCGGATTGGTCCCTTCCATGGCTCTCGGCCCCGGAACATACACGCCGGATGGGGGACATCCACCGGACGAACATCCGTTATGACGGTATTGAAGCCATTTGCACCAAGAGAGAGAAGGCTCACGGTGAAACGGTGCGCGCCAGCGCGAAACGGGCGGACGACGCGTCAACATGCGCCGTCCGCCCGTTCCTTGAGCAGTGCCCGGAGCGAATCCGGGCGGTGAAACGGAGAGCGGGTGCTACGAAACCACCGCCGGATCGGCCGACTTGGGTTCCGGATCGGAGTTGTCCTCGTCACCCATGGCGATCCCGCGCCGCTTGGACACGTAGACCGCCGCCGCGATGACGACGAACGCGACGACGGCGATCAGCACCCGTACGCCGACACTCTTGTCGGCTCCGTAGGAGAACTTGATGACCGCCGGGGCGATGAGCAGCGCCACCAGGTTCATGACCTTCAGCAGCGGGTTGATCGCCGGACCCGCGGTGTCCTTGAACGGGTCGCCGACCGTGTCGCCGATGACGGTGGCGGCATGGGCCTCGCTGCCCTTGCCGCCGTGGTGGCCGTCCTCGACGAGCTTCTTGGCGTTGTCCCAGGCACCACCGGAGTTGGCGAGGAACACCGCCATCAGCGTCCCGGCGCCGATCGCGCCCGCCAGGAACGCGCCGAGCGCGCCGACGCCTAGCGTGAACCCGATGAAGATGGGTGCCATCACGGCGAGCAGCCCGGGCGTGGCGAGTTCCCGCAGGGCGTCCCTGGTGCAGATGTCGACGACCTTGCCGTACTCGGGTTTCTCGCTGTAGTCCATGATTCCGGGCCGTTCCCGGAACTGCCGCCGCACCTCGTAGACTACGGCGCCCGCCGACCGCGACACCGCGTTGATCGCCAGCCCCGAGAAGAGGAAGACGACCGCAGCGCCGGCGATGAGCCCGACGAGGTTGTTGGGCTGCGAGATGTCCATCATCAGGTTCATCGGCGCGCCCTCGCCGCTGAGTTTCTCGCCCACGTCCGCCGCGCCGGTGGTGATGGCGTCGCGGTACGACCCGAAGAGGGCCGCGGCGGCCAGTACGGCGGTGGCGATGGCGATGCCCTTGGTAATGGCCTTGGTGGTGTTGCCGACGGCGTCCAGGTCGGTGAGCACCTGGGCGCCGGCGCCCTCGACGTCGCCGGACATCTCCGCGATGCCCTGCGCGTTGTCGGAGACCGGCCCGAAGGTGTCCATGGCGACGATCACACCGACCGTGGTGAGCAGGCCGGTGCCGGCCAGCGCCACCGCGAACAGCGCCAGCATGATCGACGTGCCGCCGAGCAGGAAGGCCCCGTAGACGCCGAGGCCGATCAACAGGGCGGTGTAGACGGCGGATTCGAGGCCGAGCGAGACTCCGGCGAGGACGACGGTGGCGGGACCGGTGAGCGAGGTCTTGCCGATGTCCTTGACGGGGCGCCTGGTGGTCTCGGTGAAGTAGCCGGTGAGCTGCTGGATCAGGGCGGCGAGCACGATGCCGATCGCGACCGCGACCAGTGCGAGGATCCGCGGATCGCCGCTCTTGCCCGCGATCGCCGCGTCGGTGACGCCGTCCAGGTCGGTGTACTTGCCGGGCAGGTAGACGAAGACGGCGACCGCCACCAGCACCAGCGAGATCGCCGCGGAGATGAAGAAGCCCCGGTTGATCGCGCTCATGCCGCTGCGGTCGGACCGCCGGGGCGCCACCGCGAAGATGCCGATCATGGCCGTGAGCACGCCGATCGCCGGGACCAGCAGCGGGAACGCCAGCCCGGAGTCGCCGAACGCCACCTTGCCGAGGATCAGCGCGGCCACCAGGGTGACGGCGTACGACTCGAAGAGGTCGGCCGCCATGCCCGCGCAGTCGCCGACGTTGTCGCCCACGTTGTCGGCGATGGTCGCGGCATTGCGCGGGTCGTCCTCCGGGATGCCCTGCTCGACCTTGCCGACCAGGTCGGCGCCGACGTCGGCGGCCTTGGTGAAGATGCCGCCGCCGACGCGCATGAACATCGCGATCAGCGCGGCACCGAGGCCGAAGCCCTCCAGGACCTTCGGCGCGTCGGCCGCGTACACCAGCACCACGCAGCAGGCGCCCAGCAGGCCCAGCCCCACTGTGAACATGCCGACGACGCCGCCCGTGCGAAACGCGATCTTCGTCGCTTTGTGCGAGACGAGGGTGAGATCCTTTTCCGGTTCGCCGGGGGCCGGTGTCGCTTCCCGGGCCGCCGCGGCGACGCGCACATTGCTGCGCACGGCGAGCCACATACCGATATAGCCGGTGGCCGCCGAGAACGCCGCGCCGATCAGGAAGAAGATCGAACGTCCGGCACGTTGATTCCAGTCGTCCGCGGGCAGCAGCATGAGCAGGAAGAACACGACGACGGCGAATACGCCGAGCGTGCGCAACTGCCGGGCCAGGTACGCGTTCGCGCCTTCCTGGACGGCCGCCGCGATCTTCTTCATGCTGTCGGTTCCCTCGCCCGCCGCGAGCACCTGGCGCACCAGGAAGCCCGCGAGCACCAGCGCTGCCAGCGCGACGACCGCGATGACCGCGACCAGGGCGCGGTTTCCGTCGGTCAGCACGGCGGCCGCGAGGTGGGAGGGATCGCCCAACTGATGAGGGGTGGAAAGCTCCGCCATTCGTCCTCCTTGACGCTTGGGCTGAGCTCAAGATGTGGACGGGATTGTAGGTACCGGAACCTGATCAAAACAGTGCACGACAAAATGAATTGCGCTGTCAACCACAAGGGGGCCGGAAGTAGTAATGGCCCTCCGGCATTAATACGTGATCCGTTCGATGATCCGTACGGGATCCGTTCGGTGATCCGTACGGGATCCGTTCGGTGATCCGCACGGGATCCGTTCGGTGATCCGCACGGGATCCGTTCGGTGATCCGTTTCGTGAACCGCCGGGTGATCAATTCTCGTGCGATTGATCGTGAATGAATTCACTTAACGCCCGCACGACCTCAATGTATGTCCGCGCATGGCAAAGGGCCCCACCAGGTGGGGCCCTCTGGGTGACGCAGGGGTGATACGGGGGTGACGCGGGCGGGGTCAGATCGGCGGCAGCACCGCCGACGCGGTGGGCCAGGTCATGCGGATCAGCCCGCCGCCCTCGCCCGCCGTGACCTCGACGTCGTCGACGAGTCCACTGATGACCGCGAGGCCCATCTCGTCCTCCTCACTGTCCTGTGCGTCGGCGGCGTCCCCCGAGGACTTGGCCCCGGGGACCGTGTGCGGCGCCTCGTCGCCGACCTCGATGGAGAACTGCTTCTCCTCCTCGATCAGCGCCACCTTGACCGGCGCCGTGATGCCGACGTGCTGATGCAGGCCCACGGCCCGCGTGCAGGCCTCACCGACGGCGAGCCTGACCTCGTCGAGGACGGCCTCGTCCACTCCGGCCCTGCGCGCCACCGCGGCCGCCACCAGACGGGCGGTGCGGACGTGCTCGGGCAGCGCGCTGAAACGGAGTTCGACGGTGGCCATGCATCCCCCTTGGAACTGCGGGCGTGCTTTCGAGGGTCCGGGCCGCCGACAGCCCGGACCCCCCTCGTTCTACTTGCTGTCCCGAGCCCCAAGAGGCCCGGGACCGGTCGTCAGTCGGTGGCCGCCACCGCTTCCTCGACCGAGGTGTGAATGGGGAACACCTTGGTGAGGCCGGTGATACGGAAGATCTTGAGAATGCGCTCCTGGTTGCAGACCAGCCGCAGCGAGCCCTCATGGGCACGCACCCGCTTCAGTCCACCCACCAGCACGCCGAGCCCTGTGGAGTCGAGGAAGTCCACGCCCTCCATGTCGACGACGAGGTGGAAACTCCCGTCGTTCACGAGCTCGACCAGCTGCTCACGCAGCTTGGGCGCGGTGTATACGTCAATTTCGCCACCGACCTCGACGACCGTACGATCGCCGACGGTACGGGTCGACAGGGACAGGTCCACGGATCCTCCAGCACCTTGCTATCGAGCGGTCGTCCCTCGGGACACCTCGGCTTGAAGCCCCCAGGACGGTTCGCCAGCCGCGATGGCATTCAATCACTTACCGGCAGGCGTGCACGACGCCTTGGTCCCATTGTCCGTCACGCCAGTGACAGACTCGGTGCCGATGGCCAAGAATCACCGACCCGATCGATCCCCGGCGGAGCCCGGCTCCCGGCCGGAACCGGGCATGCTCCTGGACCGGCTCGCCGCGGGACCGAGCCGGGCTGCGCGCATCACTCATACGGAGCACTTGCCCCCGCGTGCGGGCCGTCATGCCGTCTGGCCGGAGGGGATTCGGCCGGAGGTCCTGGCCGCGGTACGGGCCGCGGGCATCGAACACCCCTGGGCCCACCAGGCACGCGTGGCCGAGCACGCCCTGGACGGCGACTCGGTGGTCGTCGCCACCGGCACCGCGTCGGGCAAGTCGCTGGCCTATCTGGTGCCGGTCCTGTCGACCCTCGTGGACGGCTCCGAGGCGCCCAACGGGCGTGGCGCCACCACGCTCTACCTGGCCCCCACCAAAGCGCTGGCGGCCGACCAGTGCCGGTCGGTGAAGGAACTTTCACAACCCCTCGGGACCTCCGTGCGAGCCGCGGTCTACGACGGCGACACGCCGTTCGAGGAACGCGAGTGGATCCGCCAGTACGGAACGTACGTCCTGACCAACCCGGACATGCTGCACCGCGGCATCCTGCCCTCCCACCCCCGTTGGTCCTCGTTCCTGAAGGCACTGAAGTACGTCGTCATCGACGAGTGCCACACCTACCGGGGCGTCTTCGGCTCCCACGTCGCCCAGGTGCTGCGCAGACTGCGCAGACTGTGTGCGCGCTACGGCGCGTCGCCCGTGTTCCTGCTCGCCTCCGCCACCGCCGCCGAACCCTCGGAAGCGGCCCGCCGGCTCACCGGGCTCCCGGTGATCGAGGTCGCCGACGACGCGTCACCCCGCGGTGAACTGGTGTTCGCCCTCTGGGAACCACCGCTGACCGAACTGGAGGGCGAAAAGGGCGCGCCGGTGCGCCGCACGGCCACCGCGGAAGCCGCGGACCTGCTGACCGACCTCACCGTGCAGGGCATGCGCTCGATCACCTTCGTCCGCTCCCGGCGTGGCGCCGAGCTGATCGCGGTGATCGCCCAGGAGCGTCTGGCCGAGGTCGACCGCTCCCTGGCCGGGCGCGTGGCGGCGTACCGGGGCGGCTACCTCCCCGAGGAGCGCCGCGCCCTGGAACGTGCCCTGCACTCCGGTGACCTCCTCGGCCTGGCGGCGACGAACGCCCTCGAACTCGGCCTCGACATCTCCGGCCTGGACGCCGTGGTGATCGCGGGGTACCCGGGCACGCGGGCCTCGCTGTGGCAGCAGGCGGGCCGGGCCGGCCGGGCCGGACAGGGGGCGCTGGCCGTGCTGGTCGCCCGTGACGACCCGTTGGACACCTTCCTCGTCCACCACCCGGAGGCCCTTTTCGACCAGCCGGTGGAGTCCACCGTCCTCGACCCGGACAACCCGTACGTCCTCGCCCCCCACCTGTGCGCGGCGGCGGCGGAACTGCCTCTGACCGAGGAGGACCTGAAGCTCTTCGGGCCCGCCTGCGAGGAGCTGCTGCCCCAGCTGGAGGCGGCGAAGCTGCTGCGCCGTCGGACCCGGGCCTGGCACTGGACCCGCCGTGAGCGGGCGGCCGACCTGACCGACATCCGCGGCGAGGGCGGACGTCCGGTCCAGGTCGTCGAGGAGGGCACGGGCAGGCTGCTGGGCACCGTGGACGCCGGTGCGGCCCACACGGCCGTGCACGAGGGCGCCGTGCACCTCCACCAGGGGCGCACGTACCTCGTCCGCTCGCTGGACCTGGAGGACTCCGTCGCGCTGGTAGAGCAGGCCACCCCCGCCTACTCGACGGTGGCCCGCGACACGACGGCGATCTCGGTGCTGGAGACCGACATCGAGGTCCCCTGGGGCGACGGGCGCCTCTGCTACGGCTCCGTCGAGGTAACCAACCAGGTGGTCTCCTTCCTGCGCCGGCGCCTGATCACCGGCGAGGTCCTGGGCGAGACGAAGCTCGACCTCCCTCCCCGGACACTGCGCACCCGCGCGGTGTGGTGGACGGTCACCGAGGACCAACTGGACGCGGCCCGGATCAACCCGGAGATCCTCGGCGGGGCCCTGCACGCCGCCGAGCACGCCTCGATCGGCATGCTGCCCCTGTTCGCGACCTGCGACCGCTGGGACATCGGCGGCGTGTCCGTCCCCCTGCACCCGGACACACTGCTGCCGACGGTCTTCGTGTACGACGGCCACCCCGGCGGCGCGGGCTTCGCCGAGCGGGCCTTCCACACGGCCCGCGACTGGCTCACGGCAACCCGTGAAGCCATCGCCTCCTGCGAGTGCGACGCGGGCTGTCCTTCCTGCATCCAGTCCCCCAAGTGCGGCAACGGCAACGATCCGCTGCACAAGCGGGGAGCGGTACGGCTCCTCACGGTGCTGCTGCGGGGGGCGGCGGAGACGGACCAGCCGGGGTAGGCGGTACGGAGGGTGGTGGCGCGGGTGGCGCCGGTGCGGTGAGTGGGGCCGGGCCCGCCCTCGCCCGGACCTCCGCCGTGAAGGGGCCTCTGCCCGACGCCGCCGTCACGTCCGAGATCTGTCCGGTGAGCACACAGCGCACCAACCGCACCTCCTGCGCCCGCGCGACCCGCCCCGCCCTTTCGCACGCCGTAGTGGCGCCCTGCGCCCATTCGTCCGCCGCGGCGAGCGCCGCCAGGTCGGCGCCGCCCGCCGCGCGGTGCCGGGCCACGACGGCCTGCCCCAGGGCCAGCACGACGCCGAACACGACACACAGAACGGCGATGGCGGCAACGCTCCACACGGTCGCCGACCCCTGGTCGGAGGCACCCATGGCTCGGCCCCCGCCGGCACGGTCCCTCACGGCTCCGCCCGCACCGGTTCCCTCTCGGACGGCTCGGCATCCGCCGGGCCCGCCCCTCACGGCTCGGCCCCCACCGGTTCCGCCGCCGTCGGCGCCGTCCCCGCCGGCTGCTCCACCGAAGCCACGGCTTCCTCCCGTACTTCGAACGGCAGCCCGTGCAGAGCCGGCGGCTCGGCCACCACGACCACACGGACCAGTCCCGCCTCGCGGCTGACCGTGACCCGCGCTCCGCTCGGTGCCGCCTGACGGGCGAGCTCCACGACCGCGTCTTCCGGGTCCTGTCGTGCCGCCGCGCGGGCCCCCGCCCGGGCCGCGTCCACGCACTGGATCTGGGCGGCGACCACGAGCAGCCCCCACACCAGCGCCATCGTGAACACCACCAGCACGGGAAGCACCACGGCAGCCTCCGCCGTCACGAATCCGCTGTCCGGCCCGGTGCTCGCCCCGGCGTCCGGTGCGCCGCGCAGGCGGCGTCCGCGCACACCGCGGACCGGGATTCCGGCTCTCACCGCCCTTTCACATCCGCGCATTGAGAGCCCCCTTCACGATGCCCTGCAGCTCCGCGCTCACCGTCCCGCTCGTGACGACCTTGTAGAGGATCACGGCGAAGGCCACCGCCGCGACGATCCCCATCGCGTACTCGGAGGTGACCATTCCAGCGTCCCGCCGCGCGGCCTGCCGTCGCACCGCCCCGACCACTCCGCCCACCAAGGCACCCAGCCGTGCCCGCACCATCTGATACATCGCAACCCCCGTATGGCTCGATTCCGTTGCTCGCTTGCTCATCCGTTGCTCATCCGTTGCTCGACCACTGGTCGACCGCTGTTCGACCCGCTGTTCGTCCGACGCGCCGATCCGTCAGCCACCTCCTCCTTGACCCAGCACCCCGCCGGCCAGTCCGATGACCACCGGCAGTACGCCCACCGCGATGAACGCGGGCAGAAAGCACAGCCCCACCGGCGCGGTGACCATGACGGCCGCCCGGCGGGCCCGGACCGTCGTGGTGCGGGCCCAGTCGGCACGGGCCTGGGCGGCCAGGCGGGCGACCGGGCCCGCCGCGGGCAGGCCGGACACCTCGGCCCGCTCCAGCAGCCGCGCCAGGGGTGCGGCCCCCGGGACGGCGGCCAACCCCCGCCAGGCACCCTCCGGTTCGCCGCCGAGGCGTACCTCCGCGGCACCGCGCCCCAGCGCGTCCCCGACCGGTCCGCCGAGGGCATCGCCGACCGCCCGCGCCGCCGCCACCGGACTCGCGCCCGCCGCGATGCAGGCCGCCAGCAGATCGGCGGCCAAGGGCAGTTGACGGGCGGCTCGCGCGGCTGCGGCCTCCGCCGCCTCCGTGCCCGCGGCCGAACGTCGGGCACTCCGACGCCACAGTGCGGCCGCGCCCACCAGCCCCACCAGTACCCCGGCCAGACCGCCGACCAGGGCCCAACCGACGCCCACCGTGCCGGCCAGCGGCAGCCACGGGCGCAGGGTGCGCAGCGCCTCGGCGCGTCGCGAGGCGGAACGGACCGGCGCCCGCTGCGGTCCCAGTAGGCCCCTGAGCCGCCTGCGCAGCGCCCGCTCCCGCCGCATGGCTCCGAGTCGGCGTGTCAGCCAGCCGGCGGCCAGGACCATCGCCGCCGCTGCCCCCAGCCTGTGGACAAGGTCGCCGTTCACGAAGTCGCCTCCGCCCCGCGCACGATCCGCGTCACCCACCACACGCCCAGGCTCTCCAGAACCCCGCCGGCCAGCAGACAGCCCACCCCGGCACCGGTGTGCAGCAGCACGTGCAGGGGATCGGCCCCGAGGGCGACGCCGAGCAGGAGACCCAGAACCGGAAGGCCGGCGAGCATCACGGCCGTGGCCCGGGCGCCGGCCAATTGGGCACGCAGGTCCGAGCGCTGGTCCCGCTCGGCACGCAGCGCGCCCTCCAGCCTGTCGAGACCGGCCGCGAGCCCCGCGCCCTGGTCGACCGCGACCCGCCAGCACGCCGCGAGCCCACGCAGCCCCTCGGCGCCAGGTTGCCCGGCTGCCGACGCCAGGGCCCCGGGGACGTCCCCGCCGAACCGGGCCGCCGCCAGCACCGCCGCCTGCGCGTCACCGAGCCCGCCGGAGTCGTGCGCGGCGCACAGGAGCGCCTCGCCCGGTTGCCGCCCCGCCCGCACCTCGCCGGCGAGTGTCCCGCACAGGGCGATCACCGCGTCCTGCCGGTGCTCGCCGGCCCGCCTTTCCCGGCCGGCCAGTCGCACTCGCCGCAGCGCCGGTACGCCGGCCGCACCCGCGACGACCGGCAGCACCGAGGTGCCCAGGATCGCCAGCACCAGCCCGGCGGCCAGTGACCACCACTCGGGCCTCAGCCGGCCCCGGACACGCCGCAACCCGTCCGTCATCCGACGCGCCGCGGGCGGCCCGGCAGCGTGCGTCCCACCAGACCTGCCAGTCTCACTCGTGCCACCGGTCGCGCGCGTCCGGCCTTCGGCGAGCACCGTCCGCGCTCGCCGTACTCCTGAGTGCCACCCTCCCGCCAACCAGGCGGCCGATCCCAGGCACACCAGGATCACGCCCGTCGAGAGCTCGCCCGTCCCCGGCATGCCCGTCGCCGGAGGGCCGGTCACCGTCATGCTCATCATCTCCGTGCCTCCCGTCCGACCGGCGCCCGCTCCTCGGTCCCCGCGTCGCGAAACAGCTCCCGCAGCCGCTGCCAGCCGCGTTCGGCCACGAAGGCCTCCGGCCCCCATCGCAGCGCCGGCACCGTCCGCACCAGCCCCGACGGGTCCCGCTCCAGTACGTGCACCTCGGCGATCCGGCGCCGTCCCGCGCGGTCACGGACCAGGTGGAGGACCACCGAGAGGGCCGCAGCGAGCTGGCTGTGCAGAGCCGCACGGTTCAGGCCCGCGGTCGTCCCGAGCGCCTCCAGCCGAGCCGGTACGTCGGCGGCGGCATTGGCGTGCACCGTCCCGCAGCCGCCTTCGTGACCCGTGTTCAACGCGGCGAGCAGATGGACCACTTCGGGACCTCGCACCTCGCCCACGACCAGCCGGTCCGGCCGCATGCGCAGCGCCTGGCGCACCAGGTCCTCCAGGGTGACCAGACCGGCGCCCTCCTGGTTGGCCGGTCTGGTCTCCAGGCGGACGACATGCGGGTGGTCGGGGCGCAGTTCCGCCGAGTCCTCGGCCAGCACGATGCGTTCGTCCGGTCCGACCAGTCCGAGCAGGGCGCTGAGCAGCGTCGTCTTGCCACTGCCGGTACCGCCGCTGACGAGGAAGGACAGCCGGGCCCGCAGCAGAGCGCGCAGCACGCGGTCACCGCCAGGCGGCACGGTGCCCGCCGCCGCCAGCTCGTCGAGGGTGAAGGCGCGCGGCCGTACCACCCGCAGCGCGAGGCAGGTGCAGTCGACGGCGACAGGTGGCAGCACGGCGTGCAGCCGGGTGCCGTCGGGCAGCCTGGCGTCCACCCAGGGCCGTGCGTCGTCGAGCCGGCGCCCGGCCACGGTCGCGAGGCGCTGCGCGAGCCGCCGCACCGCCGCCGCGTCGGGGAAGGAGACCGGTGCCAGCTCCAGGCCACCGCCCCGGTCCACCCAGACCCGGTCCGGGGCGGACACCAGCACGTCGGTCACCGAGGGGTCGGCGAGCAGCGGCTCGAGTGGTCCGCTGCCGACCAGTTCCGACCTGAGCTGTTCGGCGGCACCGAGGATCTCGGCGTCCCCGAGCACCCGCCCCTGTTCCCGCAGCGCCTGCGCCACTCGCGCGGGTGTCGGCTCCGCCCCGCTCTCGGCGAGCCACCGCCGCACACCGTCGAGCATCCCGGGCGCGGCGCCGAGGCCGTTCCGCGCGACCGGTGCCGCAGACCGCAGGGAGCCCTGCGCCCGCGTCCGCACCGGCCGCCCGGAACCCGGTCCGGTCAACGCTGCGGGCGCCGAGCCGACCAATGTCGTGGTTGCCGAACCCACCCGTGTCGCGGTTGCCGGGACCACCGATTCCCCGGAGGCCTGGTGCCCAGCACCACCGGCGGGTGACAACGATCCCGTAGGCGTTCCGCCGGACGGCCGGATCACCCAGCCCGGAACCGCCCGCGCGTCCACTGCGCCGGGTGTCCCGGGGGCCCCGGGTCCCCGGCCGCCCGTGTCCTCCCCCTCAGTCGCCCCGGCGAGCCTCCCCGGGATCCCGGCCTGCTCTCCCGCAGCCACCACGTCCATCTCGATCCGCCTTCCACCGCTCACCACCGACCGGGCCGCGCCGCTCACGAGCCGCTCCCGCCCGGCCCGCCGCTCTCCGCCAGCGCCCGTTCCCAGAACCCCCGGCAGAAGCGCGCCAGCGGACCACGACCGGGTGTGCCCGGAGGGCGTTTGCTCTCCGTGGCCCGCAGGAGCCCTGACTCGACCGGTACTTCGCCGGCCAGGGGAAGGCCGAGCAACCGGGCCACCTCACGGTCGTCGAGCCCGGAGCCGTAGGGTCCGCGCACCGCGACCCGGAGGTCGCGCAGAACCATGCCCACCGAGGCCGCCACCCGGCCCGCCGCCGCCACGGCCCGCAGCTCGGCGGGGACGACGAGGATCCCGATGTCGAGCTGCGCGAGGACCTCGGCGACGCCGTCGTCGATCCGGCGGGGCAGGTCGACGACGACCGTGCCGCCCCTCCTCCGGGCCGCCGCGAGCACCGCGCGCACGGCCTGCGGCGGTACCGCGACGCAGTCGCCCCGGTCCCAGCTGAGCACCCGGAGCGAATGCAGCCGGGGCAGCGACTCCTCCAGGGCGCCGCCGCCGACCCGCCCTCGCGAGGCCGCGAACGCCGGCCACCTCAGCCCCTCGGCCGTCTCGCCGCCCAGGAGGACGTCGAGGCCGCCGCCCAGGGGATCGGCGTCCACCAGCAGACTGCGCAGCCCCTCCCGCGCGGAGGTGACGGCAAGCGCGCAGGCCAGTGTGGACGCCCCGGCGCCGCCCCGGCCGCCGATGACGCCGACGGTGAGGGCCGGACGGCCGACGCCCTCGGCGACGTCGGCGATGCGGTCGACCAGCCACTGCTCACCGTCGGGCAGCATCAGGACGTGGTCGGCGCCGATCTCGACGGCCCGCTGCCAGATCCCCGAATCGTCCTGATCACGGCCCACCAGGACCACTCCCCGTCTCCGCACCGCTCCGCGTACCCGCCGCGCCGCGTCGTCCCCGACGAGGACCAGGGGCGCGGTCTCCCATCCGGTCCGCCTCCCGGACGCCGCAGGTGCGCGCGCCGCCGCAGAAGCCGCCGCCGTCAAGGCCGAAGGCGTCGAAGGAGGCGATGGCGGTGTCACGGGTACCGAGTGGTGCACCTCCGGCGTGGCGCCCGCGGCCGCGCACAGGCGCAGCAGGTCGTCGAGGAGCTCCGGGTCCTCGGTGACGATCAGGGGCCCGCTCTGCCGCCCTCCGGCGGTGGGCGGCGGGCCGTGCGTGATCGTTCCGGTCATGGTCTTTCCCCCTTCGGCACGGCTCCCGCAGCCGCGCCCGGCATCTCGTGGTCTCTCGCGCAGCCCCCGCGGCCCCGCGTTTTGCGGCCGCGTGAAGAACCGGAAAGCGGTCCCCGCACGAGCGGCGCACATCACGCGTCCGGCAAACAGATCCGGCCATGGAACTCGGCACGGCCCGGACGCATGGGAATCACGGTGCAGCGATCCGGGAAATCGTGTGGATCTTGGTAAAAAACTGTGGACAACTCGATGGTTGTGAATATCGACTCACTCGAACCGGTGAGCCTTCTACGGCTCCGCTCCACCCGGCGTGCGACTGCCGCAGAGCAGTCCGACCGCTACGCTGCGTGGCCGACTTTGGTCGCGACAACGCCTGGGCCCCGCGCCGCAACGGCACGGGGCCCAGATCGTAAGAAGAGCGAGAAACCCACCCGGACATGCGACGACCCCCGCCGGGGGGGAGAGCGGGGGTCGTCTCCACGGCCGACTCGGGGGGGGAGGAGTCGGACCGGGTTAGCACGGTCGCGAACGATCCGTGACTTCCATGGTGTACCCGAGAGCCCTCTCAGGCAAACCCACGCGCCCCAGCTTACGCCGAATGGGCTGCGCCTATGCTCAGGGTTGTGGAAAACCACTCCTCGCCGCACTCCGCGTCTCCCTCCATGCCCCGCACGGCGGCCTTCTTTGACCTGGACAAGACGGTCATTGCGAAGTCGAGCACGCTCACGTTCAGCAAGTCGTTCTACCAAGGCGGGCTGATCAACCGCAGGACCGTGTTGCGTACCGCATATGCCCAGTTCGTGTTCCTCGCCGGCGGAGCCGACCACGACCAGATGGAGCGGATGCGCGAGTACCTCTCCGCGCTGTGCCGCGGGTGGAACGTCCAGCTGGTCAAGGAGCTCGTCGCCGAGACCCTGCACGACCTGATCGACCCGATCATCTACGACGAGGCGGCCTCCCTGATCGAGGAGCACCACACCGCCGGTCGCGACGTCGTGATCGTCTCGACGTCGGGCGCCGAGGTGGTCGAGCCGATCGGCGAGCTGCTGGGCGCGGACCGGGTGGTGGCGACGCGCATGATCGTGGGTGAGGACGGCTGTTTCACCGGAGAGGTGGAGTACTACGCGTACGGCCCGACCAAGGCGGAGGCGATCCGGGAGCTGGCCGGGTCCGAGGGGTACGACCTGTCCCGCTGCTACGCCTACAGCGACTCGGCGACCGACCTGCCGATGCTGGAGGCCGTCGGCCACCCCCACGCGGTCAACCCGGACCGGGCGCTGCGCCGCGAAGCCCTCGCGCGCGAGTGGCCGATTCTCGATTTCCACCGCCCGGTGCGGCTCAAGCAGCGGATCGGGGGATTTTCCGTGCCCCCCCGACCCGCGCTCGTCGCAGCCGCCGCGATAGGCGCCGCGGCGGCGACCGCGGGTCTCGTCTGGTACGCGAGCCGACGACGGTCCACGGCGGCCTGATCGGGGCCCTCGGACCCCTCGGACCCCTCGGACCCGTCCGAGCTCGGTCCCGGTCGGCCCAATGAGTCCTTTCACCCGCGTATGACCGCAAAAGTAAAGAAGTGCGGCGGGCACTTCCGCTTACTCGGGCCCGGTAGTACAAAGGACTCAACGGCCCGCGAGACCAAGGACATCCGAAAGGATCACCTTTACACGCATTTGGCCCCACGGACCGAGCATGGACACCGGGCACCCACGCGACGTCGACCCGTCGATTACGGGCCAGCCGCACCAGGTCACGGGCGAAGCTCCCGGCCTGATGGGCACATATCGAGGACGCTTGGTAACCGGGTGGTCATGCCAGCGGCGGTACGAGCACTCGTACCGCCGCATTTCTGTGCCGCCCGCCCAAAACGGGCCCCGGTCCGGCGAACTGGGGCGGCCAGGTCCTACGCCGCCCCGCGCTGGAGCGCCTCGCACACCGCCGTCGACTCGCGGGCACCCAGGGCGACCGCCTTGCCGCAGTGGGCGATCCAGGCGGCCACACCCTCCGGGGTCCCGGAGACGTAGCCGTCGAGCGCCGCCAGGTAGGCCGCGCGTCCCAGCTCGGCGTGACCGACCTCGGCCGGGCACACCGACTTGGGGTCCAGTCCGCTGCCGACCAGGACGATGCGCTCAGCCGCGCGGGCGACCAGACCGTTGTGGGAGGTGAAGGGACGCAGCGCCAGCAGTTCCCCGTGCACCACCGCGGCCGTCACCAGCGCCGGTGCGGTACCGCCCGCCGCGACCAGCGCGGCCAGGCCGTCCAGCCGGCCGTGCGCCTCCTCGGCATCGGGCAGCGGCAGCTCGACGAGCGGTTCGTCCACCGGCTCGCCGTTCTGGCGGGGCCGCCCCACCTCGTCGTCCTTGTCCGCGGCCGCCACCAGGTGCAGTCGGGCCAGCACGCGCAGCGGCGACTGCCGCCACACGGACAGCAGTTGCCCCGCCTCGGCGGTCAGCCGCAACGCGGCGCCCACCGCACGCGCCTCGGCATCGCCACTGAAGTCGCTGCGTCGGCGCACCTCCTCCAGGGCCCAGTCCGCCCCGGACAGCGCCGCCGAACCCCGGGCGCCGCGCAGGGCCGCCTCGGAGGTGATCCCGTTGCTGCGGCGCCGCATGATCCGGTGGCCGTAGACGCGGTCCACGGCCTTGCGTACGGACTCCACGGACTCGGCCACGCCGGGCAGGTCGCCCAGGGCCGCGAGCGGATCGGCGTTCGCGCCTGTCGTACTCATGAGTAAGACCCTACGCAACCCTGCGCCGTGCCCCACGAATGAGTGGTCTTCTTCACCCCCGGCCCCTCTCGCGTGCCACTTACAGCTATCGAGCCACTACGCTTGGTGAACATGAAAATTGCTTTCGTCGGGAAGGGCGGCAGCGGCAAGACCACCCTGTCCTCCCTCTTCGTCCGCCACCTCGCCGCCACCGGCGCACCCGTCGTCGCGATCGACGCCGACATCAACCAGCACCTGGGGGCAGCGCTGGGTCTCGACGACGCGGAGGCGGCCGGGCTGCCCGCGATGGGCGAGCACCTTTCGCTGATCAAGGACCATCTGCGCGGCACCAACCCGCGCATCGCCTCCACCGAGAAGATGATCAAAACGACGCCGCCCGGCGAGGGCTCCCGCCTGCTGCGCGTGCGCGAGGACAACCCGGTCTACGACGCCTGTGCCCGGCCGGTGGAACTCGACGGCGGGACCGTCCGTTTGATGGTCACGGGGCCTTTCACGGACGCCGACCTGGGGGTCGCCTGCTATCACTCCAAGACCGGAGCGGTGGAGCTGTGCCTGAACCATCTGGTCGACGCACGTGACGAGTACGTCGTGGTGGACATGACCGCCGGCTCGGACTCGTTCGCCTCTGGTATGTTCACCCGCTTCGACATCACGTTCCTCGTCGCCGAGCCGACCCGCAAGGGTGTCTCCGTCTACCGCCAGTACAAGGAGTACGCCCGCGACTTCGGCGTCACCCTGAAGGTCGTCGGCAACAAGGTGCAGGGGCAGGACGACCTCGACTTCCTGCGCGACCAGGTCGGGGACGACCTGCTGGTCACCGTCGGACACTCGGACTGGGTGCGTGCCATGGAGAAGGGCCGCCCGCCCAGGTTCGAGCTCCTGGAGGAGGCCAACGGCCGGGCGCTGCGCACGCTGCACACGGCCGTCGACGCGACGTACGGTCTGCGGGACTGGGCGCGTTACACCCAGCAGATGGTCCACTTCCATCTGAAGAACGCCCACAGTTGGGGCAACGAACGCACCGGGGACGACCTGGCTGCGCAGGTCGACCCCGGTTTCGTCCTCGGCGAGGAGGTCGCCGCCCCCGCGTGAACCGCCGGTCACCGCGTCCCCGTACCCCTCGGAGCGCGCGGCGGCCCGGCCCTACTGCTTGGCGGCCGGCGCCCCGGGCACGCCCTTCGGCGCCGGTGCGGGCGCGGCCGAGAGGAAGGACGCCCAGCTCTTCTTCGGAGCCTCACCCACGCCGAGGGTGCGCAGCTTCTTCAGGACCTTGGGGTCCTGGGCGTCCAGCCAGTCCGCGAGTTGCCGGAAGGAGACACAGCGCACCTCCTCCTTGGTGCACACCGTCTCGACGACCTCCTCCACGGCGCGCATGTAGGTGCCGCCGTTCCAGGACTCGAAGTGGTTGCCGATGATCAGCGGCGCGCGGTTCCCGTCGTAGGCCCGCTCGAAGCCCTTGAGCAGGCTGTCGCGCATCTGGTCGCCCCAGAACTCGCGCTTGGCGGGGTCGCCCTGGGTGGCGGTGCCCGACTGGTTGACCATGTAGTTGTAGTCCATGGTGAGCTGCTCGTAGGAGTGGCCGGGGAACGGCACGAGCTGCATCGACAGGTCCCACAGGCCCTCCTTCTTCGACGGCCAGACCTGGTTGTTCACCCCGCTGCTGTCGTAGCGGAAGCCCATCTGGCTCGCCGCCTTCATGAAGTTCTTCTGCCCCTCCAGGCACGGGGTGCGGGCGCCGATCAGCTCCTTTTCGTAGTCGAAGGGCAGGGGCGCGGCGTTCTTCATCCCGGTGTTGGTCTTCCAGGTCTTCACGAACTGCTTGGCCTGGCTGATCTCCGCCTTCCACTCCTCGACGGACCACTCGCCGACCCCGCCGCCGGCGCCGCAGAAGTGCCCGTTGAAGTGGGTGCCGATCTCGTTGCCCTCCTGCCAGGCCAGCCGCAGCTGTTTGATGGTGTCGGCGATTCCCTGCTCGTCGTTGAAACCGATGTCGGAGCGGCCCGGGGAGTGCTGGGGCGGGTTGTACAGGTCCCGCTTCTCGGTCGGCAGCATGTACACGCCGCTCAGGAAGTACGTCATGGTGGCGTTGTTCTCCTTGGCCACTTCGCGGAAGTGGGAGAACAGCTTCTGGCTGTCCTCACCCGCACCGTCCCACGAGAACACCACGAACTGCGGGGGCTTCTGGCCGGGCTTGAGACGTTCGGGCCGGGGCAGGTGCGGCTGGGCCCCGGTGTACGCGGTGGAACCGTCGCCGATCAGCCGGACCGCGTTCTTGGGCGCCGGTGCCGCTTTCCCCTTCTCCTTCGCCGGGCCTTGCGTCCCTTCGCCGGAACCGGTCCCGTTGTCGATCGCGCAACCGGCCAGCGACGCGGCGCAGACCGCGGCGACCACGGCGCGCGCGGCCGTCTTGCGGGAGGCCATCCTGCGGGTGGCGGCCATGTCCGCCCACCTTCTTCCTTCTCTCGGGCCAACGCCGACTAGGCGATGTCGGGTGCTGAGCCGGGCCGTGCCGTCAGCGCCGTCAAGGTGACACGGAAATGAGAGGGAATTAGTACGACAAGCCGATGAAATAACTGATCCACTCGAATGCGCGGGGCGTTACTCCATTCGTGCTAAAAACCTATGCCTCTTCTTTACTCTGAATTACTCTCTATTTACTCGCTGTAATCGAACGGATTCTCAGGAGACGGGAACATGTCAGCCTGCGTCCCCGCCCGCGCCGATTCGGCCCGGACCAAGCACGTCCACCAACCCCACAGCCCGCCGCCCAAGGGCCCCCGGCGCTTCCGCGTCGCGGGTGCCGATGTCTCGGCCGCGATCGCGGTCTTCCTGATCGCGCTCCCCCTCTCCCTGGGTATCGCCCTCGCCACCGGCGCCCCCCTCCAGGCCGGCCTCGTCGCCGCCGCGGTGGGCGGGATCGTCGCCGGACGGATCGGCGGCTGTCCCCTCCAGGTCAGTGGCCCCGCCGCCGGGCTCACCGTGGTCACCGCCGACCTCATCCAGCACTACGGATGGCGTACGACCTGTGCCATCACCGTTCTCGCCGGGCTCGCCCAACTCGGCCTGGGCTGCCTGCGCGTGGCGCGCTCGGCGCTCGCCGTGAGCCCTGCCATCGTGCACGGCATGCTCGCCGGCATCGGCGTCACCATCGCCGTCGCCCAGCTGCACATCGTCCTCGGTGGCACCCCCCAGAGCTCCGTGCCCGACAACCTGGTCGCGCTGCCCGCCCAGTTGGCGAACGTCCACCCCGCCGACCTGGCCGTGAGCGTGCTGACCCTGACCCTGCTGCTGCTCTGGCCCCGCGTCCCCGGCCGGGCGGGCCAGCTCCTGGGCAGGCTGCCCGCCGCCCTGATCGCCGTCGCGGGTGCCACCGCGGTCGCCGCCCTCACCGGACTTCGCCTGCCCAAGGTCGACCTGCCGTCCTGGAGCAGCCACGCCCTGGCCTCGCTGCCCGACGGCCCGGTACTGGGTCTCGTCGCCGCCGTCCTCACCACCACGTTGGTGTGCAGCGTGCAGTCCCTGCTCGGCGCTGTCGCCGTGGACAAACTGGTCGCCGCCCGGCCCGCCCTGACCGGCCGCGTCAAGCGCTCCGACCTCGACCGGGAACTGCTCGGTCAGGGCGCCGCCAACATCGTCTCCGGGTCGCTCGGCGGACTGCCCATCGCCGGTGTGGCCGTGCGCAGTTCCGCGAATGTGGCGGCGGGCGCCGTCAGCCGGAACTCCACGATGCTGCACGGCGTTCTCGTAGTGATCGCCGCACTGCTGATGGTCCCGGCCCTCGAGTTCATCCCGCTCGCCTCGCTCGCCGCCCTGGTCATGGCCGTCGGCCTCAAGATGGTGTCGCTGAACCACATCCGTACGGTGACCCGCCACCGTGAGGTGCTGGTCTACGCGGTCACCACCTGTGGCGTGGTGTTTCTCGGCGTCCTGGAGGGCGTCGCACTGGGCATCGCCGTCGCCGTCGGCGTCGCCCTGCACCGCCTCACCCGCACCCGGATCACCCACGACGACACGGAGGGAGTCCATCACGTACACGTACGCGGCCAGTTGACCTTCCTCGCCGTGCCGCGGCTCAGCCGGGTCCTGCACCAGGTGCCCCACGGAGCGGACGCCGTCGTCGAGCTGGACGGTTCGTTCATGGACCATGCGGCGTACGAGACGCTGCAGGACTGGCAGAAGACGCACACCGCGCAGGGCGGCTCCGTCGACATCACCGGCCGCCGGCCGGGCACCCGGATCTCCGAACCCGCCGAGGAGGACGGCTGCCGTTGCCGTCCCTGGACGCCCTGGCGCAACCACCAGTGCGAACGCCCGCCGAAGACCCCGTCATCCGGCCCGGTCGGGCAGGCGGCCACCGAAGGCTCCCCCGGCGGGACCCTCGGCACCACGACCGGCCTGAAAACACCCGGCACAGGACGGACGAGAGGCGCAACAGACGCAACAGACGCGTCCGGTACCCCGGACGGACCCCTCGGACACGAACTCGCCCGTGGCATCAACGCGTTCCATCGCAACACCGGTCCGCTGATGCGCCGTGAGCTGGCCCGGCTGGCCCGGGAGGGACAGCAGCCCTCCCAGCTCTTCCTGACCTGCGCCGACTCGCGGGTCGTCACGTCGATGATCACCTCCAGTGGTCCCGGCGACCTCTTCGTGGTGCGCAACGTCGGCAACTTCGTGCCGCTGCCCGGCGAGGAGAGCGGCGACGACTCGGTGGCCGCGGCGATCGAGTACGCCGTGGACGTACTGAAGGTGCGGTCCATCACGGTGTGCGGGCACTCCGGGTGCGGGGCGATGCAGGCGCTGCTCGGCGCCGAACACAGGGGTGCGCGCACGCCCCTCCAGCGGTGGCTGCGGCACGGGCTGCCCAGCTTGGAGCGCGCCCTGCCGGACCTGGACGCGTACGCGAACGAGCACGAGTCCGAGCCCGAGCGCGAGTCCGGTCGCTCCCGCGTCCGGCCGGCCGAGCACGGGGCCGCCGACGCGGCCGAGCGGCTGTGCCTGGCCAACGTGGTCCAGCAGCTGGAGCACCTGCGCGCCCACGACTCGGTGGCCCGCGCGCTGGGAGCCGGGGACCTGGAGCTGCACGGCATGTACTTCCACGTGGGTGAGGCCCAGTCGTACCTGCTGTCCGAGGACGCGGAAGGCGGCGTGTTCGAGCTGGTACGGGAGACGAACCTGACCGGCTGACCGCCCGAGCCGACCGTCCGAGCGGTCCCGGGGAGCCGCGGCGCGGGCAGGTGTGAGCGGCGTTACACACCCTGAACCCCGCGCCGTCGGCGTCCGTGGGTACGGGTGACCACGGACCACAAAGCCACGGAGGAGACACAGCAGGCAGGCGGCGACCAGAACAGGTCTAAACCATTTGCCCGTCGACCCTTGTCATCGGCCCCCCGGGTCTGATGAGCTGTGGCCTGGGACACAACGGACAACCCTGAGAAAGGGAGATGTCGTGAGCAACGAATCCTTGGCCAACCTGCTCAAGGAAGAACGCAGGTTCGCACCCCCCGCCGACCTGGCCGCGAACGCCAACGTCACGGCGGAGGCGTACGAACAGGCCAAGGCTGACAGGCTCGGCTTCTGGGCCGAGCAGGCCCGCCGACTGACCTGGGCGAAGGAGCCGACCGAGACGCTGGACTGGTCGAACCCGCCGTTCGCCAAGTGGTTCGAGGACGGCACGCTGAACGTCGCCTACAACTGCGTGGACCGCCACGTGGAGGCGGGCAACGGCGACCGCGTCGCCATCCACTTCGAGGGCGAGTCCGGCGACAGCCGCGCCCTCACCTACGCCCAGCTCAAGGACGAGGTCTCCAAGGCCGCCAACGCCCTGCTGGAGCTGGGGGTGCAGAAGGGCGACCGGGTCGCGATCTACATGCCGATGATTCCCGAGACGGCGATCGCGATGCTGGCCTGTGCCCGCATCGGCGCCGCGCACTCGGTCGTCTTCGGCGGCTTCTCCTCGGACGCGCTGGCCACCCGCATCCAGGACGCCGACGCCCGCGTCGTCATCACCGCCGACGGCGGCTACCGGCGCGGCAAGCCGTCCGCGCTCAAGCCGGCCGTCGACGAGGCCGTCGAGCGCGCCGGGATCGTCGAGCACGTGCTCGTCGTCCGCCGCACCGGCCAGGACGTCGCCTGGGACGACTCCCGCGACAAGTGGTGGCACGAGATCGTCGACGGCCAGTCCGCCGAGCACACGCCCGAGGCGTTCGACGCCGAGCACCCGCTCTTCATCCTGTACACGTCCGGCACGACGGGTAAGCCCAAGGGCATCCTGCACACCTCCGGCGGCTACCTCACGCAGACGGCGTACACCCACTGGGCCGTCTTCGACCTCAAGCCGGAGACCGACGTCTTCTGGTGCACCGCCGACGTCGGCTGGGTCACCGGGCACTCGTACATCGTCTACGGCCCGCTCACCAACGGCGCCACACAGGTCATGTACGAGGGCACCCCGGACACCCCGCACCAGGGCCGCTTCTGGGAGATCGTGCAGAAGTACGGCGTGACGATCCTGTACACGGCGCCCACCGCGATCCGGACGTTCATGAAGTGGGGCGACGACATCCCCGCGAAGTTCGACCTGTCCTCGCTGCGCGTCCTCGGCTCGGTCGGCGAGCCGATCAACCCCGAGGCGTGGATCTGGTACCGCAAGAACATCGGCGCGGACACGACGCCGGTCGTCGACACCTGGTGGCAGACCGAGACCGGTGCGATGATGATCACACCGCTGCCGGGCGTCACGGCGGCCAAGCCGGGCTCCGCCCAGCGGCCGCTGCCCGGCATCTCCGCCACCGTCGTCGACGACGAGGCGCGCGAGGTGCCGAACGGCGGGGGCGGCTACCTGGTGCTCACCGAGCCGTGGCCGTCGATGCTGCGCACCATCTGGGGCGACGACCAGCGGTTCATCGACACGTACTGGTCGCGCTTCGAGGGCAAGTACTTCGCGGGCGACGGCGCCAAGAAGGACGACGACGGCGACATCTGGCTGCTCGGCCGCGTCGACGACGTGATGCTCGTCTCCGGCCACAACATCTCCACCACCGAGGTCGAGTCGGCCCTCGTCTCCCACCCGTCGGTCGCCGAGGCGGCCGTGGTCGGCGCGGCGGACGAGACGACCGGCCAGGCCATCGTGGCCTTCGTAATCCTGCGCGGCACCACCGCGGAGAGCGAGGGCCTGGTCGCCGAGCTGCGCAACCACGTCGGTGCCACCCTCGGCCCGATCGCCAAGCCCAAGCGGATCCTGCCGGTCTCGGAGCTGCCGAAGACACGCTCCGGCAAGATCATGCGGCGCCTGCTGCGAGACGTGGCGGAGAACCGCCAGGTCGGCGACGTCACGACGCTGGCGGACTCGACGGTCATGGACCTGATCCAGACGAAGCTCCCGGCCGCGCCCAGCGAGGACTGAGCCGGCCGCACGCACAGGGCGAGGGCACCCGGCGCCGGACGCGCGCCGGGTGCCCTCGCCCTGTGCGACCTCCGGGGCCCGGGTAAGCTGGACGGCACGTAAGAGAATCATCAAGATCCTCATGGTGCGCCGGGAAGTCTGGTCGGCATGTGTTCCGTGCTGCCCACCGACCGGAGGTTCTCCTCGTGACCGCGCCCCGCACCCCCCGCAAAGCCTTCGGCCGGCTGTCCCTGCCGGAGCGCACCTACATCGCGGACGCGCTGCGCACCGAGACCGTCGGCGGTGTCCTGCTGCTCGTCGCCGCGATCGCCGCCCTGGTGTGGGCGAACATCCCGGCACTGCACGACAGCTACGAGAGCGTCAGCCACTTCCACTTCGGCCCCGCGGCCCTCGGCCTGAACCTGTCGGTCGCCCACTGGGCCGCCGACGGACTCCTCGCGGTCTTCTTCTTCGTCGCCGGCATCGAACTCAAACGCGAACTCGTCGCCGGTGACCTGAAGGACCCCAAGGCCGCCGCGCTCCCGGTGGTGGCGGCGCTGTGCGGCATGGTCGTACCGGCGGTCGTGTACACCGTCACCAACACCGCGGGCGGCGGCTCCCTGTCCGGCTGGGCCGTGCCGACCGCCACCGACATCGCCTTCGCGCTCGCCGTACTCGCCGTCATCGGCACGTCGCTGCCGAGCGCCCTGCGCGCCTTCCTCCTGACCCTCGCCGTCGTCGACGACCTGTTCGCCATCCTGATCATCGCGGTCTTCTTCACCGACGGCCTCAACTTCGCCGCGCTCGGCGGCGCGGTCGTCGGCCTCGTCGTCTTCTGGCTGCTGCTCCGCAAGGGCGTGCGCGGCTGGTACGTGTACGTCCCGCTCGGCCTGGTGATCTGGGGCCTGATGTACAACAGCGGCGTCCACGCCACCATCGCCGGTGTCGCGATGGGCCTGATGCTTCGCTGCCACACGCGCGAGGGCGAGGAGCACTCGCCCGGCGAGCACATCGAGCACCTGGTGCGCCCGCTGTCGGCGGGCCTGGCCGTGCCGCTGTTCGCCCTGTTCAGCGCGGGGGTGGCCATCTCCGGCGGGGCGCTGGCCGACGTGTTCACCAAGCCGGAGACCCTCGGCGTGGTGCTCGGGCTGGTCGTCGGCAAGACGCTGGGCATCTTCGGCGGCACCTGGCTGACCTCGCGCTTCACCAGGGCCTCGCTCAGCGACGACCTCCAGTGGGCGGACGTGTTCGCGGTGGCGACGCTGGCCGGTATCGGGTTCACCGTCTCGCTGCTCATCGGCGAGCTGGCGTTCGAGGACGACGCGGCAATGACCGACCAGGTCAAGGCCGCCGTCCTGACCGGCTCGCTGATCGCGGCGGGCCTGGCGACGGTGCTGCTGAAGATACGGAACGCGAAGTATCGGGGGATGGTCGCGGAGGAGGAGCGCGACGACGACCTCAGCGGTGTCCCCGACATCTACGAGGAGGACGACCCCGCGTACCACCTGCGGGTGGCCGCCGTCTACGAGAGGAAGGCCGCCGAGCACCGCCGGATCGCCGGGGAGATGGAGGCGGCACGGCTTGCCGAAGTGGCGGGCGGGGCAGGCGATGAGGGCGACGGTCCGGCATGATCTGACGAGACGGTACAAAAGACGGGGCCGTACGCAGTCGAACGGACACGGGTCGGGCCGGACACGGCCGGACCGAGGACGATCCGACGCCACGGAACCGTACGCAGAAGAGCCAGCAGAAGAGGGAGACCGCGATGAGCGCACCCGACGGCAGCCCGGTCGGCACCGAACGCAGCATCGGCCAGCTGTTCGCCTCGGCGACCACCGAAATGTCGGCGCTCGTGCACGACGAGATCGCGCTGGCGAAGGCGCAGCTGAAGCAGGACGTCAAGCGTGGGGCGACGAGCGGCGGCGCGTTCTCCGCCGCGGGCCTGCTCCTGCTCTTCTCCCTGCCGATGCTGAGCTTCGCGCTGGCCTACGGCATCCGGACCTGGAGCGGCTGGAACATGGCCGTCTGCTTCCTGCTGTCCTTCGCCGCGAACGTGCTGGTTGCGGGCCTCCTAGCGCTGATCGGCATCGTCTTCGCGAAGAAGGCCAAGAAGGGCCGCGGCCCGCAGAAGGTCGCCGCCTCGGTGAAGCAGTCGGCGGGCGTGCTCCAGAACGCCAAGCCGCACCCGCGCCCGGAACTGCCCGCCGACCGGTCCCCCGAAGCGATCGAGGCTGTGGCACGCTCGTCCTCATGACGGGCTCCAGCACACCTTCGGGGCAATCCCCCTCGCCGCAGCGCCCCAATCCCACCTCGGTGGTGCGCCTCGGCATCCCGGGCGGACCCGAGGTGACCCACCGGGACGTCGCGGCCAACGGCGCCCGCTTCCACATCGCCGAGCTGGGCGACGGACCGTTGGTGCTGCTGCTGCACGGCTTCCCGCAGTTCTGGTGGACCTGGCGGCACCAGCTGGTGGCGCTCGCCGACGCCGGTTTCCGCGCGGTCGCCATGGACCTGCGCGGCGTCGGAGGCAGCGACCGCACCCCGCGCGGTTACGACCCCGCGGGCCTCGCCCTCGACATCACCGGCGTGATCCGCTCCCTTGGCGAGCCGGACGCCGCGCTGGTCGGTCACGACCTCGGCGGCTACCTGGCCTGGACGGCGGCCGCGATGCGGCCCAAGCTCGTACGACGGCTCGCGGTGTCCTCGATGCCGCATCCCAGGCGCTGGCGCTCGGCCATGCTCGGGGACGTCCGCCAGAGCCGCGCGGGCTCCTACATCTGGGGTTTCCAGCGGCCCTGGGTGCCGGAGCGTCAACTGACCGTGGACGACGGCGCGCTGGTCGGCCGGCTGCTCCACGACTGGTCCGGGCCGCGGCTCCTGGACGACACGGCGGTGACGGCGTACCGGCGCGCCATGTGCATCCCCTCCACGGCGCACTGCTCGGTCGAGCCGTACCGCTGGCTGGTGCGCTCCCTGGCCCGTCCGGACGGCGTCCAGTTCTACCGCCGGATGAAGCGGCCGGTGCGCGTGCCGACCCTGCACCTGCACGGCTCCCTGGACCCCGTGATGCGGACACGGAGTGCGGCGGGGTCGGGGCAGTATGTCGAAGCGCCGTACCGCTGGCGGTTGTTCGACGGGCTCGGGCACTTCCCGCACGAAGAGGATCCGGTCGCCTTCTCGACCGAACTGATCAACTGGCTGAAGGATCCCGAACCCGATCGATGACCTTTCGGTGATGGTTCGGTGAGCGATCGGTCACCGAACGGACGCGCCCGGTATCCGAACCGGAACGCTTGTCCTATGAACGGCCACTTGCCCGGCGCATAGGCCAATTGGGGGCCCCGGGAACGGTTATCGACCTTGGGGCGGGGGCACACGTCCGGGTATGGGCTGGACGCACGACTACAGTGACGTAGCACGCGACGGCCGCTCCACGAGCGGCGTGAGCAGCACCCACCGACGCGGCGGCACCCCGCAACTCGCGGGTGCGGACCTTCGGGTGGGTATTCCGCGCATCCTGCGCCGCCGGGCCCGCTGGGTCTCCGTACGCCTGCGCCATCCACGGACCTGAGACACAGCGCCTCGACACTCCCGTACCCGGGTCTGCCCGGACGCGGAGCTAGAGGGCGCAGCTGTCGCTGTCCACCTGCTGGCCGGCGGTGCGGCCCTTGTTGATGTCCTCGCGGATCTCGTCCGCGGTGAGCGCGTAACCGGTGTCGGGGTCGTCCAGGGACTTGGCGAAGACCACGCCGTACACCTCGCCCTCCGGCGTCAGCAGCGGGCCGCCGGAGTTGCCCTGACGGACGGTCGCGTACAGCGAGTAGACGTCCCGGCGGACGGTGTCGCGGTGGTAGATGTCCGGGCCGTTGGCCGTGATGCGCCCGCGCACCCGCGCGGCACGGACGTCGTACGCCCCGTTCTCCGGGAAGCCCGCGACGATCGCGTCGTCGTCTCCCCGCGCGTCCTCGTCCTCGTCGGTGAACCGCAGCGCGGGCGCGTCCAGTTCCGGCACGTCCAGTACGGCGATGTCGCGCTTCCAGTCGTACAGGACGACCGTCGCGTCGTACTTCAGCCCCTCGCCGCCTATCTGCACCGTGGGTTCGTCGACGCCGCCGACGACATGCGCGTTGGTCATGACTCGCCGGTCGGCGAAGACGAAGCCGGTGCCCTCGAGGACCTTGCCGCAGTCCGGGGCGGTGCCCATGACCTTGACGATGGACCGCTTGGCGTTGACGGCGACCGGGCTGTTCACCAGCGCCGGGTCGGGCGGCGGCGTGTCGAGGACCGGCTCGTTGGAGAACGGGCTGAAGACCTGTGGGAAGCCGTTCTCCGCGAGGACCGAGGTGAAGCTGTCGAACCAGGTGTCGGCCTGCGCGGGCAGCACCTCCTGCACCCCGGCGAGCACCGTGGACTGCCGCACCTCCTTGCCGACCGTCGGCATCGTGGTCCGCGCGAGGGCGGAGCCGAGCAGCCAGGCGACCAGGAGCATGGCCACGACGTTGACCAGGGCGCCGCCGGTGGCGTCCAGGGCGCGGGCCGGGGACCAGGTGATGTAGCGGCGCAGCTTGCTGCCCAGATGGGTCGTCAGGGCCTGACCGACGGAGGCGCACACGATGACGATGACGACCGCGACGACGGCGGCGGTCTGGCTCACCTCGGCGTTGTCCGTCAGCGCGTCCCAGATCACCGGCAGCAGGGAGACGGCGACGAGACCGCCGCCGAGGAAGCCGATCACCGACAGGATGCCGACGACGAAGCCCTGCCGGAAGCCGACGATCGCGAACCAGACGGCGGCCAGCAGCAACAGGATGTCCAGCACGTTCACCGATTCAGGCCTCGCCTTGTCGTCTGCGGTATGCAGGCCACCCTGTCATGCGCGCCAGTCCAGCGGGACCTGCTTCTCCCGGTCCCAGGGCCGCTCCCAGCCCGCGAAGTGCAGCAACCGGTCGATGATGCCGGCGGTGAAGCCCCACACGAGCGCCGATTCGACCAGGAATGCCGGGCCTCGGTGACCGCTGGGGTGGATGGTCGTCACCCTGTTGGCGGGGTCCGTGAGATCGGCCACGGGGACCGTGAAGACACGCGCGGTCTCGGCCGGATCGACGACGCCCACCGGGGTGGGCTCGCGCCACCAGGCCAGCACCGGGGAGACGACGAAGCCGCTCACCGGGATGTAGAGCTTGGGCAGGACCCCGAAGAGTTGCACGCCGGAAGGGTCGAGTCCGGTCTCCTCCTCGGCCTCGCGCAGGGCGGCCCGCAGCGGGCCGTCACCGCGCGGATCACCGTCCTCGGGGTCGAGGGCGCCGCCCGGGAAGGCGGGCTGGCCGGGGTGGGAGCGCAGGGAGCCGGCCCGCTCCATGAGCAGCAGCTCCGGCCCGCGGCCGGGCTCCTTCTCGCCGTCCTCGCCCGCGCGCGTGCCGTCGCCGAAGAGGATCAGGACGGCGGACTGGCGGCCGGCGCCGTCCGCCGGCGGCAGGAAGCGGCTCAGCTGGGTCGGCCGGACCGTCTCGACGGCCCGCACCACCGGGTCCAGCCAGCCGGGCAGACCCTCCTTGCTGAGCATCGCGCCCCGAGTGTGGTCCCGCGCGGGGCCCTGCGTGTCGCTCGCCCGTGTCATCTCCACCCCCGTCCTGCAGACTCCAACGCCCCGAGCCCCCGAGATCGTTCCGTCACCCGGCCCCCAGCGGCGGGGCCGGCTTGCCGCCCGCGTCCAGGTAGGCCTGCGGGGGCTTCAGCCGCTGCCCCGGGAAGCCGCCCTTCTCGTACTTCAGCAGCTTCTTCGCCTTCTCCGGGTCCGTCTCGCCCTCGCCGAACGCGGGGCAGAGCGGGGCGATGGGGCAGGCACCGCAGGCGGGCTTGCGGGCGTGGCAGATGCGGCGGCCGTGCCAGATCACGTGGTGGGAGAGGTCGGTCCAGTCGCTCTTCGGGAAGAGCGCGCCGACGGCGGCCTCGATCTTGTCCGGGTCGGTCTCCGCGGTCCACCGCCAGCGGCGCACCAGGCGCTGGAAGTGCGTGTCCACGGTGATGCCGGGGCGGCCGAAGGCGTTGCCGAGCACGACGAAGGCGGTCTTGCGGCCGACGCCGGGCAGCTTGACGAGGTCTTCGAGGCGCCCGGGTACCTCGCCGCCGAAGTCCTCCGTGAGCGCCTTTGACAGCCCTATGACCGACCTGGTCTTGGCCCGGAAGAAGCCGGTCGGGCGCAGGATCTCCTCGACCTCCTCGGGGACGGCGGCAGCCAGGTCCTCGGGGGTGGGGTACTTGGCGAAGAGGGCGGGCGTCGTCTGGTTGACCCTGAGGTCGGTGGTCTGGGCGGACAGCACCGTGGCCACGACCAGCTGGAACGGATTCTCGAAGTCCAGCTCCGGGTGGGCGTACGGGTAGATCTCGGCGAGCTCGCGGTTGATACGGCGGGCGCGGCGCACCAGCGCGGTACGCGACTCGCCGCCCGGCGGTTTCGTGGCGACGGTCTTCGCCGGGGCGACGCCCTTGACGGCGGCGGCGGCCTTCTTCGGGGCGATGGCGGGCTTCTTGGCGGGCGCCTGCCTCTTGAGGGGCGGGGTCTTCTTCGCGGCGGCCTTCTTGCCCGCAGCTGCCGTGTCGCCCGCGGCGGTCTTCTTACTCGCGGCGACCTTCTCGCTCGCGGCGGTCTTCTTACTCGCGGCGCTCTTCTCCACGGCACCCTTCCCTGCAGTCACCCTCTTGGCAGGCACTGCCTTCTTTGTCGCTTTCGCCGGTTTTCTACGACCATCGGGGCCCTGTTCGCCCACAGCGGAATCGCGACGGGCATTCACCCGCGCAGCCCCCTCGGCCTGTGCTCTCACCGGCGATTTGGACACCCGGCCAGCCTACGACCCGGCACCGACATCCGCCCCGGACCTCGAAGATCGGCGCCCAATTGGACCCCTGCCGCGTACCCCGGGACATCAGTGCGGCATCCTTGTGACAGATCACACTGTTTGGACTGTCCGGCAAAATGGGCACCACGGACCCCTGGTACACCGGGGGAACAAGATCCTCTGAGCCGGTCGACAAGGAGAGAACTCGTGGACGACGTTCTGCGGCGCAACCCGCTCTTCGCGGCGCTCGACGACGAGCAATCCGCGGAGCTCCGCGCCTCCATGAGTGAGGTGACCCTCGCCCGCGGCGACACCCTGTTCCACGAGGGGGACCCCGGAGACCGCCTGTACGTGGTCACGGAAGGCAAGGTCAAGCTCCACCGCACGTCCCCCGACGGGCGCGAGAACATGCTGGCCGTGGTCGGCCCCAGCGAGCTGATCGGCGAGCTGTCGCTCTTCGACCCGGGCCCGCGCACGGCGACCGGCACCGCGCTGACCGAGGTCAAGCTGCTCGCCCTCGGCCACGGCGACCTCCAGCCCTGGCTGAACGTCCGCCCCGAGGTGGCCACCGCGCTGCTGCGCGCCGTCGCGCGCCGCCTGCGCAAGACCAACGACGCCATGTCCGACCTGGTCTTCTCGGACGTCCCCGGCCGTGTCGCCCGCGCCCTGCTCGACCTCTCCCGTCGCTTCGGCGTGCAGTCCGAGGAGGGCATCCACGTGGTGCACGACCTCACGCAGGAGGAGCTGGCCCAGCTGGTCGGCGCGTCCCGCGAGACGGTCAACAAGGCACTCGCGGACTTCGCCCAGCGCGGCTGGCTCCGACTGGAGGCCCGCGCGGTGATCCTGCTGGACGTGGAGCGACTGGCCAAGCGCTCCCGCTGACCCGCTGGGCTCTCCCCGGGGCCGAGTCGGGGCCTACTCGGGTCCTACTCGGGCAGCTGGACGATCCCGTGCTCGCCCAGGTACTCCAGCTGCGCCCGCACCGACAGTTCCGCCGCCGGCCACAGGGAGCGGTCGACGTCCGCGTACACGTGGGCGACGACCTCGCCCGGCGTGCGGTGGCCGTCCTCCACCGCCGTCTCGACCTGGGCGAGACGGTGGGCGCGATGGGCGAGGTAGTACTCCACGGCGCCCTGGGCGTCCTCCAGGACGGGCCCGTGCCCCGGAAGCACCATGTGCACCCCGTCGTCGGTCGTGAGCGACCTGAGCCTGCGCAGGGAGTCCAGGTAGTCGCCGAGGCGGCCGTCCGGGTGGGCCACCACCGTCGTGCCGCGGCCCAGGACGGTGTCGCCCGTCAGGACCGCCCGGTCGGCCGGGAGATGGAAGCACAGGGAGTCCGCTGTGTGCCCCGGGGTCGCCACGACCCTCAGCTCCAGGCCGCCGACCCCGATCACGTCACCGGCCGCCAGCCCCTCCTCGCCCAGCCGCAGCGCCGGGTCCAGGGCCCGTACGTTCGTGCGGGTCAGCTCGGCGAAACGGGCGGCGCCCTCCGCGTGGTCCGGGTGACCGTGCGTCAGCAGCGTCAGCGCGACCCGCTTTCCGGCCCGCTCGGCCGTCTCGACGACGCGCCGCAGGTGGGCGTCGTCCAGGGGGCCCGGGTCGACGACGACGGCCAGGTCGGAGTCGGGCTCGGCGAGGATCCAGGTGTTCGTGCCGTCCAGGGTCATCGCGGAGGCGTTGGGCGCGAGGACGTTCACCGCGCGCGCGGTGGCCGGTCCCGACAGGACGCCGCCGCGCGGCTGTCCGGGCAGTGCTGCTGCGTCCGTCATGCGGGGGCTCCCCCGGTCGGGTCGTTGGGTGTCGCCGGTGCCGTACTGGGGACGTGTTTGGTGAACTCCTCGTGCCCCGGCCAGGAGAGGACGATCTCACCGTCGACGATCCGTGCCCGCGCCAGCACGGGCGTCATGTCGCGGCCGGGAGCCGACGCCAGCGCCTCGGCCGCCGTGGCGCACCCGGCGAGGCCGCGCAGGGTCGCGACGGTGGGCGGCATCATCAGCAGCTCGCCCCTGTCGTACCCGGCGGTCGCCTCCGCCGGTGTGATCCACACGGTCCGGTCGGCCTCCGTGGAGGCGTTGCGGGTGCGCTGCCCCTCGGGGAGCGCGGCCACGAAGAACCAGGTGTCGTAGCGCCGGGACTCGAACTCCGGGGTGATCCAGCGCGCCCAGGCCCCCAGCAGGTCGGAGCGCAGGACCAGGCCCCGGCGGTCCAGGAACTCCGCGAAGGACAGCTCACGGTCGACCAGGGCGGCCCGGTCGGCCTCCCAGTCCGCGCCCGTCGTGTCGCCGACCACGGAGTCGCCGGTCGGCCCGGCGAGCAGGACGCCGGCCTCCTCGTACGTCTCCCGTACGGCCGCGCAGACGATCGCCTGGGCGCCCGCCTCGTCGACGCCCAGCCGATCCGCCCACCACGCGCGCGTGGGGCCCGCCCAGCCGACGGCCCGGTCGTCGTCACGCGGGTCGACCCCGCCGCCCGGGTAGGCGTACGCGCCACCGGCGAACGCCATGGAGGTGCGGCGGCGCAGCATGTGCACGGTGGGACCGGACCGGGACCCGGTGGCGTCGGTGCCGGTACCGGCGTCCTTGAGGAGCATGACGGTGGCCGCGCGTTTCGGGGTGACCGGGGTGAGGGTGCCGGCCGCCAGCGCGCGGATGCGGTCCGGCCACTCCGGTGGGTACCACTGACCATTCGCCTGACCATTCGCCATGGCCGGAGGCTATCCGGTGACGGGCGGATGTTCGAGTGGCCCCCGGGGCCCGGGAGGCCTCAGGAGGGCAGGCCGGTCAGCCACTCGGTGAGCAGCCGGTTCGTCTCCGCGGGGCGCTCCTGCTGGAGCCAGTGGCCGCAGCCGTCGAGGAGGTGCGAGGCGCTCAGCCCCGGCAGGGTGACCGGGTACGCCTCGATCGCGTCGGACAGCCAGGTGGTGGAGGCGTCCAGGGCGCCACCGAGGAAGAGCGACGGCTGGGTGATCGGGGCGCCCTCGTGCGCGGCCAAGTCGGCCCAGTCGCGGTCCATGTTGCGGTAACGGTTGAGGGCCCCGGTCAGGCCGGTGCGCTCGAACTCCCCGGCGTAGACGTCCAGGTCCTCCTCGGTCAGCCAGTCGGGCAGCCGCCCGGCGGCCGGGAACCGGTCGCGCATCCGGCCGCCGGCGGCGACGAAGTGCGGGTCGGGCTCCTGGGGGCCGGGCATGGTGTCGGCGGACAGGGCGGCGTAGAGGCCGGCGAGCCAGCCACGTACGTCGGGCTCGATCTCCGCCTCGGCGCGCCCGGGCTCCTGGAAGTAGGAGACGTAGAACTCCTGCCCCGCGAAGGGCCCGGCCGGGTCGCTCATGCCGGCGAAGACCTCGCTGGGCCTCGGTCCGCCCGGCGGGGCGTACGGCACGCTCAGCAGGCCCACCGCGCGGAAGACGTCCGGCCGCAGCAGCGCGGAGTGGGCGGCGATGTTCGCGCCCCAGTCGTGGCCGACGACCACCGCGGAGCGTTCCCCCAGGGCCTCCACCACGGCGACGTTGTCCGCCACCAGGTCCAGCATCCGGTACGCCTCGACGGCGTCCGGCCGCGAGGAGCGCCCGTAGCCGCGTACGTCGACGGCGACGGCGCGGAACCCGGCGGCGGCCAGCGCGGGCAGCTGGTGGCGCCAGGAGTACCAGGACTCGGGGAAGCCGTGCACGAGCAGGACCAGCGGCCCGCTGCCCTGCTCCACCAGATGGATCCGGCCTGCGGGTGAGGGCACCAGACGATGGACGGGCTGGTCGGCCGGCTGGACGGTGACGGGCGGCTGCGGCATGGCTCCTCCTGGCGCATACGGTCGGTACGGCCCGGGTACGGACCGGGACCGCCGGGCGGGGCCGGCTCCCGCGCCGTACGGGGCACCGGGACCGATCCTGCGGGGCCGGGGCGGCGGGCGCGAGGTTTGTTGCCGGCCTGGCAACGCGCGCGCCGCACCCGGCATCCGTTCCCCGCGCTCCGTCGGCGTACGGCGGAAGTCCACTCCGTCGGCGTACGACGGGAAGTCCGCTCCGTCGGCGTTCCGAAAGCCCTGCCCGTCGATGTTCCGGAAACCCTGTCCATCGGCGTTCCGGAAGCTCTGCCCGTCGGCGTTCCGGAAGCCCGGTTCGTCGGCGTTCCGGAAGCCCGGTTCGTCGGCGTTCCGGAAGCCCGGTTCGCTACGGCTGGACGAGCTCCACCTGGATCTCGACCTCCACCGGCGCGTCCAGCGGGAGGACCGCCACGCCGACCGCGCTGCGGGCGTGCACGCCCTTGTCGCCGAGGACCTCGCCGAGGAGCTCGCTGGCGCCGTTGACCACGCCGGGCTGGCCGGTGAAGTCGGTCGCCGAGGCGACGAAGCCGACGACCTTGACGACACGCGCGACGCGGTCGAGGTCACCGGCGACGGACTTCACGGCGGCCAGAGCGTTCAGCGCGCAGGTGCGGGCCAGTTCCTTGGCCTCGTCCGGGGTGACCTCGGCACCGACCTTGCCGGTGACCGGAAGCTTGCCCCCCAGCATCGGCAGCTGGCCGGACGTGTAGACGTACGGGCCCGACTGCACGGCCGGCTGGTACGCGGCCAGCGGCGGGACGACCTCGGGCAGTGTCAGACCGAGCTCGGCGAGCTTCGCCTCCACCGCGCTCATGCCTGCTTCTCCCGCTTCAGGTAGGCGACGAGCTGCTCGGGGTTGTTCGGCCCGGGCACGACCTGGACGAGCTCCCAGCCGTCCTCGCCCCAGGTGTCCAGAATCTGCTTCGTGGCATGGACGAGCAGCGGCACGGTTGCGTATTCCCACTTGGTCATGCGGCCGACTCTAGCCGCTGGCCGGGGCGCCTCCGCAGCCGCTGTCCGGGCCCCTGCGCGTGCCGGCCGCGGCGACGTTGTCCACAGCCACCGGAGTACTCGGCGCGCGGACTGGTTACGCTCGAATACGTGAGCAGGCTCCAGGTCGTCAGCGGCAAGGGCGGTACCGGCAAGACCACGGTGGCCGCGGCCCTCGCGCTGGCCCTGGCCACCGAGGGGAAGCGCGCGCTTCTCGTCGAGGTCGAGGGCCGCCAGGGCATCGCGCAGCTCTTCGAAACGGAGGCGCTGCCTTATGAGGAGCGGAAGATCGCCGTCGCTCCCGGGGGCGGGGAGGTGTACGCCCTCGCCATCGACGCCGAACTGGCCCTTCTGGACTACCTCCAGATGTTCTACAAGCTGGGCAGCGCCGGACGGGCCCTGAAGAAGCTCGGCGCGATCGACTTCGCGACCACCGTCGCGCCGGGGGTCAGGGACGTCCTGCTGACCGGCAAGGCCTGCGAGGCGGTCCGGCGCAAGGACAAGCAGGGCCGGTTCGTGTACGACTACGTCGTCATGGACGCCCCGCCCACCGGCCGCATCACGCGCTTCCTCAACGTCAACGACGAGGTGGCGGGGCTCGCGAAGGTCGGTCCCATACACAATCAGGCGCAGGCCGTGATGCGGGTGCTGAAATCGCGGGAGACCGCCGTGCACCTGGTGACGCTGCTGGAGGAGATGCCGGTCCAGGAGACCGTGGACGGCATCGCCGAGCTGCGGACGGCACGGCTCCCGGTGGGCCGGGTCGTCGTGAACATGGTCCGGCCCCAGGTCCTGGACGCCGCCGGCCTGGAGCTCGTACGGGAGACACCGCGTACGGCGCTGGCCCGGTCCCTGTCCGGGGCGGGACTCGGCGGGGCGCGGCGGGGCGGGCACGCCGAGCGGCTGGTGGACCCGCTCCTCGCCCAGGCCGGGGAGTACGCCGAGCGGTACGCGCTGGAGCAGGAGCAGCGGGCGGTCCTCGGTGAGCTGGGCCTGCCGACGCACGAACTGCCGCTGCTCGCGGAGGGCATGGACCTGGCGGGCCTGTACGAACTGGCCACCGAGCTGCGGAAGCAGGGGATCGCATGAGTCCGGACGACCCGGCCCGTCACCGGAAGGGCGGCCCTGCCCGTCACCAGGAGGGCGGCCCGGCCCGTCACCAGGAGGGTGCGCGTCGCCTGGCCCCCGCGCGCGTGCTCGACGTCGACGCCCTGCTGGAGGACCCGCAGAACCGCATCGTGGTGTGCTGTGGTTCGGGCGGGGTCGGCAAGACGACCACGGCGGCGGCCCTGGGCCTGCGGGCGGCCGAGCGCGGCCGCAAGGTGGTCGTCCTCACCATCGACCCGGCCCGGCGGCTCGCGCAGTCCATGGGCATCGACTCGCTCGACAACACCCCGCGCCGGGTGAAGGGCGTCGACGACGCGGCGGGCGGAGAGCTGCACGCCATGATGCTCGACATGAAGCGGACCTTCGACGAGATCGTCGAGTCCCACGCGGATCCCGAACGGGCGGCGGCGATCCTGGGCAACCCCTTCTACCAGTCGCTCTCGGCGGGCTTCGCGGGCACGCAGGAGTACATGGCGATGGAGAAGCTGGGGCAGCTGCGGTCGAGGGACGAGTGGGACCTCATCGTCGTCGACACGCCGCCCTCCCGCTCGGCGCTGGACTTCCTGGACGCGCCCAAGCGCCTCGGTTCCTTCCTGGACGGCAAGCTGATCCGCGTCCTGCTGGCCCCCGCGAAGGTCGGCGGCCGGGCCGGGATGAAGTTCCTGAACGTCGGCATGTCGATGATGACCGGCGTCCTGGGGAAGGTGCTGGGCGGGCAGTTCCTCAAGGACGTGCAGACCTTCGTGGCCGCGATGGACTCGATGTTCGGCGGCTTCCGTACCCGCGCGGACGCGACGTACAAGCTGCTCCAGGCGCCCGGGACAGCGTTCCTGGTGGTGGCGGCTCCGGAGCGGGACGCACTGCGCGAGGCCGCGTACTTCGTGGAGCGGCTGGCGGCCGAGGACATGCCGCTGGCCGGTCTGGTGCTCAACCGGGTCCACGGCAGCGGCGCCGACCGGTTGTCGGCCGAGCGGGCACTCGCCGCCGCGGAAAATCTTGAGGATCCCCGCATTGTGGATCAGGACGGCGGGAAAGCTGGAGTTCGTACCTCCTCCGGCAACTCTCCCGACACGTACGGCAGTTCAGACGACACACCCGGCAGTTCAGAAGCGGTCGGCTCCGAGCCCGGCGACTCGGCCCCCGACTCCTCACCCGGGGCCTCCCAGGCCCCGCCCGAGGCTTCCGACACCTCACCCGGGGTTTCCGACACGGCGGAGCGGTCCGTCGACGCGCTCACCGCGGGCCTGCTTCGGCTGCACGCGGAGCGCATGCACCTGCTCGCTCGCGAGCAGCGCACGCGTGACCGCTTCACCGCGCGTCATCCCGAGGTCGCGGTCACCGAGGTGGCCGCGCTGCCCGGCGACGTGCACGACCTCGCGGGACTGCGGGACATCGGGGCACGCCTGGCGACCGGCCGGCCCGAGCTGCCCGGGCCGGGCGCCTGATCCTGCCCCGGCGGGCCCTTGGCCGCTCTGGAGACCTGGGGCCGTGCGGCCTCGGGGCTCAGCCCACGGCCGCGTAGTTCTCGTACACCTCGTCGTCGTCGAGGGGCACGATGCCGACCCCTCGTTCGTACTCCGTCCGCGCCGTCTCGAGGAGCCGGCGCCAGGAGGTCACGGTGGGCCGCCTGCGCAGCAGTGCGCGGCGTTCCCGCTCCGTCATGCCTCCCCACACGCCGAACTCGACGCGGTTGTCCAGCGCGTCGGCCAGGCACTCGGTCCGCACCGGACATCCGGTGCACACCGCCTTGGCCCTGTTCTGCGCTGCTCCCTGAACGAACAGTTCGTCCGGATCGGTAGTGCGGCAGGCGGCCTGCGCACTCCAGTCGGTTACCCAGCCCATACCGGCGCCGTCCTCTCCCGAATCGAGGCTCCCCCACGGCGGCAGCGGCATATTCACCGCCGCCAGTTGAGGACGTTACGGAAGGTGGGCACAGCGCAACACCCCCTTCGGGCCCAATCTTGAATGGCCCGAACGGACTATGGGTAAGCGGCAGATCACCCGGGGGAGTGAGCTGGCGACATGCGCGACGATCCCGACATTCAGGTCATCTCTGTTGCGCCACAACGGACACCGGTTGACACACAAGGCGGATTCGGACACGCACCCCACACGCCGTGGCACGCGCCGGTACACACCAACGCGCCCCCCAGCGGGGCCCCTCGGAAAAAAATCGAGCGGATCCGGAACGATTCGGGGTCGCCGGACGTATTGATACGTGGCCTCACTGCTGTGACAGTTGAGTGCAGCTTAGGCCAAGGCATATACGCGTGTCCGGCGAATGAGAACGTAGGCTGCCTCCATGCCAAAGAAGCGCTCGGGCGGTGGTCTGTCGCCAACGCAGCAGGCCGCCAAGTTCCTCGGTGTCAGTGTGCTCGCGGGAGCAGTGCTGGCCGGCATCGCGTTGCCCGCCGTGGGCGCGCTGGGGCTGGCCGCCAAGGGGTCGGTGGAGGGCTTCGACGCCCTCCCGACCAACCTGAAGACTCCCCCGCTGAGCCAGCGCACCACCATCCTCGACGCCGAGGGCGGCACCATCGCCACGGTCTACTCGCGCGACCGGACGGTGGTGGACCTCAAGGACATCTCGCCGTACATGCAGAAGGCGATCGTCGCGATCGAGGACTCCCGCTTCTACGAGCACGGCGCGATCGACCTCAAGGGCGTCCTGCGCGCCCTCAACAAGAACGCGCGCAGCGGCGAGGTCTCCGAGGGCGCCTCCACGCTCACGCAGCAGTACGTCAAGAACGTCTTCGTGGAGGAGGCGGGCGACGACGCGACGAAGGTCGCCCAGGCCACCCAGCAGACCATCGGCCGCAAGATCCAGGAGCTGAAGCTCGCGATCCAGGTCGAGGAGGAGCTGGGCAAGAAGAAGATCCTCGAGAACTACCTGAACATCACCTTCTTCGGCCAGCAGGCCTACGGCGTCGAGGCGGCCTCCCAGCGCTACTTCTCCAAGCACGCCAAGGATCTCACCGTCCAGGAGGCCGCCCTCCTGGCCGGCATCGTCCAGTCGCCCAGCCGGTACGACCCGGTCAACGACGAGGCGGAGGCCACCAAGCGGCGCAACATCGTCCTGAACCGCATGGCCCAGGTCGGCGACATCTCCCCGGCCCAGGCCGAGAAGGCGAAGAAGGCACCGCTCGGGCTGAAGGTCAGCAGGCCGAAGAACGGCTGCATCACGGCCGTGAACGACGCGAGCTTCTTCTGCGACTACGTGCGCGAGGTCTTCCTGAGCGAACCGGTCTTCGGCAAGACCCGCAAGGACCGGGCCAAGGTCTGGAACCAGGGCGGCCTGACCATCCGCACGACGCTCGACCCGCAGGCCCAGGAGTCGGTGCACCAGTCCCTCAAGGACCACGTCAACAAGTCGGACTCGGTCGCCGCGGCCAGCACCCTGGTCGAACCCGGCACCGGCCGGATCGTCGCCATGGGCCAGTCGAAGCCGTACGGCTACGGCAAGAACGAGACCGAGATCAACTACTCGGTCGACCACGCGGTCGGCGGCTCCAACTACGGCTTCCCGACGGGTTCGACGTTCAAGCCGTTCCTGGCGGCCGCGGCCCTGGAGGAGAACGTACCGGCGACGAAGGAGTACTCGTCGCCGTACGACATGGACTACCCGAGCCCCATCCAGACCTGTGACAAGCCCTGGATCAACGACTCGGGCTACCGCCTCGAGAACGAGAACGAGTCGGAGGTCGGCCCGTACCGGCTGAAGGAGGCGATGGCCAAGTCGGTCAACACCTACTTCGTCCAGATGCTCGCCGACATCGGTCTGTGCCCGGTCGCGTCCATGGCGGACAAGCTCCACGTCCACCAGGGCAACGGGGACAAGCTGCCGCAGAACCCCTCGGCCCTCGCCCTCGGCTCGGTCGGTATGTCCCCGCTGACGATGGCCAGCGCCTACGCGACCTTCGCCTCGCGCGGCATGTACTGCACGCCGGTCGCGATCGAGTCGATCACCCAGAAGGTCGGCAACAAGCAGAAGTCGCTCGAGGTGCCGAAGTCGACGTGCTCGCGCGCCATGACCGAGAAGACCGCGGACAGCGTGAACACCCTGCTGCAGGGCGTGGTCGACTCCGGTACCGGTAAGGCGGCCGGTCTGAGCGACCGCGCCAACGCCGGCAAGACGGGTACGACCGACGAGCGCAAGAACGCCTGGTTCGTCGGCTACACGCCGAACATGTCGGGCGCCGTCTGGGTCGGCAGCGCCAGCCAGGAGGTCGAGATGAAGGACATCACGATCGGCGGCGTCTACCACCCCCTCGTCTTCGGTGGCGCGGTCCCGGGCCCGATCTGGAAGGACGCCATGACCGGCGCCCTGTCGGGCAAGGACTCCCCCTCGTTCAACCTCGTCGACATCCCGGACGGCGACAAGAACAAGGACAAGGACAAGAACAAGGACAAGGACAAGGGCCGCGACGAGGACAAGCCCGACGACGGGAACAACGGCGACGACGACGGCTTCATCGCCGGCCTGACCAACGGCGGCACCGCCGGCGACGGCGGCGGCGGGGACGGCGGCTTCCCGGGCAACCTGATCCAGGGCCCGGGCAACGGTCCCGGCGGACGCCGCTGACCCGTTCCCTTCACCTGTGAGGGCCCTCCCCGCGACTGCGGAGAGGGCCCTCACAGGTGTTACCGGCGTAACCGGCTTCATCCGCGCGTCGCAAGGACGCCGCGGTGGCTCAGCCGGCCAGGAGCTTCTTCACCGCGGCGGCGACCCGGCCGCCCTCGGCCTGCCCGGCCACCTTCGGGTTCACGATCTTCATCACGGCGCCCATGGCCCGCGGCCCCTCGGCACCGGCCGCCTTCGCCTCCTGCACGGCCTGCGCGACGATCGCGTCCAGCTCGTCGTCGGAGAGTTGCTTGGGCAGGTAGGCGGCGAGCACCTCGCCCTCCGCCTTCTCCCGCTCGGCCTGCTCGGCGCGGCCGCCCTGGGCGAAGGCCTCGGCGGCCTCGCGGCGCTTCTTCGCCTCGCGGGTGATCACCTTCTGCACCTCGTCGTCGGAGAGCTCGCGCTTCTCCTTCCCCGCGACCTCCTCCTTGGTGATCGCGGCCAGCGTCAGCCGGAGCGTCGAGGAGCGGAGCTCGTCGCGCTCCTTGATCGAGGAGTTGAGGTCGTCGTGCAGCTTCGCCTTGAGCGTGGTCATGGACCTGATTGTCGCAGGTACGCGAGGAACGGCGCCCGCTCATTTCCGCGCCCCCGGTGAAGGCGACCGCGGACGGCCTCCCACCGCTGCTTCCCCGTCGCTTCTGAGACGATGGACGTATGCGCGCGCGATACGGAGTACCCCTGGGAATGACGGCGGTTGGCGCCGCCGGTCTGATCTACGCGGCGGGGGTCGAGCCCCGCTCCTTCCGCCTCCGGCGGGTGACGGTCCCCGTCCTCCCGTCCGGGATGCGTCCCCTGCGGGTGCTCCAGGTCTCCGACATCCACATGGTCGGCGGTCAGCGCAAGAAGCAGCGCTGGCTGCGGTCGCTGGCCGGGCTGCGTCCCGACTTCGTGATCAACACCGGCGACAACCTGTCCGACCCGGAGGGAGTCCCCGAGGTCCTGGACTCCCTGGGACCCCTGATGGAGTTCCCGGGCGCCTACGTCTTCGGCTCCAACGACTACTACGGGCCCCGGCCCCGCAACCCCGCCCGGTACCTGCTCGAGAAGGTCCAGGGCCGCCACGGCCTCAACGGCAACCCGCCCGTCGTCGGTGCCGTCCACAACCCGTGGGAGGACCTGCGTGACGGTTTCGACGCCGCGGGCTGGCAGAACCTGACGAACACCCGAGGCACGCTCAAGATCGAGGGCATGTCCGTCGAGCTGACGGGACTGGACGACCCGCACATCAAACGGGACCGGTACACGGAGGTGGCCGGCGGCCCGTCCCCCACGGCCGACTTCTCGATGGGCGTGGTCCACGCGCCGTACCTGCGCGTCCTGGACTCCTACACGGCGGACGGCTACCCCCTGATCCTGGCCGGCCACACCCACGGCGGCCAGCTGTGCATCCCCTTCTACGGCGCCCTGGTCACCAACTGCGACCTGGACACCGACCGCGTGAAGGGCCTGTCCACGCACACGTCCGACGGTCACACGGCCCACCTCCACGTCTCGGCCGGCTGCGGCGCGAACCGATACACCCCGTTCCGCTTCGCCTGCCCACCGGAGGCGACGCTGCTGACGCTGGTGGGCCGGGAGAGCTGACCGACCTCGGGGGGAGCCTGCGGGAGAATCCAGACGGTCGCCGGGGGGTAACCCACACGGCCCACCCACATAGCCCGCCATGTCCGGTCTGTCTACGTTGAGGTCATGACAGCCCCGATACCGCGGGACCTCCCGGACCTCCCCCCGATCCCGGGCCACGTCGTCCTGCCACCCACCGTCGTACCGGCCCGTGCCGTACTGATCCCGGCCCGCCGTCGCCCGGTCGCCGCCTTCCGTGGCCTGACCGCCCTGCTGGCCCTGACCGGCGTGGCGATCGAACTGCTCGCTGCCGGTATCCCGGCCACGACGGCCCTGAGCCACTTCACGATCCAGAGCGGCATCCTGCTGGCCCTGGTCATGCTCGCCTCCGCCCGGTGCGCCTGGTCCGCCCACCACCCCCTGCCGAGCGCCCTCACGGGTGCGGCCCTCTTCTACGTCATCGCCGCCGCCCTGGTCCACCACGTGCTCCTGGCGCACACGTCGAGCCCGTTCGCCACGCCCGACGGCACCGGCACGGCCTGGCAGACCGCCGCGACCCACATCCTCCACACGGCGGTACCGGTGGCCGCAGCCCTGGACTGGCTCCTCCTCACCCCCGCCGGCCGCCTGCACCTGCGCCAGGCCCCCGCATGGCTCCTGTACCCCCTGGCCTACCTGGCCTTCTCGCTGGCCCGCGGCGAGCTGCTCCTCCCCGGCACCCAGGGCCGCTACCTCTACCCCTTCCTCGACGTCGCCCAGCACGGCTACAAGATCGTCCTCGGCAACGCCCTCCTCATCGGCCTCGCCCTCTACGCCCTGGCCGTACTCCTCGTAGCCCTGGACCACATCCGCCCGGACCCGCTCCGCCGCCCCCGATAAACCGGATTTCGTCTCCGGCCACCGGTGGGCTAAAGTAAACGACGTCGCCGCGACGAGCAGCGACGATCGGGGTGTGGCGCAGCTTGGTAGCGCGCTTCGTTCGGGACGAAGAGGTCGTGGGTTCAAATCCCGCCACCCCGACAGTGAAGTACCAGGTGAGGCACCTACTCAATTGAGTAGGTGCCTCACCTGTTTCGTCTGCGTGTCCAGCTGCGTGACCAACGCTTCCCGCGTCCATGACCGCGACGACGTCATTGAGGCACCCGACCGGCGGTGAACCCCTCGCCGTCCTGGACGGGCTCACCCGGGCTTGCCAGCTCGCACAGCATCCTCCGGAGCTCCGCGCCGTCGAACGCTGCAGAGCTCCGTAGGACTTCGGCACCTCGCCAGTCCAGCCGAGAGGACCCAACAGCGCCGAAGCGGCTCAAGCTCAGTGCGGCAAACGTGCTGTCCTCGTCATAAGGGAGAACCATTGCCGCATCACCGAGAACCTCCAGCAGGCCCGCGAGCACTTCGACCTGTGTCCCGTAACCGGCCTCAGCGCCCAAGCCTTTTCCTCCTCTGCACCTGTCACCCTCCACAGCGTCAGCAGCTACTTGGCGCACCAGGGCGTGCGGCAACCAATCCTGAGGTACGCCCATCGCCCCTGCACCACCGTGTCGACGCTTCAGGCGGGGGCCTCAAAGACGAGTTCGAGACCGTCCTCTTCGTCCCACTGCTCGCCGACCTCGACGAAGCCGAAGCCCGAGATCGTGGCCAGGGACGCCACGTTGTCGGGGCTGACCGCCGCTCGTACGGTCGTGACCGCGGGTTCGGCTGCTGCCCGGCGAAGCAACTCGGTCAGTATGGATCGGGCGTATCCCTGGCGACGGAAGTCGGGAGCGACGGAGTAGCCGATCTCGACCATGCCGACCTCATCAGGAGGTCCGTGGAACCCGGCATGTCCCACGACGAGGTCCTTGTCGCCGACGACCGCCTGCCGCACCATCCACCGCGAGTGGTCGGGATCGGCGGCCATCTGGTCGAGCCGGAACCGCCACAGCCACCGTGCTCCGTCGGTCACGAAGTACTCGGTCAGCGGAACCCCGGCCATCCTGCCGGCTCCAGCCAGGTCTCCGTCCAGCAAAGCGGACATCACCCTGCCGGACAGTTCGACGAAGCGGATGCTTTTCGGGCTCCGTCTGAGCGGTTTCCGGTGATCGGCTTCATCTGTCACCCGCGGATACTCGCCGACTGACCCGACAGACGTCTACAGGTCAGCCGGAAGCTCAACGAGGCACCGGCGGTCCCGGAGAACAGCCGTCGACCGAGCCCCCGTCGGCTCAGGGACGGCGGCGGCCGCCCTTGACCCCGCTTATGACGCTGAGCCGGCGGGCGGCCCGGCGCGGTCTCCATGGCTCACCTGCCGGTGTGCGCCGAGGCCGCCGGTAGTTGCACCGTGACGCGGAGGCCGCCGGTGGGGCGTGGTGTGAGGGTGAGGGTGCCGTCGTGGGCCTCGGTGATGGTGTTGACGATGGCCAGGCCGAGGCCGACGCCCGGGTGGTCGGTGTGTACGCGTTCCGTGCCGCGTTGGAATGGTTCCGTGAGGGTCGAGGCCTGGCGGGGGCTGATCAGGTCGCCGGTGTTCTCGACGACGAGCCGCGTGGTGTGAGGGCCGGGGGTGGTGTGGATCCAGACTCTGCCCCGGCCGGGGAGGTTGTGGACGATCGCGTTGTGGACGAGGTTCGTGGTGAGTTGAAGGAGGAGGGCCGGTGATCCGAGGGCGGGGGTCACGTCGCCGCTGGTTTCGAGGGTGACGCCGTGCTTCTCCGCGAAGGGGAGCAGGGTCTCGGTGGCTTCCTCCGCGAGGAGGGACAGGTCGACCTGTTCCCGGGTGAAGGAGCGCTGGCCAGCGCGGCTGAGCAGGAGCAGGGCCTCCGTGAGGTCGATCGCCCTGGTGTTCACGGCGTGGAGGCGGTCGATGATCTCGCCGGGGTCCTGGTGCGGGTCGGTGCGGGCCACGTCGAGTATGGCCTTCGAGACGGCCAGCGGGGTGCGCAGCTCGTGCGAGGCGTTGGCCGCGAAGCGCCGCTGTTCGGCCACGTGGTCTTCTAGGCGGGCGAGCATCTCGTCGAAGGCGTCGGCCAATTCGCGGTATTCGTCCCTGCGACCCGGCAGCCGGATGCGGTGGGAGAGGGACCCGGTCGCGGCCGTGCGGGTGGCTTCGGTGATCCGGTCCAGGGGAGCGAGCATGCGTCCGGCGAGGAGCCATCCGCCCACGAGGCCGAACACCAGGAGGAACGCCATGACCCAGGCTGCCGTCGGGGCGAAACTGCGGAGGAAGATCGTGCCCGGGGTCGCTCTCACCGCCCCCCATTCATTGGTGATCAACCACCCCTGTCGCACGAGGAACACCCCCACGGCTACGAGCAGCAGAGCACCCGCGAGCATGAGGAATCCCGCGTAGCTGAGGGTGAGCTTCAGGCGGACGCTCAGGCCGGGCCGCCTATCCACGGTCGCCGCCCACCGACTCGGTGACGGGTGCCGTGTCGATGCGGTAGCCGACGCCCGGCACGGTGGCGATGATCCACGGTTCGCCGAGGCGCTTGCGCAGGGCCGAGACGGTGATGCGGACGGCGTTGGTGAAGGGGTCGGCGTTCTCGTCCCATGCGCGTTCCAGGAGTTCCTCAGCGCTGACGACACCGCCCTCGGCGGCTACCAGCACTTCGAGTACCGCGAACTGCTTCCTGGTCAGCGCGACGTAGCGGCCACTCCGGTAGACCTCCCTGCGGAACGGGTCGAGGCGCAGGTCGGCGACCTCCCGCACCGGAGGCCTGCTGTGGGCGCGCCTGCGGTCGAGTGCCCGGAGCCTGAGCGCGAGCTCCTGCAGTTCGAACGGCTTGGTCAGGTAGTCGTCGGCGCCGAGTCCGAAGCCGGAGGCCTTGTCGTCGAGGCGGTCGGCCGCGGTGAGCATGAGGATCGGCATGCCACTGCCGGAGGCGACGATGCGTTCGGCGATCTCGTCACCGGACGGGCCGGGGATGTCACGGTCGAGCACCGCGATGTCGTAGGCGTTGACGCTCAGCAGCTCGAGCGCGGTGTCGCCGTCGCCTGCGATGTCGGCCGCGATGGCCTCCAGGCGCAGGCCGTCGCGGATCGCCCCCGCCAGGTAGGGCTCGTCCTCGACAATCAGCACACGCATGGTGTCGAGGTTACGAGTCGCCACATATCGTCGGCATATCGAAAACCGCATACGTGCCGACAACACCGCGCCGCCTTCACTGGGCGTATGCGTCAGACCTCGCCACCGGCACCACCAGTACCGTCGGCCCCAGCAGTCCCACCACCGCCGGCCACAGCGACACCTGCACCTTCACCGGCACCGGCACCGGCACCGGCACTGAGACGGCTTTCACGGGCGGCGCTCCGCGGCGCCGTACGGCCGGAGCTCTGGAAGCGTGCGCCGGTGCTCACGGTGTCGGCGCTGCTGCTGGGCCTCGTGATGATGCTGCACGCGGAGATTCCGAACCGGTTCGGGTCCGTCGGCAGCCTGGTCGAGACCTTCCTGCCGTGGTTCGGCCTGTTCGTCCCCGTGCTGGCCGCCGGAGCGCTGTGGCGCCGCTCCCCCGCCGCGGTGACCGCGCTGGTGCTGCCGGTCACCGTGTGGCTGAGCCTCTTCGGCGGGCTGCTCGGCGACAAGTCCGGCTCGGGTGGCGACCTCACCATGGCCTCCCACAACGTCGGCGCCGAGAACCGGGACCCGGCCGGCACCGCCCGCGACCTGGCCGCTTCCGGAGTGGACGTGCTGGCGCTGGAGGAGATCACCGCACAGGACCGGGGTGTGTACGAGAAGGGGCTGGCCAGGGAGTACCCGTGCCACACGGTGCAGGGCACGGTCGGGGTGTGGAGCAAGCTGCCGCTGTCGGGCACACGGCCGGTCGACATCGCGACGGACTACGGGCCGCTGGCGGACACCAAACCGGCCGACGTCACGATGGCCGGCAACCGGGCGCTGCGCACCACGGTGGCCACGGACAAGGGCCCGCTGGTCGTGTACGTGGCCCACCTGGGCTCCGTACGGCTCACTCCCCGGACGGGATTTTGGACCGACTCCCGCGACCGGAACGCGCAGGCACTCGGCGAGGTCCTCGCCGCCGACCGCAGTGAGCGGGTCGCGCTGCTCGGCGACCTGAACGGCACCGTGGACGACCGCGCGTTGGCGGGCATCACCTCGCAGTTGCACTCGGTCCAGGACACGGCCGGGGACGGGTTCGGCTTCAGCTGGCCGGCGAAGTTCCCGGTGGCGCGGATCGACCAGATTCTGGTGCGCGGCGTGAAGCCGACCGATTCGTGGACGCTGCCCGCCACCGGCAGCGACCATCTGCCCGTGGCGGCCGGGGTCAGCTGGTGAGTCTGGTTGGCCTGGTGAGCATCGTCTGACGGGCAGGGCGCGGTCGGCCCTGCCCTGCCCTGCCCTGCCCTGCCCGGAACATATCGTCGGCGTATCGAAAACCGCATACGCGTCGGCAACACCCCGCCGCCTTGACTGGTGGCATGGCCTACAGCGAACCAGTACGAACAGCGGCCCCGACGCGGCCGACCGTCCGGCCGATCAGCGCTGCCGAGCACCTGGCGTTCGTGCGGGCACAGCGTTCGGTCAGCTTTCTGCAGACTCCGGCCTGGGGGCGGGTCAAGACCGAGTGGCGCAGCGAGTCCCTGGGCTGGTACGACGGCGGGCGGCTGGTCGGTGCCGGGCTCGTCCTGCACCGGCCGGTGCCACGGCTCGAGCGCTTCACGCTGGCCTATCTGCCCGAGGGCCCGGTCATCGACTGGACCGGCGACATCGCCGCGTGGCTCGATCCGCTGGCCGCGTATCTCAAGGCGCGCGGCGCGTTCGCGATCCGGCTCGGTCCGCCGGTGTGCACGGACGTCTGGAGCGCCGACGAGATCAAAGAAGGCATCGCCGATCCGGACACGCGGCGGCTCACCGCACTGCCCACCCGGTGGACCGATCCGGTCGGCGCCCACGTGACCGGCCGGCTCAGGGACACCGGCTGGCTGCCACAGAGCCCGGAGGACGGCTTCGGGGTCGGCCATCCGCAGTTCAAGTACGAGGTCCCCCTGGCCGGAAGAACCGAGGACGACCTGCTCAGAGGCATGAACCAGCTCTGGCGGCGCAACATACGGAAGGCAGCCAAGGAGGGCGTCGAGGTCACGCTCGGGAATGCCACGCTCGGAGATGCCAAGGTCGGGGAGTCGGCGGGCGGGGATGTCACGGTCGGAGAGCCGGCGGTCACGGACGACGTGAAGGCGTTCCACGACCTCTACGTCCACACCGCCGAGCGCGACCGCTTCACGCCCCGGCCGCTGCGCTACTTCGCGACCATGTTCGCCGTGCTCGGTGCCGAGGACCCCGAGCGAATCAAGCTCTACCTGGCCCGCCACCGGGGCGACCTGGTCGCCGCCACCGTCATGGTCCGCGTCGGCACCCACGCGGTGTACGCCTACGGCGCCTCGTCCACCGGGAAGCGCGAGGTGCGTGGCTCCAACGCCTGCCAGTGGGCGATGATCCGCGACGCGCTCGCCGCCGACTGCGACGTCTACGACCTGCGCGGCATCACTCCGACCCTCGACGCGGACGACCCCCACGTCGGGCTGATCCAGTTCAAGGTCGGCACCGGCGGTCGGGCGGTGCGGTACGTGGGCGAGTGGGACCTGCCGCTGCGACCGCTGGTGTACAGGACCTTCGACCTCTACATGAAGCGACGTGGGCGATGAGCGATCTCCAACCCGGACTTACCGATCGGTAATATATCGTCAGGATATCGAAAAGTGCATACGGGACGGCAACACAGAGGCGCGTTGAATGGAGACATGACCTTCTCCACGACCTCCTCGATCCCTCCCCCGCCAACGTTCCTTCCGACAACGGGACTCACGGTTTACGGCTGCGGGCAGGACGAGGCCGTCTTGTTCCGTCGGTCGGCGCCGCATTTCGGCGTCGAGGCGACTCTCACGGAGGCCGCCGTATCCGAAGAAAACGTCGAACTGGCGGCCGGAAACCAATGCATCAGCATCGGGCACAAGACCCCGGTCACACCTGCCACCCTCCGCGCACTCCACCGAGTCGGCGTGACGTACATATCCACTCGGAGTATCGGCTACAACCACATCGACGTGGAATACGCGACCGGTATGGGGATATCCGTCGAGAACGTCGTCTACTCCCCCGACAGCGTGGCCGACTACACCCTGATGCTCATGCTGATGGCGGTGCGCAACGCGAAATCCACCGTCCGCCGCGCGGAGCTGCACGACTACCGGCTGAACGAGGTACGCGGGAAGGAGCTGCGCGACCTGACCGTCGGGGTGATCGGAACGGGGCGCATCGGTGCGGCGGTCGTGGACAGGCTGCGGGGTTTTGGCTCCCGCGTACTGGCCCACGGAAATCGGCCCACCGTCGCGGCAGATTACGTCTCTCTCGACGAGTTGCTGCGGTCGAGCGACATCGTGTCGCTTCATGTACCGCTGACCCCGGAGACGCATCACCTCCTCGAGCAGCGACGTATCCGGCGGATGAAAAGGGGCGCGTTCGTCATCAATACCGGCCGTGGCCCACTCATCGACACCGAGGCACTGGTCCCGGCGTTGGAGAGCGGCAGATTGAGCGGTGCGGCGCTGGATGTCATCGAGGGCGAGGAAGGAGTCTTCTACGCCGACTGCAGAAACAGAACCATCGAAAGCACATGGCTGCCGCGGCTGCAGAAGATGCCGAACGTACTCATCAGCCCGCACACCGCCTATTACACCGACCACGCCCTGAGGGACACGGTCGAGAACTCCATCATCAACTGCCTGAATTTCGGAAGCAGGAAACAGCATGGCTGAGTCGGACAAGTTGGCCAGGTTGAAGGTCGGCATCGTATTCGGGGGCTCTTCCGAAGAACACGCCGTATCCGTCAAGTCGGCCCAGGAGGTCGCACGCAACCTCGACACCGAGAAGTACCAGCCCTTCTTCGTGGGGATCACGAAGGACGGTGCCTGGAGGCTCTGCGACGGTCCCGGCCCGGACTGGGAGAACGGCGACTGCCGTCCGGTCGTGCTGTCACCGGACCGGAGCGTGCACGGGCTGCTCGTCCTGGATCAGGGGCGGTACCGGACGGTCCGCCTGGACGTCGTCCTTCCCGTCCTGCACGGCACCCTCGGCGAGGACGGTGCGACGCAGGGGTTGCTGGAGCTCTCCGGCATTCCGTACGTGGGCTGCGACGTCCAGAGCTCCGCCCTGTGCATGGACAAGTCCCTCGCGTACGTCGTCGCCAGGAGCGCCGGGATCGCCACACCGGACTTCTGGACCGTGGCGGGGGACGAGACCATCGATCCCGACCGGCTCACGTATCCCGTCTTCGTGAAGCCGGCCCGTTCGGGGTCGTCCTTCGGCGTCAGCAAGGTGTCCCGGCCGGAAGACCTGGCAACCGCGGTGGAGTCCGCCCGGCGGTACGACACGAAGGTGCTGATCGAAGCGGCCGTCGTCGGCAGCGAGATCGGCTGCGCCATCCTGGGGAACGACCCCGACCTGATCGCGGGCGAGGTGGACCACATAGCTCTCTCCCACGGATTCTTCCGGATCCACCAGGAGGAGGAGCCCGAGAGCGGCTCGGAGAACTCGACGCCGGTCGTTCCCGCCGACATCCCGGCGGAGAAGCGGTCGCTCGTCCAGGAGACCGCGAAGGCCGTGTACCAAGCCCTGGGATGCCGGGGGCTGTCCCGGGTGGACATGTTCCTCAAGGAGGACGGGGAAGTCGTCCTCAACGAGGTCAACACCCTGCCCGGCATGACCTCGTACAGCCGCTATCCGAGGATGATGGCGGCCGCGGGCCTGCCGCTCTCCGAGGTGATCGACCGGATGCTGTCCCTGGCGTTGACAGGGAAGCTCCGATGACCGGGGACTTCGCCTTCGTGGACGAGCTGGTGTCCGGAATCCGGTGGGACGCCAAGTACGCCACCTGGGACAACTTCACCGGCAAACCCGTGGACGGATACCTGGCGAACCGGATCGTCGGCACGAAGGCCCTGTGCGCGGCTCTGGGAAAGGCACAGGAGCGGGCCGAAACACTCGGCTTCGGGCTGCTCCTCTGGGACGGCTACCGCCCGCAGCGCGCCGTGGACTGTTTCCTCCGCTGGTCACAGCAGCCGGAGGACGGCCGGACGAAGGCCCGGCACTATCCCAACATCGGCAGGGCCGAGATGTTCGACAAGGGGTACGTGGCCGCCAGGTCCGGGCACAGCCGCGGCGGCACCGTGGACTTGACGCTGTATCACCTGACTACCGGTGAACTGGTGGCCATGGGCGGCGACCACGACCTCATGGACGCGATATCGCATCACAACGCCCAAGAAGTCTCGCGGGTCGAGGCGGCCAACCGCCGGCATCTGCGCTCGATCATGGCTGCCTGCGGTTTCGTCTCCTACGACTGCGAGTGGTGGCACTACACGCTGAGGGAGGAACCGCACCCGGACACGTACTTCGACTTTCCGGTCGCGTAGGCGTGCAGCCGAGCAGCCGGGCCGAGCGAGCCGGGCCGCGCTCAGGCCACCACGAAGGTGCGGCCGGGCGCCGCGTACTCCACCGGGCCCGCGTAGCGCGTCGCCGCCCGGTCGAGAGCGGCCGACGGCTCCAGGAACGGGCCGAGATGGGTGACGACCAGGCGGTGCGCACCGGCGGTAGCAGCGGTCGTACCCGCCTGCTCCGGAGTGTGGTGCACCGCCTCGGTGCCGTCCGGTGGCGCCTGCGCGGAGTCGGCCTCGCACAGCAGCACCGTGCAGTCGTCGGCGAGCGCGGTGAGCGCCTCGCAGGGGGCGCTGTCCCCGGAGTAGGCGAGACAGGCACCGTCCTCGGTCTCGACGCGGACCCCGAAGGCGGGCATCCCGTGCGACACGGCGCGGCTGGTGAGCGTGAGGCCGCCGATCCGGACGCGGTGACGGTCGTGGAGTTCGACGACCCGGAAGGCGTCCTCGACCGGGCTCCGCCGCGGGCCGTTGGTGAGGAAGCCGGCGAGTCGGTCGGCGATGCCGGGCGGAGCCAGCAGGGGGACGGGGGCGGCGAGTTCGACGTCCGCGTACAGCAGGCCGTAGTACGCGGTCAGCAGGTCGGAGCAGTGGTCCGCGTGCAGGTGGGAGATCCAGATGGCGTCGAGCTGGTCCAGGCGTATGTGCTCGCGCAGCGCGCCGAGCGTCCCGCTTCCGGCGTCCATCCACAGTCGGGCGTCCCTGCCACCGCCACCTCGATCGCCACCGACGCCGACACCTCGATCGCCTACGCCTCCGCCCTCGACGAGGTACCCCGAGCAGGGATTCCCTGCCCGGGGGTACGGACTCGCGCTGCCGAGGACCGTGAAGCGGAGATCGTCCGTCATGGTCGCGGAGTTTACGGGCGTCGCCGTCCCGTGCGGTGGGTGAGCAGGAGCGCCGTCACCGTGAGGCTCTGGATGCCGAGGGTCATGGCCTGCACCTCCGGCTCCTCCACGGCGAGCAGGATCATCGTCGCGTTGACCGCGAAGTGCACCGCGATCGAGGCGACGATGCCGGCTCGCTCGTAGGCGGCGGTGACCAGCATGGCCATCGGGATGTTGCTGACGACGAACAGGACACCGCTCGGGGTAGCGAGGCCCAGGTCGTGCTGGACGGTGCCGTCGATGAAGAAGAGCGGGAGGTGCCACACGGCCCAGGTGACGCCCAGGACCAGACAGACCTGGAGGGTGCCCAGCTTCTCGCGCAGCCTCGGGTAGGCGGTGCCCCGCCAGCCCGGCTCCTCGGACAGCGGGCCGCTGACCAGCATGCCGACGAGGAACGCGGCGGGCCCGCCGAAGTCGTCGACGGCGTCCTTCGCCACGTCCATGCCCAGCTCGGGGCCGCCCGCACGGCTCGCCAGCAGGGCGGCGGCCAGTACGGTCGCCGAGCCCAGTACCAGCAGCAGTACGGCCTTGAGCAGGAGTGCCGCCCGGAAGGGGACCACGTGCTCCGGGACCGGTTCGCCGCGTCGGCGGCGGCGCACGCGGATGACGAGGGCGCCTATCAGGGGGCCGAAGGCGCCGAGCATGTAGGGGGCGTTGGCGGCTTCGTTCGTCTCCGTGCCGCCCAGCGCGATCGCCGTACCCCAGGAGAGCCAGCTCACGGCGAAGGCGATGACCATGAAGAGGGTCAGGTCGGCGCGGTAGTGGCGGCCGGGAGCCGGTGCGGCGGCGGTGTGAACGGATGCGCCGAGTGAGGTGCCCTGCGACACAGTTCCTGAAGTGAGCATGCCAAACCTTCGATTGTCCGTGGTGACGGGTCACGCGGCTGATGAGTGACGCGTGTGATGGGTGACGCGTGTGATGGGTGACGTGCGTGATGTGTGACGGGCGTGATGTGTGACGGGCGCGCCCGACGTTGATTCGTCGAGGTCAGGAGCGGGTCGTACGCCGCTTCTCCGCGGGGGCGCCCGAGGGCTCGCCCAGGCGGGTCCGGAGCCAGGTCGCGACGAGGGCGAGCAGCTCCGGGTCGACCGGTTCGCGCAGGAGGCGACGGTAGGCACGGAGCGTGGGCCGGCCCGTGTCGCGGCGCAGTACATGGGTCAGGTCGGGGACGCGGTGGATCTCGGTGTCGCCGCCGGGCACCAAGCGCCGGATCTCGTCCAGGTCGGCGGGAGGCACCTGGATGTCCTTGTCGCCGGTGACGGCGAGCACGGGGACCGCGGCCGGGACGGCGGCCAGGTCGTCACGGGTGTCGTGGACGAGCATCTCGCGCATCCAGCGGGCGTTGACCCGGAGACCGGCGATGCGCGCCACGTCGGTGCGGGTGCGCTTGACGCGGGCCAGGACGCGCTCGCCCAGAGCGCCCAGCGGGCGGCGCAGGAGGCGGACCGGGGCGGGCATGCCCCCGAGGACCGACGCCGCCTGCCAGCGGAAGGCCGCCTCACCCTCGCGGGCGAACCCGGCCAGCAGTACCGCCGCCGCCACCTCCTGCCGGGCGGCGAGGGACATCGCGTGCAGCGCGCCTTCGCTGTGGCCGACGACGCCGACGGCGTCGGGGCGTATGTCGGGGTGCGCGGCCAGAGCGCGCAGGGCGGCGCCGGCGTCGCGGCGGTTGTCGGTGAAGCCGCTCTCCTCCCAGACGCCGGGCGTGGCACCCGCGCCGCGCCGGTCGTAGCGCAGCGTGGCGAGGCCCGCCGCGGCCAGGGTGTCGGCCAACGGGCGCCCGAGGTTCAGCGGCAGCCTGGGCGTGTTGCCCTCGCGGTCCAAGGGGCCCGAGCCGTGCAGCAGGAGGACGGCGGGGTGCGGTCCGGGGCCGGCGGGAAGGCTCAGAGTGCCGGCCAGCGAGGTCCCGTCGTCCGCGGTGACCGTCAGGTCGGTTTCGGGCAAGGCTCCGCCTCTCTCGATTTCTCTCAACTACGAGAACGTTATCAGATGTGAGAACATGAGCCTCATGGCTACCTCGAATCTCCTTCTCCACCCGGTCCGCATGCGCATCCTCCAAACCCTGGTCGGTGCCGGTGAACTGACCACGGCTCAGCTGCGCGAACGGCTCCCCGACGTCTCGCCCGCGTCCATGTACCGGCACATGGCCACCCTCACCGAGGCCGGTGTCCTGGAGGTGAGCCAGGAGAGACGTGTACGCGGCACCGTCGAGCGCAGTTACCGGGTGCGCCAGGACGAGGCCCTGGTCGACGAGGATGCCCGCGCCGCCATGACCAAGGACGACCACCGGCAGGCCTTCACCGTCTTCACCGGCGCCCTCATGGCCGACTTCGACCGCTACCTCTCCCGCGACGACACCGAGCCCGTCCGCGAAGGCGTCCTCTATCGGCAGGGCGCGGTCTGGCTGAGGGACGAGGAGTTCACCGAACTCGTCGCGGAGCTTGAGGCCGTGGTCGCCCGTCGCACCGGGCACCGACCGGACGACGGCCGCGTCCGCCACCTCATCAGTCTCGTCGTCATGCCGGACAAGGAGGGCGGTCCGGCGTAAGGGACCCGTATGGGAGTGGCACGGGGTGGTGGCGCCCGGCCGGGCAGGACCTAGGGTGTCCCGGGTTGCCGGAAGGACTGGCCCGGGGAGACAGGGAGGCGGCCGTGGGTGCTGCGCGTACGAGCAGGACACCGTTGCCGGGGATAGGGGTGCGCTACGACCTGGTCACCCGGGAGCGGCGCCGGCTGTCGGTGGTGGCTGAGCCTGCCGGGGCGCGGACGCTGAGCGCGTACCGCAAGGACGACCCGGACGACGCCGCGCTGTCGGTGCGGCTGGACGCGCAGGAGGCGGCCCTGGTCGTCGATGCGCTCAGGCCCGCCCATCACAGCCCGAGCCTGCTGTCGACGACCGAACTGGGGCTGGTCGCGGAGCGGATCGGGCTCTCGACCGCGTCGCACTGGAACGGGCGCCTGCTGGGCGACACCCGCACCCGTACCGAGACCGGGGTGTCCATCGTCGCGGTGCTGCGGCGCACCGAGGCGCTCCCGTCCCCGGGGCCGGACTTCCGGCTGGCCGGCGGCGACACGCTGATCGTGATCGGGACCCGCGAGGGTGTCGACACGGCCGCGGAGATCCTCGGGCGGGAGTGAGCCCAGCCCCCGCGTCGGTGCGCGTGCCGCCGCCCCGCCCTCACACGTTGGCGTGCGTCGACTCCGCGGGAGTGGACGCGGCGACGGGCGCACCCTTGCGGGGGCCGCGGGTGAGGCGGCGGGCGAGGGGCTCGGTGAAGCGGGCCGTGAGCGGGCCGAGTACGACGAGGATGAGGACGTACGCCGTCGCCAGCGGGCCGATACGGGGCTCGACGCCCACCGCGAGCCCGGCGATGACGATCGAGAACTCGCCGCGGGCCACCAGCGTGCCGCCCGCCCGCCAGCGGCCCGCGCCGCGCAGGCCGGCGCGGTGGGCGGCGTACCAGCCGGTGGCGACCTTGGTGAGGGCGGTGACGGCGGCGAGGAGCAGGGCCGGGACCAGGACCGGCGGGATGTCGGCCGGGTTGGTGGACAGCCCGAAGAAGACGAAGAAGACGGCGGCGAACAGGTCGCGCAGCGGGGTGAGGAGGCTGCTGGCGCCCTCGGCGACCTCGCCGGACAGGGCGATGCCGACGAGGAAGGCGCCGACCGCCGCCGAGACCTGGAGCTCCTGGGCGAGGCCCGCCACCACGAGGGTCAGGCCGAGAACCACCAGCAGGAGCGTTTCCGCACTGTCGGAGGAGACCGCGCGGCTGATCAGCCGCCCGTGGCGCAGCGCGAGGTACAGGACGGCACCGACGGTGCCCAGGGAGATCAGCAGGGTGACGGTGCCGCCGGCCAGGCTGACGCCGGCGAGCAGGGCCGTGAGGATCGGCAGGTAGACGGCCATGGCGAGGTCCTCGATGACGAGGACGCCGAGGACGACGGGGGTCTCGCGGTTGCCGAGCCGGCCCAGGTCGCCGAGGACCTTGGCGATCACGCCGGAGGACGAGATCCAGGTGACGCCCGCGAGCGCGACGGCGGCCACCGGGCCCCAGCCCAGGACCAGTGCCGCTACGGCGCCGGGTACGGCGTTCAGGACGAAGTCGACCGCGCCGGAGGGGTATTGGGTCTTGAGGTTGGTGACCAGTTCGGAGGCGCTGTACTCGAGGCCGAGGAGGAGCAGGAGCAGGATGACGCCGATTTCCGCGCCCGTGGCGGTGAACTCCTCGCTCGCCTGCAGGGGCAGGATGCCGCCGTGGCCGAAGGCGAGGCCGGCCAGCAGGTAGAGGGGGATGGGCGAGAAGCCCACGCGGCCGGCGATGCGGCCGAGGACGCCCAGGGCGAGGATGATCGCTCCGAGTTCGATGAGCACGGCGGTCGTGTTGTGCACGGGCGTCTGTCCTCCGGGGTGGGTCGGTGGCGGGCGGGTGCGCGGGGCCGCGGGGCGTGTCGTGCGCGGGTGCGGGTGCGGGTGGGAGTGCGGGGTGGGAATGCGGTGCGGGGTCCGTCCGTGATCGGTGCGGGTACGTGGTTGGTGGGGGGTGCGTGGTCGGTGGGGGGTGCGTGGTCGGTGCGGGGAGCGTGGTTGGTGCGGGCCGGGTGGGCGCGGGCCGGGTGGGTGCGCCGCCCGGCTTTGCGGGGTGCCTCCCCCAGTGCCTGAACGGCCTGGGAGCTACCCCCGCCGCCCACCCGTGCCGCCCCGGCGGCACGACTCCCCGCAGCTGCGGCGGGGGGACTGCTGCCCTCAGCTGACTGGGGGTGACTGGCCGCAGGTGCGGGCGCGTGGGTGCGTCAGGATTCGGGGACGCTGTCTCGGGCCGTGTTGTCGATGCGTACGGGGTTCACGGGGTCGGTGGGGCCGACGGTCGGGGCGGCTCGGTGCGTCTGGTGCATCCGGCTTGCCCCCGTCTCCTCGAACTGCCGTACCCTCTGGGTGAACTGAGCGCCCGTCCGCTCGACGAAGCATCACGGAACGAAGCATCACGGCGCGGTAAAGAAGTTTACCGCATCACTTATTACGCATTGTGATGCTTTTCGGGGTGCATGGGGAGCAATGGCTCCGCCTCCGGAGCGCCGTGCTCGCCGAGCCAGCGGGCCAGTTTGCCGCGGCGGCCGACGGCGCGCAGTCGGCGTTCCGCCGCCTCCCGGACCTGGGGTGTGGTGATGAGCAGCAGTTCGTCACCAGCGCGCAGCACGGTGTCGCGGTCGGGTACGAGACTGGCGCCGTCGCGGACGACGAGGGTGACGGCCGTCGGGTGCGGCAGCCGCAGTTCGAAGACGGTGACGCCGTGCAGCCGCGACCCCGCCGGGACGGACACCGTGAGCAGGTCGGCGTCCAGGACGTCGAGCGGCGCCGTCTCGACCTGGATCTCGCGCAGCGCGTCCGGACGGGTCACCCCCGTCCACCGGGCCACGGCGGGCAGCGTGGGCCCCTGGAGCAGGGTGAAGAGGACGACGAGCACGAACACGATGTTCAGGGCGTCGCGCGCACCGGTCACCCCGGCCACGACCGGGAAGGTCGTGAGCACGATGGGGACCGCGCCGCGCAGACCGGCCCAGGAGATGAAGACCTGCTCACGCCAGGGCACGCGGAACGGCAGCAGGCAGAGCAGCACCGACACCGGCCGGGCGAGCAGCAGCAGGACCAGGCCGACGACCAGGGCCGGGAGGATCGCGGAGGGCAGTTCGCTCGGGTCGACGAGCAGGCCGAGCATGACGAACAGCCCGATCTGGGCCAGCCATCCGACGCCCTCGGCGAAGGAGCGGGTGGCCGCGCGGTGGGGCAGCTTGGCGTTGCCGAGAACGAGCCCGGAGAGGTAGGCGGCGATGATGCCGCTGGCCCCGAGGGCTCCTGCGGCGGCGAAGGCGATGACGCCGAAGCCGACGGTGGCCAGCGGGTACAGGCCGGTCGCGGGCAGGGCGATGTGCCGCAGCGCCGCGACGCCCAGGCGGCCGATCACCACGCCCAGGACTCCGCCGACCACGAGCTGGAAGAGGAGGTTGCCCACGACGGGGAGCGGTCCCGGCAGGTCGGCGGTGGTGGAGAAGAGCAGGACCAGGATGATGGTGGGCGCGTCGTTGAAGCCCGACTCGGCCTCCACCAGCACGCTGACCTTGCGCGGCAGCGGCAGGGCGCGCAGTACGGCGAAGACGGCGGCGGCGTCGGTGGAGGAGACGATCGCCCCGATCAGCAGGGCCAGCCGCCAGTCCATCCCCAGCAGCCAGTGGGCGCCCGCCGCGGTCACCACGACGGAGATCGCCACGCCCACCGTGGCGAGCACGCCGGCCGGGGCGAGCAGCCGCCGTACGTCGCTCCACCGGGTGGTCAGGCCGCCCTCGACCAGGATGAGCGCGAGGGCGGCCGCGCCCAGGGCCTGGGCCAGCTGGGCGTCGTCGAAGCGCAGGCCGAGACCGTCCTCGCCCGCGACGAGCCCGACGCACAGGAACAGCAGCAGGCTGGGCAGGCCGACGCGGTGGGCGGCGCGGGCCGCGGCGATGCTGGCCAGCAGTACCGTGCCGCCGATCAGCAGCATCACGTACAGCTCGGACAGGGTCATCGGACGCGCCCCGGGCCGTACGCGTCCGCGTCCGCCGCCCCGTACGCGTCCGCCACCCCGTACGCGCCGGGGTCAGGACCCGGAGGGCGGGGACCGGGTGCCGCGCTCGCGCCGGTGCGGGTCGAAGAGTTCACCGGCGATGCCGGCGAAGACCAGCCCGGCAGCGATGAGCAGCCCGTGGGCCAGGAACATGCCGGCGGCCAGCGCGCCCAGGGCGACGGCGAGCAGCAGCCAGGCCCGGTGGTACCGGCACTCGCGCGGGCGGCAGGGACGGCCGTCGGCGAAGGCCCGGGCGAACTGGGGATCCTCGCGGTGCAGGCGGGACTCGATGTCGCTGAGCCTGCGGTCTTCGGGTACGGGCATGGGGTCCTCCTCCCGACGCGGGGCCCTGGGCGGGCGACGCGGTCAGTGGGGCGGGCCATGTGCTCTCCTTGCGGGGTGGGACATCACGATCACACCAGGACGTAGCGGCCGGGTTGGGGGAGTGGGCTCCAGACTGGCCCGCGCGGGCCCGTCCGGGCCATCCGGGGCGGCACCCAAATACGGCGGCGTGCGACCTGTAGTCCACGTGTACGTGGGGTCTGCGTGTACGTGGGGTCTACGCACATGTGAGGTCGACGTGTACTCGGCGCCCACGTGTACGTGGCGGTGAAGCCGCGAGCGGCCGAGGCGCGGCCGGGGGAAGATCTGGGTGTCCTGCGCGCTCGCGGGGGGCCGACCGGGAAGGACCAGCTCGTGATCATTTTTGGCACCAAGGGATACCTCTACCAACTCGCGATACTGACCCTGGTGTGCGGCCGGTGCGGCAACCCCGCCGCGCACACGCTCAGGAAACGCGTCACGAAGTTCACCCTGTTCTTCGTGCCGCTGTTCCCCTTCTCGACGAAGTACGCGACCCAGTGCACCTTCTGCGGCGCCGAGCAGCAGGTGACCAGGGAGCAGGCGGAGCAGCTCCAGGCGCAGGAGGCCGGCGGCGGTCAGGCGTACGGGCCGTCCGGTCAGCAGCCGTACCAGCGGCCTTAGGGGCCGGCGGAGGTTAGCGGCTGCCCCCTGCCTTCCGCGTTGCCGGTTTCCGGCAGCGTTGACTACCCTCACGTTGCCGGACACCGCGCACCGGGCGTGAACGGCAGGGGAGGCGCGGGGTGACGGACCTGCAGACGGAGCAGCGGGAGACGTACCTGGCCGGGTACGCCGAGATTCTGGCGGGCGTCGCCGACACGGGGCGCCGGCCGACCCGGGACGAGCTGGAGGAGCGCAGGCTCTTCGGCGAGCAGGCCGCAGAAGCCGGACACAGCCTGCGCAGTCTCGTGCGGCTGCACCTGGACGCCACGCGCACGTCCTGGCCCGGCCGCGGTGCGACGGTCTCCGGCGCCGACGTCACGGGCACCGTGCTCGCCGCCGTCGCCCAGGCCGTGGACGCCTTCGCCGAGGGCTACGAACGCGCGCAGCGGCTCGCCGTACGCCAGGAGGAGGCCGCGCGACGGGAGTTCATCGACGACCTGCTCTACGGGCGCAGCGATCTCGGCCGCCTCGCCGAACGGGCCGAGCGCTTCGGGCTCGTCCTCTCCCGCGACCACGCCGTCGCGGTGGCCCAGGGCCCCGAGGCGTACGACGACACCGCCCCGGTCACGCGGGTCGTGGAGAGCGCGCTCATCTCCCGTTTCGGCGACCGACGCGTCCTGATCACCACCAAGAACGGGCAGTTGATCTGCATCGCGCCCGGCGACCAGGACGACGTGCTGTCCTTCTTCGCCAAACAGGCCTACGCCGCCACGGACGGCAACCGGGTGGCCATCGGGCGCCCGCAGAGCGGCGCGGGCGGCGTCGTGCACAGCTACGAGGAGGCGCTCAGCACCCTCGAACTCGCCGACCGGCTGGGCCTGGAGGAGCCCGTGGTGCGTGCCGCGGACATGCTGGTCTACCCGGTCCTCGCCCGGGACCGGCAGGCGATGGCCGACCTGGTGCTGAGCGTGCTGGGTCCGCTGCGCGAGGCCCGCGGCGGTGCCGAGCCGCTGCTGCGGACCCTGGAGGTGTACTTCGACGCCGGCTGCACCGCGGCCGAGGCCGCCCGGCGTCTCACGCTCAGCGTGCGGGCGCTCACCTACCGGCTGGACCGCATCCACCAGCTGACCGGGGCGAACGCCTCCGACCCGGTGCACCGCTACACGCTGCAGACCGCGGTCATCGGGGCCCGGCTGCTGGGGTGGCCCGCCCAGGAGATCTAGGCGGGCGGGCCGTCCCGGCAACCGGTCGACGTGGGTGCGTCAGTCCGTGATCTCCACCTTGCCGTTCTCGGTGGAGGCGTTGCCCGCCTCGCCCCTGGCCGTGATGCCCTTCAGCAGGGACGCCAGGTCGACGCCCGTGGTCGAGCCCAGCAGTTCCATGCCCTGCGCCACGTTGTCGGCGACCGTACGGGTGAGGCGGCTCGCGCCGTCCGTCGAGATGACCGTCATCCTGTCCACGGCCGCCAGCGGCTCGGACGCCTTCGCCACCACCTGCGGCAGCACCTCGACCAGCATCTGCAGCACGGCGGCGTCGCCGTACCGGTCGAACGCGTCGGCCTTCTTCTCCATCGCCTCGGCCTCGGCCGCGCCCTTGGCACCGATCGCGGCGGCCTCGGCGTCGCCCTCCAGCCGTACGGCGTCCGCCAGGGCGCTGCGCCGCTGCTTCTCGCCCTCACCGGTGAGCCGGGCCCGCTCGGCCTCCGCCTGGGCGGCGGCGATACCGGCGGCGCGCTCACCCTCCGCCTGCTTCACCCGCGCCACCCGGCGGGCCTCCGCCTCCTGCTCGGCGGCGTACCGCTGGGCGTCGGCGGGCTTGCGCACCTCGGTGTCCAGCTGGCGGTCCTTCAGCGCGGCCTGCCGCTCGGCGACCTTCTCCTGCTCGGCGAGGATGTCCTGCTGCCGGGCCGCCTCCGCGAGGGGACCCGAGGCGTTGGCGCGGGCCGCGGCCTGGTCGGTCTCGGCCTTGATCTCGGCCTGCTTCAGGTAGAGGGTCCGCTGGGCGACCGCGATCTCCTCCTCCGCCTTCAGCCGCGCCTGCTCGGCCGCCCGCCGGGCGACCGCCTCCGCGATGTCGGCCTCCTGCTTCGCGCGTGCCGCTTCGGGGCGGCCGAGGTCCTCCAGGTAGGAACCCTCGGTGGTGATGTCCTGGATCTGGAAGGCGTCGAGCACCAGGCCCTGTCCGGACAGGCTCGCCTCCGCCTCCTCGGCGACCTGGCCGGCGAACGCGGCCCGGTCCCGGATGACGTCCTCCACGGACATCCGGCCGACGATCGCGCGCAGTGCGCCGGACAGCACCTCCTGGGTGAAGCCGACGATGCCGTCCTGCTGCATCAGGAACCGCTGCGCGGCGGCCCGGATCGCGTCCTCCGTGCCGCCGACCTTGACGATCGCGACGCCTTCGAGATTGGCCTTCACCCCGCGCAGCGTCACCGCGCCGCGCACGGCGACCGGGATGTGCCGGGAGGAGAGGTCGAGCGTGAACCGCTGCTGCACGAACGGCACGACGAACACACCGCCGCCCACCACGACCTTCTGGCCGCTGTTGTCGGTGAACACGCGGCCCGTCTCCGGATCGGTGGACCTCTTGCCGCGCCGCCCGGTGACGATGAACGCCTCGCTCGGACCGGCCACCTTGTAGCGGCTCACCACCACCAGGGCGAGCAGCACCAGGAGTACGACGACTCCCACCACCGCGATGACGACAGGACTCATGACAACGCCCCCGAATCACACAGAGAGAACAGCGAGAACAGCGAGAAGACAGAGAACACAGAAAGCAGAAGACGAGAGAGAAGGCGGAGACGGCGCGGACCTCAGCGGTCCACCGGGCGCACCACCACCGACGTCCCGGTCGGTACCCCCTCGACCCACACCTCGACGCCCCGCGCCAGCGGCACCGTGCTGCGCGCCGCGCACTTCAGCGGCTGCCCGGCGAGCCGGAGCAGGACCTCGCCGTAGCCGTCCGCCGGGATGGCGGTCACGACTTTGCCGGACGTGCCGAGGAGGTCGTTGGTACGAGGCGTGACGGCGGTCTGGTCGCGCATCAGGGCGCGGCCGAAGCGGTACGTCAGCCAGCCGGCCCCCACTCCGGCGACCGCGCCGACGCCGGCGGCGCCCGCGGGACCGGTCCAGCCGGTGCCGAGGGCGATGGCGCCACCGAAGCCGGTCATCGCCACGAACCCGGCGACGACCGGCAGCGACAGCCACCCCTCCAGGACGCCGTCCAGCACTCCGTCGAAGGCGCCTTCCAGCAGTCCGTCGAAGACCAGCGACAGGGCGAGCAGCACGACCCCCGTGATACCCAGCCCGAGAAACCAGGCCATGCGTGCCGTCCCCCTCCCGCCCGTCGCTGAGCTTCGGTGAGATGCATCGTCACATGCGGCGCGGCAGCCGGTCATTGCCGCGTTCCGGCAATCTTTACGCGTCTTTGATGCCGCCCTCGATCTCTTCCGGCGCTCCTGGAACCGCTCCCGGTGCCTGTACTGTCCTTCTCCAAATGGGGACTCATACGGGGAGCGTTCCGAACCAGGTTCCGCAGGGCGACGGGTACGCGCACATGGTGGTGTGCGGCGACGACGGACTGGCCCATCGGCTGGCCGCCGAACTGCGCGGCGTCTACCGCGAACAGGTCACCCTCGTCGTCCCGCCCGCCGGGCGTCGGGTGCGTCAGCCGGTGGTCGGGCGGGCCCGGGCCGCCTCGGCGGCACTGCTGGACATGGTCAACGCGGCCGTCAACCGGACGGGCAGCGGTGATTCGGGCGGCGCCGACCGCGAACTCGACGCCACCGAGCCGACCGAGGACGTACTCGCGGACGCCGGCGTCGAGCGGGCCACCGCGCTGGCCCTCGTGTACGACGACGACGAGACCAACATCCGCGCCGCTCTGACCGCCCGTCGGCTCAACCCACGGCTGCGGCTGGTCCTGCGTCTGTACAACCGGCGCCTGGGCCAGCACATCGAGGAACTCCTCGACCAGAGCGCGACCTTGGCGACGGGCAGCAGTCCCGGGACCGGCTCCGGGTCCGGGGCCGGGTCCGGGGCCGGGGCCGGGTCCACGACCGTCCTGTCCGACGCCGACACCGCCGCTCCCGCGCTGGCGGCCACCGCCCTCGTCGGCACCAGCAAGGTCGTCGAGACGGACGGTCTGCTGCTGCGCGCCGTCGAACGCAATCCACCCCGGCCCGGCGAGGTGGCCGATCCGGGACTGTGCACCCTGGCACTGCTGTCCGCGACCAGCAACGATCCGGCCGGTGCTGACGGTTCGGAGGAAAGCGGCGAGCACGGGCCGCAACTGCTGCCCGACGCGGCGGCGGTGGAGGCGGCCACCGGACGCGGGACGGTGGCCCTGGAGCACGTGTCGTACTCCGGGCCGCCGCTGCCCGCCGGGCGGGCCGGTGTGCCCGCCTTCGGCGAACTGTTCTCGCGTCGGCTGCGGTGGTCGCTGGCCGGTCTGGCGGCGTGCGTGGTCGCCCTCGCCGTGGCACTGATGGTGGCCACCGGCGATCACCCGCTGCACGCCACGTACGTGACACTGCTCGACCTGTTCTCCATCAACGAACCCGCGCACAACAAGGACACCGGACGTCAGATCCTCCAGCTCCTCTCCGGGTTCGTCGGACTGCTGCTGCTGCCCGTCCTGCTGGCCGCCGTGCTGGAGGCTCTCGGAACCTTCCGCAGCGCGTCGGCTCTGCGGAAGCCGCCGCGCGGGCTCGGCGGGCATGTCGTCCTGCTGGGCCTCGGCAAGATCGGCACCCGCGTCCTGACCCGGCTGCGGGAGATGGACATCCCCGTGGTGTGCGTCGAGGCCGACCCCGAGGCACGCGGCATGGCGACCGCGCGGCGGCTGCGAGTGCCGGTGGTGCTGGGGGACGTCACCCAGGAGGGCGTCCTGGAGGCCGCCAAGATCCACCGGGCGCACTCGCTGCTCGCCCTGACCAGCGTGGACACGACCAACCTGGAGGCGGTGCTGTACGCGCGGTCCGTACGGTCGCGGCTGCGGGTGGTGCTGCGCCTGTACGACGACGACTTCGCGACCGCCGTGTACCGCACCCTGCGGGCCGCCCACCCGGGCGCGCTCACCCGCAGCCGGAGCGTGACGCACCTGGCGGCGCCGTCCTTCGCCGGGGCGATGATGGGCCGCCAGATCCTCGGGGCGATCCCCGTCGAACGGCGGGTGCTGCTGTTCGCGGCGGTGGAGGTGGCGGGGCATCCCCAGCTGGAGGGGAAGACGGTCGGGGAGGCGTTCCGGGCGGGGGCGTGGCGGGTGCTGGCGCTCGAGGTCTCCGACGGTGGGCGGGGCGAGGGTGGTGCGCCGGAGAGGGCGCGGGAGTCGCGGTTGGTGTGGGAGCTGCCCGACACGTATGTCCTGCGGGGCTCGGACCGGGTGGTGCTGGCGGCGACTCGGCGGGGGCTGGCGGAGTTGCTCGGGCGGCGGGCGCGGCAGCGGACGGATGTGTAGGGGCGCCGCCCCTACGACCCCGCCAGGGGGCTCCGCCCCCTGGACCCCCGGCCTGTGCCCACCCACCACCCGACTCGGCCGGTGGGCGGACCGCTCTACGGGTTCGGGAGGTGCCTTCTTGCGAAGTCCAGCTCCAGGCGTACCTGCTTGATGCGTTCGTCGACGACCAGGGAGCCGTGGCCCGCGTCGTAGCGGTAGACCTCGTGGACGGCGCCCCTGGTCTCCAGGCGCTCGACGTAGTTCTCGACCTGGCGGATCGGGCAGCGCGGGTCGTTGACGCCCGCCGAGATGTACACCGGGGCCTTGACCTCGTCGACGTAGGTCAGCGGGGAGGACGCCTCAAAGCGCTCGGGGACCTCCTCGGGGGTGCCGCCCAGCAGGGTGCGGTCGAGTGCCTTGAGGCCCTCCATCTCGTCGTGGTACGCGGTGACGTAGTCGGCGACCGGCACGGCCGCGATGCCCAGCGTCCACGCCTCGGGCTGGGTGCCGATGCCGAGCAGGGTGAGGTAGCCGCCCCAGGAGCCGCCGGTGAGGATCAGGCGCTCGGGGTCCGCGAGGCCCGAGGTGACCGCCCATTCCCGCACCGCCGCGATGTCCTCCAGCTCGATGAGACCCACCCGGTGCTTGAGGGCGTCGGTCCACGCGCGGCCGTACCCGGTGGAGCCCCGGTAGTTGACGCGGACCACCGCGTACCCGTGATCGACCCAGGCGGCCGGGCCCGCGGCGAAGGCGTCGCTGTCGTGCCAGGTCGGGCCGCCGTGGATGTCGAAGACCGTCGGGAGCGGACCGGCCGCCCCGGCGGGCTTCTGGACCAGGGCGTGGATGCGGCCTCCGGGCCCCTCGACCCACACGTCCTCCACCGGGACCGAGCGGGGCGACTTCAGGCCGGGCGGGTCCAGGACGACGCGGCCGGTGGTGGAGCGGACGGCCGACGGTTCGGCGGCCGACGACCACAGGTACTCCACACTGCCGTCCGGGCGGGCCGTGGCCCCCGAGACGGTGCCGGCGGGGGTGTCGATCTCGGTGAGCCCGCGCTCGGCGAAGTCGTAGCGGAACAGCTCGCTGCGGGCCTCGAAACCGTGCACGATCAGCAGGCCGGAGCCGTCCGGATACCACTCCGCGCTCACGTCGCCCGGCAGCTCCAGCGCGAGGTCGGTCTGCTCCCCCGTCGCCACGTCCCACACCAGGGGCTCCCAGCGGCCCCGGCGCTGGTGGCCGATGAGCAGCCGGGTGTCACCGTCGACCGGCGCGAAGCCCAGGACCTCCAGGCCCAGCTCCTCCTCGCCGCCTCTGGTGTCGTCCAGCTCGGCGACCGTGCCGCCGTCGGGGCGCAGGACGCGCAGCGCCGAGTGCATGGCGTCACCGTGCTCGGTGTGCTCGATCGCGATCAGGGAGCCGTCGTGGGAGAGGTCACCGACGCCCGCGGACTCGCGGTGCCGGTAGATCTCCGCCGGTGCGCCGCCGTCCCCGCGCGCGAGGTGGATCGTCGTACCGTCCTCGTCGGTGGAGCGGCCGATCACCGCCGTGCGACCGTCCCGGCCGAGGGCGAGGCCCGCCGGGTAGGAGGGGGCGAGGCCCGGCACGGCCTCCTCGTCCGCGCCGCCCGCGAAGGGCTGGCGGCGCCAGACCCCGAACTCGTCGCCGTCCTTGTCGTCGAACCACCAGATCCAGTCGCCGTCCGGCGCGAGCACGCCGTCCGTCGTGCCGTTGGGCCGGTCCGTGACCTGGCGCTGCTCGCCGCTCGACCGGTCCCAGGCGTACAGCTCGTAGGTCCCCGTCGCGTTCGAGACGAACAGGGAGCGGTCCGGGGCGTCCTCGGCCCAGTCGGGCAGCGACACCCTCGGTGCCCGGAACCGCTTCTCCCAGTCGGGCACCTGCTCGCCCTGCGTCTGCCGCAACCCGTTGCTCTCAGTCATGGCCCCATACTGCCCCGACCCGGCGACAACGCGCAGAAGAGATCCCCAGCCTGTGGACAACCTCCTCCGTCCACCCGCCCGTCCCCGTGCTTCCCCCGCCTTTCCCCCTTCCTTCCTCCGTCCTTCCTCCGTCCTTCCCTCATGTTTTCCACAGCCCCGCGGCCGGGCCGTCCGGGCGCGCACCGTACCGTGGAGGGCGTGTACCGGTTTCTGCTGACGCCCCGATGGTGGGGGATCAACGTCTTCGTCGTCCTGGCCATCCCCTTCTGCATCTTCATGGGTTCCTGGCAGCTCGGCCGTTTCGAGGACCGGGTCCAGGACCACGAGACCGCCTCCACACAGCAGGAGTCGGCCGCCCGGGACGCCGCGCGCCCGCTGACCGAGCTGCTGCCCGTGGACAAGGCGACGGTCGGCAGGCAGACCACCGTGACCGGCCGGTACGACGATCAGCTGCTGGTACCGGAGCGGAAGCTGGACGACCGGGAGGGCTTCTACGTCCTCACGCTCCTGCGCACCGACGGCGGTGAGGCCCTGCCCGTCGTGCGGGGCTGGCTCCCCGGCGAACCCGACCCGGCGAAGGCCCCGGCCCCGCCCGCCGGCGAGGTCACCGTCACCGGGGCGCTGCAGGCCGCCGAGTCCCCGGGCGCGGGCGGCGTCAGCGGCCGTTCCGGGTGGCCCGACGGCCAGACCGGCGCGATCAGCGCGGCGACCCTGCTGAACCTCGTGCCCTACGACGTGTACGACGCCTGGGTCACGCTGAACGAGGGCGACTCGGGGATGCGGGCCGTGCCCGTGAGCGCGCCGCAGAACACGGGCCTCGACCTGAAGGCCTTCCAGAACCTCGGCTACACCGCCGAGTGGTTCGCGTTCGTCGGCTTCGTGATCTTCATGTGGTTCCGGCTGCTGCGCCGCGAGGTCGAACTCGCCCGGGACGCCGAGCTGGGCCTGGTCACGGAGGACGGGGAGGACAGGGAGGACGCCGGAGAGAGCGGGGGCCAGGCCGACCGGGCCAGGGCCGGGCTCGTCTCCTGAACCGCTGAACCCGCTGAACCACTGAACCCGCTGAACCCGCTGAACCGCTGGGGCTACGCCCCCGAGCCCGAGTCCGCCAGCAGGCCGGTCCAGTAGACGGTCCCCGCACACGCGTTGGACACCGTGGCCGTCGCCGATCCGGAACCGGCTTCCGGGGTGTACGTCACCGACACGCTGCCCTCGGCCGGGCCGTCCTCGGTGATCAGCTGGGCCGTGGGCCCGGCCTCGCCGCCTCCCGCGGAGGTGCCGCCCGCGGCGGTCGTGTCCGCGGTCGGCGAGGGGTCGGGCGAGGGCCCGCCGCTGCCGCCTCCCGTGGTGCCGCCGGTGGTGGGACAGGTCTCCGAGGGCACCCAGGCGAACTGCACCTCGTACGCGGCGCCCGGCGCCAGGGCCAGCGAGGCGGTCTCCAGCGACGGGTCGGGCAGTCCGGCCGCGGCATCCCCGGCGGCGTGCCGCGCGGTGCCGATCCGGGTGGCCTCCGCGGCGCCCAGCGAAGCGGTGACCACATTGCCGGGGCCCGTGACGGTGCAGCCGTCCGACGAGACGTTGGTGACGCGGAAGGAGCCGTAGACCACGCCTGTGGAGTCGGGCTCGGCGCTGCTCGCGACGGCCGGGCCGAGCGACCCCGGCGCGCACGCGGGGACGTCGGCGGGGCTGCTGGCGCTGGGGACGCCCGAGGGGGGCGCGCCCGTCGCGGCGCCGGGCTCCTTGCCGCCGGGCGTCTCCTTGGGGCCGGCCTTGTCCTGTTCCTCGGGAGTGTCCCCGGCGCCGGCGATGCCGCTCTGGCCGCCGGCCGGGTCCTTGCCCTGGGAGGCGCCGCCCTGGGCCTGGGAGGCGTTGCCCGCGACGGACGGGTCGGCACCCGCGCCGGTGGAGTTGGAGACGTGCACGAGGGCCGGGACCGCCGTGCCGAGGAAGAGGGCGGCGGCCGCCGCGCCGACGAGGGCCTGGCGCTTGCGGGCCCGCCGGGCGGGCACCGCGCGCCGCAGGTGCTCCAGGGTGCCGTCGCTCGGCTCCATCTCCCGGACCGCCCGGTGCATCATCGCGCGCAGGGCGGCCTCGTCGATGGCCGGCCCGTCGGCCCCAGGAGCGTCGGGGCCCTGCGCGGCGGGGCCGTGGTTCACAGTTCCGTTCCCAGCGTGTGTGTCGTGCGTGTGCTTCTGCTGCTCCCACCCGGCCGGTCCGGCGGGCGCGTCATGCCCGTCGCGGGCGTCCGGTCGCGCGTCGAGCCCATCGCGGGCGTCCGTTCCCGGGACATACCCGTCCCGGGCGTCCGGTCGCGCGTCGAGCCCTTCACGGGCGTCCGTTCCCGCGTCAAGCCCTTCACGGGCGTCCGTTCCCGGGACATACCCGTCCCGGGCGTCCGGTCGCGCGTCGTTGCCGTCGCTCATGCCGGAGCCTCCATGGCCACCCTGAGCGCCGCGATCCCGCGCGACCCGTAGGCCTTGACCGAGCCCAGGGATATGCCGAGCGTCTCGGCGACCTGGGCCTCCGTCATGTCGGCGAAGTAGCGCAGCACCAGCACCTCGCGCTGCCGGCGCTGGAGCCCCTTCATCGCCTTGATCAGGGAGTCGCGCTCCAGCTGGTCGTAGGCCCCCTCCTCCGCGCTCGCCATGTCCGGCATGGGCTTGGAGAGGAGCTTGAGGCCGAGGATGCGGCGGCGCAGCGCCGAGCGCGAGAGGTTGACGACGGTCTGCCGCAGGTACGCCAGGGTCTTCTCCGGGTCGCGGACGCGTTTGCGCGCCGAGTGGACCCGGATGAAGGCCTCCTGGACCACGTCCTCGCAGGAGGCCGTGTCGTCGAGGAGGAGGGCGGCGAGACCGAGCAGCGAGCGGTAGTGCACCCGGTAGGTCTCGGTGAGGTGGTCGACGGTGGTACCCGCCGCCACGTCCTCGGCGCCGTCGCGCTGGTTCGATATGCGGGCCGGCCGCGCTGCGGGCATCGGCGCGATCACCGGCATGCCACCGGCCGGACCGGCCACACGGGGACGGACGGTCCGGACGGGAGGGCGCAGAGCCGCGCCCCGCGTGCCTGCGGTGAAATCGAGAACCTCTGCCACGCCAGTTGGACACGTCCACCCCCGTGAGGGTTGTACGTGCCGGGCGTCACGTTCCCGTGTCCGTCGGGCAGCCGCCCGGGCGGCCACCCGGCTGACGGTGCGTCATAGGCCCTCATCGTCCGCTCTTCCCCTGTGTCCCATGTGAACGGGCGTCCCCACGCCCGTCCTCGGCGTCCCCCGCGCCGAACCACGCCCCGCGGCCCCGAATGGGTGACCGCAAAGACGCTCCCCGCCGCTCGCACGGTTGCGGAGGGCGGGGAGGAAATCCTCTGACGGCGCGGGTGCCCGGTACAAGTAGTCCGGACCAACTTCCGGATCACATCTCGTCCATGGATCCTACAAACGAAACCCACGGCCGCCGGGCCTTTTTGCCTCTCTGATCCCGGTTCAGCCGAACTCGGCCGCCACCAGCTCCGCGATCTGCGCGGTGTTGAGCGCGGCGCCCTTGCGCAGATTGTCCCCGCAGACGAAGAGTTCGAGCGCGGTCGGGTCGTCCAGGGCCCGGCGCACCCGGCCGACCCAGGTCGGGTCGGTGCCGACCGCGTCGGCGGGCGTCGGGAACTCCCCCGCGGCCGGGTTGTCGAACAGGACGACACCGGGAGCGGTGGCCAGGATCTCCCGGGCCCCCTGGACACTGACCTCGCCCTCGAAGCGGGCGTGCACGGTCAGGGAGTGCGTGGTGACGACCGGCACCCGTACGCAGGTCACCGCGACCGGGAGGTTCGGCAGCCCGAGGATTTTGCGGGTCTCGTCCCGCACCTTCATCTCCTCCGACGACCAGCCGTCCTCCCGCAGCGAACCGGCCCACGGTACGACGTTCAGCGCGACCGGCTCCGGGAACGGCCCGGTGTCGTCGCCGACGGCCCGCCGCACGTCACCGGGGTGCGTCCCCAGCTCGGTGCCGGCCACCAGCGACAGCTGCCGGCGCAGCGTGTCCACACCGTCCCGCCCGGCCCCGCTGACCGCCTGGTACGAGGAGACGACCAGCTCGCGCAGCCCGAACTCGGCGTGCAGCGCGCCCAGCGCCACGATCATGGACAGTGTCGTGCAGTTCGGGTTGGCGACGATCCCGCGCGGCCGCATCCGCACCGCGTGCGGATTGACCTCGGGCACCACCAGGGGCACGTCCGGGTCCATCCGGAAGGCGCCGGAGTTGTCGACCACCACCACGCCCTTGGCGGCGGCGACCGGCGCCCACTGGGCGGCGACCTCGTCGGGGACGTCGAACATGGCGACGTCGACCCCGTCGAAGGCCTCTTCGCCCAGCGCGACGACCTCGACCTCCTCCCCGCGCACGGCCAGCTTGCGGCCGGCCGAGCGCGGGGAGGCGATCAGGCGGATGTCGCCCCAGACGTCCGCGTGCTGGGACAGGATCTGGAGCATGACCGAGCCGACGGCACCGGTCGCGCCCACGACGGCGAGCGTGGGCCTGCCGGTACGGCCGCCGTCCCGGCCGCTGTCTTGCGTGGCGGACATCAGCGTCCGGTGCCCCCGTAGACGACGGCCTCGTCACTGTCGGAGTCGAGCCCGAAGGCGGTGTGCACGGCGCGCACGGCCTCGTTCACGTCGTCCTTGCGGGTGACGACCGAGATGCGGATCTCGGAGGTCGAGATCAGCTCGATGTTCACCCCGGCGTCGGAGAGCGCGGTGAAGAAGTCGGCGGTGACGCCGGGGTTGCTCTTCATCCCCGCGCCGACCAGCGAGATCTTGCCGATCTGGTCGTCGTAGCGCAGCGAGTCGAAGCCGATGCCCGGGCGGTTCTTCTCCAGCGCGTCGATGGCCTTGCGGCCCTCGCTCTTGGGGAGCGTGAACGAGATGTCCGTCAGGCCGGTGGAGGCGGCGGACACGTTCTGCACAACCATGTCGATGTTGACCTGGGCGTCGGCGATGGTGCGGAAGATCGCGGCCGCCTCGCCCGGCTTGTCGGGCACGCCGACAACCGTGACCTTGGCCTCGGAGGTGTCGTGCGCGACTCCGGAGATGAGGGCCTGCTCCACGTGCTTTTCCCCTTGCTTGATCGGCTCGCTGCTGACCCACGTGCCCTGCAGTCCGCTGAAGCTGGACCGCACGTGGATCGGGATGTTGTACCGGCGGGCGTACTCGACGCAACGGTGGAGCAGCACCTTGGAGCCGGAGGCAGCGAGCTCCAGCATGTCCTCGAAGGAGATCCAGTCGATCTTCTTCGCCTTGGGCACCACGCGCGGGTCGGCGGTGAACACGCCGTCGACGTCGGTGTAGATCTCGCAGACGTCCGCGTCGAGCGCGGCGGCGAGGGCGACGGCCGTGGTGTCGGACCCGCCGCGGCCCAGCGTGGTGATGTCCTTGCTGTCCTGGCTGACGCCCTGGAAACCGGCCACGATGGCCACGTTGCCCTCGTCGACCGAGGTGCGGATGCGACCCGGCGTGACGTCGATGATCCGGGCCTTGTTGTGGACCGAGTCGGTGATGACTCCGGCCTGGCTGCCGGTGAACGACTGGGCCTCGTGCCCCAGGTTTTTGATCGCCATGGCCAGCAGCGCCATGGAGATACGCTCTCCGGCCGTCAGCAGCATGTCGAGTTCCCGCCCGGCAGGGATCGGGGAAACCTGCTCGGCGAGATCGATCAGCTCGTCCGTCGTGTCGCCCATCGCGGAAACGACGGCGACCACCTGGTTGCCGTTCTTCTTCGCTTCCACGATCCGCTTGGCGACGCGCTTGATGCCCTCGGCATCGGCTACGGAGGAGCCTCCGTACTTCTGCACGACAAGGCCCACGTGCGCTCCTCGCTCAATCCGTCTCTTTCCGCACGTACGTATATGTACTGCGGTCGGCTCATTTTACCGAGCGTCCGGGTTCCGCCCCTGCGGTATCGCATGGTGAGACTCCGGACCGCCCACTGTTCGGGGTGGCTCATGCCCAGGGGGACGCGGGTCACTCGGGAAAGTGCCGTGCATCACACGTTCACAAGTGAGAGACCTCAGTCCGCCAGCTCTTCGAGGGGCTCGGCGACCGGCACCTCCCGCGCGCTCACGGGCGCTCCAGGTGAAGGCGTTCCCGGCCCGCGCAGGCGGCCGGCGCTCGGATGTCGCCCAGGTCGTCGGTGGGGGCCGGGGCGTCGCCGTGGGCGAGCGGGGCGAGGCAGGCGATGGCGTCGATGACATCGGCCTGCGTAGCACTGCCTCGTAGACGACGAAGCTCAGGCCGGCAGGCGGCTTACGCCTGGTGAGGGTCGCCTGCCGTTCCAGACGGGCGTCGATCCGCTGCTCCACGACCTCTTCGTCCCGAGGCGGGTACCGGTTCTCCATGAGAGTCCGTGCGTACCTCTCCGTTGGCAGCAGGCCGGACACCAGCGTGGCCTCGTACGACCAGCGGCTGATCGCCTCCTTTGCAGCCGCACGTCCTGAGATGCCCACCGCTGCCGAAACAGCTCGCCGCACGTCGACAGTTCGCCGATCAGGGCGATCAGGCCCTCGTCGTGCGGATTGCGGCCGGCTTCCATGCGCGGCTTCGCGGCCACGTCACCGGAAACCTGCTCGTAGTCGACAGCTCCTCGGGGTCCACCCCGTCGAGGCGGTGGACCCAGGTGAGGTTCTCCAACGTCACGTCTTCCCTTCATCTCATCCGGCGGTGGGGGCGAGGTCGTCCTCGGACACGTTGTCCGGGGTCTTCTCCTCCCCCCGGCCCGTGCCCAGCCGCAGCAACAGCGAGGCCGCGGCCAGCACCACACCGAACCAGATGACGCTCGTGACGCCGACGTGGTCGACGAACAGACCGCCGAAGAGCGCGCCGAGTGCGATGCACGTGTTGTACGCCATGGTGTTGAGCGACATGGCGGCTTCGAAGGTGTCGGGCGCGGAGGCGAGCGTCATGTTGATCTGGGACAGCTGCACGGCGCCGAAGGAGAGCCCCCACAGGACCAGCGCGATGACGGCGCCCGTCTCACCGCTGCCCGTGGCGCGCAGCAGCAGCAGGGCCACCAGGAGCCCTGCCAGACCGGTGACGAAGGTGCCGCGCAGGCTCTTGTTCACCGTGTGTCCGGCGATGAAGTTCCCGACCGCACCGCCGACACCGAAGATGATCAGGACGGTGGTGATGAAGCCGGCCGAGGCGTCCGCGGTGTCCTCGAGGTAGGGGCGCACGAACGTGTAGGCACCGAAGTGCCCGAGCACGAAGAAGACGACGATGAACAGCACCGTGCGCAGCTGCCCGTTCCTGGCCGGCAGCTGGAAGACCTCCCGGACGGACACCGCGTTCTGCGACGGCATCGACGGGACCAGGGCCGCGACCGCGATGAAGACCAGCACGCTGAGGCCGGCCCAGATGCCGAAGGTGGTCCGCCAGTCGGTCTGTGCCTCGATGACGGTGCCGAGGGGGATGCCGACGACCGTTGCGATGGCGATGCCGGACATCACCACCGCGGCGGCCCGGTTGGCCTGTCGTTCCGGCACGATCCGCATGGCCATGCTCACGCCGATGGCCCAGAAGACGCCACTGGCGAAGCCCATGCCGAGCCGGGTGCCGAGGATCAGCGCGTAGTTGGGCGAGACGGCGGTGATGACGTTGCCCGCGGCGAGCACCGCGAGCAGCGTGGTGAGCAGCGGGCGCCGGTTGACGCGCCGGGTCCAGGCGACGATGAACGGCACGCCCAGGCCGGCTGCCACGCCCTGTGCGGTGACCATGAGGCCGGCGACGCCGACGGAGATGTCCAAGTCCTCGCTCAGCGGAGTGAGCAGGCCCACGGGCATCAGCTCAGTGGTCAGGAAGACGAAGAGACTGGCCGTGATGGCGGCGACGCCCAGCCATCCCTTCACGGGGGAGGGTGAACTCTCGTGCACTTGTGCAGACATGACAACTCTCCAGCGATGTACTCATACGTGGGCAGGTGCGGGGAGGACGTGCGGGGAGGACGTGCGGGAAGAGGAGCGTGTGGGAAGAGGAGCGTGTGGGGACTCGGTCGTGCGCCGGTGCGTCAAGGGCGTGGCTCGCCCTGACGCATGGCGTGCCTGGGTCCGCCCGACACGGGCCCGTCGGCCGCGGCGGCCTTCCCGGCCTCGGTGTCGCGTCGCTTGGACGGCCTGGGCTGGGCGAGCACCACGGCCGCGAGGACCACCAGGATCCCGACCGTCTGCAGAGGGGAGAAGGACTCGTCCTCGAAGGCGATCCCCAGGATCGTCGCGACGACCGGACTGCCCAGGGCGAGGAAGGAGACCGCCGGCGCGGGCAGCTTCTCGATGCCTCGGAACCAGAGCGCATAACTGATCACGGCGCCGAACACGATGAGGTAGGCGAACCCGAAGACGTTGCCGCCCGTGAGGGAGCTGGGCAGTCCTTCGACGGTCAGGGTGAACGGCAGTGACACGAGGCCGCCCGCCGTCAGCTGCCAGCCGGTGAAGGGCAGCAGGCCCACTCCCGCCGGGCGCCCCCAGCGTTTGGTGAACGTGATGCCGGTGGCCATACAGGCCGCCCCGCCGAGCGCGGCCAGCATTCCGACGGTGTCCAGTGCGGCCGAGCCCTGGAACACGAGCAGAACGACGCCTGCCGCGCCGAGAGCGCAGGCCGCCACGTGGGAGGCGCGTATCTTGTCGCCGATGATCAATGCCGCCAGGACCAGCACGATCATCGGCTGCACCGCCATGACCATCGCCGCGATACCGCCGGGCAGGCGGTAGGCCGCGACGAACAGCAGCAGGTTGAAAGCGCCGATGTTGAGTGTTCCGAGCACGAGGGAACGCCATAGCCATTCCCCTTTCGGCAGCACCCGGGAAATGAGCAGCAGAATGAGACCCGACGGAAGCGCCCGCACGGTGGTGGCGAGCAGCGGACGGTCCGGCGGAAGCCATTCGGTCGTCACGAGATAGGTGCTGCCCCAGATCGCGGGCGCGAGCGCCGTCACGGCTGAGGTGAGAAGCTGTCGGCCATGGTTCATGGCACATCTGCATTCACGTCGATCATTCCCTGAGAGTGCGGGTCTGCCCGGGCCGGGACCCTTCGGCCGGCTGAAAACGGCACCACGGTCGCGCGTGCGCTTGAGCTCGAAGAATCCGTCGGTTCCGGCCCTGGTGAGAACGGCGCCGCAGAGACGTCCGGCGGCCTCGCCCCGGGGCGCGGGCGTGCTGACGGCACGCCGTCCAGTCAGCAGGTGAAGAGCGCTGTCGACATGTGGTTCGACCCCGCTGCCCGTGGCTGGTCATGACGGGCCGGTCCTTTCCGGTTGGTATTTCCGATGGGTACTGCCGACCCATTCGTCGGCGCTGAAATGTCTGCGGCAACGAAAAGACCGCACTCGCGGCATGAAAAGTCCGTCAGCACACATGAGGGAAATTGCGTGAGCGACGAACCTTCAATACCGCGGAGGAACATTCCGCGAGTCCGGACGGGGCACTCTTCGATGCTGCCGCGCCGTCATCAATGAGTCCAACACATGTTTGTCATCTTGTTTATCGTGCGGCAAGATGAATCACATGGAGCTCCAGCAGATGCGCTACGTACTCGCGGTCGCCGAGACCCTGAGCTTCACCCGTGCCGCCGAGCGCTGCCTCGTCGTCCAGTCCGCCCTCAGCCACCAGATCGCGCGGCTGGAGCAGGAGCTGGGAGCCAGGCTGTTCGAGCGCACCACCCGCCGGGTGCGGCTGACACCGGCCGGGGAGGCGTTTCTGCCGGCCGCCCGCCAGTGCCTGGCGGCCGCCGAGCGCGCGGCCGACGAGGTCGCTGCCGCCGTCGGGGAGGTCCGCGGGCAGCTCCGCGTCGGCGTGATCTCGTCCGTGGCCGCCGTCGACATCCCGCGCGCCCTGCGCGACTTCCGCCGGCGGTGTCCGAAGGTACGCGTCAGCCTGCGCGTGGGCGCCAGCGAGGAACTCGTCGAGCGGGTCAAGGAAGGGGACATCCAGGTCGCCTTCGTCGGGCTTCCGACCACCGCGCGTCCCAAGGGGGTCGAGGCCCACGTGATCGGGCGTGACCGGCTCGTCGCCGTGGTCTCCCCCGATCACCCGCTCGCCGGCGGGGGGCCGGTCGATCTGCGACGGCTCGCCGAGGAGGTGTTCGTGGACCTGCCGGCGAAGACCGCCGGCCGCGCCCAGTCCGATCTGGCCTTCTCCGCCGCCGGCCTCACCCGTGACGTCGCCTTCGAAGTGACGAACACGCAATTCCTGGCACGGCTGGTCGGACAGGGCCTCGGCGTGGCGATGCTGCCCTCCGCCTACGTGCCCCAGCTCAGCGGCGTGACCACGCTCCAGGTCGTCGACGCACCGGCCCGCGTCGAGTACGTCGTCTGGCCCCCCGGCAGCCGTACGCCCGCGGCGACCGCGTTCCTCCGCCTGATCGACGTCCCGGACGTCCCGAACGCCCCGGAGGGCGCCGCTACTTGACCGGCCGCAGGCCCAGCGGCCTCGCGATCTCCCGGACCATGACCCGGCCGGCCTCCGACTCCAGGGTCTCGTCGCCCAGCTCCTGGTCGGTGTCGAGGCCGTCCAGCTCCTCCAGGGGCTGGTTCAGGCGGACGTGGGCGACGACGGACTGGAGGGCGCGCAGGGTCGCGGAGGCGGTGGAGCCCCAGTTGGAGAAGTAGGAGAACTGCCACCACCACAGGGCCTCCGTGGTGCGGCCGGCCTTGTAGTGGACCATGCCGTGGCGGAGGTCGGTGATGACGTCGGTGAGGTCGTCGGAGATGCGCGCCGGGACCGCGGCCTTGCGCGGCTCGTAGGGGTCGAAGACCTCGGAGTAGACGTCGATCGGGTCGAGGATGCGGGCCAGGTTCTCGCGGATCTCGTCCACGTCGAGTTCCGGGCCCGGGTCGGGCTCGTAGCGCTCGTCCGGGACGATGTCCTCGTGGGCGCCCAGCCGGCCGCCGGCCAGCATCAGCTGGGAGACCTCCAGGAGGAGGAAGGGGACGGCCGAGTCGGGCTCGTCGCCCTTCGCCACCTCGGTGACGGCCACCAGGAAGCTCTCGATCTGGTCGGCGATCTGGACCGCGAAGTCGTCCGGGTTCTGGTCGGTCGCGTGCAGCGTGGCGTCAGACATCTAGGAGTCGTCTCCCCTCGAAGGCGCGGCCGAGGGTCACCTCGTCCGCGTATTCCAGGTCGCCGCCCACCGGGAGGCCGCTGGCCAGGCGGGTGACCTTGAGGCCCATGGGCTTGATCATGCGGGCGAGGTACGTGGCCGTGGCCTCGCCCTCCAGATTCGGGTCCGTGGCCAGGATCAGTTCCGTGACCGTGCCGTCCGCCAGGCGGGCCAGCAGCTCACGGATGCGGAGGTCGTCGGGGCCGACCCCGTCGATCGGGCTGATCGCGCCGCCGAGCACGTGGTAGCGCCCGCGGAACTCGCGGGTGCGCTCGATGGCGACGACGTCCTTCGGCTCCTCCACCACGCAGATGACGGAGGGATCGCGCCGGGTGTCGCGGCAGATGTTGCACTGCTCCTCCTGCGCGACGTTCCCACAGGTCGCGCAGAAGCGGACCTTGGCCTTCACTTCCATGAGGGCCTGGGCGAGCCGCCGTACGTCGGTCGGCTCCGCCTGGAGGATGTGGAAGGCGATCCGCTGCGCGCTCTTGGGACCGACGCCGGGCAGCCGCCCGAGTTCGTCGATGAGGTCCTGGACCACGCCTTCGTACAACGGACTGCCGTCCTTCCTGAGGTTCGTGCACTACGTACGGTAGATGGCTTCGGCCGGTCTGAGAAAGGCGAACCCGGAAAGCCGGGAACGCGGGCTCAGAACGGCAGGCCGGGGATGCCGCTGCCGCCGCCCAGCCCCTGGGCGAGCGGGCCGAGCTTCTGCTGCTGGAGGTTCTGCGCGTTCTCGTTGGCCGCCTGGACGGCGGCGACGACCAGGTCGGCGAGGGTCTCGGTGTCCTCCGGGTCCACCGCCTTCGGGTCGATGACGAGGCCGCGCAGCTCGCCGGAGCCGGTGACCGTGGCCTTCACCAGGCCGCCGCCCGCCTGGCCGTCGACCTCGGTCTGCGCCAGTTCCTCCTGGGCCTTCGCCAGGTCCTGCTGCATCTTCTGGGCCTGCTGGAGCAGCTGCTGCATGTTGGGCTGGCCACCACCGGGGATCACTTTCAGCTCCCATCACGTCCGGTCACTACGGTTTTGCCGTTCGGCACGAGCCTACGTGGTCCGGGCGGCCCTCGCCCCAGCACTCTTTCGAGTGACTCCCCGGGAGCCCTATACCTGATCAACACCCTCTTCCGGGCGGAAAAGCGACGGAACCCGGCCCTTCGCCACCCATCGGGCGGTAGGAAGGGTTCCGGCGCGGGGTTCCGGCGTATGAGTCCTCGCGGAGGGCGAGCGGTACGGCGAGCAGTGGCGAGCAGTAGGGAGTGCCGGGTGGGTCAGCCGGAGATGCAGCCCGAGAGGCCGCCGCGGGACGGCCGTGGCGGCGAGGGGACGGCCGGAGCGCGGCCGGGCGACCTGACCGGACGGGCGTTTCCCCTCGGGGACTGGGCACTGCCCGCCGAGCGGCTGGACGAGCTGTACCGGTGGGTGGAGCGGGGCGCGCTGGACACGGCGGCCTGGTATCTCGCGGACCGGGTGTGGAAGCGGCGCGGTGCCGTACTGCTGCGGGGCGGGGCCGCGGTGGGCGCGGCCGCCGGGGCGGCGCTGCCGCTGCTCGACCTGTCGGGTGCGGTGGGCGGGGTCGCGCCCTGGGGGTATCTGGCGCTGCTGTGGGCGGTGGCGTGTGTGGCGGGCGACCGGTACTTCGGGGTGACGTCCGGGTGGATGCGGGACGTGGCCACGGCGCAGGCGGTGCAGCGGCGGCTCCAGGCACTCCAGTTCGACTGGGCGTCGGAGAGCGTGCGGGAGGTGCTGGGCCCGGCGGACGGGACGGCGAGCGAGGCGGCGGAGCGGTGCCTGCTGGTGCTGCGGCGGTTCTCGGAGGACGTGACGGAGCTGGTGCGGGCGGAGACGGCGGACTGGATGGTGTGCTTCCGCCCGGGGCCGGGGCCGCTGGGACCGCACGCCGCGGCGGCGGCCGACGGGCCGCGCCCGGACGGCTCGGGCACGGGTGCCACCGGCCGCTTCCCGCTCCCCCCGCAGAACGGCACCCGTCCGAACATGCCCCGCCAACGTCCGCCGGAGCCCCGCTGACGCCGACGGCAGGACCACGTCCCCTCACTGACGGGTGTAGAGCAGGGACTCGCCGGTGTCGTCGTTGGTGCGTTCCAGGCTGCCGTCCGGCAGCAGGGTGACCGTGCTGGGCCCGCCCGGGGTGCAACTGCTGGACGGGCCGGTCCTGACCTCGGACGGACCGAGCCGGAGCGGACCGCCGGGGCTCGGCTCGGCCGTGAGGGCGGCGTCGAACACGCAGTGGTACGTGCCGGTGGCCGTCGGCCCGTCCGCCACGAGGGTCAGCACCGTGTCGCCGACCTCGCCCTGCACGATGCTCAGCGTGCGGGGGTGTGTCCCGGAGGCGTTGTCGATGCCGCTCGACCAGTCACCCACGTACCCGGTCGGGACCGTGCCCTCGTCGGCGGCCGGGGCGGTCGAACCGGTCGACGGCGACCCGCCCCCCGTCGGACCGGACGAGCCCGTACCCGGATCCTGCGGGGCGCCCGTGGACCGGGTGGGTGTGGGGTCGCCGCCCGTCCGGTTGTCGCCGTCGCCGCGCATCAGGGCGTAGACCGTGCCGCCCGCACCGAGTGCGACGACCAGGGCGACGACGATCAGCAGGGCGGTGGAGCGGGCGCTCCGGACGGGCTCGTGCGGGGGTCCGTACGGGGGTGGGGGCCCCTGGGGCGGGGTCGGGCCGAGGCCGCCCCCGCCGCCGTAGGGGTGCTGGTGTCCGGGCTGCGACGCGTGCCAGGCCGGGCCCGGGGCATACCCGGGGGCGGGCGGCTGAGAGTGGCCGTGGGCGTCGGGCGGGGGCGTGGCCGGGTGCCGGCCCGCGACGAAGGTGGGGAGGTGGTTCAGCGGGGCGCCGCCGCCGCTGCCCGGCTCACGAGGGGGAGGCGGACCGCCGGGCGCGGGGCCGGCCCCCTGGGCAGCACCCTCGTCGCCGGGTCCGCCGCCGCCGGGCCCACCGCCACCCGACCATGCGCCACCGGCGCCTACACCACCGGGTCCCGCACCACCGGGCCGCACACCGCCGGGGCCCACGCCACCCGGGCCCACGCCACCGGGTCCCGCACCGCCAGGGCCCACGCCACCAGACCCCGCACCGCCAGGGCCCACGCCGCCGGGCCCCACACCACCAGACCCCACACCGCCAGGGCCCACACCACCCGGGCCCACACCACCGGGTCCCACACCGCCAGGGCCCACGCCACCAGACCCCACACCGCCAGGGCCCACGCCGCCGGGGCCCACACCACCAGACCCCACGCCCCCAGGCCCTGCGCCACCCGCCGCCGCGCCGTCGGGCGCCGCGCCGTCGGGCGGCGCCGCGGCCGCTCCGGGTGTGGTCGAAGGGCCCGGGGCTCCGGTCTGTGCCGGGTCTTCGGGGTTCTCCGTGTCCAGCAGCTGTACCGCGTGCCGGCCGAGCTGGGCCACCAGCGCGCTGGGCAGCCACGGGTCGCGGGAACGGCCGCCGGTCACCGTGTCCTGCGCGCCCGTGCGCTCCAGGACGTCGGCGAGGCCCGGCCGCGCCGCGGGGTCCTTCCTCAGGCAGTCCCGTACGAGGTCGGCGATGCCCTCGGGCACACCCTCCAGGTCGGGCTCCTCCTGCGCGATGCGGAACATCAGGGCGTGCACGCCGCTGTTCGCGGCGCCGAAGGGCAGCTTGCCGGTGGCGGCGTAGGTGAGGACCGAGCCGAGGCAGAAGACGTCGCACGCGGGCGTGACCCGGTCGCCGCGCACCTGCTCGGGCGCCATGAAGCCGGGCGAGCCGACGAGCGCGCCGGTGCGGGTGAGACCGCCGTCGGCCACCGTCTGAAGGGCGCGGGCGATGCCGAAGTCGATGACGCGGGGGCCGTCGATGGTGACCAGCACGTTGGAGGGCTTGAGGTCGCGGTGGACGATCCCGGCGGCGTGGATGTCCTGGAGCGCGTGCGCCAGACCGGCGCCCAGGGTGCGGACCGAGCGCTCCGGCAGCGCGCCGTGGTCGTGTCCGACGACCTGCTGGAGGCTGGGCCCGGCGACGTACCCGGTGGCCACCCACGGCACGGCGGCCTCGGTGTCGGCGTCCAGTACGGGCGCCGTCCAGTACCCGCCGACCCGGCGCGCGGACGCGACCTCCTGCCGGAACCGCTCGCGGAACTCGTCCAGCGCGGCCAGTTCCTCGCGCACCAGCTTCACGGCGACCGTGCGCCCGCGGTCCGAACGGGCCAGGTAGACGTGGCCCATGCCGCCCGTGCCCAGCCGGCCCAAGAGCCGGTAGACCCCGATGTGATGCGGGTCCCCGTCCCCCAGTCTCCGCATGCCGTGCCGCCTTCCCCCCGAACCGTGAGCAACAGGCCGAGGATAGTGCGGGGCGGCCCCGCGGTGAGTCGCCGCTTGTCCACGGTTGCGTAACGGAGGGGACCCCGCGCACCGGCAACACGTCCGCCACCCGTCGACAACCTGTCGTGGAAAGCCCCCGACCGCAGACAGGACGCCGATTCCGTTTCCGCATCGCGGACATCTACCCTCGGCCGCATGACCCCTCAGCCCTCCCCCCAGGCCGGCGCCGCCGTGAAGGCCGCGGACCGCGCGCACGTCTTCCACTCCTGGTCAGCGCAAGAGCTGATCGACCCGCTCGCCGTCGCCGGCGCCGAGGGGTCCTACTTCTGGGACTACGAAGGCAAGCGCTACCTCGACTTCTCCAGCGGACTCGTCTACACCAACATCGGCTACCAGCACCCCAAGGTCGTCGCCGCGATCCAGGAGCAGGCGGCGCGGATGACGACGTTCGCGCCCGCGTTCGCCGTCGAGACGCGCTCGGAGGCGGCCCGGCTGATCGCCGAGCGCACGCCCGGCGACCTGGACAAGATCTTCTTCACCAACGGCGGCGCCGACGCCGTCGAGCACGCCCTGCGCATGGCCCGGCTGCACACCGGCCGCCCCAAGGTGCTCTCCGCCTACCGCTCGTACCACGGCGGCACCCAGCAGGCGGTCAACGTCACCGGTGACCCGCGCCGCTGGGCCTCCGACAGCGGCACGGCCGGGGTCGTGCACTTCTGGGCGCCGTTCCTGTACCGCTCGCGCTTCTACGCCGAGACCGAGGAGCAGGAGTGCGCGCGGGCGCTGGAGCACCTGGAGACGACGATCGCCTTCGAGGGCCCGGGGACGATCGCCGCGATCGTCCTGGAGACGATCCCGGGCACCGCGGGGATCATGATGCCGCCGGCCGGTTACCTGGCCGGGGTGCGCGAGATCTGCGACAAGTACGGCATCGTGTTCGTACTCGACGAGGTCATGGCCGGTTTCGGCCGCACCGGCACCTGGTTCGCGGCCGACCTGTACGACGTCGTGCCCGACCTGATGACCTTCGCCAAGGGCGTGAACTCGGGCTATGTGCCCCTCGGCGGTGTCGCGATCTCCGCCGAGATCGCCGCGACCTTCGCCGAGCGGCCCTACCCCGGCGGACTGACCTACTCCGGCCACCCGCTGGCCTGCGCCGCCGCCGTCGCCACCCTCAACGTGATGGCGGAGGAGGGCGTCGTCGAGCACGCCGCGCGGCTCGGCGCCGAGGTCGTCGAACCGGCGCTGCGGGAGCTGGCCGAGCGCCACCCGAGCGTGGGCGAGGTGCGCGGGACCGGCATGTTCTGGGCGCTGGAGCTGGTGCGGAACCGGGAGACCCGGGAGCCGCTGGTCCCCTACAACGCGAGCGGACAGGCGGCCGCGCCCATGTCCGCGTTCGCCGCCTCCGCCAAGGCGCACGGCCTGTGGCCGTTCGTGAACATGAACCGGACCCACGTGGTCCCGCCGTGCAACGTCTCCGAGGCGGAGCTGAAGGAGGGCCTGGCGGCCCTGGACACGGCACTGTCCGTGGCGGACGAGTACACCGAGTAAGCGGGACGGGGCGAGGGAACCGAGCGCGTAGGGTTGCGTGCTCGTACGCGGTAGACATGTGTACGAGCACGCCCCCGGACGGCGCCCTTGAGCGACGCCCCGAACGCGACGAGGAGACGCCCCGCCCATGCCCGGCTCCAGCGGTACCGGTGCCGTCACACGCAGCACCCTGCGGCAGCAGATCGCCGACGCGCTCCGTGACGAGGTGCTGGCCGGGCGGCTCCAGCCGGGGCAGGAGTTCACGGTCAAGGAGATCGCCGAGCAGTACGGCGTGTCCGCGACGCCGGTGCGCGAGGCCCTGGTCAACCTGTCCGCGCAGGGGCTCCTCGACGCCGACCACCACCGCGGCTTCCGCGTCCACGAGTACTCGGTCGACGACTTCCGCGGCATGATCGAGGCCCGCAGTCTCGTGACCGACGGGATGTTCCTCTCCCTGGCCGCCGATCTGCCGGGTGGTCCCGACCCGGCCGACCCGCGCATCGCCGCCGCCCTCGCCGGGGTCCGCCGGCGCGGCGAGGAGGCCCAGCGCGCCGCCGCGGCCGGGGACCTGACCGTCCTGATCGGCTACGACCTGCGCTACTGGCGCGAGCTGGCCACCCTGTTCGGCAACCCCTACCTCTGCGACTTCCTGCACCGGCTGCGCGTGCAGAGCTGGGTGTGCACCGTGCAGCACCTGCGCCGGCTCAGCGAACTGCGCGGCGCGCTGTGGTGCGGGCACACCGCACTGGTCGACGCCCTGGCCCGGCGTGACATCCAGGGCGCGCGTTCGCTCGTCGACGCGTACAACAGCCACTCGCTCGCTTTGATCGAGGGGCTCGCCGGCGAATGACCAACGCCGTACGTGTCGTGGCCCGGCCCCAGATGGGTATGGGATCTGCACGCAACGCGCACCGGCGCACACCGACTACGCTGCCCTGACCACCGTGCTGTGTGAGGAGCCCTCTTTTGGCCTGTGACCTGTGGCTGGTACCGCTCGTCGACGTCTTGTGCCACACGCCGGACAACCCGTTCGCCGAGGAACTCGCGCAGTACGACAAGGTGCTGGCCGAGGCCGGGCTGCCGCCGGTGCCGGTGTACCAGTACATGCCGGGACTCTCCGGCGAGGTCGCGCCGGTGGCCGGTTTCGACTACGACGCGCTGCACTTCCTGCGCCGGGCACACCTCCTTCAGGTGTGCGGCCTCCCGGTGACTCCGGTGGACGAACTCGGCGGCGACTACGAGCAGTTGCTGGAGATGTTCGAGTCGACGGCCCAGCAGTCCCACCTGGTCTGGCACTACGACCACGCGGGCGCCTACGTGCCGGTCGACTTCCCGCACCCGCTCTCCAGTGACGAACTCCTGGCGGGCGGCGGCCCCCTGGGCTCCTCGCACACCCTGCTGCGGGAACTGGAGGCCGTGGCCCCGGCCCTCGGCATCGACCCGGCCAACCCCCCGGCCCCGCCGCAGCCGCCGCTCGCCCCGACGGAGCTGGAGGAGCCCGCGGTGCCCGCGCCGCACGACTCCAGCCCGTTCGCCCGGGAGCGCCATGTGTGGCTGGGCCTGCACGCGGCGGCGACGCGGAGCCTGGCGCAGGGGTCGATGATCGTCTTCAGCTGACCCGTTCTCCCGCACCGGTCAGCCGAGCTGGGCCAGGCCCTTGCGCAGATCGTCCGCGTTCATGATCGGGGAGACCTCGATCTCGGCGTTCAGCTCGGTGAAGAACGGCTCACCCGTGGGCGGCAGTTCCGAGCTGTCCTGCATGTCGAAGACCATCAGGGCGGTCCGCCGGCCGCCGAGGGGGCCGAAGTAGGCGGCCTCCGGCTTGATGTGGTCGAGGGTGCGGTTGATCAGCTCGGGCAGCTTCCCGCTGCGGATCGCCTCGTTCGCCTTCTCCGTGTCCAGCGTCGCCTTGAGCAGCACGCGCATCGCACTCACCTTCTTCTGCCGACGCGACGTGTACGACTTCAGCCTATGCCCGTAATGTCCAGTTCGTTGAGGCGGGCCGGTTCCGCGACCACGTCGATGCCGGTGATGCGGCCGTCGGCGGCGAAGTCGAAGCGGAGCACGACGCGCAGCCTGCCGTTCTCGGCCATCGCCATGCCCACCCGGCCGTCGACGAGGACGACGGCGGCGGCCTGTGCCCGGCCCGTCGAGGCCATCGCTCCCCCGGCCACCCGCTCCACACCGCTGATGGTGACGGGCTCGGGCGTCGGGACGACCGCCGCATCGGCGCGCAGCACGACGTCCGGGTGGAGCAGGGCCACCAGCGCGTCGAAGTCGCCGCCCCGGGTGGCCGCCAGGTAGGCGTCGACCGCGCGGCGCCTGCGGGGCAGGTCGGCGTCGGGCGCGGGGACGCCCCGGACCCGGCGGCGGGCGCGGGCGGCCAGCTGGCGGGTGGCGGCGGGGGTCTTGTCGAGCATCGCGGCGATGTCGCCGAAGGGCACGTCGAACATGTCGTGCAGGACGAACGCGAGCCGCTCGGCGGGACCGAGGGTGTCCAGGACGATCAGCAGCGCGATCCCGACCTCGTCGGCGAGCTGCGCCTCCTCGGCCGGGTCCGCGGCGGTGCCGGTGCCGGTGCCGGCCGGCTGCCTGCGGGCCCCGTCGTCCAGCGGCTCCTCGCGCCGGGTGTCGCGGGCACGGAGCAGGTTGAGGCAGACCCGGGCCACGACCGTGGTGAGCCAGGCCGAGGGGTTGTGCACCTCGGAGGTGTCCGCCCGGTCGGCCCGCAGCCACGCCTCCTGGAGGGCGTCGTCCGCCTCGCCGAGCGAGCCGAGGATCCGGTACGCGACCGCCCGCAGCCGGGGCCGGTCCAGCTCGAACCGCCGGGCCATGTCGTCGGGTCGTGCGGGCACCGTACGGCTTCCTTCCGCCTCCGGACGCCCTCGGGGGCGCGTCGCCCCAGTGAACCATCCCGGCGTGCCCGGGCCCGCGGCGGTCTCAGCGCACCAGGACGATGCCCGGCGGCCACAGCACCCCGGTGGCCAGCAGCAGCGACGGTCCCAGGTGGACGGGGCACACCCGCAGCGGCTCCCTCAGGTGCCGGGCGACCTCGAAGCGGACCGGGTCTCCGCAGTCCTCGGGGCCGTTCTCGCCGCCGTACGGGCCCTGGCAGGAAGCGGCGCTGTAGCGGTCGGTCATGCCCCCGATCCGACACCACCGGGCACGCCGACGCCCGGCGAGGAGGGCCGAACGAAGGGCTGCGGGGGAGGGACGGCTACAGGACGGTGGCGGCGTCGTCGAGGCCGATGCACTTGCGCTCCTGCGGGATCCACTTCACGGCGGGGTCCAGCGCGGCGAGGATGCCGCCCACCTCCTCGCGCGGACCGGAGTACGTGAACTCCACGGCCGGTGAGCGGCCGTAGGTCCGCAGGACGCTCACGCCGTCGCGCTTGAGCCGTGCCTCGTCCAGGACCCAGTCGACGCCGTCCGCGGTGACGCAGAGGTTGACGTTGGGCTGGAGCTCCTCGGCGCCGCAGCGGAACACCGCCTTCTGGCCGCCCCAGGACGCGACCCCGTCGCCCAGGGCCCAGTCGCGCGAGGCGCCGGGTATGTCGTCGGGGAGCCGGGAGACCACCTTGTCGCACTTGGCGTCGTCGGCGTGCGGCGCGGCGGAGACCCGGTGGCCGTCGACGTAGAAGGCCCCGCCGGTCACGACGACGACCGCCGCGGTCAGCCAGATCCACGTCCGGGTGGTGGGCTTCCGCATGTCCGCTCGCTCCGCGCTGTCCGTCACTGCTGGTTCCGGGCCAGCGTATCCGCCGCCCGGAGGCCGGCGGCCGGGGCCCCGGGCGGGGTCCCGGCCGTCGGTGTGCGTCCGGTTCCTACAGGAACGAGTTGATCTCGATCGTCTCGTCCCGGCCCGGGCCGACGCCGATCGCGGAGATCGGAGCGCCGGACATCTCCTCCAGGGCCTTGACGTACGCCTGGGCGTTCTTCGGCAGGTCGGAGAAGGACTTCGCCTTGGTGATGTCCTCGCTCCAGCCGGGCAGCGTCTCGTAGACCGGCTTCGCGTGGTGGAAGTCGGACTGCGAGTACGGCAGCTCCTCGACGCGCTTGCCGTCGATCTCGTAGGCCACGCAGACCGGGATCTGCTCCCAGCCGGTGAGGACGTCGAGCTTGGTGAGGAAGAAGTCGGTGAGGCCGTTGACGCGGGTGGCGTAGCGGGCGATCACCGCGTCGAACCAGCCGCAGCGCCGGTCGCGGCCGGTGGTGACACCGCGCTCGCCGCCGATGCGGCGCAGGGCCTCGCCGTCCTCGTCGAACAGCTCGGTCGGGAAGGGTCCGGCGCCGACGCGGGTCGTGTACGCCTTGAGGATGCCGATGACCCGGCTGATCTTCGTCGGGCCCACGCCGGCGCCGGTGCAGGCGCCGCCCGCGGTCGGATTCGACGAGGTGACGAAGGGGTACGTGCCGTGGTCGATGTCCAGGAGCGTGCCCTGGCCGCCCTCGAAGAGGACCACCTTGTCGTCGTCGAGCGCCTGGTTGAGGACCAGGACGGTGTCGGCGACGTACGGGGCGAGCTTGTCCGCGTAGCCCAGCAGCTCCTCGACGACCTGGCCGGTGGCGATGGCGCGGCGGTTGTAGAGCTTGGTGAGCATCTGGTTCTTGACGTCGAGCGCCGCCTCGACCTTCTGGGTGAGGATCGACTCGTCGTAGAGGTCCTGGACCCGGATGCCCACGCGGTTGATCTTGTCGGCGTAGGTCGGGCCGATGCCGCGCCCGGTGGTGCCGATCTTGCGCTTGCCGAGGAAGCGTTCCGTCACCTTGTCGACGGTGACGTTGTACGGCGTGATGATGTGAGCGTTGCCGCTGATCAGGAGCTTGGACGTGTCGACGCCGCGCTCGTTCAGCCCGCTCAGCTCGGAGAACAGGACCGACGGGTCGACGACGACGCCGTTTCCGATGACCGGCGTGCAGCCGGGGGAGAGAATCCCGGAAGGGAGCAGGTGAAGGGCGTACTTCTGGTCGCCCACGACTACCGTGTGGCCGGCGTTGTTGCCGCCCTGGTAGCGCACCACATAGTCGACGGAGCCACCGAGCAGGTCCGTCGCCTTTCCCTTGCCTTCGTCACCCCACTGAGCACCGAGCAGCACAAGTGCGGGCACGCGCGTACACCCCTTCCGGGCGGGGCATGTCCATGGTCGGGGGCGTATGCGACGGGTTTCCGCCACGTACACCGCGACCGTCGTTGGCCGCCAACCGTCGGACCGGGTGCCCCGGAATAGACGAAGCCCCTGGCGCAACAGCGCAAGGGGCTCTTGCACAAAGATGCTACCCGAGGAAGCGAGGCATGGCCGAGGTGGCGACTTCCATGAGCTCTTCCGCGAACTCTTCCGCGAGGTCCGATCAGCTTCTGGTGGTCGTCGATCCGGTCGCCCGACGGCTGGACGGGGAGTCCGTCCGGATCGCGAAAGACGTGCTCAGCGCGGGCGCGGCGCACACGAAGGTGTGTCTGCCGGACGACCCGGAGGAGTTCGCGCGGGCGCTCGGACGGCGTGGTTCGCGGCGCCCGGTGGTGGTCGGTGACGACAGGGCGCTGCTGCGGGCCGTGGCCCTGCTGCACCGGCAGCGGGAGCTGGCGGGCTGCGCACTGTCCGTGGTGCCGGTGGGGTCGGCGCTCGGCCTCGCCCGGTCCCTGGGGCTGCCGACGGGGGCGGTGGCGGCGGCGCGGGCGGTGCTCGACGGCGCGGTGCGGCGCCTGGACCTGCTCGTCGACGACAGCGACGGGGTGGTGCTGGGGGCGGTGGGAATTCCGCCCGCTCCCGTGCCGGTACCGGTGCGGGAGGACGCGGGCTCCGGTCCGGAGGGGACGGCGTCGGTCCGTCCCTGGCTGCGGACCTGCCAGTCGCTCGTACGGACGCTGGCCTCCTCGCGTACGGCCCGGACCGCCGTGGCGCCGGGTATGCCCGGTCCGGCCCGGCTGCGGGTGGAGGTCGACGGGGTGACGCTGGTGGACCTGGACCAGCCGGTCGAGGGGGTCTCGGTGACGCCGGGCGCGTCGGGGGTGGCCGTGGTGGAGGTGCGGCCCCTGTCGGTGGGCGCGCAGGCGTCGCCGCTGACGGCGAGCGGGCGGACGGTGACCGTGTCGGGGGCGCACTTCCGCTACCGGGCCGACGCGGTGGTGTGCGGGCCGGTCGGGACCCGGACGTGGGTGGCGCGCGAGGGAGCGTGGGGGCTGACGCTGCCGGCGGGGTAGGGCCGCTCAGGGCGCCTTGAAACCGGCGGTGTCCAGCAGGCAGTCGAACGGGGCGGGGATCGGGAGCTTCTCACCGAAGGGCCGGGTGATGCGCGACTCGTATCCCTTGGCGGACGGCGTCCACAGGACTGTGGCCTGCTCCTCCTGCATGTCGAGGAGCAGGTAGACGGGGACGCCGGCGCGGCCGTAGACCTCCACCTTCTCGGTCAGGTCGTTGTTCCGGGTGGCGGGAGACGTCAGCTCGGCGACGAAGGACAGGGCCTCCCCGTCCAGGTGGTGGCTCTCCGTCTCGAAGACTCGCTCGTGTGCCACGTGGATGTCCGGCCCGTAGGCGCACCCGTCTCCCGGGAAGACGTAGAGGAACGGCCCTCGTTCGATCACGTGAGATTCGGGCAGATGTGCCTCCAGTTGTGCGCACACCAGGCGCATCACTCGGAGGTAGTAGCCCTTCGACCACGGCGACACAACGATGCTCCCCCTCGTGATCTCGGCCCTGTAGCCGTCGGGTACAGCCAGTTCGTCGAGGGCTACCAGCAGTTCCTCGAAGCCCTGGTATTCAGTGCCGCTCGTCGTCGGTCGCTCCGCCATGACAGTCATGATGCGCCCTCCCCGTGATGCGGACCAGTGACGACTCAGCGTAGTGGATTGCTCACGCTGCCGTGACCCGCTTTTACGATCACCGTCACCCCCGCCCGAACCGCTCCTCCCGGTGCACCCGCCAGCGTTCCATCATCGCCACGATCTCCCCGTCGACGAACTCGAAGAAGGCGAGGGTCTCGGCCATGCGGCGGCCCGCCGGGGTGTCGGCGCCGAGGCTGGCGACGCCCTCGCTCAGCGCGTTCTCCCAGCGTTTGAGGACGGCCTCGCGGTTGGTGAGCGCCTCGTACCACTGGTTGCTGTGCACCCGGTAGCGCTCCCGGCGCGAGCCGGGTTCGCGCTCGCGCGCGACCATGTGCTGCTGCGAGAGGTAGCGCACGGCGCCGGACACGGCGGCCGGGCTGACCTGGAGGACTTCGCCGAGTTCCGCGGAGGTCAGCGTGCCCGAGTCGGAGGCCAGCAGCGCGGCGAAGACCCGGGCGGGCATGCGCTGCATCCCGGCCTCGACCAGCTGCGCCGCGAAGCCCTCCACGAACTGGGACACCGCCTCGGGGTCGCGCCCCGGCCCCGCCGCATCCACCGCCGCCGCTTCCGCTGGTTCCTTCGTCATCCGTCGATCATCTCTCACCCTGCGTCGCTCATCATCCTGACGGTTTCTTAACTTCACAAGTTTCTGAAAGAAGCGTACGTTCCGAATCATGACGAAGGCAATCAGCGTCTCCGGACTGCACAAGTCGTTCGGACGCACGCATGCTCTGGACGGTCTCGACCTGGAGGTCGAGACCGGCGAGGTCCACGGGTTCCTCGGGCCCAACGGAGCCGGCAAGTCCACCACCATCCGGGTCCTGCTCGGCCTGCTGCGCGCCGACGCCGGCGCCGCGCAGGTGCTCGGCCGCGACCCGTGGGCGGACGCGGTGGAGGCGCACCGGCGGATCGCTTACGTCCCCGGTGACGTGACGCTGTGGCGCAACCTCTCCGGCGGCGAGGTCATCGACCTCTACGGCAGGCTGCGCGGCGGGCTCGACACCCGGCGGCGCGCGGAGCTGGTCGAGCGGTTCGAACTCGACCCGACCAAGAAGGGCCGCACGTACTCCAAGGGCAATCGCCAGAAGGTGGCCCTGGTGGCCGCCTTCGCCTCGGACGTCGACCTGCTGATCCTCGACGAACCCACCTCCGGGCTCGACCCGTTGATGGAGGAGGTCTTCCAGCGCTGCGTGGAGGAGGAGCGCGAGCGCGGCCGGACGGTGCTGCTCTCCTCCCACATCCTCAGCGAGGTCGAGGAGCTGTGCGACCGGGTCAGCATCATCCGCACGGGACGGACCGTCGAGAGCGGCTCGCTCGCCGACCTGCGCCACCTCACCCGGACCAGCGTCACCGCCGAACTCGCGGGCGCCCCGAACGGCCTGGCCCACCTGCCCGGCGTGCACGACCTCGACGTCCAGGGCCACCGGGTCCGGCTCCAGGTCGACACCGACAAGCTGGACGCCGTCCTCAGGTCGCTGAGCGAGACCGGCGTGCGGTCGCTGACGTCGACGCCGCCGACGCTGGAGGAGCTGTTCCTGCGGCACTACCAGGCCGGGGACGCCGCGGACGCCGAGGACGCGGAGTCCGGAGCGGAGGTGACGGCGCGATGACCGCCACCGCCGAAACCGCCGCCACCGCCTTCGCGGCCCGGTCCGGGGGCTCGCGCCACCTGGCCGGCACCGGCACGCTGCTGCGCTTCGCCCTGCGCCGCGACCGCGTACTGATCCCCGTCTGGGTCGCGGTGAACGCGCTCATGGTGCTGTCCATGCCGGGCACCATCAAGGGCCTGTACGGCACCGCCGCCGAACGCGCCGACCTGATGCGGCAGATGGAGACCAACTCCTCGCTGCGCGCGCTGGTCGGCCCCGTCTTCGACGACGGTCTCGGCGCGCTCACCGCCTGGCGGGTCGGCCTGTACGCGGGTGCGCTCGCCGCCGTGATGAGCCTGCTGATCGTCGTCCGGCACACCCGGGACGAGGAGGAGAGCGGACGGCAGGAGGTCGTCGCCTCCGGAATGGTCGGCCGCCGGGCCCCGCTCACGGCGGCGCTGCTGGCGGCGGCGGTCGCCAACGCCGTCCTGGCCCTGCTGATCGCCGTCGGACTGGGCGGACAGGGGGCGGCGGGCGCGCTGGCCCTCGCGCTCGGGGTCGCGGGCGTCGGGATGCTCTTCGCGACCATGGCGGCGATCGTCGCCCAGCTCACCGAGAGCGCCCGGCTGGCCCGGGGCCTGACGGCGGCCGTGCTGGGCACGGCCTTCGTACTGCGGGCGGCGGGCGATTCGGCGACGGACGACGGGTCGTCGGTCCTCACCTGGGTGTCGCCGCTCGGCTGGCTGGAGAACGTGCGGGCCTTCGCCGGTGAGCGGTGGTGGGTGCTGCTGCTGATCGCGGGCGCGACGGTGGCGCAGGGGGCGGTGGCCTATGCCCTGGCCGGTCGCCGGGACCTCGGCATGAGCTTCCTGCCGACCCGGCCGGGGCCGGCCGCCGGGCGCCTGCGTACGGCGGGTGCGCTGGCCTGGCGCCTGCAGCGGGGCAGCGTCCTCGGCTGGAGCATCGGCTTCTTCCTCGCCGGTGTCGTCTACGGCGGGATGACGGAGGGCGCGGCCGATCTGGTCGGGGACAACGAACAGGCCCGCGAGATCATCGAGCGGATGGGCGGACAGGCCGGGCTGACCGACGCGTTCGTGTCGGCGATGGTCGGCATGCTCGGGCTGATCGCCGCGCTCTACGTCGTGGCGTCGGTGCTGCGGCTCAGCGGCGAGGAGATCTCCGGGCGCGCGGAACCGGTGCTGGCGGGCGCGGTGGGCCGGCTGCGGTGGGCCGCGGGCCACCTGGTGATCGCCTTCGGCGGCGCGGCGCTCATCATGCTGCTCGCCGGGCTCGGCTTCGCCGCCGGGTACGGGCAGGACTTCGGGGCGATCCTGGGCGCGTGCCTGGTCCAGCTCCCGGCGGTGTGGGTGATCGGCGGGGCGGCGGTGCTGCTGCACGGTCTGCTGCCCCGGGCGGCGGTGGGCGCGTGGGCCGTCGCGGGCGCGGTGCTGCTGCTCGGGTGGGTCGGACCGGCGCTGGACGTGCCGCAGAGCGTCCTGGACGTGTCCCCGTTCGGCCACCTGCCGAAGCTGCCGGGCGGGGAGATGAGCTGGCCGCCGGTGCTGGCGCTGGTCCTGATCGCGGGGGCGCTGGTGGCGGCGGGGCTCGCCGGGCTGCGGCGGCGGGACCTGACGTGACGTTCGCGGGGCCGGTCCGGGCCGCCGACGTCGGAATCCGGACAGATCGCGGCGGATCGCGGCGGCCCCTTGCGGGGAGGCGACGCAACGGAAATAGTTGAACGCTAAACCACAACGGGAGGGGAGCACCCACATGAGCGTCGCGCTCGTACGCAACCCCGGCGAAGGCACCCACTACCACTACTACGACAGCGTCCAGGAACAGGTCGTGTCGCACACCGAGACCCAGGGAGTCGTCAGCGTCGCGCGGCTGACCATGCGCCGCGCGGACGCACCGCCCCTGCACGTGCACAGCCGCGAGGACGAGAGCTGGGTGGTGCTGTCCGGGCGCGTCCGCTTCTGGATCGGTTCGGCCTCGCTCGACGCGTGCGAGGTCCACGACGCCGGGCCCGGTGCCTACGTCTTCGGCCCCCGGTCGGTCCCCCACACGTTCCAGCCGCTCACCACCACGGGGGAGGTGCTGGTCATCAACAACCCGGGGGCGATCGAAGGCTACTTCCGCTCGGTCGGGCAGGCCGGGGCGCGGCACGATCGGGACCACGTGGACGGACTCGCCCGCTACGGGGTGGCCCTCCTGGACGACCCGCCCCACGCGTAGCGGCGTGCCGCGCCCCCGCGGTGAAACCGGCGCGGGCGCGACGGCGTCCTCGTGGACATGAAGCGAGACGCGGTGACGGGTGGCGGGTGCCTGGTGTCGACGGCGGGTGTCGTGGGCGCCGTATGGCTGTGGGGCGCCTCGGACCGCACGCAGCGGCATCTCGGCAACGAGTTCGAGAACAACGGGCAGGACTTCGGCGCCGTCCTCACCGAGCTGCCGTTCGTCTTCCTCGCCGGGGCCGTCGTGCCCGCCGTGGTGTGGGGGCTCGGGGCCTGGCTGCTGGTGCGGCACCGACGCGCGGCGTCCGCGACGTCCTCGACGCCCTCAGACCTCCACGCGTAGCTCCGTCAGTCCGCGCATCACGAAATTCGGCCGGCGTTCCGGTTCCGCCGCCAGGTGCAGCCCCGGGGCCCGCTCCAGCAGGGACGTCATGGACGCCGCCAGTTCGATGCGGGCCAGCGGGGCACCGATGCAGTAGTGGATGCCGGCGCTGAAGGAGATGTGAGGGTTGTCCCGGCGGGTGAGGTCGAGGCGTTCCGGGTCGGTGAAGACCGCCGGGTCGTGGTTGGCGGAGCCGAACAGCATCGCCACCTCCGCGCCGCGCGGGAGGGTCGTCCCGTCGATCTCGATCTCGTCCAGGACCCAGCGTTCGAAGAGCTGGAGCGGGGTGTCGTAGCGCATCAGCTCCTCCACGGCCGACGGGACGAGGGAGTGGTCCGCGCGCAGGGCCGCCAGCTGGTCGGGGTGGCGGAAGAGCGCCAGCCAGCCGTTGGTGGTGGCGTTCACCGTGGCCTCGTGACCGGCGTTCAGGAGCAGGACGCAGGTCGAGATCATCTCCTGCTCGGTGAGGCGGTCGTCGTCCTCGTCGTGGGCCGCGATCAGGCCCGAGATCAGGTCGTCGCCGGGGTCCTTGCGGCGGGCCGCGATCAGTGCGCGCAGGTAGTCCGAGAAGTCGAGCGAGGCCCGGACCGCCTTCGCCGCCGTCTCCTCGGACGGGTTCAGCTCGTACATCCCGCAGATCTCCGCCGACCAGGGGCGCAGCGGGGACCGCTCGGACTCCGGGATGCCCAGCATCTCGGCGATCACGGCGACCGGCAGCGGCTCGGCCACGTCGGTGAGCAGATCGCCGCCGCCCGCCGCCACCAGCCGGGCCACCAGCTCGTCCGCCAGCCCGTGCACGTACGGCTTCAGCCGCTCCACCGTGCGCGGCGTGAACGCCTTCGACACCAGACGCCGGATACGGGTGTGGTCCGGCGGCTCCAGGTCGAGCATGCCGTGGTCGTTGAGGGTGTGGAAGGGCTCCTGCTCCGGCGGGGGCGGCGTGCGGCCGAAGTCCTCGTGCGAGAAACGGTGCTGGTAGGTCCGGCCCAGGCGGCGGTCGCGCAGCAGCGCCGAGACGTCCGCGTGGTGCGGGACCAGCCACTGGTCGGTCGGCTCGTAGTAGAGCACGCGCCCCCGGGCCCGCAGCTCGGCGAAGGCGGGGTAGGGGTCGGCGACGAACGCGGGGTTCCAGGGGTCGAACGCGAGGTCGGACGCAGACGTCATGGATGGACCATAGGAAACGAGGAGCCTCGGACGGAAGCCCTCATCCCCGGGAGTGCCGCTTGATGCCCTCGACGAAGGCGGCGAAGGCGGGCGCAGGGACGGAGAGGGTCCCGCGGGCGGGAGCCTTGGAATCGCGGATGGATATGTGAGTGTCCGACTCGGCGATCTCGACGCAGGTGTCGCCGTCGCCACCGCCCGAGTAGCTGGACTTACGCCAGTGCATGCTCTCGGTCATGTCTCGCCTCACAGCTCCTTCGTCAAGCGGTGGATGAAGTCCCGCGACGCGGTGGGACTCAGCGACGCGCCCTGCATTCTATGAAGGAGCGTTCGAAGCTGCTTCAGCTGCGCAGCCGCATCGATGAGGGCGACCCCGGTAGGGGCATCACGAAGACCGGTGTCCAATTGAGGCACCGAACCGCCCGCGTACATCATCGAGACCCCGGCACCGCCAAAGCCGTCCTGATCGAACGGAATGACCCTCACGTTGGCATGCCCTTCTTCGATCTGGTCGAGGATCCGCTGTAGTTGGACGCGGCAAACGCCGCGATCTGCCACCCGAACACGAAGAGCGCACTCGTGGATCAGCGTCTCGTAGGGGGTCGCGTTGTCACCTGCGACCACCCCGCTCCGCTTCATCCGGTGTTCCACCCGAGGGTTCAGCTCACTCTCGGGCAAGCCGGGATGCACATACGTATAAAGCGCGCGTGCGTAGTCAGCGGTCTGCAACAGCCCTGGGACGTGCGTAATCACGACCTCACGTAGGTACGTCGCATGGTGTTCGATCTCAGCGGTGTTCTGGAAAACCGGCGGCAGCACTCCCCGGTACGCCTCCCACCAACCGCGCGTACGGTCTGTCGCCATAGCAACGAGCGCATCGATCAACGCCTCGTCCGTACACGCGTAGTGAGCCGCGAGCCGCCTCACTCGTTCTTCGCTGACACCAGCAAAGCCCAGCTCCATCTGACTGATCTGTGCTGAGGTCGAATTCAGCAAACCGGCTACCTCGCGCGCCTTGAGCCCAGCCGCCTCACGCAGACGTCGCAGCTCGACTCCCAGGCGCACCTGGCGCCCGGTCGCATGACTCCTCGGCGGCATCCGATCTCCTCAACAGTCCCGTCGACGCGCCTCGTTCGAGTGTCAGACTACGGGAACCAGTTGCGTTGGCAATAATTGTTGCCCTACCGTCAGTGACGCGACGCACACGCTGCGGAACCCCGGGGCACCGGAAGCGCACCGCACCGTCCTGCCATGACGGACGCGGCATGGACACCGCCCGGAGGCCGCGCCCTCCCCCACCTCCCCGCACCCGAACGGAGTTGCCGCATGCCCGAAGACGAGTCCTGGGAGTACTCCCTGTACATCCCCAACGACCCGCGCGCAGTCACGATCAGTCGGCGCACCCTGCGTCTCATCCTCACCATGCACGGACTGATCCGCCTCGTCGACCTCGCGGAGCTCCTCGCGGCGGAGCTGATCGGCAACGCCGTGCTGCACACCAAGGGGCCCGCCGCACTGCGGGTGCGCTGGTCACCGCCAGGGACGCTGCGGATCGGCGCGTGGGACGCGGATCCCGAACCTCCCGGTGCTCCCGCCCGGTTGGCGGACGTGACCGGCGACGAGAGCGGCCGGGGGCTCGCCCTCGTCAGAGCCTGCTCCGACCTGTGGGGGTGGCAGCCGCTCTCCCGGTTCGGCAACAGGGGCAAATACGTGTGGTGCGAGGTCGGTGCCGGTCAGCCCGGGGTGACCAGTCGCGCCTCGTAGGCGAAGACCGCCGCCTGGGTGCGGTCGCGCAGGCCGAGCTTCACCAGGATGCGGCTGACGTGGGTCTTGATCGTCGACTCGGCGACCACCAGGCGTTCGGCGATCTCCGAGTTGGACAGGCCCTGCGCGATCAGGACCAGGACCTCCGTCTCGCGTTCGGTCAGGTCGCCGTAGGCCGCCTGGGCCGAGGGCATCAGGCGCGGGGCGTCGGAGAGCTTGGAGAACTCGGTGATCAGGCGCTTGGTGATCGAGGGGGCGAGGAGGGCCTCGCCGGACGCCACCACCCGGACGCCGTCCGCGAGCTGGCGGGCCGAGGCGTCCTTGAGGAGGAAGCCGGACGCACCCGCGCGCAGCGCCTGGTACACGTACTCGTCGAGGTCGAAGGTGGTGAGGACCAGCACCTTGGACGTGCTGTCCGCCGCCACGATCTCCCGGGTCGCCTCGATGCCGTTCAGCTCGGGCATGCGGATGTCCATCAGGACGACGTCCGGAGCCAGCTCGCGGACCTTCGCCACCGCCTCGCGGCCGTTGACCGCCTCACCGGCGACCTCGATGTCCGGCATCGCGTTCAACAGGACCGAGAAGCCCTCGCGGACCATCATCTGATCGTCGGCGATCAGTACGCGGATCGTCATGCGTCACCTTCGGTCTGGGAAGCGACCGGAAGGAACACCGCCACCTCGTACCCTCCGTCGTCCGTAGGGCCCGCGGTCATCTCGCCGTTCAGCATCGCCACCCGCTCCCGCATGCCCGTGACACCGTGTCCTGCTCCGGGCGACGGCTTGACCAGGGTGTTCTGCGGGACGGCGGCGTTGACTATGCGCAGGCCCAGGCCGCCCAGCACGTAGGAGACCTCGACACGGGCCGTCGCGCCGGGTGCGTGCCGCAGGCTGTTGCTCAGGGCCTCCTGCACGATCCGGTACGCCGACAGCTCCACACCGGGCGGCAGCTCCCGCACCGCTCCGGTCACCGCCTTGTCCACGGCCAGGCCCGCCTCGCGCACATTGGCGAGCAGGGCGTCCAGGTCGGCGAGCGTCGGCTGCGGGGCGTCCGGGGCCTCGTAGTCCTCGGCGCGGACGACTCCCAGGACGCGGCGCAGCTCGGTGAGGGCCGCCACCGCGTTCTCCCTGATGGTCGCGAAGGCGCGCTCCAGCTCCTCCGGCGGATTCTCCACCCGGTAGGGCGCGGCCTCCGCCTGGATGGCGACCACCGACATGTGGTGGGCGACCACGTCGTGCAGCTCACGGGCGATGGTGGTGCGCTCCTCCAGCAGGGTGCGGCGGGAGCGTTCGTGCGCGGTGACCGTCTGCTGGGCGGTCACCTCCTTGCGGGCGGTCTGCCGTATGTGCCAGAGACAGACCACGAGCAGGGCGAACGCCGACGTCACCATCATCGGCCCGCTGTTCGTGTAGTAGTACGACCCGCCGAAGAAGACGTCCGAGAGGAAGGCGTACACACACGTCAGGACCCACATCCACACAGCGGTGCGGGGACGGGTGCGCAGCGCCACGATGATCAGGACCGCGAGGTGGCAGATGAACGCGCCCGGCATCCAGGGCCAGTCCCACCCGGCGCCGTTGATGAGCGCGACCAGCGGCGTCACGGCGAGGGACAGCCAGAACGCGCCGATCGGCCGCACCAGCGTGGCGAGCACCGGGAGGGCGCACAGGATGCCGCTCAGCAGGGCCGGTACGTCGCCGCCGGGCAGGTCGCCCGAGACCGCGCCCACGACGAAGGTGATGAACGCGAGCGCCCCGACCACCGCGTGCGGGAGGTACCGCGCGTCCGAGCGCAGCCGGCCGGGCAGCCGGCGGACGAACGGGCCGTCCGTGTGCCGGGGCGGCAGAACGCGGTAGGCGAAGGGGTCCTGGAACAGATCCTGGCGCAGTCCCCGCAGGGAGGTCCGGACAAGCCGGTACTCCTGGCTGCGGGTCCCGCCCTCGTGCTGCTGGTGAATCGTCTCGGTCACGCTCACACGGTAGGCCGACCGGGAGTGGCCGGTCGTCCCCGTGGAGAGGGGTTCTCGGGCATCCGTCTCAAGTACTACGGGGGGCAACTGCGCGTCGCTCCTCAGTAGCCCGAGGGGCGGACCAGCCCCGACTCGTACGCGAACACCGCCGCCTGCGTGCGGTCCCTGAGGCCCAGCTTCACCAGGATCCTGCCCACATGGGTCTTCACCGTCTGCTCGGCGACCACCAGACGCTGGGCGATCTCCGCGTTCGACAGGCCCTGCGCAATCAGGGCGAGCACCTCCGTCTCCCGCTCGGTCAGCTCGCCGACGCGGGCCTTCAGCGGGGCGCGCGGGCGGTCGTCCAGCCGGGAGAACTCGGCGATCAGCCGCCGCGTGATCCCCGGCGCGAGCAGGGCGTCACCGGCGGCCACCACCCGGACCGCCTCGGCGAGCTGGTCGGCGGAGGCGTCCTTCAGCAGGAACCCGGAGGCCCCCGCCCGCAGTGCCTCGTACACGTACTCGTCCAGGTCGAAGGTGGTCAGCACCAGCACCCGGATCTGCGGGGTGGCCGTGGTGATCCGCCGGGTGGCCTCGATGCCGCCCAGCTCGGGCATCCGGATGTCCATCAGGACGACCTCCGGGGCCAGCTCGGCGACCTTGGCCACGGCGTCCAGGCCGTCCACCGCCTGCCCGATCACCTCGATGTCGGGCTGGGTGTTGAGCAGCACGGTGAAACCCTGCCGGACCATCTGCTGGTCGTCGGCGATCAGCACGCGGATCACGCGGCCGTTGCTGCTGGTCGTCATGGGGAGTCGTCCTCGATGGAAGGGTCAGGGATGAGGTCCGTGGGCAGGTCGGGGCCGTCGGCCGGCAGGAACGCCGCCACCTGGTAGCCGCCGTCCGGCAGCGCCTGCGCCGTCAGCGTGCCGTCGAGCATCGCCACCCGCTCCCGCATGCCGAGCAGCCCGTGCCCGGCACCCTGCGACGGCGCCGGTGTGCGCAACGGCCGGGTGTTGGAGACCACCACACGCAGCCCGATGGGGAGGTGGATGAGGTGGACCTCGGCACTCGCGCCCGGCGCGTGCCGCAGCACGTTGCTGAGCGCCTCCTGCACGATCCGGTACGCCGACAGCTCCACGCCGGGCGGCAGCGGTCTGCGCGTCCCGCTCGTATCGGTGGTGACGGACAGTCCGGCGGCCCGGGTGTTCTCCACCAGCGCGTCGAGCCGGTCCAGGGTGGGCTGCGGGGCGTGCGGTGCGGCGGCGTCCCCTCCCTCGGGCGCCTCCACCACGTCCGGGTACTCGGAGCGCAGCACGCCCAGCACCCGGCGCAGCTCGGTGAGCGCCTCCAGCGCGTTCTGCCGGATGCCGGCGAGGTTCTCCTTCAGCTCGTCCGTCGGGTTCTCGACGAGGAGGGGCGCGACCTGGGCCTGGATGGAGATCACCGACATGTGGTGGGCGACCACGTCGTGCAGCTCGCGCGCGATGCGGCCGCGCTCCTCCAGCAGGGTGCGCCGGGCCCGCTCCTCGGCGGTGAGCGTGGTCTGCTCCGCCAACTGCGTGCGGGCTTCCCTGCGGCCGCGCAGGGCGATGCCGAGGACGACGACGACCGCGAACAGGATGACGGCGAGCTGACCGGTCGGCTGGTAGTTCGACGCGCCCATCACGCCCTGCACCAGGTAGGTGGTGAGCGCGGTCAGGGCCAGCGCCTCCAGGGACACGCGCGTCCGCACCCGCAGGGCGAGCAGCAGCATCACGAACAGGTGCCCGATCAGCCCGGCGGCCGTCCAGGGCCACGTGAACTCGTAACCGCCCGGGACCATCTCGGCCCGCACCGCGAAGGCCCCGACCAGCATGCCCGCCATCGACAGCCACCACGCCGCGACCGGCCGCCACAGCGCGAACACCATCGCGCCGGCCTGGGCGGCACCGATGAGGAAGGCGAAGCCCGGCTCGATCCCGCCGTTGTCCCCGAGTTGGGCGGCGTCACCCAGCAGCACCCCGAGCGCCGCCAGACACACCACCCCGTGCGGGAACCAGCGCAGCCACACCGACGGCGGCAGCGGATCGGCCCGCCAGGTCCACAGGTCGTCGTGGAGCACGCGCAGCACGCGCTCGGCCCGGGCCCGGAACCACGCCCACTGCCGTTTCCCCCATCGCGTCACAGGCTCCACCCTAGACATGGCGTGCACCCGCCGTGGTCGCCCGGCGCTGCGGGCGGTGCGCGCGCACGACCCGCGTACGGCGCCGTCCTGGACCGCGCTGCTCGCAGGAGCGGAACGTGGCCCAGCAGCCGGCCAGGACCAGCGCGAACACCGGGAGCCAGGCGAGCCGGGCCGCGACCCAGTCCAGGCCGTCGGGAGGCGTGTGCAGGCCGGGCAGACGGCCCGCGAGGAGACCGGTGGCCGTGGTCGCCATCAGCGCCGTCTGGTGCCAGAGGAAGATCGTCATCGCGGAGAGGTTGACCAGCGCGACCGCGGCCCACGCCATGGGGCGCCGCATCGCACGGCGCAGCCGCTCGCGCAGCAGCAGGGCGAGCCCGCACTGGGCCAGGCCGAAGGTGACGGCGGCCAGGGTCGGCGGGTTGAGGTTCGACACCGACGCGCCGGGGACACCGACCATCGACGCCGGGTAGCCCGCCCAGGCGACGAGCGCCGCGGTCGCCGCCGTGCCACCGGTGAGCAGGATCCAGCCCGATCGGCGACGGTCCAGTTCGCCGCGGGACCAGGCGGCGCCGAGGGTGTAGGGGACCAGCCAGCCGGCGGCGAGGTTGACCCAGCCGAGCCAGGACGGGGCGCCGAGACCGAAGCGCAGCAGGTCTATGTGGAGGACGACGACCAGCGGCCACAGCGGATGCAGCCGGGTCAGCAGCGGCGTCGCCGCGGTCAGCACGGCGAAGACCAGCAGGAACCACATCGGGGACAGCGCCAGCTTCACCAGCGTGTGCACGGTCACGAAGTCCGCGCCCGTCAGGAGCAGCAGCGCCGCCGTCACCGTCCACAGGCCGAGGACGGCCAGGACCGGCCGGAAGAGCCGGGACAGCCGGGCGGTCAGCCAGCGGCCGTAGGACTCGCCGCGGGCGCGGGCCGACGCGTATCCGCGGGTGGCGACATGACCGCCGACCAGGAAGAACACGGCGAGGGTCTGGAAGGCCCAGGAGACCGGGGCCAGCCGGGGCATCTCCCCCAGCGGGCTGGCCGCGTGCAGGCTGCTGCCGTCGGCGACCAGGGCCGTCACCAGCCAGTGCCCGAGGACCACCCCGAGGATGGCGAGGGCGCGCAGGGCGTCCACGGCCCGGTCCCGGTCCTCGGGGGTGGCCCCGTCGATACGGGCGGCGGCCTCGCGCAGGCCCCCGCGCGAGAACGACGGTATGACGGCCGGGGTCGGTGTCGGGGTCGGGGTCAGGGCAAGGTCAGGCATGGGTCACCTCCGTGGTGTCGCCCAGGGCGATCCGGGCCAGGTTCGTCAGGGCGAGGGAGCCGGTGTCGAAGTAGTCGCTGTGGCCGCCGTCCCCGGCGTCGAAGACCCGCGCGCCGAAGTCCGGGGAGACCGGATCCGTGCCGAAGCCGACGGTGGTGCCGAAGATGCCGGCGCTGACGTGCGGAACGTGCTCCACCCAGTCGTCGGCGCCGCGCCCCGCCCATATCCGGGCGTCGGAGCGCAGACCGGCGGCGGTGTCGGCGCCGGTGCCGGGGCTGCCGACCAGAGCGATGTCGGCCACGTCCAGGCCGTCGGCGGCGCGGGCGCAGACCACCGAGCCGTAGGAGTGGCAGAGGAGGGCGAGGCCGGTGTCGGGGCCGGTGATCCGGCGCAGGTCGCCGACCAGGGCACGCAGTTCGGGGGCGGCCCGGTCGGCGCGGTCGGTCGTGGCGACGGTGGTGCTGACGGTGCCCGGCGTCTCGTACCCCAGCCAGGCCACGACGGCGGTGCGGGTGCCCGCGGGAGCCTCGGCGACGAGCTGCCGGTGCAGGGCGAGGGCGGCGGCGCGGAAGCGGCCGTAGGTGTCGAGGCCGGTGTCGGAGCCCGGGACGAGGACGGCTACGTGGTCGGCGCGCGCCAGGTCGCCGAAGACCTCGGTGGCCAGTCCGGCGCCCCGGCCGTCGAAGGCGAGGAGATGGCGGGACCGGTCGGCCATCGCGCGGTCCGCCGCCGCACGGTGACGGTCGCCGTGGTCGGCGGCCATCCGGGAGGCCTCAACCGCGTTGGCCCGGTTGGCGGCGTACGCCTGCTCCAGCGTGGCGGCCGTCGGGGCCGCGAGCGCGGCAGGTGGCGGGGCGGGGATCTCGGGCCGCGCGGCCCCGGAGAGGGGAAGCGCCACGGCACCGGCGATGAGGGTGGCGCAACCGGCGCGGCGCCATCCGCGCACGCGCCGCCGCCAACGTACCGTCGTCCCGGGCCTCATGGCCGCTCCCCTCCAGCGCGCCCGCCCACCGGGTGCGTCTGGAAGGGAAGTTATGGATCGGGCCGGGTAACCCGCGTCCCGCCAGGGAACTCACCTGCGGGGTAGCTCTGAGGTACTACGGGTACGACAGGTGTCGCCGGGCGTCGGCTCCCACCCCGTTCACCATGCCAACTGCGCGATCTCCTCCGCCACCACCGCACACGCGTCCGCCGCCGGGTCGATCAGCGGGTAGTGGCCGACGTCCTCCAGCAGCGTCACCCCCACCACCTCCCCGGCCTTCGCCGCCGCGTCCGCGTACGCCTCGGCGACCGCCTGCGGGACGTCCACGTCGGCGCGGCCCTGCACGAGGGTCGTCGCGATCCCGGTGGGCAGCAGCAGGGCGGGGTCCGCGTACGGGCGGCGCTCGGTGAACAGCTCGCCGTCGCCCAGCAGTTGCCGCGTCGCGCCACCGCACACGCCGAGCTCGTCGGCGACCTCGAAGTCGGCGATCGGCGCGAGCGCGACCACGCCGCGCAGAGGCGTCGGACGCTCGGTCCGCCACGGGGCGTCCGCGGGCAGCAGGTGCCGGGCGGCCGCCCACAGGGCGAGGTGGCCGCCGGCCGAGTGGCCGGTGAGCACCACGCGCCGCGCGTCCGCCCGCGGCAGGTGCCGCCGGACCAGCTCCGGCAGCGCGTCCAGCGCGGCGGCCACGTCGTCGAACGTGTCGGGCCAGCGCCCCGCGACGGGATCACCGCCCGAACCCGGCGCACCGGCTCCCTCCGCCCCGCGCCGGTACTCCACACTGGCCACGGCGAAGCCCCGGCGGGCCAGGAAGCCGGCGAACGGGCTGATGTGCCGCCGGTCGTACGGGGCGCGCCACGAGCCTCCGTGCAGGACCACCACCACGGGAGCGGCCTCGCCCGGGCCCGCGCCGCCGCGCGGCACGTAGAAGTCGATCACCTGGTCGGGGTGGTCGCCGTAACCGGCGGTGCTGTCGGGTTCGACCGCCGGGTGGGAGAGGGCCGATTTCTCCTCCGCGGCGTCCCTCGCGGCAGCGGTGCCCGGTTCTGCGGCGGCGTCCGGCATGGTCAACCTCTCAGCGACGGAACGGTGTTGGCGGACCGGAGGAAGGAAAGAATCGGCCGTTGGCCGGACGTTATCAGGCCGATGACGTGCGCGGACACGGGGATGTGACGCTGGGTGAGGACCGGACGGCGTGTCCGGTCCCCGCCCCCGTTCGACCGCGCGGCTCAGCCGGCCAGCGTCCGGGCCAGCACCCGCGCCGCCCGCTCCACGTCCGCGAAGCCGACGTACAGCGGGGTGAAGCCGAAGCGCAGCACGTCCGGAGCGCGGTAGTCCCCGACCACCCCGCGCTCGATCAGCCGCTTCATCACCTCGCCCGCACCCTCGCAGCGCAGCGCGACCTGGCTGCCCCGCTCGACGTGCGCCGCCGGGGTCACGGACTCCACGCGGCCGTCCGGGACGTACGCCCCGACACAGCGCAGGAAGAAGTCCGTCAGCGCCAGCGACTTGGCCCGCACCGCCGCCACCGAGACGCCGTCCTCGTCCCACACGTCCAGCGCCGCGTCCAGGGCGAGCAGGGAGAGGATGTCCGGCGTGCCGACCCTCCCGCGCACCGCGCCGGAGGCCGGGGCGTAGGCGGGCCGCATGCCGAACGGCTCGGCGTGCGAGTTCCAGCCGGGCAGCGGGGAGTCGAAGCGGGGCTGGAGGTCACGGCGCACGTACAGGTACGCGGGCGAGCCGGGGCCGCCGTTGAGGTATTTGTAGGTGCAGCCGACCGCCAGGTCCACGCCGTGCTCGTCGAGTCCGACCGGCAGCGCACCCGCGCTGTGGCACAGGTCCCAGACCGTGTACGCCCCCGCCGCGTGCGCCGCGGCCGTGAGCGCGGGCAGGTCGTGCAGCCGGCCCGATCGGTAGTCGACGTGGTTGAGCAGCACCGCGGCGGTGCGGTCGCCCAGGGCGCCGGGGACCTCGGCCGGGGCCACGGGCCGCAGGGCGCAGCCCGTCATCCGGGCCGCCGACTCGGCGATGTACCCGTCGGTGGGGAAGGTGGTGGCGTCGACCAGGATCTCGTCCCGGACCGGACCGGACCCGCCGCCCTCACCGCCTTCCTGCGCCATGCGCACCGCGGCGACCAGCGCCTTGAAGACGTTGACGCTGGTCGAGTCGCCGACCACGATCTGCCCGGCGGCCGCGCCGACCAGCGGGGCGATCCGGTCGCCGATCCGCTCGGGCGCGGTCCACCAGCCGCTCTCCTCCCAGGACCGGATGCGCAGCTCGCCCCACTGACGCCGTACGACGTCCGCCACGCGCGCGGGAACGTGCGCGGGGAGGGCGCCCAGCGAGTTGCCGTCGAGGTACGTCACGTCGTCCAGGACGAACTTCCCGCGCACCGCGGCCAGTGGGTCGGCGGCGTCCAGTTCCTCGGCGGTCCGTTGGAGTTCAGACATACGACCGCGCCGTCCACAGCTCGGGGAACACGTTGCCCCGGGCCCGCTTCTCCAGCCAGGCCACCCCGGCGGAGCCGCCCGTGCCGGTCTTGGAGCCCATCGCGCGCCGGGTGGCGACCAGGTGGTCGTTGCGCCAGCGCCACACCAGCTCCGCGACGTCGGTGAGGGCCTCGCCGAGGCGGGCCAGCTCGCCGTTCTGGTCGCCGGAGTAGACGGCCGTCCAGGCGGCCTCGACCTCGGGGGCGGCCTCGTACTTCCGGGTGAGGTCGCGCCGGAGCACGGCGTCCGGGATGTCGTACCCGTGCCGGGCGAGCAGCCGGACCACCTCGTCGTACAGGCTCGGCTCGTGCAGCGCCTTCTCCAGTTCCGCGTGGACGCGGGGGGCGCCGCGGTGCGGGACGAGCATGGACGCGGACTTGTCGCCGAGCAGGAACTCCAGGCGGCGGTACATCGCCGACTGGAAGCCGGAACCCTCGCCGAGGGCGGACCGGTAGGAGTTGAACTGGGCCGGGGTGAGCTGCCCCAGAGGTGTCCAGGAGGCGTTCAGCGCCTCCAGCTCCCGCACCGAACGCTTGAGCGCGTCGGTCGCCACCGGGATCCGGTCCTCGCGCAGGGCGCGGGCGGCGGTCTCCCATTCGTGGACGATGACGGTGAACCACAGCTCCATGACCTGGGTCGTGACCAGGAAGACCATCTCTCCGGGGTCGTCCGAGAGGGTGTGCTGGAGGTGGGTGAGCACGTCCGCCTTGACGTAGTCCTCGTACGGCGTGCTGCCCTCGAAGTCGAGATTCGGGGCGTCGTGGGACATCGCTGTCTCCTGATGTGCACGGGTAGCGGTCCGCCCTGCCGTTACCGGCACGGGGCCCCGGTCCCCAACGGCATCCTCCGCAATCGTCGCAGGAAACCGCAAGGCCCGCCCGCGGACGGCGGACGGGCCGGATACACGCAGGGGTCAGCCCAGCACCTCGGCCGCGCTCGGCGAGGAGTCCTTCAGGAACTGGCTGCAGCGCTCGTACTCCTCCTTCTCGTCGATCGCCTGGGCGGCGCGGGCGAGGGCGTGCAGGGCGCGCAGGAAGCCGCGGTTCGGCTCGTGCTCCCAGGGCACCGGGCCGTGCCCCTTCCAGCCGCTGCGGCGCAGGGCGTCGAGGCCGCGGTGGTAGCCCGTACGGGCGTACGCGTACGACTCCACGACGCTGCCCCGCTCGAACGCCTCGTCGGCCAGCCGGGCCCAGGCGAGCGAGGACGTCGGGTACTTCGCGGCGACGTCGGCGGGAGAGGTGCCGCCCGCCAGCAGCTCGCGCGGCCCGGGGTCGTCGGGGAGGTGGGTCGGGGGCGGTCCCCCGAGGAGGTTCTCGTGAATGGACATGGGACAAGTCTGCGGCATCGCCGGGGGCGGCCGGGCGGGGCGGGGTGCGTTGTCGGGTGCGGGTGCGCTGTGGTTGAGCGCGCGGTTCCCCGCGCCCCTTAGGCATGACCCGGGGGTCGGTCCGAGGTGGTGCCCTGCGTCACCCTTCCTGCGCGGTTCCCCGCGCCCCTTCCAGCGGCGGCGTCAGCACCGAGCCGTGGGTGCGGCACTCGGGGCGGGGGCAGTCCGGGGCCGGGCGGCGCACCGTGGTGAAGGCGATCACGGAGCCCGCCACCAGGACACCCGCGCAGATCAGCATCGCCGGTCCGAACGCGTCGTCGAACGCGTCGGCCGACCGGTACGCCTCCTCACCCATGCCGGTGAGCAGGGGCAGCGCGGCGACCGCGACGAGCCCCGCCGCACGGGCCGCCGCGTTGTTGATGCCGCTGGCCAGACCGGCGCGCGCGGTGTCCACGGCCGCCAGCACGCTCGCCGTCAGCGGGGCCACCAGCGTGACCATGCCGAGGCCGAGCACCAGCAGGGCGGGCAGCACGTCGGCGAGATACGAGGCGCCGGGGCCGACCCGCAGCATCAGAACCATCCCGGCCGCACAGAACAGGGGCCCCACGGTGAGCTGGAGGCGCGGGCCGAGGCGCTCGGCGAGCTCGCCGGAACGGGCGGAGAGCAGCAGCATCAGGACGGTGGTCGGCAGCAGCGCCGTACCGGCGGCCAGCGCGGACCAGCCGACGACGACCTGGAGCTGGAGCGCGGCGAGGAAGAAGAAGCCGCCGAAGGCCGCGTACACGCACAGGGTGACCAGGTTGACCGCCGTGAACTGGCGGGAGGAGAAGACGCCGAGCGGCATCATCGGATCCTTGCCGCGCCGCTCGACGAGGACGAAGGCCACGGCGGCCACCGCCCCGGCCACCGCGCTGAGCGCCACCGCCCAGGACGCCGTACGGGCCTCGATCAGCGCGTAGGTGAGCAGCGCGAGGGCCGCCGCGCACAGGGCGGCGCCGAGCACGTCGAAGCGGGCGGTGTGGGCGCGCTCGTCCGAGGACTCGGGGACGTGCCGCAGCGCGATGGGGGCGCACAGCAGTGCCAGCGGGACGTTGAGGAGGAAGACCCAGCGCCAGCCCGCGCCGTCCACCAGCCAGCCCCCGAGGAACGGCCCGATCGCCGCGCCGACGCCCCCGAACCCGGACCACAGCCCCACCGCACGGCCCCGGTCGTCGGCGTGGAAGGAGGCCTGGATCAGGGCGAGGGAGCCGGGGGTGAGCAGCGCCCCGCCGACGCCTTGGAGGGCACGGGCGGCGATCAGCACGCCGGCGTTCGGCGCGAGGCCGCACAGCAGGGAGGCGGCGGCGAACCACAGCACGCCGAGGACGAAGATCCGGCGGCGGCCGAACCGGTCGCCGAGGGCGCCGCCGAGGAGGATCAGGCCGGCCAGCGTGACCATGTACGCGTTGACGGTCCACTGGAGGGCGGCCAGGTCCGCGCCGAGGTCGCGCCCGATGTGGGGCAGCGCGACGTTGACGACGGTCGAGTCCAGCAGGGCCATGCTGGAGCCGAGGACGGTGGTCAGCAGGATCCACTTGCCCTGCGGTGAGGACAGCCGGACATCGGGCATGGTCCAGATATACACCCAGCTGTGCGGCGAGCCCGGCGCGAAGGGCGCCGGGCTCGTGCGTACGGTCGTGTCGACCGGGTGTTACTTGATCTTCTGGCCCGCCGAGCGCAGGTGCCCGCAGGCCTCCACGACGCGCGCGGCCATGCCGGCCTCGGCCAGCTTGCCCCACGTGCGCGGGTCGTACGTCTTCTTGTTGCCGACCTCGCCGTCGACCTTCAGGACGCCGTCGTAGTTGCGGAACACGTGGTCGACGACCGGACGCGTGAAGGCGTACTGGGTGTCCGTGTCGATGTTCATCTTGACCACGCCGTTCTCCAGCGCGGTGGCGATCTCCTCGGCGGTGGAGCCGGAGCCGCCGTGGAAGACGAAGTCGAACGGCTTGCTGCCGGCCGGCCGGCCGTACTTCGACGCGATGCCCTCGTTCAGCTCCTTGAGCAGCTCGGGGCGGAGCACGACGTTGCCCGGCTTGTAGACGCCGTGCACGTTGCCGAAGGACGCGGCGAGCAGGTAGCGGCCCTTCTCGCCCAGGCCCAGGGCCTCGACGGTGCGGACCGCGTCGTCGACCGTGGTGTACAGGGAGTCGTTGATCTCGTGGGAGACGCCGTCCTCCTCGCCGCCGGTCGGGGTGATCTCGACCTCGAGGATGATCTTGGCGGCGCGGGCGCGCTCCAGCAGCTCGGTGGCGATGGCGAGGTTGTCGGCCAGGGTCTCGGCGGAGCCGTCCCACATGTGCGACTGGAAGAGCGGGTTGCGGCCGGCCTTCACGCGCTCCTCGGAGACCGCCAGCAGCGGGCGGACGTACCCGTCGAGCTTGTCCTTGGGGCAGTGGTCCGTGTGCAGGGCGACGGTGACGTCGTACTTCTCGGCGACGATGTGCGCGAACTCGGCGAGGGCGACGGCGCCGGTCACCATGTCCTTGTTGTGCTGGCCGCCCAGGAACTCGGCGCCGCCGGTGGAGATCTGGACGATGCCGTCGCTCTCCGCCTCCGCGAAACCGCGCAGGGCGGCGTGCAGCGTCTGGGAAGAGGTCACGTTGATGGCGGGGTAGGCGAACTTTCCTGCCTTCGCCCGGTCCAGCATCTCGTTGTAGACCTCGGGAGTTGCGATGGGCATCTGTCCGCTCCTTGTTTACGCGGGTGGGCGTGTTGTTGCTTATGGCCCTGACCTAGGACTGGGGGGCGACGTCATCGTCGGCCCCATCCTTCCAGACGGACCGGGAATACCCGAGTGGACCCCGGCCCCGTCTCGGCCCCTGGTACCCCTGGTACCCCTGGTATCAGTCCAGGCCCAGCTCGTCCTTGTCGTACGCGTACAGGTACGGCACTCCCGCGCCGTCCTGGATCTTCTCGGCGGCGCCCGTCGCCCGGTCGACGATCGTCGCGACGGCGACCACCTCGGCGCCGGCCTCGCGCACGGCCTCGACGGCGGTGAGCGGGGAGCCGCCGGTGGTGGAGGTGTCCTCCACGACCACGACGCGGCGGCCCCTGATCTCCGGGCCCTCGACGCGGCGCTGCAGCCCGTGCGCCTTGGCGGTCTTGCGGACGACGAACGCGTCCAGCCTGCGGCCGCGCGCGGCGGCGGCGTGCAGCATGCTCGCGGCGACCGGGTCGGCGCCCATGGTGAGCCCGCCCACCGCGTCGAACTCCAGGTCGGCGGTCAGGTCGAGCAGCACCTGACCGACCAGCGGCGCGGCCTCGCCGTCCAGGGTGATGCGGCGCAGGTCGACGTAGTAGTCGGCCTCCAGACCCGAGGAGAGGGTGACCTTGCCGTGCACCACGGCCTTGTCCTTGATCTGCTGCAGCAGCTCGCCACGTACGTCCGTCATGTACGCCAGCTTAAAGGCGGCGCCAGGCCCAGGTCGTCGTGGCCTCCAGCGGCTCCAGGGGCGTGACCAGGCGGGGGAGGGTGTTCAGGCCGTTGGGCGGGCCGGTCTGCGGCTCCACGCAGACGGCGGCCTCCTGCTCGTCGTACACCACGGCCCACTGCTCCCGGCTGGTCACCTTCAGCTCCAGCCGCCCCGGCCAGGTCAGGGTGACGTCGACGCCGTCCGGCATGCCGAAGCAGTCGTCCCAGGGGCCGGGCTTCGGCTCGACGCGGTTGCCGGTGGGGAGGTGGTCGTCGCCGCGCTCCTCCTGCCATGCGGGGTCGAAGGCGATCCCGACGTCCGCACCGTCGAGGGTGCGGTTGAACCAGGGGTGCCAGCCGATCTGCGCCGGGAAGGACGACTCGTACGTCTCCACGGCCATCGACAGCGTGAGCCCGTCCTCGGCGAGCGCGATCACCTGGGTGACGCGGCCGGGGTAGGGCCAGGGATCGACGAGGTCGTACGTGATGACGGCCTCGTCGGCGGTGACGCGGGCGGTGCGCCAGGCGGCGTCGCGGGCAGTGCCGTGGATGGCGTGCGGCGGGGAGTTCAGCGGCATCTGGTGGACCACGGCGCCGTCGCTGAAGCGGCCGTCGCGGATGCGTCCGCACCAGGGGACCATCGGGAAGCAGCCGTAGCGCTCGCCCTGGCGGAGCAGTTCGGTGCCGCCGACGCGGAGTCCGCCGATCCGGCCGCCGTTGCCCGGCAGCACGGTCGCCTCCGCGTCGCCCGCGGTCAGCGTGATGGGTTCGTTACTCACGCCATGACCCTACTGGGGCGATCAAGGGGGCCCCACCCGGCGGTGGGCTCCGCGGCGGGTCCGGCGGTGGTCAGCGGCGTCTGCGCAGTGCGCGGCCCACCACGATCGCCGACGCCACGACCAGCGCCGCCGCGGGGGCGGCCCAGCGCAGGGGGGCGCCGACCGTGCTCGCATGGGGCGCGGGCACGGGGGCGTACCGGCCGCGCGGCGGGGCGTGGTCCACCTCCTCGGCGCTGCGGCCGATCATCGTGCGGCGCGCGTGCGCGGCCTCCGCGGGCGGTGGGGCGGGTTCGGCGGGCGGTGGGGCGGCCGGCTCGTCGTCCGTGCGCCCGACGCCCTCCGCGTCCCCTTTCGCGTCCCCTTCCGCTTCCGCCTTCTCGCCCGCCTGCGCGTCCGCGTCCTCGTCGCCGCCCATGAGGGAGGACGGGGGGACCTCGGTGTCGAATACGGAGGTGGGGCGCGGTTCGGGGTGCGGGCTCGGCTCCGGTGCGGGGGGCTCCTGCGCCGCCGTGCCCAGGTTCTCGGCGAACCGGGCCAGCAGCCGTGTCGTGGCCGCCGCCACCGAGTCCGGCGGCAGCTCCTTGACCCGCCCGTCCGCGGTGGCCGTCCCGGTGAACGTGAGGGTGGTGCCGCCCTCGGCGTCGTCCGCGCGCAGCGTCAGCGCGAGCGCGACCGCGCCGGTGCCGCGCGACTCGGTGGCGTCGCCCTCGACGGCGTACGTGCCGTCCGCGCGCGCGGACAGGCGCAGGGAGCCGCGGTAGGTGATGGAGTGACTGCCGATGCGTACCTTCAGCCGGCCCGCGACGGGCTCGGCCCCGGCATCCTGCTGGAGCCCCGGAACCGCCCGGGCGACCCGGACGGGGTCGGCCAGCACGTCCCTGAGCCGCTCGGCCGGAACCGGAACGAACACCTCATGCTCCATGTCACGGCACCCTACCCAGCGGGGGCCCGCCGCACCCCCCGTCGGCACAAAGTCACCCGGTGCCCGCGCTCCCCGGCGTCACCAGTCCCGTCTCGTACGCCACGACCACCGCCTGGGCCCTGCTGGTCAGGCCCAGCTTGGTCATGGTGCGGTTGAGGTGGGTCTTCACGGTGGCCTCGCTGATGAACAGCCGGTCGGCGGCCTCGGCGTTGCTCAGACCGCGGGCGACCAGTTGCAGGACCTCGGCCTCGCGGCCGGTCAGCGTCGTCAGCGCGGGCGGTGGCGGACCGGCGTCCGGCGGGTCCGCGCGGCCCGTGTCCGTCATCCGCGTGAACGCCTCCACCAGGCGCCGGGTGACCACGGGAGCGAACAGCGCGTCGCCGCCGTGCACCGCGGTGACCGCGGCCAGCAGCCGTTCGGGGCCCGCGTCCTTGAGCAGGAAGCCGGACGCGCCGGCCCGCAGGGCGCCGTACACGTACTCGTCGAGGTCGAAGGTGGTCAGGACGAGGATGCGGGGCGCCGGGTCCACCGCCTCGGCGAGGATCCGCTCGGTGGCCTGGATGCCGGTGAGGCCGGGCATGCGGATGTCCATCAGGATCACGTCCGGCCGGGTCCGCGCGGCCAGCTCCACCGCCTCGGCGCCGTCGGCCGCCTCGCCGACGACCTCCATGCCGGGGGCGGCGCGCAGCAGCGTGGCGAGGCCGCTGCGGACGAGGTACTGGTCGTCGACGACGAGCAGGCGGATCGGCCCGGCGGCGTCGTGGTGCGGCCCGTCCGTCGGGCGGTCTGCGTCGGTCATTCCCGCACGGAGTCTCCCCGGCGTGCGACTTGTACCGGCGTCGGAAGGGTCAGGCGCACGCCGAATCCACCCTCGCTGCGCGGGCCGACGGCGATCGTCCCGCCGTAGAGCTTGGCCCTCTCCCGCATCCCGATCAAGCCGTGGCCGCCCCGTTCGGCAGGTGTGTCCGGATCCGGTCCCCCGGCCGGTCCGTCGTCGGTCACCGAGACGGTCACCTCGCCCGCGCGGTAGGCGAGTTCGACGGCGGCGTCGGCGCCGGGCGCGTGCTTGAGGACGTTGGTGAGGGCCTCCTGCACCACCCGGTAGACGCACAGCTGAACGCCTGGCGGCAGGGGGCGCGGGGTGCCGGTGACACGCAGCCGAACGCCCACGCCGCCGGTGCGCACCCGGGTGACCATCTCGTCGAGCTGGTCGAGGCCGGGAGCGGGGGCGCCGTCCGCGCCCTGCACGCCGTCGGCGCGCAACAGGCCGAGCATGCGGCGCAGTTCGGCCAGTGCCTCGCCGCTGGCGCCCTCGATGGTGTCCAGGGCGTCGCGCGCCGTGCGGGCGTCGGACCGGAAGACGAAGCGGGCCAGTCCGGCCTGGACGTTGATGACGGCGATGTGGTGGGCGACCACGTCGTGCAGCTCGCGGGCGATCCGCACGCGTTCCTCGGCGACCTCGCGCCGGGCCCGGTCGGCCTGTTCGGCGCGCAGCCGCAGCGTCAGCTCGCCGGTCCGGCGGGCCACGTACCCGAACCGCCACAGCACCAGCGGGAAGCCCACGGCCTGTCCCGCGACCGAGGCCATGGCCCCGGAGTCGCTGTGCAGCCCGGCGTAGATCCACACTCCGGCGAGCAGGGCGGCGCAGGCGGCGGCGGCGCGGGTGGGGCGCTGGGCGGCGACGGTGTAGACGGCGAGCATGGGGCCGAAGGATCCGACCACGGGCCAGTAGTCGAGGGTGACGTAGAGCGCCCAGCAGGCGTGGACGGCGAGGCAGACGGTGACGGGGGCGCGGGTGCGCAGGACGAGGGGGAGGGTGAGCAGGGCGACGAGCGTCCAGGCGAGCGGATCGAGCGCGGGCCACCCCTGGGCGACGGCCTCGGTGCCGAGCAGAACGGCCACGGTCGTCAGCGCCGCGGCGATCAAACCGTCGGCCGCCAGGGGGTGCAGGCGCATTCCCGCAGCGTAGGTCCGCCGCCCGGCGTCGGCGTCATCCTTCCGCGGTACCGCGGAAGTTGCAGGAACCGGACGACTACCGCGCCGGGTTGGCTCCGGTCTCCACCCACCGCCGGATTCCGGGACGCGCGGGGCGGCCGTAGATTCTCGGTGCGAGCGATCCACCGGGGGGTGTGGCGGTCCGTCCCGCACCTGGGGAGGGACGGGCCGCCGCACGGGGACGCGGTGGATCGCGGTCACGGCACCCGTGCGGGCGGGCTCAGAACCGCGGATGCACGAGTGTGGAGGGCGGCAGCCCGGCCGTCCGGGTGCGGGCCGCGTCGCGGGCGCCCCGGGCCAGGGAGTCCGGCGTGAGGCTGCGCGGGCGTGGTGCCGCCGGGTCCAGACGCAGGGCGGGGGCCGTGCGCGCGGCCAGCAGGAAGCCCCAGCCGCGGAGCGCGGGAGGCTCCGCGGCCGCGCGTCGGGGGCCGGGCCCGGAGCCGGAGCCGGCGTCGCGTGCGCCGACGCGGTAGGCGACGGCGGGCAGGCCCGCCGCGCGAAGGGTGGCGTCCACGGTCCAGAAGGCCCGGGGGTGTGCGTCGACCGGGCCCGCGTGGACCGCCAGCCGCCCGTCGGGCGCGAGCACCCGCCGCAGCAGTCCGTAGAACTCCTGGGAGTACAGCTTCGTACTGGCCGTGACGCCCGGGTCGGGCAGGTCCGAGATCACCACGTCGTACGTCGCGGAGGGCGTCGCGCGCAGCCGGTGGAAGGCGTCGCCCGCGAGGACGTGGACGCGCGCGTCGCCGTAGGCGTGCTCGTTGAGGGTGGACAGACCGGGGTCGTGCCGGGCCAGCCGGGCGAGGCCGGGGTCGGCTTCGAGGACGTCGACGCAGCGCACGCCGGGGTGGCGCAGCACCTCCCGCGCGGCCAGGCCGTCGCCTCCGCCGAGGATCAGCACGCGCGCGTGCGGGCCGCTCATGGCGGGGTGTACCAGCGCCTCGTGGTAGCCCCGCCCGTCGCTGCCGCGCACCCGCAGCCGCCCGTCGAGGAACAGGTCGAGGGGCCGGCCGTCGGTGTCGCCGGTGAGGACGATCTCCTGCACGTCGGTCCGGACGGCCACGCGGACGTCCTGGCCGTACACGGCGTGCCGGGCGGCGCGTTCGAAGTCGTCGGCGAGGACGGTCGCGGTGGCGAGGAGGGCGAGGACGACCGCGTTGGCGATCAGCAGCAGCCAGCGCGCCCGGCGGGTCAGGTCGCGCCGGAACAGCCCGAGGACCAGGGCGGCGCCGACGACCGCGTTGACGGTGCCGGTGAGCAGCGCGCCGGTGAGCTGGCCGAGGTGGGGCAGCAGGACGAAGGGGAAGGCGAGGCCGCCGACGAGCGCGCCGACGTAGTCCGCGGCGAACAGGTCGGCGACGGCACCGCCCGGGTCCTGCCGGCGCACCCGCTGGATCAGCTCCATGAGCAGCGGCACCTCGGCGCCGATCAGCACGCCGATGGCGAGGGAGAAGGCGACCAGCAGGACGCGCGGGCCGTCGGCCCACAGCCCACCCCAGCCGCCGGTCCAGGCGAAGACCGCGTACAGCAGCATGGCGCTGGAGCCGCCGACCAGGGCGAGCGCGGCCTCGAGCGCGCCGAAGCCGGCCGCCGCCAGGCCGCGCAGCCGTTTGGCGGCGAGCGAGCCGAGGCCCATGGCGAAGACCATGACGGACAGGACGACGGACGCCTGGGTGACCGAGTCGCCGATCAGGTACGAGGCCAGCGCGACGAGTTCGAGTTCGTACACGAGCCCGCAGGCCGCGCACACGAACACGCCCGCCAGCACCAGGAACCGCCCGACGGCCGGCCGGACCGGCAGCCGCGCGGGCGCTTCCGGGCCGCAGGGGCCGCCCCAGGACGGCGGAGAGCCGGGCGGGGCGGGCGCGTGCGGTTCGATCACGCAGTGACGTTACGTCACACCGGCACTGCGCTTCGTCACCCACACGTGTGAAACTCAAGGCCGGTCGGGCACCGCAGGTTTATTCGGTCCCCACCCGCTCGCGCCCGCCGGTGCCGCCCGCTCACACCGGGGTCGGACTGAGCCCGGCCGTCGGCACCCGCACGCCCACCCGCGTACGGGTCGCGACCAACTGGCCGTCCTGCGGATAGGCGTGCCAGGTCCGCCAGTGCACCTGCCCCTCGTGCCGCTGGGCCAGCAGCGCGGTGAAGGCGTGCGGGCTGCCGGGAAAGACACCGGCCAGGCCGTGCGGGTGGTCGGAGACCAGGGCCAGCAGTTCCTGGGCGCGGCCGGCGAAGGAGCCCGGCGTCAGCACCTCGACGCGGGCGGCGAACTCGTACTCCCAGTCGCCCACCCGCTTGGCGACGCCCAGCGGGAGGGGGGTGCTGCTGCCGGGGATGCACGCCACCGTCTCCGAGCAGCTGCCCCGCTCCTCCTCGAGCAGGACTTGGTGGGAGGCGCCGAGCAGCCTCAGCTGCAGACGGGCGTCGGTCAGTTCGACGTCGAGACAGGCGAGCGCGGGCAGCGGCTCGCGGCCCAGGGCCCAGGCCAGGTCGGCGGCGCGGGTGTCGGTGTAGGCGGTATTCAGGGTCGTGAGCATGGATCGGCTCCGCAAGCACACAAGGAGAGGAAGGTGTGGGGCCTGCGCATCCGTGGCACTGCCGGGGATGCGGCCCGCTCAGCCCAGTCGGCCGGTCAGGAGGGGGGTCAACAGGTCGTCCGAGGAGCTGCGTTGGTGAGGGAGAGCGAATCATGAACGATGGGGCCGCCACAGCGTTTTTACCCAACTTCGTGACGTTTCCATCCCTCAGGGGGCTCCACAGCTCAACTGTTCAACCACGGCGCACACCCCGCCCGTACGGAGTGCGCCGGGCGTGGGAGCGCCCACCGGGCGTGTGGCCCGGCGGGCGCTCTTCGTGGGGACGCGGGGCCCGGTCCCAGGAACGGGCCCCTTGCAGGGGATGCGGTTCCCCCTGACCAAAGGCTCAGCTGCCCCGTGTCAGCCGCCGCCTCCGCCGCATCCGCCGCCCCCTCCCCCGCAGGACGACCCGCCTCCGCAGGACGAGCCGCCACCGCAGGAGTGGCCCGAGTGGTGGCCGCCGGAGGACGAACCGCCCCCGTCACCGGCCCACCAGCTGTTGCTGCTGCCGCCGCTGCCACTGCCGCCGCCCGAGCCGGACCAGGGCCTGCCCCGCCCGGCGCGGGAGGCGCGCCGGCTCACCGAGATTCCCCTGATCAACAGGGCTGCGACCAAGACCAGAACAATGCCTGTGACCATGGCTCCACCCTCCTTCCGTTCCCGGGCTCGCGCCCGGAAGTCCCCCGAAGCAGTCCCCCGTCGGACGCCTCGCTGCGTGTCGATTACCTGTCGCCTGCCTGTGGATCGCGCCGTGAAGCTCACCGGCGTGAACGGGAGATGCCCCTCGCCGCCACGCCCCAAAGCAGAGTTGAGGAAGTCCAGAGCTTCGGCGCAGGATGACCGGCATGACCTCGATGAGCTCCAGCGCCCGTCCCCTCCTGAACCGCCGGCTCGCGGAGTTCGGGACGACGATCTTCGCCGAGATGTCCGCCCTGGCGGCGCGGACCGGGGCGATCAACCTCGGCCAGGGCTTCCCCGACACCGACGGCCCCGAGGAGGTCCGGGAGGCCGCGGTGCGGGCGCTGCGCGACGGGCGCGGCAACCAGTACCCGCCGGGCCCCGGAGTCCCCGAGCTGCGCGCCGCCGTCGCCGATCACCAGCAGCGCCGCTACGGCCTGTCCTACGACCCCGACACCGAGGTCCTGGTCACCGCCGGCGCCACGGAGGCCATCGCGGCCGCCCTGCTGGCCCTGCTGGAGCCCGGCGACGAGGTCGTCGCGCTGGAGCCGTACTACGACTCGTACGCGGCGTGCATCGCGATGGCGGGCGGCACGCGCGTGCCGGTGACCCTGCGGCCGCACGAGGGCGCGTTCCGCCTGGACCTGGACGAGCTGCGCGACGCGGTCACCGACCGCACCCGCCTGCTGCTGCTGAACACCCCGCACAACCCGACGGGCACGGTCCTCACCCGCGACGAGCTGGCCGCGATCGCCGAGCTGGCGGTGGAGCGGGACCTGCTGGTGGTGACCGACGAGGTCTACGAGCACCTGGTCTTCGACACCGCCGAGCACATCCCGCTGGCGTCCTTCCCGGGAATGCGGGAGCGCACGGTGACCATCGGGTCGGCCGGCAAGACGTTCTCGTTCACCGGCTGGAAGGTCGGCTGGGTCACCGCCGCGCCCGCCCTGCTCACGGCGGTCCGCTCGGCCAAGCAGTACCTGACGTACGTGGCCTCGGGACCCTTCCAGTACGCGGTCGCCGAGGCGCTCGCGCTGCCGGAGTCGTACTTCACGGCCTACCGGCGGGACATGGAGGCGAAGCGGGACCTGCTGGCGGCGGGACTGGCCGAGGCCGGCTTCGGCGTGTACCGCCCCGCCGGGACGTACTTCGTCACCACCGACATCCGCCCGCTCGGCGAGCGCGACGGCTTCGCCTTCTGCCGCTCCCTGCCCGAGCGCGCGGGCGTCGTCGCCGTCCCCAACGCGGTCTTCTACGACCACCGCGAGGAGGGCGCGCCCTTCGTGCGGTTCGCGTTCTGCAAACGGACCCCGGTGCTGGAGGAGGCGGTGCGGCGGCTGAAGACGCTCTCGGCGTGAGCCGCGCGGGAAGCAGAAGGCCCGGCACCCGCTGCCGATGCAGCGAGGGCCGGGCTCTCCGGCGTGGTGCCGTGAGGGCGGACTACTCGCCGTCCTCGTCGGTCGGCTTCTCCGACTCGTTGACGTCCTGCTCCAGGCCGAGCTGCTCCACGAGCCACCGGTCGAACTCGATGGCGGCCCGCACCCAGCTGACCGTCGAGGAGACGAAGTGCTCCAGGCTGACGCCCATGCCGATCAGCATCTGCGCCTCGCCGATCAGGCGGACCGTGCCGTCGTCGTGGGTGTGGGAGTACACCTTGGGCCACAGGGTGCGCCGGTTCCAGTCGTCGACCGACTCGAGCAGCTGCGGCTTCTCGTCGATCTGGTGGGACCGGTCGTAGAACGTCCGCACCGAGAAGACCTGCTGGTCACCCTCGCCGCGGAACATGAAGTACGTACGGAACTGCTCCCACGGCGCCGCGAGGTCGCCCTCGTCGTCGACGACGTACTTCAGCTCCATCTGTTCGAGGAGCTGCTTCACAAGATCCTGATCCGGGACGACGGGGCCCGCCGGTCCTTGGGGCTGCGGCTCGGGCTGCTTGCCCCCGAAGTTCGGAATCGAAGACGGGTCGATAGACATTCTGGGACACTCCTGCGGTCGTCTGGCTCGTCCGGCCATAGCTGAGGCCAGACGTACGGACCACCCTCTCTCGCCTGGGCGGTGCCCGGCAACCTGCCTGGCCGGGCGTCGGCCGCGTGGCCGGATCAGCGCGAGTACCAGAACCCCGGTCCCATCCCCTTGGTTCGCCGCAGATGTGTGAAATATCGGCGGGCCTCCTCCTCGAGAGGGTCGATCCCGACGACCTCCTCAGCCTCTCTCGAAGGACTCACGCCGCTCACCGCGGTCCTGGAGGACCACTCCAGGACCGCGGTGGGGAGGACCTTGCGCTCTCTACAGCGTCTTGCCGCTCGCCGGGCCCACGATCAGGTTGTCGCCGAAGCGGTCCACGCGGACCGTGTCGCCGTCCTTGATCTCGCCGGAGAGGATCTCCCGGGCGAGCCGGTCGCCGATCGCGGTCTGCACGAGGCGGCGCAGCGGGCGGGCGCCGTAGGCCGGATCGTTGCCCTCCTCGGCCAGCCAGGCGAGGGCCTCGTCGGTGACCTCCAGGGCGAGGCGGCGTTCGGCGAGCCGACGGGCCAGGCCGTTGATCTGGAGCCGCGCGATCCGGCTCAGCTCCTCCTTGCTGAGGGCCGAGAAGACCACCAGGTCGTCGAGCCGGTTGAGGAACTCCGGCTTGAAGGAGGACCGGACCACCTCCAGGACCTGCTGCTTCTTCTCCGCCTCGCCGGTCGTCGGGTCGACCAGGTACTGGCTGCCCAGGTTGGAGGTGAGCACCAGGATGGTGTTGCGGAAGTCGACGGTGCGGCCCTGGCCGTCGGTGAGGCGGCCGTCGTCCAGCACCTGGAGCAGGATGTCGAAGACCTCGGGGTGCGCCTTCTCCACCTCGTCGAGCAGGACGACGGTGTACGGCCGCCGCCGCACGGCCTCGGTGAGCTGGCCGCCCTCCTCGTACCCGACGTATCCGGGCGGCGCGCCGACCAGCCGGGCGACGCTGTGCTTCTCGCTGTACTCGGACATGTCGATGCGGACCATGGCCCGCTCGTCGTCGAAGAGGAAGTCGGCGAGCGCCTTGGCCAGCTCGGTCTTGCCCACGCCGGTGGGGCCCAGGAAGAGGAAGGAACCGGTCGGGCGGTCCGGGTCGGCGATCCCGGCCCGGCTGCGCCGTACGGCGTCGGAGACGGCCCGCACGGCCTCGGTCTGCCCGATCAGCCGCTTGCCCAGCTCGTCCTCCATGCGCAGCAGCTTCTGCGTCTCGCCCTCCAGGAGGCGCCCGGCGGGGATGCCGGTCCAGGAGGCGACGACGTCGGCGATGTCGTCGGCGCCGACCTCCTCCTTGACCATGGTGTCCCGGGCGACCTCCTCCTCGGCCTCGGAGGCGGCCTCCAGGTCCCGTTCCAGGGTGGGGATCTCGCCGTACAGCAGCTTGCTGGCGGTGTCGAAGTCGCCGTCGCGCTGGGCGCGTTCGGCCTGCCCGCGCAGTTCGTCGAGCTTCTCCTTCAGCTCGCCGACCCGGTTGAGGGACTGCTTCTCCTTCTCCCAGCGGGCGGTGAGGCCGCGCAGTTCCTCCTCCTTGTCGGCGAGGTCGCGCCGCAGCCGCTCCAGGCGCTCCAGGGAGGCGGCGTCGGTCTCCTTGCCGATCGCCAGCTCCTCCATCTTCAGCCGGTCGACGGAGCGCTGGAGTTCGTCGATCTCGACGGGCGAGGAGTCGATCTCCATGCGCAGCCGGGAGGCGGCCTCGTCGACCAGGTCGATGGCCTTGTCGGGCAGGAAGCGGGAGGTGATGTACCGGTCGGAGAGGGTGGCGGCGGCCACCAGGGCGCTGTCGGCGATCTGCACCTTGTGGTGGGCCTCGTAGCGGCCCTTGAGCCCGCGCAGGATGGCGATGGAGTCCTCGACGGTCGGCTCGGCGACCAGCACCTGCTGGAAGCGGCGCTCCAGGGCGGGGTCCTTCTCGATCCGCTCCCGGTACTCGTCGAGCGTGGTCGCGCCGACCATGCGCAGCTCGCCGCGCGCGAGCATGGGCTTGAGCATGTTCCCGGCGTCCATGGCGGAGTCCCCGCCGGCGCCGGCGCCCACGACGGTGTGCAGCTCGTCGATGAAGGTGACGACCTGCCCGTCGGAGTCCTTGATCTCGGCGAGCACAGTCTTCAGCCGCTCCTCGAACTCACCGCGGTACTTCGCCCCGGCGACCATGGCGCCGAGGTCCAGCGCCACCAGCCGCTTGTCCTTCAGCGACTCGGGCACGTCCCCCTTGACGATCCGCTGGGCGAGTCCTTCGACGACGGCGGTCTTGCCGACGCCGGGCTCGCCGATGAGGACGGGGTTGTTCTTGGTCCGCCGGCTGAGCACCTGGACCACCCGCCGGATCTCCTGGTCCCGCCCGATGACGGGGTCCAGCTTGCCGTCCCGTGCGGCGGCGGTGAGGTCGGTACCGAACTTCTCCAGGGCCTTGTACTGGCCCTCGGGGTCGGCGGTGGTCACGCGACGCCCTCCCCTCGCCTTGCGGAAGGCCTCCTGCAGCTTCTTCGCACTGGCTCCCTGCCCCTCCAGTACCCCACCGGCCGCGCCGCCCTTCGCGGCGATGCCGAGGAGCAGGTGCTCGGTGGAGAGGTACTCGTCCCCGAGCTCCTTGGCGCGTGCCTGGGCGTCGGCGACCACGGCGAGCATCTCACGGCTGGGTTGCGGGGGTGCGACGGTGGACCCGGTCACGCTGGGCAGCCCGGCGACGATGCGCTCGGCGCCGGTGCGTACGGCGGCGAGGTCGGCCTCGACGGCGACGAGCAGGTCGGTGATGTTCTCGTTGTCCTGTCCCTGGAGCAGGGCCAGGAGCAGGTGGGCGGGGGTGAGGTCGGCGTTTCCCTCGGTCACGGCCCGGTTGCTGGCCGCGTTGATCGCGTCCCGGCTCCGGTTGGTCAGCTCGGCGTCCACGTTCTGGCTCTCCTCCTCGCGTCAGTGCTGACTCGTCCAGCGTACACAAAGTTGAGTCGATTCCACTCAATGTGGAGGCGCACGTCCTCCCTGGGAGACGCCAGGGTGGTCGCACGAGGGGGCGGGGCCATGTCGCACGAGTGCCTTTTCGGCCAGCCGTGGAACCGGCCACTGTCGCGAGATGTCCGCACATGCGACAGCGGCGTCACCGTGTTCAGGTCACGGTGACGCCGCTGCCGGGGGGAAGCACCTGAGCGATTGTGTTACGACGGGGGAATCGCGTCAGGCACTGCGGGGGGTGGCCGAGATGGTCCTCACTTCGGGGATCTCCGGCTGTTCGAGCCGGTGGTCCCGCTGGTCCAGGTTCACAAAAATCATTCCGTACCGGATGGCGCACCGTACGGGCTGCGGCGCCCCCCGAGGCCGCCGCAGACACCGGTACGCGCGCACGTCGCCGTCCTCGTCCAGCGTGACGACGACCGGCTCGCCGAAGACGGTCACCATCAGGGAGTCACCGGCGTGCGGGATCGCGGTGACCAGGTCGATGAAGTGCCAGCCGGAGCGGTAGGCGGTGGCCATTTCACGACGGAAGGAGCGGTCGTCGGGTGGTGTCGTCATGTCGATCAGTCCCACTTGCTGTCCGCCGGGAGACTGACCGCCTCGTCGCCGACCACGACGGCGTGCGCAATCTCAACCCCAACAGTCGCACCGTGCGCGTCGCTCTCCGCACCGGAGAGGCCAGCCAGAACCCCGAAGGCCACAACGGCGGAGACGGCGACAACAAGCACCGAGCGAAGCATTTTCTTACGCATAGTCGGCTTCGTCCTCACTTGAAGATCCCCTCTATCCCCCGTCGAGTACGACGATGGCTCATTCAGGCACGTCATGGCCACACAATCGGTGCATCATGTTCCTGCACGTTCAGGACCCTGGGGGGTGGAGATTTGATATCAAATGGGACTAACGCGACACATCCCCATGCGGTTACCGAGCTCTGTGAGGACGGAAGGCGTCTCTATGCGGGCGCTTTGCGAACAGGACGCATATTGCGGACGGACGCCGAGTCGGCTCCGTGTCTGGTGGAGTTCGCGCTGCTTCATCCCGATCCCGACGACGCACAATGGTTGCGTCCTGTGCCTGCGGTGATCGCCCTGGCCCAGCGGCTCAACCCCATCGAGCGCGACATCGCCGAGCAGCGACGGCGCTCCATCGCACTCTCCGAAGTCTTCGAACCGTTCATGGCTCTCGGTGCCCAGGACACCGCCCCCACTCACTCCATCAGCGTGCTGGAGGGCCTGGACCGCATCAACGCGGCTCTCGACCTGGCCACGGCCCAATGCCAGACCGAGATGCTCACCGTTCAACCGAGTGGCAGCGTTCGCAGCGCCGAGAACCGCCTCCTGGAAGCGTTGGAGCGCGACAAGCCGCTGATCGAGAGGGGAGTGCGCATCCGCACCCTCTACCAGCACACCGCGCGGTACAACCCCGAACGACTCGCCTACGTAGACCAGTTCGCAAACGGCAAGGTCGAGTACCGCACCATCGACGAACTCGTCGAGCGGCTCATCATCTGTGACGAGGCTGTCGCTTTCATCCCCATCCGTGACGACCGGCAGGTCGCCCTGGAGCTGCGTCACCCGGGACTGGTGCGCTACCTCATCAAGGTGTTCGAGTTCATGTGGGGCCGCGCGGTGCCGTTGTCCGCCGGCGCCCCCTACGAAACCGCCTCCGACGGCATCACCGGCATCCAGCACTCCATCGCCAAGCTGCTCGTCGAGGGCCACGTCGACGAGGCCATCGCCCGGCGCCTGGGCATGAACGTCCGGACCTGCCGGGCCCACATAGCCAAGCTGGCGTCCGCTCTGGGCAGCGGCAGTCGCGCCCAACTCGGCTTCCTCATAGCCCAGTCCGGGATCCTGGAGAAGGAACACTGACGCCAACCGACGAAGAGAGCCACCCATGACCCCAGAGGTGCATCACCACGGAACGGAGGAGCTGTGTGATGCGGGCCTGGAGATCTACGCCCGTGCACTGCGGGAGGGTCACCTTCCCAGCGCCGCGGTGGCGGCGGCACCCTGCCTGATCGACCACGGCGTCCTCCACCCCGCAGTCGACGACCTGGACCGCCTGGAGCCCGTGCCGCCCACCGTGATGCTGCAACGCCTGCTCCGGTCCTCGGAGGACCGCATCGCCGGCGAACGCCGCCGTGGGCAACGCCTCGCGGACGTCTTCGAACCTCTCATACGGCTCGGGGGGCCGACCCCGTCAGGCGATGAAGCCTCTTCCCTGCGGCTCCTCCACGGCAAGGAGCGAACCGGCCGGGCCATCACCGAAGCCATGGCCGAGGGCAGGGAACAGCTCCTGGCGATCCAACCGCACGACGGTCTCGTCGCTCCCCCCTTCCACTACCACGAAGCAGCCCTGGAGAGGGACCAGGCCTTCCTCGACCGCGGTGGCCGCGTCCGCGCCCTGTACCAGCACACCGTCCGCCACGCTCCACTGATCATCGGACGGTACGAGCGCCTGACCGGCGACGTGGAGGCGCGGTCCCTCAACGAGGTGACCGACCGCCTCATCATCGTCGACCGCACCGTCGCCTTCATCCCCGCCAGCGCCGACCGCTCCCTCGCTCTCGAGGTCCGCCACCCCGCCCTCATCGCCTACTTCGTCAACACCTTCGACCGGCTGTGGCACCTCGCCACCCCCATGCACCCCCAGGCCGTCCAGCAGCCCACTCTCAACGGCATCACCGCCCGCCAACGCGCCATAGCCGCCCTGCTCATCGAGGGCCACACGGACACCGACATCGCCGACCGCCTCGGCATGAACGTCCGTACCGCCCGCGTCCACATCGCCAAACTCGCCGCCACCCTCGGCAGCGAGAGCCGGGCTCAGCTCGGGTATCTCATCGGGCGGTCGGGGATTCTCGACCGGGAAGGATGACCGGGGCCGGAGCGCTGCGCGGGGAGCCGTCCAGGCCGGCCTGGGCTATGCGGACGCCCAACTGCGTGCGGCTGGCCGCGCCCAGGGTCTCCGAGAGCCGGGCGATGTGCGCCCGGGCCGTACGGACGCTGATGCCGAGGCGTTCCGCGATCACCGCGTCCTGGTGGCCCTCGGCGAGGAGCGCCGCGATGGACTGCTCGCGGTGGGAGATGCCCTCGATGCCGGTGTCGGGGAGGGGCACGGTCAGGGGGATGGCGAGGCGCCAGAGGCGTTCGAAGACCGTGACCAGGTAGGAGATCAGGGCGGGGTGGCGCAGCTCCAGTGCCATCGTGCGGTCGGTGTTGGCGGGGATGAAGGCGACGGTGCGGTCGAAGAGGATGAGGCGGTCGATGACCTCGTCCAGGGTGCGGGCCTCCACCGCGTCGCCCATGAGTTCGAGGTAGTTGAGCAGGCCCTGCCCGTGCCGGGCCACGTGCGTGTACAGGTCCCGCATCCGCACCCCGCGCCCGCGCAGCGCCAGCGCCCGGTGCAGGCCCTCGGACAGTTCGTGCTCGCGCCGGATGCCGCCGGGCTGGACGGTGAGCACCTCCGTCGTACAGGCCTGCGTCGCCTCGTCCATCGCGGCCTGGATGCGGGACAGCCCGTCGAGGACCCGGATTGCCGTGCTCTCCGTGCCGGCCGGGGTCTGGAGCAGCCGGCCGAGGCCCGCGTACCACTCGAAGGCCTCCACGGCCGAGCCCACCCGCCGCTGACTGGCGCTGACCTCGTCGTGGACCCCGCGCAGCAGCCGCGTCATGACCTCCTGCGGGGAGGTCGGCACCAGCCAGTCCATGTCGTCGGGATCGGGGTGCAGCAAAGCCAGTTCCAGGAGGCAGGGCACCGGCTCGGCGTCCTGGCGCGGCACCCGGCCGCGTCGGACGGCCCGGGAGTACACGCGGTCCCCGGCCGCGCACAGCCGGTCGGCCCCGTGGGGGTGCTCCTGAGCCCCGTGCCCGGCCATCACCCATCCCACCCCCGGTTCCGGCTCTTCCGCAGCGCAACTATGCGCGGCCGGGACCGGCTCCGCAACAAGGCTCCGCTGCGAACGGAGGCCGAAAAGAGCCGGTTGCGGACGGAACACCCGGTCCCAGGGGAACCGGGAGGGCACCCGGGCTGTCTACTTCAGACCGAGCTCCGCGCAGGCGTCCGCGTACTTGGCCGTGCAGATGTCGGTGACCTTGTAGAAGTCGTCCGCGATGACCGTCTCCTCGATGTTCGCCTTGGTGAGGGCGACGACGGGGACGAGCTGGGCGGGGACGCCCTTGTGGGTGGGGCTGTCGACCTTGTCGCGGGCGAGCGCGTCGAACTGGATGTCCCGGCCCTGGACCCGTGCCACGGCCATCTCCGCGGCGTTCTCGGCCTCCTGCGGGTAGGACTTGTACACGCTCATGTACTGCTCGCCGGTGACGATCCGCTGGACCGCGGCGAGTTCCGCGTCCTGGCCGGTGATCGGCGGCAGGTCGGTGACGCCCGCGTCCTCCAGGGCCTTGATGATGCCGCCCGCCATGCCGTCGTTGGCGGAGTAGACGCCCGCGATGTTCTTCTTGCCGATCTTCTCGATCGCCTCGGCCATGTTCGCCTCGGCGTTCTCCGGCTTCCAGTCCTTGGTGTCGAAGGACTGGGCGATCGTCACCTTGCCGTTCAGCTCGGACAGCGCGCCCGCCTTGAACTGCTTGGCGTTCGGGTCGATGGACGAGCCGTTCATCATGACGATCTTCTCGGAGCTCTCCGGGTCGCCGCCGAGCGCCTCGATGAGCGAGCGGCCCTGGACCTCGCCGACCAGCTCGTTGTCGAAGGAGATGTAGGCGTCGATCGGGCCCTCGGCCAGCCGGTCGTAGGCGATGACGGGGATACCGGCGTCCTTGGCCTTCTGCACGCCGTCCGCGATGGCGTGCGCGTCGACCGCGTCCAGCACGATCACGTCGACCTTGTCCTCGATCATCTGCTGCATCTGGTCGGCCTGCTTGGTGGCGCTGGCCTCGGCGTTGGCGTACTTGACGATGCCCTCGTCACGGGTCAGCTCGCCGACCTTCTTCTTGAAGAAGGGGTAGTCGAACTGCTCGTAGCGCGTGTTCTCCTTCTCCGGCAGCAGCAGCCCGACCAGGAGGTCGTTGCCCTTGGTCGGGCTGGCGTCGTCGCTGCTCTCCGACGCGCCCAGCATGCCGCAGGAGGCGAGCGAGAAGGTCATCAGGGACGCGGCCACGGATATGGCTGTTCGACGGGCACGGCTGCTCACTGCGCTAGACCTTCCGACACACGGGCGTAGTTGGTATCCAGGTGACCCAGGTGACCCCGGTGAAGAGAGCCAACGCTGTCTTCACCAAATCGTCAAGAAGTACTAGACCAATGAGACAGCACCGTTGTGAACCGGCCCCGGAGGACGCGGTGGTCCTCCGGGGCCGATGATGCCGTTTTCCCTTGTGCCGTCTGCCGGTCCGGCTCAGTCCGAGGACTGGCCGCGGCGCCCCGGACGCCAGACCACCAGGGCGCTGGTCTGCTGTACCTCTTGGTAAGGGACCAGGTCACGGCGGTACGACGCGTGTACTGCGGCCTCGCGCTGGCGCATCGCCGTGGCCGCTCCGTCGAGGGCGGCGGCCAGCTCGGCCGCGCGGGCCTGGAGCTCGGCGACCTGGTTCTCCAGTTCGATGATGCGCTTGATTCCGGCCAGGTTGATGCCCTCGTCCTGCGACAACTGCTGCACCTGACGGAGCAGTTCGATGTCGCGGGCCGAGTAGCGCCGGCCGCGGCCGGCGGTGCGGTCCGGGGAGACCAGGCCGAGACGGTCGTACTGGCGCAGCGTCTGCGGGTGCAGGCCGGAGAGCTGGGCCGCCACCGAGATGACGTAGACCGGGGTGTCCTCGGTCAGTTCGTACGGGTTGCGTCGACGACCGTCCATTCCCGTCAAGCTCCCTTCGCGGCCTGGAACAACTCCGCCCGCGGATCCTCGTCCGCGGTCGCCTCGCGATACGCCTCGAGCGCGTCACGAGCCTTCCCCGTCAGGTCCTTCGGAACACTCACCTCCACGGTGACCAGGAGGTCGCCGCGGGTGCCGTCCTTGCGGACCGCGCCCTTGCCCCGGGCCCGCATGGTGCGGCCGTTGGGCGTGCCCGCCGGCAGCTTCAGCGTGACGGACGGACCGCCCAGGGTCGGGACCCGGACCTCGCCGCCGAGGGCCGCCTCGGCGTAGGTGACCGGGACGGTGACGGTGAGGTTGTCGCCCCTGCGGCCGAAGACGGGGTGCTCCTTGACGTGCACGACCACGTACAGGTCGCCCGCCGGACCGCCCCGCTCGCCCGGCGTGCCCTTGCCGCGCAGCCGGATGCGCTGCCCGTCCGAGACCCCGGCGGGGATACGGACCTGCATCGTCCGCGAGGACTTGGCGCGTCCGGAGCCCTTGCAGACCTCGCAGGGGTCCTCGGCGATCAGACCGCGGCCCTTGCAGTCCGGGCACGGGTCGGTGAGGGAGAAGCCGCCGCCCGAGCCCCGGGCGACCTGGCCGGTGCCGACGCAGGTCGGGCACACGCGCGGGGTGCCGTTCTTGTCGCCGGTGCCGGAACAGGCCTTGCAGGGCGCCTGCGAGGACATCCTGAGCGGCACGGTCGCGCCCTCGATGGCCTCGGTGAAGCTCAGGGTGACCTCGGACTCGATGTCCTGCCCGCGCCGCGGCTGCGTGCGCGTGCCGGTGCCCGGTCCGCCGCCGGTGCGGTTGAACAGGCCGCCGAAGACGTCCCCGAGGCCGCCGCCGAAACCGCCGCCGGCGCCGCCCTGGCCTCCCCCGCCCTGGGCGCCGCCTCCGAAGAGGTCGCCCAGGTCGAAGTTGAAGGTGCCGCCGCCGCCCGCGCCCGGCCCCGGACGGAAGCCGCCGTTGCCGAAGAGCGCGCGGGCCTCGTCGTACTCCTTGCGCTTCTTGGGGTCACCGAGGATGTCGTTGGCCTCGGAGATCTCCTTGAAGCGCTCCTCCGCCTTGACGTTTCCCTTGTTGGCGTCCGGGTGGTTCTCGCGGGCGAGCTTCCGGTACGCCTTCTTGATCTCGGCCTCGGTGGCGTCCTTGGGGACGCCGAGAACCTTGTAGTAGTCCTTCTCGATGAAGTCCTTCGTGCTCATCCCCGACGTCCCTCCTCTCGCGCCCTGTGCGTCACTTCGAGCTCAGCCCTCGTCCGGGCCACCGCTCTCCTTGGTCCCGGCGTCGTCCTCCGCGCCGGAGGCGTCCTGCGCCTCGGTGGCGTCCTCGGCCGGCTTGACCGTCTGGGCGCCCGGCTGCGGCTCGGCGACCGCCACCCGCGCGGGGCGGATGGTGCGTTCGCCGATCCGGTACCCGGGCTGCAGGATGGCCACGCAGGTCGTCTCGGTGACGTCCGGTGCGTAGGAGTGCATCAGGGCTTCGTGGATCGTCGGGTCGAAGGGCTCGCCCTCCTTGCCGAACTGCTGGAGGCCCATCTTGGCGATGACCGTCTCCAGCGACTCCGCGACGGACTTGAAGCCGCCGACCAGTTCGCCGTGCTCCCGGGCGCGCCCGACGTCGTCGAGCACGGGAAGCAGCTCGGACAGGAGGTTCGCGACGGCGACCTCCTTGACCGCGACACGGTCCCGCTCCACCCGGCGGCGGTAGTTCTGGTATTCGGCCTGGAGGCGCTGGAGGTCCGCCGTGCGCTCGCTCAGCGCGGTGCGCACCTGGTCCAGCTGGGCCACCAGACCCGCGTTCTCACTCGCGTCCCCGGCCGGGGCCGCCCCCTCTTCGGAGGCGGCCTGCGGCTCGGCGTCGTCAGGGGTGGCGCCGGAGGGGACGTCGGGCTTCTCGTCGAAGCCCGGGGTCTCCTCGGTCACGCGGCACCGTCCTTGCGCTCGTCGTCCACGATCTCGGCGTCGACGACGTCGTCGTCGGCCTTGTCACCGGTGCCCGCGTCGGCTCCGGCGCCCGGGGCCTCGCCGCCGGCGGCCTGCGCGGCCTGGGCGTCGGCGTACATGGCCTGGCCCAGCTTCTGCGAGACGGCGGCGACCTTCTCGGTGGCGGTGCGGATCTCGGCGGTGTCCTCGCCCTTGAGCTTCTCCTTCAGCTCGGCGACGGCGCCCTCGACCTCGGTCTTCACCTCGCCGGGGACCTTGTCCTCGTTGTCCTTGAGGAACTTCTCCGTCTGGTAGACGAGCTGCTCGCCCTGGTTGCGGGACTCGGCGGCCTCGCGGCGGGCGTGGTCCTCCTCCGCGTACTTCTCGGCCTCCTGGCGCATCCGGTCGACCTCGTCCTTCGGCAGCGAGGAGCCGCCGGTGACGGTCATCTTCTGCTCCTTGCCCGTGCCCAGGTCCTTCGCGGTCACGTGCATGATGCCGTTGGCGTCGATGTCGAAGGCGACCTCGATCTGCGGGACGCCGCGGGGCGCCGGCGGCAGACCGGTCAGCTCGAACATCCCGAGCTTCTTGTTGTACGCCGCGATCTCGCGCTCGCCCTGGTAGACCTGGATCTGCACGGAGGGCTGGTTGTCCTCGGCGGTGGTGAAGATCTCCGAGCGCTTGGTCGGGATCGTCGTGTTCCGCTCGATCAGCTTGGTCATGATGCCGCCCTTGGTCTCGATGCCGAGGGACAGCGGGGTGACGTCGAGCAGCAGGACGTCCTTGACCTCGCCCTTGAGGACACCGGCCTGCAGGGCGGCGCCGATGGCGACGACCTCGTCCGGGTTGACGCCCTTGTTGGCGTCCTTGCCGCCGGTCAGCTCCTTGACGAGCTCGGCGACGGCGGGCATACGGGTGGAGCCGCCGACGAGAACGACGTGGTCGATCTCGGACAGCTGGATGCCGGCGTCCTTGATGACGTTGTGGAACGGCGTCTTGCAGCGCTCCAGCAGGTCGGAGGTCAGCTGCTGGAACTGGGCGCGGGTGAGCTTCTCGTCCAGGTGCAGCGGGCCCTCGGCGGACGCCGTGATGTAGGGGAGGTTGATCGAGGTCTCGGTGGACGAGGACAGCTCGATCTTGGCCTTCTCGGCGGCCTCGCGGAGGCGCTGGAGGGCCATCTTGTCCTTGCCGAGGTCCACGCCGTGGCCGGACTGGAACTGCTTGACCAGGTAGTCGACGACGCGCTGGTCCCAGTCGTCACCACCGAGGTTGTTGTCACCGTTGGTGGCCTTCACCTCGACGACGCCGTCGCCGATCTCCAGCAGCGAGACGTCGAAGGTACCGCCACCGAGGTCGAAGACCAGGATGACCTGCTCGTCCTTGTCGAGGCCGTACGCCAGCGCGGCGGCGGTGGGCTCGTTGACGATGCGCAGGACGTTAAGGCCCGCGATCTCACCTGCCTCCTTGGTGGCCTGGCGCTCGGCGTCGTTGAAGTACGCCGGGACGGTGATGACCGCGTCGGTCACCTTCTCGCCCAGGTAGGACTCGGCGTCCCGCTTCAGCTTCTGCAGCACGAAGGCGCTGATCTGCTGCGGGTTGAAGTCCTTGCCGTCCAGGTTGACCTTCCAGTCGGTGCCCATGTGGCGCTTGACCGAGCGGATGGTCCTGTCGACGTTCGTGACCGCCTGGCGCTTGGCCACCTCGCCGACGAGCACCTCGCCGTTCTTGGCGAAGGCGACGACGGACGGCGTGGTCCTGGCGCCCTCGGCGTTGGTGATGACGGTGGGCTCGCCGCCCTCCAGAACGCTGACGACGGAGTTAGTCGTGCCCAGGTCGATGCCGACCGCACGTGCCATGGTGAATAACCTCCAGCTGACTTGAGTGGAACAGGCTCAAGTGTGCATGACGCCCGGCGATGGGTCAACAGAGGTGAGTCGAGCCGACTCAACTCTTATCCGTTCCTTACACGCAACGAGGCTCCGACCTGCACGTTCTCGGTACTCGTGGCCTGACGAACCGGAAAAATCGTCGCCCGGAAGGACGCACCGCCCGGGACTCCGGTTGCCCCGCGAGGCACCTGGGACCCTCCGGCCCGAGGCCGCCGCACCGCGGCCCGCGCCGTCGCACCCCGCCCGGCCGGGCGGGCCGGAGCCCGCGCCCCCGCGCCCCGCCGGAGTCGCGGCGCCCCGTACACCCCTACCCGCAGCAGCCCCAGCACCCCGGCGGCCGCCCCGCCCGCCACCCACAGGGCGGCCTGCCCGCCCACCCGGCCGGTGTGGGTGAGCACGCCGACGAGCACCGCGCACAGGGCGGCCCCGCCGAGGACCACCACCGCACCCTGCGCGGTGAGCCCGAGCCGCCGCAGCCGGTGCGCGAGGTGGTCCGGCCCGCCGCGCGACAGGGGCCGTCCGGCCAGCCGGCGCGAGAGGAGGACGAGAACGGCGTCCGCCACCGGCACCGCGGTCAGCGCGAACAGCGCCCCCGCGCCGCCGCCCGGCCCGTACCCCGCCCGGGCGGACAGGCCCCGGCGAGCAGGAACCCGGTGAACAGCGACCCGCACGCGCCGAGCGCGATCCGCGCGGGATGCCAGTTGTGCAGCAGGAACCCGGCGAGCGCGGCGGCCAGCACGAGCAGCAGCACCGCGGGCCCGTCCATCAGCTCCACCGCGGCACACGCGCCGACGCCGAAGGCGGTCACGACACCCACCGCACCGGCCACCCCGTCGGCGTGATCGAGGCCCCGGAAGGCGCCGGTGACCAGCACGACGCAGCCGACGGCGAGCACCCCGGCCACCGGCCCCGTCCCGCCGTACGGCACCGCGCAGGCCGCCGCCACGGCCGTACCGGCGAGGAGCCACCGCCGCCGCAGCCGCCACACGTCGGCCGCCAGGCCCAGCGCGCCGACGGCGGTGGCGGCCGCCAGCAGCCGTCCGGCCGACGGACCGAGCGGCACGACGCCGGACCGGTCCCCGGCCCAGGCCACGACCGCGGTGACGAGGACGACGGCCACCCCGCCGGCCAGCGGGACGGGCCGCTGCCGGCGCCGGTCGACGACGGCCAGACGCAGGGCGGGGGCCCGCAGCAGTGCGGCGAGGACGGCGGCGAGGAGGAAGGAGGCGGTGGCGGCGGCGATCCCGTAGAGCACGGGCACAAGCTATGCCGAATATCATGTTTTGCGATGAATCGCGCGGCCGCACCGGCGTGGCGCCGTCCGCCCCGGGGGTGCGGCCCGCCGGGGTCAGGGTTGCCTCAGCGACGCAGATCACCGCACGTCCGACTACAGTGCGGCGGAGGATGGGGGTACTCTCAGACGAACTGAATAAGTTACCGCTTAGTAATACCGCCCCCTCGTAACCTCGCAGGCCCGAGGAGCCCCCAAATGCAACTCGCCGCGATCATCGTGTCGCTGGTCCTGATCGTGGTCGGCGTCGCACTGTTCGGCCGCGCCGTCCTGCAGATCTTCACCTACCTGCGGCTGGGCCAGCCGGTGCCGGCCGGAACGCGGACCAACGACCCCGTGGACCGCACCGTCACCGTGGTCAGGGAGTTCCTCGGCCACACCCGGATGAACCGCTGGGGCATCGTCGGCGTGGCGCACTGGTTCGTCGCGGTGGGCTTCTTCTCCCTGCTGCTGACCATCGTCAACGCCGTCGGCCAGCTCTTCCAGGCCGACTGGATCCTCCCGGTCATCGGCGACTGGGCGCCGTACAACGTCTTCGTCGAGTTCATCGGCACGATGACGGTCCTCGGCATCCTGGTCCTGATCGTGATCCGGCAGCTCAGCCACCCGCGCAAGCCGGGCCGCAAGTCCCGCTTCGCCGGTTCCAACTTCGGCCAGGCGTACTTCGTCGAGGCCGTCATCCTCGTCGTCGGCGTCTGCATCTTCATGCTGCACGCGCTGGAGGGCGCCCTCCACCACGTGGACGGCTACGAGGCGTCGTTCTTCATCTCGTACCCGGTCGTCTCCGCGCTCCGGGACGCCGACCTCGGCACGCTCCAGAACCTCGTCTACCTCTTCGCCGGGCTGAAGATCGCGACCTCCTTCATCTGGATGATCACGGTCGCCCTGAAGACCGACATGGGCGTGGCCTGGCACCGCTTCCTGGCCTTCCCGAACATCTGGTTCAAGCGCGACGCGAAGGGCGGCACCGCGCTCGGCCCGCTGCTCCCGATGACCTCGGGCGGCAAGCCGATCGACTTCACCGACCCCGGCGACGACGACGTCTTCGGCGTCTCCCAGGTCGAGCAGTTCTCGTGGAAGGGCCTGCTGGACTTCTCCACCTGCACCGAGTGCGGCCGCTGCCAGTCGCAGTGCCCCGCGTGGAACACCGGCAAGCCCCTCTCCCCCAAGCTCCTGATCATGTCCCTGCGCGACCACGCGCACGCCAAGGCCCCCTACCTGCTGGCCGGCGGCGGCAAGACCATGGAGGGCGAGGAGAAGGCGTCCGAGGAGCAGCTCGCCGGCGTCCCCGCAGCCGCCCTCGCCGAGGCCGAGCGCCCGCTGATCGGCACCCTCGAGGAGCAGGGCGTCATCGACCCGGACGTCCTGTGGTCCTGCACCACCTGCGGCGCCTGCGTCGAGCAGTGCCCGGTCGACATCGAGCACGTCGACCACATCGTCGACATGCGCCGCTACCAGGTCATGATCGAGTCGGCGTTCCCGTCCGAGGCGGGCACGATGCTCAAGAACCTGGAGAAGAAGGGCAACCCCTGGGGCCTGGCGAAGAAGCAGCGCCTGGAGTGGCTCAAGGAGCTGGACTTCGAGGTCCCGGTCGTCGGCAAGGACATCGAGGACCTCACCGAGGTCGAGTACCTGTACTGGGTCGGCTGCGCCGGCGCCCTGGAGGACCGCGCCAAGAAGACCACCAAGGCCTTCGCCGAGCTGCTCCACATCGCGGGCGTGAAGTTCGCGATCATGGGCGGCGACGAGAAGTGCACCGGCGACTCCGCCCGCCGCCTCGGCAACGAGCCCCTGTTCCAGGAGCTCGGCATGGAGAACGTCATGTCCCTCAACGCCGCCTTCGGCGAGGAGATGGACGAGGACGGCAAGGTCACCGACGAGTCCCGCAAGCCGAAGTCGGCCAAGAAGATCGTCGCGACCTGCCCGCACTGCCTCAACACCCTCGGCAACGAGTACCCGCAGCTCGGCGGCGACTACGAGGTCATCCACCACACCCAGCTGCTCCAGCACCTCGTCGACGAGGGCAAGCTGCTCCCGGTCACCCCGGTCGAGGGCATCATCACCTACCACGACCCCTGCTACCTGGGCCGCCACAACAAGATCTACACGCCCCCGCGCGAGATCATCGCCGCCGTCCCGGGCGTCCGCAACGAGGAGATGCACCGCCACAAGGAGCGCGGCTTCTGCTGCGGCGCCGGCGGCGCGCGGATGTGGATGGAGGAGCGGATCGGCAAGCGCATCAACAACGAGCGCGTCGACGAGGCCCTGTCCGTCAACCCGGACATCGTCTCCACGGCCTGCCCGTTCTGCCTGGTCATGCTGACCGACTCGGTCAACGGCAAGAAGAACGAAGGCAAGGCCAAGGAGTCCATCCAGGTCGTCGACGTCGCCCAGCTCCTGCTGGACTCCGTCAGGACCCCGGCCGACCCGACCGGCGAGCCGGAGCCGGAGAGCGAGCCGACGCCGGAGCCGGTGAAGTAACCGCCGCCCACCCGCTCGACCGACACCCCCGGGTTCCGCCGAACCCGGGGGTGTCGCCGCATGTCGAACGCGTGCATGATTACCCGGTCGTTGTCGGTGCTGGTGGCACGGGTTGATACGGACGAGGTGAACGGTGCGGCGCCTGCGAAGAAGCACCCTGACGGGAACGGCCGCCGCCGGCTGCCTGCTGCTGCTCACCGCCTGCGGCCACGGCCCGGCACCCGCGGCCGATGACGCCGCCGCACCCACCCCCGTACGCGCCGCCCAGGCCCCCGCCCTGCTCCCCGTCCCGCACGGCGAGGGCAGCGAGGTGCCCGACGACTTCAACGGCGACGGCCACCGCGACCTGGTCCTCGACAACCTGGTCACGGCGGAGACCCACACGGACGACGCGGGTATCGGCATCGTCTACGGCTCAGCCCGCGGACTGGTGCCGGGAGCCCGGCAGTTGCTCACACCCAAGAAGTACGCGGCGCCGACGGACGGCCAGTTGCCGGCCGTCTTCGAGGCGGAAGCGAGCTGCGACCTCGACGGCGACGGCTTCACCGACCTGGTGGTCACCACCGACCCGCCCTACGACGGCCAGGGCCGCCCCCCGGTCCCCCTCCAGCTCCTCTTCGGCTCCCCGTCGGGACCGACCGGCCGCGCGGTCCCGCTGACCATCCCCGACAAGGCCCGCTACGGCAACGACTGGCCCGAGCGCCCGGTGTGCGGCGACTTCGACGGCGACGGCGCCCAGGACCTGGTCGTCCACGCCTCCGCCGGCCGCCTCAGCCATCTGCGCGGCCCCTTCACCCGCGAGGGCGCCCCGCACAAGGCCGGCGCGGCCATCCCCTCCCCCGGCGAGGCACCGACCGGCCCCGCCGCCGACGTGAACCGCGACGGGTACGACGACCTCGTCGTCCGCGTCTCCGCGGGCCCCGGCAGAGCGGCCCTCGTCCTGGGCGGCCCCGACGGCCCGACCCGCACCGGGGTCACCCTCCCCACCGGCGTCGACCTCGCCCTGGGCGCCTTCGGCAACGGCAAGGCGCTGGACGCGGCGGTGGGCACCCCGGACGGCACCACGCTGCGCTACGACCTCCCCACCGCGGCTGGGGGTACCTCCCACGCATCAAGCGGTGGGGGAGGCACCCTCGGCGCACCGGGCTCGATGCTCGACGCCGCCGACTTCGACGGCGACGGCCTGAGCGAGCTGGTCTCCAGCGGCTCCGGAGTACGCGTGTACCCCGGCCGCGCGACGGGCCCCACGACGCGGGGCGCGGTCACGGTACGGCCCGCGGCGACGGGCACCACCCGGGTGCTGACGGCCGGCGACTTCGACGGCGACGGCCTGGCCGACCTGGTGCTGCGCACGTCCCAGGGCGACACGAAGGACTCCGTCGAGGTCCACCGGGGCGCGGCGAAGGACCTGGTCACGGCACGGGCCGCGGTCACGTTCTCGACGGCCCAGTTCCTGGCCCCGTAGGGGACCGGCGGACGGACGCGTCGGGTCCGCCGACCGGACCTCGGGGACGCCTCGGGGAGCACCCGTAAGGGATGTCACAGCTCGGCCGCAAAGGACCCCCCGAACGGCCGGGCCCCGCACGTCACTCTCCGGGACCAGGTACGTTCGAAGGCGTGGCTGGATTCAGGATCGGACGCGGCCGGGACAACGGCGCTCCAAACGCGCGACCGCAACGCCCCCCGTACGGACAGCAGGCGCCCCAGGGACCGCCGTACGGCGGCCCGGCGACGCCTCAGCAGCCGTACCCGCAGCCGCCGTACGGCGGCGGTGGCGCCCCCGCGCCCGGCGGCTCCCCGTGGCCCCAGGCACACGGCGGCGGTCACCCCGGACAGGGCGGACACGGCGAGCCGGAGTACTTCGGGGACGGCGGCTACGGGCAGGGCCCCGGCGGGCACCCCCAGCAGGCCCCGTACGACCCGTACGCCGCCAACAACCCGGGTCACACCCAGGCGTTCACGGTCGACGACCCCTACAACCAGGGCGACACCTACCGCGCCGGCACCGCACCGGCCCCCGGCCCGGTCGGCCCCCGCCTGCACTGGAAGGACCTCCTGAAGGGCGTGATCCTCGCGCCCAACCAGACCTTCCTCCAGATGCGGGACTACGCGATGTGGGCCCCGGCGCTCATCGTGACGTTCCTCTACGGCCTGCTGGCGGTCTTCGGCTTCGACGGCGCCCGCGAGGAGGCGATCAACGCCACCCTCTCCAACGCGATCCCGATCGTCCTGACCACTGCGGTGGCGCTGGTGCTCAGCGCCTTCGTCCTGGGCGTGGTCACCCACACCCTGGCCCGCCAGCTCGGCGGCGACGGCGCCTGGCAGCCCACGGTCGGCCTCTCCATGCTGATCATGTCCCTCACGGACGCCCCGCGCCTGGTCGTCGCGATGTTCGCCGGCGGCGACGCGCCCTTCGTCCAGATCCTCGGCTGGGCCACCTGGGTCGCGGCCGGTGCCCTCCTCACCCTGATGGTCGGCCGCTCCCACGACCTGCCCTGGCCGAAGGCGCTGGGCGCGTCCGCGATCCAGCTGATCGCCCTGCTGTCGATCGTGAAGCTGGGCACGTTCTAGTCCCGGACATGTGGAAGGGCCCCGGCGCGCACGTCACGCCGGGGCCCTTCGCGTCGCCGCCGTCCGCCCGGTCAGGCGTCGAGAACCTGACCCTGTCGCCGTACGACGGGCGGTTGAACGCTCCAGGCTGAGTGACCTGTATGAGGGTAGTAACCTTGCTTCACTCCGGCAGAGGCCCGCCGGGGTGGGGGAGGAACCAAGCGTGGCACGCAAGGTGGCCATCTACACCCGGATCTCACGAGACGACGAGGGCGACGGTCTAGGCGTCGCCCGCCAGCGGCAGGACTGCGAACGACTGGCCGACCTGCGCGGACTGAGCGTGGCGAAGATCTACGAGGACAACGACGTCTCCGCGTACAAACGGAACGTCCGCCGCCCCGAGTTCGAACTGATGCTGTCCGATCTGACGGCGGGGCTCATCGACGGCGTGGTGTCCTACGACCTGGACAGGCTGGCCCGTCAGCCGAAGGATCTTGAACGTCTGATCGAGGTCTTCGAGACCCGGAAGCGCCTGACGTTCGTCACCGTCACGAACGACATCGACCTGTCGTCGGCAGACGGCCGGACCATGGCACGCGTGATGGTCGCGTTCGCCAACAAGTCGTCACACGACACCGCCCGCCGCATCAAGCGCAAACATCTCGAACTCGCGTTGAACGGGAAGTCGAACGGTGGCCCGTCGCCGTACGGGTGGAAGAAGGACGACCCGAACAAGGTCGACCCCGAGGCGGCACGGCACATCCGTGAGGCGCAGAAGGAGATCCTGGCCGGAGTGCGCATCGGCACCATCCGTAAGCGCTGGCAGGAAGAGGGGATCGGCCGACCGCGCGAGGGAACCAAGCGGATGGCACACCACCACGTCGAACTCATGGTGACCAGCCCCCGACTGTGCGGCTACCGCACCTACCACGGTGAGATCCTTCTCAACGACAGTGGGGAAGCGGTGATCGGCGAGTGGGACACGATCAACACTCCGGAGGAGTGGGAAGCGGTCTGCGCCGCCGTTGCCGAGCGGAAGCAGGCCAACCCTGCCGCCGGTAGGCCGGTCGCGCGCAAGTATCTGCTCTCCGGTATCGCCCGCTGCGGACTGTGCCACAACAAGATCAGGGGTCAGATCAACCGACTCTGGAAGCCCGGATCGAAGGCGTCGAAGTACAGCTATCAGTGCTCCGTCGTGAACGGCGGTTGCGGCAAGGTCGGACGGGTCGGGGAACCCATTGAGAACCTGATCATTGACCTCGTCCTGGAGGAACAGCGCAGGAGGGCGGCCGAGGATGGCAGCCCTACGTCTGCGGAGTGGCCCAGGGAGGCCGAGTTCACGGCCGTATCGGACGACATCAAGGCCCTGACCACGGCCGCGAACAACCGCGAGATCACCATGTCGTCCCTGCTTCAGCTCCTGCCGGATCTGGAACGCCGACGGGACGAACTGAAGCTGGAACGTGGCCGCTTCCAGCGAGAGATCAAGCGAACTGAGTCTGTCAGCGAAGGGATCAAGAGCCGTGAGGAGTTGAGGGAGCTTCCCATCGAGCGGCAACAAGAGATCATCCTGCACAGCCTGTCGGCTGTGGTGATCCACCCGGCCGGGCGCGGCAAGCGGATCTTCAATCCTGACCTGATCGAACCCGTCTGGCGGGACTGACCAGGACGGCCCCAGACATCATGAGTCTGGGGCCGTCCTCTGTTTGACGCTGCTCACTCGCCATGAAGTATGCGGAGACGCCTGACCCATGCCCGATCCCTCAGACTCGCCAGGCTCCACGGCCACATCAGCTTCGCCAAGATCGCTGAAGCCGTCGGCTACAAGCGCGAGCACATCGGCAAAATGGCCCGGCCGGAAACCGAGGGTAAGGGCGTCCGGCCACGGATCGCCCAGTTCCACAAGGTTCTCGAAGTGGTCGACGGCCTACGTATCCCGGGCCACCTCGCGGGGTTTCCCTCGACCGTGGGAGCTGGAGAAGCCAGCCACAACGACCCGCACGGACGATCCCAGCGCGTTGATCGCGCAGGGTGGCGCAGGGCTCTGGGACGTCGCCGAGGTGCTCCGGCGTACGGAGATGTCCAGCATCAACAGCGCCGCTTTGGAGTCGATCGAACGCAGCGGGCTGCACTACGTCACCAAGCAGCTTGAATCCCGGATGACGCTCCGCCAGCACCGGAAACTCCTGGTTGACGCCGGATGGCTGTTCCTGCTGAATCCCTGCGTTCAGTACGACCGGGGCAGCGTGAAGCGGCGAACCTCAGCAAAGCTGCCGCACTCCGCATCGGTGAAGAGGCCGGCCACGGCGAGATCAAGGCATGGGCATGGGAGATCGAGGCGTGGTTCGCCCTCGCTCAAAACCGCTGGCAGGACATGCTTGACGCAGTTGAGGCCGGACACGTCGCCGACCAAACGCACTCCGTCGGCGTGCAGCTGTACGCCCACAAGGCCCGCGCCGCCGCCCGCATGGGAGACGGCCGCCTCGTACGCGATTCTCTGGACGCCGGACGCACACGCCTCGACCGGCTACCACGCCCCGGAGCACCACTTCATCATCGACCCGGACAAATGGGACTTCTACGAGATGGACGCATACCGTCTCATCGGCGACGACGAGCGCGCCGCCACGCACGCGCGGTCAGTTATTCGCATTAGCACCGGTCCTGACGGAACCGAGATCTCACCTATGCGCGCCACGGAAGCCCGTCTCACACTCGGCGTCGCCGCCGCCCGCACCGGCGAGACCGATGAGGCAATTGGTATGGGTGCGACGGCCCTGGAGGCGGACCGCAAGTCTCTGCCATCGCTGCTTTCAGTCGCCGACGAGCTGGATAACGAACTACGGTCTCGGCACCCCCGCGGAGCCGCCGCTCGGGACTTTCACGAACAGGTCATGCTTATTAAGCGAGGCACCACAAGAACCGAGCTCCCATTCTAATTCCACCCTTGACCATCTCGACTACCAGCTAAAACCACAAAAAATCGTACTAGACCATGAAGGGCAAGCCGCACATTAGGCAGTGAAGCTCACCTAGTCGATTTTCAATAACCTTGAGCGGCTCAAAGGGATGACACGGTGGCTCGGTTGGGTCCCAGCACACTTCACACCCGCCACAAGTGGGGCAAGTCCCTGTGGCAGGGCCTTTCCTTCTTTCGATCAGCATCCGGGTTCAGAGACTAGAGGCCCCCCGGATCGGTGGTCCTAATTGACCACTCCGAAGTCTCAGAGGGCGTCTTTCGAAGGAGTGATCGGCGTGCCAGACTTACGGCATGGAGGCAAAACGGACCAGGGGAAGTTGATCCAGTCATCGGTCCGCTTCCACACGTACTCGCACTGGACGAGGGAGTGGGACTTCTCATAGATCACCGCGCTGCGGACCTCGGCGACCGTGTCGAGGCAGAAGTCGCGCACCAGCTTGAGCGTCTTGCCGGTGTCGGCGACGTCGTCGGTGATCAGGACCTTCTTGTCGGAGAAGTCGATGACGTTCGGGACCGGCGCGAGCATGACGGGCATGTCCAGGGTGGTCCCGACTCCGGTGTAGAACTCCACGTTCACGAGGTGGATGTTCTTGCAGTCGAGCGCGTACGCCAGCCCACCGGCGACGAAGACGCCCCCGCGGGCGATGGACAGCACTATGTCCGGCTCGTACCCGTCGTCGGCGACGGCCTGCGCCAGCTCGCGCACGGCGACGCCGAACTGCTCGTAGGTCAGATTCTCCCGAACATCACTCATGCGCGCGTCCTGCCTGCGTTCTCGCCGCTCATACCTGGGTCCGATGGAAATTGAGGAAGGACCGGGAGGCGGTCGGCCCCCGCTGGCCCTGGTAGCGGGACCCGTAGCGCTCGCTCCCGTACGGGTGCTCGGCCGGCGAGGTGAGCCGGAACATGCACAGCTGCCCGATCTTCATCCCCGGCCACAGCTTGATGGGGAGAGTCGCGAGATTGCTGAGCTCCAGCGTCACGTGCCCGGAGAACCCCGGGTCGATGAACCCCGCGGTGGAGTGCGTGACCAGCCCGAGCCGCCCGAGCGAGCTCTTCCCCTCCAGCCGCGAGGCGAGGTCGTCCGGCAGCGTGATGACCTCGTACGTGCTGGCCAGCACGAACTCGCCGGGATGCAGGATGAACGGCTCGTCGCCGTCCGGCTCCACGAGCCGGGTCAGATCCACCTGCTCGACGGAGGGGTCGATGTGCGGGTACCGGTGATTCTCGAACACCCGGAAGTAGCGGTCGAGACGCACGTCGATGCTCGACGGCTGCACCATGGAGTCGTCGAACGGATCGATCCGCACCCGCCCGTTGTCGATCTCGGCCCGGATGTCCTTGTCTGAGAGAAGCACGCACCGAGGATACGCAAGACGCGCGGAGCAGCGACAACCGCCGCCGCGCCGCGCGCCCGAACCCGCTCTGCCGCTGTGCTACCGCTTCTCCGCACCCACGGGCACGGCGCTCCGCAGCCGCGCACACCGCGGACATCGGACGAGCCGACCGGGGCCGAGTCGCTCGGCCTGCTGCATCGGGAACGAGGTGGCGGTGAACACGTGCCCATCGGCACAGCGGACGACGGTGCGCTCCATCAAGTCCTTCAAGTCCCTTCCCCAAGAGCCGCGTCTGGCTTACTACCCTGACGACAAAAGCCACAGTACGGGATGAAAGAGACGACTCTCCAAGCGGCACTCCGCCCTCACGCACACCCTCTGCGAGGCCCCCACCGTACGCCCCAACTCCGAGCCGTCGCAGCCGCATCCCCACTCCGAAACGACCACCGGCCCCACGGCGCGAACGCCGGGAGCCGGGCATGGGGTAGAGTGAGCGAGCGTCCAGGCACCGATTCGGTCGGCGTCTTACGCGGGTGTAGTTTAATGGTAGAACATCAGCTTCCCAAGCTGAGAGCGCGAGTTCGATTCTCGTCACCCGCTCCACGAAGAAGGCCCAGATCACCGATCTGGGCCTTACTTGTTGTCTAGTCCAATCAGGGGGCGGCGTGCCCTCGGCGTGCCCTAAGTCGAGTCCAGGCCGCCACACCAGCGCCATTCGGGTGCCCAGCAGGCATCAACCTGCCCCGGCGTCCCATATCGCGAGACGCAATTCGTGTGACCTGCGCCACACAGGGCGCAAAGGGTCACCAAGACGCATACGCAAAGGGTGGTTTGCGGGACGGGTGGCGCCCCGGTCTCCGGGCCTGCCTTGACGGGTTTACCTCGCCGACTCGGCAGTACGGTGAACCCGTGACCTCCTTACCGGAAGAATCGCCCTCACTGATCCGTGAAGGCGACCGCGAGGCAGCCGTGCGACGTCTGCAGGAGGCGTACGCGGAAGGGCTCATCCCACACGAGGTGTTGGACGAGCACCTCCACCAGGTGCTCAGCGCTAAGACGCGGAGCGAACTCGCGTCCGCTCTGGTCGCGCTCCCGGAGGAGCAACCGGGAAGCACTGCCACGATCGCCGCCGCCGGTGGGCGGATCAAGCGGCGTGGCGCGTGGCGGGTGCCTCGGGTCCTCAAGGTCGAGTCAGCATATGGAAGGGTGCGCCTGGACCTGTCCCGGGCGGTCATCGAGCACCCGATCGTCGACATCGAGCTGCAACTGGGAACCGGCGGGGCCCGGATCACGGTGCCCCGGGACGCGGTGGTCGACGTCGAAGGACTGAGCACGGGATGGAAGGACCTGCGCTACAAGATCCCGCGACAGCCCCGGCCCGGCGGGCCGACGATTCGAATCTCCGGGGTCATGGGATACGGACGCTTGAAGATTCGCCACGCCCTGCGTTGAAGCCCCGTCCGGTGCTTCGGCCCCGCCGGCGGCGAGTGCAGCACTAGGCGGGTACCAGGTCTCCCAGCGCCTCGCGAAGCGCCGTGCCCACGACAGGTCCCGCCACGGCCACCTGTCGAAGCTCGTCGCCCTTCATGTAGCGGTAGCTCTGCGGAGGGTGGAAGGACCCGGCGGAGCGCAGCGCATTGAGCGATACCGGCTCATCGAAGGAGACAGGATTCTCCATCGTGAGACCGCTCGCCTGCCTCGCGCCGCTCATGTAGGCGTCGTACTCCCGCCGGGTGATCCCGGTCTGTCCCCGATGAGCCGACCAGACCTCGCTGGGCGTGGCGACGTAGATGGCGGCAATGCGCGCCATGCCCACCACCGCCATGGTGGGCGCGGTCGCGTACAAGAGGACGGGCGTTCCCGGAGGCGCGGCGACGCGCTGGCGGCGAACCTCCACCGTCTTGCTGCCGGCCAGGATCGCGTTGGCGAAGCGCGGGTGGACGGACAGCAGCATCGCGCGTTCCGGATCGCTCACGTCGTTCGGTGCCCCTCTTGGTAAACCGCCTGGAACAGCTCACTGCTGATCTTGGACAGCGAGATCAGCGAGCCAGGCGACCACGTTAGCCCCCGGCCCCTGGCCAGCGAGGTCAATCGGCGCAGCGTCACCGGCTTCGGGAAGATCTCAGTGTCCGAGAACCTCAGCGCCATGGCGTGACCGGACGCGTCTGCAGCCCTCTCGACCTCAGCCCGACCATATACGCCCAGGTGTTCGAATTTCGAGAACAGAACATCCGGAGTGTCGATGAGCACCTCGTCGAGCCGCGAGCTGCCCACCACCATCTGACCCTCTCCCGTGGAGTTGCCGTCGCTGACGTACCAGAGCAGTCGAGCCGGGACGCTCTCTCCTCGACGCTGCGAAGATCGGTAGTAGACGTGTTCCCTGCTGATGCCCAGGGCGTCGCTCCGCGCGATGAGCATGGCCGGGACGTTGAACAGCTCAGTCGACCAGCGCGGCTTGATGGGCACCATGAAGGACGGCAGCTCGGAGTCGATGACCTTGGCCGGCCACCACGCACGCTCCAGCACGGCGGTCACCTCCGCCGGCATGCCGACGTCGAGCACGGTCGCATCGACAGCAAGCTCTCGGGCCAACCCGCCGGCCACCACCTCCACCTCGGCGGCGGTCCCGCACACGTTCACCAGGAGCGCGACGAGCTCGCCGTTGTGCTCGAAGAAGCCGTCGTCACCGGCCGCGGCCCGCGCCGCCTCGGAGGGGTGCGGATCACTGATGCGGACGATCTCGGCCCCGCAATCCCTCCCGAGCCGCTTAAGCAGGAAGAGGAGCTGCCGGGCCAGGGTCTCTTCCAGGGGGTGGCCAGCTGTGCGAAGGACGGGTACAACCAGGGTTCGGCCGTCCAGCGACCACGCGTAGAGGGCGACCGGTCGGCCCTGGCCGTCCCGGAGAAGCTCACGACGCCATGCGATCCCGCCCTCGTTCAGCGACCGCAGCCGCTCAGAAAAGGCTGAGCCGTCGTCAGCGCCCGACTGCTCGAAGAAGGCGACCAGTTCATCCTCCGCGCCCGGCGCCACCTCCGCGGACCGGAACTCCGTCCCCATCAGGTCAGCCGGGCGATACACCTGGGCCTGCCGCAGCTCATCGACGTGAAGCGTCACGGTCGACGGTGAGACGACCCGGACGCGAGCCACCTCCCAGGCCACATCTGTCAGGCGAGACAGCAGCGGATCACGGGTCGCCAGGACTTGTAGACCAGCACACGAGGTCTCGGCCACATACCGCATGCCTCGCAGAAGTGCTGGGTCGGCAGCCAGGCCGGGAACCGCCTGCGTAGCGGCTTGCACCAGTTCGCGGGTTCGCTCCTCCACGGCCGCGGAGCCGGGAGAGAGCTTGTGGAGCCCGGTCAGCGCCGCCTGCTGGTGCTGACGCTCTGCCGTGTCCGTGAGGTCCCGGATCTGATGGACCAACTGCGGGGTGTAGGCAAACTCAACGAGATCCGCCATCCATCCGGCTTCGAGCGCACGGGACTCCTCGGCACCGGTGGTGTCCGTGAGGCCGCGCAGATCGGCGAACACACCATGGTCGACCGTCACCACGAGGAGCGCGTCGCTCTCCATCTCCGTGAACAGGTCCGGATGGCCGAGGTCCAGCCACCAGCCGTCCAAGATCTCCCCGTCACGACCACGCCCACGGACCTCACCGTCCGGAACGAAGCCCAGACTCCTCCACATCCCGCTCAGGTCATAGTCCCGACGGCACTTGGCCTTGATCCCAAGGCGTTGTGGATACCGCTCCTTGATGCCCTCCACCAGACGGCCCGCAATTCCCCGCCCCCGTTCCTCCTCAGCCACACACAGGTGCGCGAGTCGGATACGCGCGCTCCTCTTCGGCAGCCCGAACAGCGCGTAGCCGATCACTTCGCCGGCCTCGACCGCGACCAGAAGGCCACCGTCCTCAGCTGCCTTCTCATAGGCAGGAGGCGTCAGAAGCCCCAGCGTCTTCGTGTACCGGTCCCCCAGGGCTATGGCCTTAACGATCAACTCTTCTTGCGCGGGCGAAACGGACACCAGCTTGATCGCCATTACTACCCCCTCCAGCTGTGGCTGATCGCGACCGGCCACAACTCCCCTGTCACTGCATACAGGGAGAAGCTGATCTCAGTTGCTGCCATCCCTCAAGGGGGCACGAGGGGCGCACGGTGCTGCGGAGACCGTCGCCTGCCTCCAGAGTCCGGCCGATGGAACCGTCCCGCCGGACTCGTAGCCCCGATACCGGTCCGCCTAATTGGCTTCCGACCGATCGGCACCCGCCTCACGCAAGCGCTCGCGCACTTCAGTGTCGATCCCCTGGGCCAGCCTCCGCTGATGCTTGACCGTCGAGTGCTGGTAGATGAGCTGGGCGCGCTCCGAGGACTGGCCGGCGCGCACCATGAGGTCCTTCAGCTTGGCGCCGGTGTCGGCGGCGAGGGTGTTACCGGTGTGCCGGAGGTCGTAGAAGCGGAAGTTGTCGGGCAGCCCCACCTTCGTCCTGGCCTTGCGCCACTTCCGTCCGAACGTCGAGCGGCGGAATGGAGCGCCCTTCTCCCCGACGAAGAGGAGACCATCCGGCTCCTTCTCGGCGAACCACTGCACGTGGCGTCGCAGCTCGGGCAGGAGGAAGTCGGGCAAGTAAACGGTGCGCTTGCCCGCTCGGGACTTGGGATCGCCGGTGACCCTCCTGCCGTTGGTCAGCTCCGGTGACGCATGCGTGATCCGCAGGGAGCATTCGTCGAGATCGACACTGCGGCGGCGCAGTTCAGCCAGTTCCTCGGGGCGGAGCGAGGCGAAGGCACCGAGCAGGACCATCAGGCGCCAGCGCGGACCCATGGCGTCGGCGAGGTCGAAGACCTGCTCCACGGTGGCGGTCGGCCGCTCGTCGGCTTCCTCCCGACCGGCGCCCTTGATCCGGCACGGGTTGGTCCGCAGGAGGTCGTCATCGACCGCGGTCTGCAGAATGGCCTTCAGCAGCCGGTACGACTTGGCGACCGTCGTGGCACCCGTTGCCTTGAGCCGCCCGGCTCGCCAGGTGCGGACGGAAGGCGGTGTGATCTCGTCCAGGTCCTTGCTGCCGAAGGCCGGCAGGAGGTGCAGGCGTAGCAGGCCGTCGTAGCGGTCGACCGTGGTCGGGGCCAGACCGCGCTCCTCCACCCAACGGAGGGCGTACTTCTCGAAGTTGATCGCGCCGGCGTCCGGGTCACGCCAGTGGTCACGCTCGATGTCGGCGCGGACCAGGTTCAGCCAGTCCTGCGCGTCGGTCTTCGTGTCGAAGGTCTCGGGGGCCTTGTGGCGCTGCCCGTCCGGGCCCAGGTAGCGGGCCTGCCATCGACCGGACGGGAGCTTGCGTACGGTACCGAACTCCCGACGACGCTGGAGCTTGCGTGTCGGCATCAGGCGGCCCGCCCGTACCGAGTGCGGGTGCGCCGGGTCGGCTCGACCGTGCGCGCCTCGATGTACTCGGTGACGGCACTCTCGGGGACGCGCACGGGACGTCCGAGCTTGACGTAGCGAATGCGGCGCTCGGCGATCAGACGGCGAACGAAGCGTTCGCCGGTACCGAGCTGTTCGGCGGCTTCGGCCACCGTCAGAAGGCGGTCAGTCATGGGCGACCGCCCCCTTTCGGCTGTGCTGCTGAGTGCAACGGGCCGGGGCTATTGCGAGTCGGTGCAACGGTGAGACTTCCTTACCGAGGTCGAAACTGGAGCGGGCACGGCGGACCGGTGGTGGCTTCAACAGGTCGCGGAGTCCTGGAGCAGGGCGCGGGCCGGGACGCGAAGTGCCTGCGCGAGGGTGAGCAGGTCGTCGACGTCGCAGCGGCGCTGAGCGCGTTCGATGCGGGACAGCATCGTGTTGGACATTGGCCGGCCAAGGGCGGTGACGCGAGCGGCCAGCTCTCGCTGGGAGAGGCCGCGCTCGGTGCGGAGAATTTCGATCGTGTGGGCGGCCCTTATCCCGGCTGCGCCGATTTCCAGTGAACGTGCTGCCATGACTCCAATTCTCGGCTGTGTTCGCCGGTTTGGTTAACCGGCGATCGTCGGCTATGTTGCGCCGCCGTGCGTTTGGCAGGCGGGTGGCCATTTCGTCGATGGGTTCCCTGTGACGGCGACCCGAGCAGTGCTCGACAGCGTCTCTGACGTGGGGTGTTGTGTTGTAGCTTCGCCACTCGCCGGACGTCAACGCCTTGCCGGTGTGATCCTTCTGGCTTGACGCCCGGAACAACTATTTGGTCAACCGCAGATCGTGACCTACCGTTTTCACGCCGCCCTCGCCGCCCCGATTCCCGACGGCCTTTCTGCCGACAGAGATTCGACAGGTCAGGGCTGGACTTGTGCCGCCCGGGTGTGGCTATGTTGACGACACCCCCGGAAAGCGCGCCCGGCTCTCAGCCAGCCTCGCGTCAACGGCCGACCAACTCCCCCGCCTTTGCCGTCACGACCGAGGGTGAGCCATGGGTGCCCGCCCATCGGCCACCGAGTAAGGAACACTCCGCTCTTGGCACGGATCCGCACCATCAAGCCCGAAGCCTTCGTCTCCGAATCCCTCGCCGTCGTCACCCTGACCGCCGAGCGCACCTTCTTCGGTCTGCTCACTCAGGCCGACGACCAAGGCCGCTATCGCGACCACGCGGCGATCATCGCCGGTCAGCTGTGGGTTCTGCGTCCGGAGCACACTCCCGCCGAGGTCGAGAAGGATCTCGCCCAGCTGGCCGACGCCGGCCTGGTCTGCCGGTACAAGGGCCCGGACGACAAGCGCTACCTGCACATCGTCACGTGGCACAAGCACCAGAAGATCAACCGGGCCAGCAAGAGCCGCATCCCGGCCTGCCCTCGCCACAACGATCCGAACGGTGCCCCGGGCGGCACCGAGGCTGTCGAGGCCGTGGCACCCGCGCCGTCCGTAACGCACGGAGCCGTCGCGGACCATGCGCCGAACCCTCGCGGAGGTGGCAGTGAAGGGGCACGGAACCCGCACGATCCCTCGAACCAAACGGAAACCACCAGCAAAACCGCAGGTCAGAAGGCGTTCAGTGAGCCCTCACCTGAACCTCACGGACTCGTGCTTGAGGCCGCGGTGACACCTCACGGTCCGGATCTAGGACCTAGGATCATGGATCTAGGATCTACCCCTTCGGGGGGGCGCAAGCGCCCCCGCGGCCAGCACCGTCTCGGCCAAGCAGCTCATCGCCGAATACAGCGCGGCATGCGCCCACCGCCCGCCCCAGGACGTCCTGGGCCATCTCGGCCGAGAGGTGCGCAAGCTGCTCGCCGAAGGCATCGCTCCCGACCACGTCAGGGCAGGGCTCGTCCTCCACAGGACCAAGGGCAGGCACCCCAGCATCCTGCCGAGCCTGGTGCACCAGGCCATGAACGCCGCCCTCGCCCAGCCCGTCATCCACAGGGCGTGGACAAACCCCGCCGACGTCGAAGCCGCCTACGGAGAACAGCTCTGACCTCCACCCTCACCCGCGAACCCCAGCCCGTCGGCCCGCTCGCCGACCGTCTGAACGGCATACTGGCGGGCCGTGGCATCGACCCCGGCGCCGTAGCCGCGGAGCCGTCCGCCGAACCCGTCACCGCCTTGGAGCTGGCCGACGCCCGCATCCCGGCCCGCTACCGCCGTGCCCTCGCCGACCACCCTCAGATCATCGCCTGGGCCGACCACATCGCCCATGCCGGACGCCCCGGCCCGAGTGGGCCTGGCATCGCCGAGGGTCCCTCCCTGCTGATCGCCGGCCCCACCGGCACGGGCAAGACGCATCAGGCGTACGGCGCCGTCCGGGCTCTCCTCACCCGCGGGGTTCGCCTGCGCTGGGAAGCCGTCACCACCGCCGACCTGTACGCCCGCCTGCGTCCCCGTGCCGGCCACGACGCCGAACGCGACCTGCAGACCCTGGCCCGCAGCCCACTGCTGCTTCTGGACGACCTCGGTGCGGCCAAGACCAGCGAGTGGACCGAGGAGCTGACCTACCGGCTCATCAACCACCGGTACGAGCACTTGCTCCCCACCCTCATCACGACCAATCTGCCCACCGCCGAGCTGCGCACCACCCTCGGTGACCGCGTCGCTTCCCGCCTCGCGGAGATGACCGACCGCGTCATCCTCAAGGGCCCTGACAGACGACGTCACCGCTCCCCCTGACGATGGAGAAGGACCGGATGACGGAAGGGCAGTCCGCGAGCGCGCGTCCTTTCACCAGGAGGACCGGCCGCGTGCCGCGTCGAGGACCGAGCGAGGGTGTCGGGGACCGGTCCTCAATGGCCGGGGACCGGACGGCACATGCGAGGACCGAGCATCCCGGTCCCGGGACCGTGGCCGCCCGAGGTGGGGACCGGTCCTCACCAGACATCGGGGACCGGTCCCGTACGTCTCGGGGACCGGTCCCCGACGGTCCCGTCGGACACGAGAACGGTCTCCTGGCAAAGCAGCAGGTCACAGCCCCCAGGTGGGCGGAAACAACGGTCCTGCACCGCGCATGACAGTCAATCGTGAGGGAGGACCGAGCCCTGCCGGGTCCCGGTCCTGCCGAGGACCGAAGACCCGCACAACGCGGTCCGCGGTCCCCGAGCGTGATGCACAGAGGAAGAGAGGACCGGTCCTCGCGGACCGCTCCAACCTGGAGCCCACCCCACACGGTCCCGTAACGAGCCCGCCCGGTGTCAGCCGCGCACGGCCGCCGCTACGGGTTCTCATCGTGGAACACCCACCCAGAAAAGCGACCCATGCACCAACCACATCAGCACACTCCTGACGACGTGCGTCAGGGGGCCGCCATCTCAGCCTCCGACGGAGCAAGTTGGTGCAAGAGCATTGCTCCCGACGGGAGCAATGCTCTTGCGTCTCCCGCCCCGAGAGCGGCGGGCCCGGAAGCGACCGAGGACGGATCGCAAACCGGCGGGGAAGAGCTACACGCGAACCACAGCATCGACTGCGCGCGCACCTCTCCGTCACAGCCTCGCATACAGCAGCGCGAACGCCTGCGCGACGAGAACAAGCGCCTGCACCAGCCCAGCTGCCGCATGAACGACGCCGAGTACCAACTGCTCGCCCGAGCAGCCGCCACGTGCCACATGAGCATCGCCGGCTTCCTCGCCCGCGCCGCTCTCAACGCCGCCCACGACCTCGGCCGCACCGCCGAGGACATCGCGGGCGAGCGAGAGATGCTGCACGAGCTGTTCGCGCTGCGGCGCCACCTCGGGCAACTCGGCAACAACCTCAACCAGGTCGCCAAGGCACTGAACTCCGGCGCCGACGCACCGCAGGCAGAGGCGGTCCTCGCCGCCGTACAGCGCGCCGCCAGGCGCGTCGACGCCTTCACCCAGCACCACTTGGACAACAGGAGGGCCAGGTGATCCCCCGCATCCACGCAAGAGGCACGCGCACCATCGGCCTGCTCCACTACCTGTACGGGCCCGGCACGCACGAAGAACACACAGACCCGCACCTGGTGGGCGCCTGGGACAGCCTCGCCCCTGATCCCGGGCGCGACCTCGACGCCACGTACGGAGATCTCCAGCGGCTGCTCGACCAGCCGGTCAACGCCCTGCCGAAGAACCGACGGCCCGCCGAGCACGTGTGGCATCTGTCGCTACGCGCCGCTCCTGAGGACCCGGTCCTGTCGGACGAGCAGTGGGCCGAGATTGCGCGCCGAATGGTCGCCGCCACCAGCATCGCTCCCGACGGTGACGACGCCGCCTGCCGCTGGGCAGCGATTCGGCACGCCGACGACCACATTCACATCATCGCCACCGTCGTACGAGAGGACGGCCGGCAAGCCCGCATTCGCCGGGACGGCAAGCGTTCCCAAGCGGAAGCCCGCGTGATCGAGATCGACTACGGGTTGCGCCGCCTCGCCACCGGCGATGGCACCGCAGCCCGTCGTCCGACCAGCGCCGAACGGCACAAGGCCCAGCGGGAAGGCCGGGAGCGCACGGCGCGGGAGGAACTTCGTGAGTCCGTGCGCCGGGCAGTGGCCGGTGCTGCCTCGACGGACGAGTTCTTCGACCGCCTGGCCGCCGCCGGTCTGCTGATCCGCAAGCGTCTCGCGCCTTCCGGCGACCTCCTCGGGTACAAGGTCGCCCTCCCTGATGACCGGAACAAGGACGGCGAGCCGGTCTTCTACTCAGGCTCCAAGCTGGCGCCCGACCTGTCCCTGCCCCGTGTCCGCGAACGCTGGAGCCGGCCCTCGGAGACGCCCACCGCCATCGACGGTTCATGGCCGGATCAGCCTGCACTGCCGCCCGTGACAGGCCCCGCGTTCGCGCGGCGGCGGGCCGCGGCTGCCACGTGGCAGGCCCTGCTGGTGATCGACCACGGCGACGACGGCACCGCAGCAGCCCAGATCGCCGCGACCGGAGAGGTCCTGGACGCGCTGGCCAAGACCTCCGCCGCCCACACCCGGGCTGAACTGCGCGAGGCAGCCTCCGCGTTCGAGCGCGCGAGCCGCTCCCACGTGAAGGCGGTACGCGGGCACGACCGGGGCCTGCGACAAGCCGCCCGTGATCTCGTCCACAGCGGGCCGGTCCTGGGCCGGGGCGAAGACGGCGCATGCACGGCCATGCTCATCGACATGGCCTTCTTCGTCGTGACCGCCGCGGCAAAGTGGCACGCCAGGAAGCATCACACCCAGCAGGCCACAGCAGCCCAGCAAGCCGCCGAGCACCTCCGCGCCGCCTACCAGGCCGCCTCAGTCCAGCCCATGACCGCACTGAGCCAGCGAGGCCGGCGGCTGACTCAACGTGTTCGGCAACAGCAGGCGAACCTGCTCCACCAAGTGCTGCCGGAGCTGGCCGACCAGATCGAGGCTGAGGCCGGTTGGCCCGCCTTGGCCGCCACACTGGACGACGCCCGGAGGGCCGGCCATGACCCGGCCGCCCTGCTGACCGAAGCCACGGCACGGCGCGAACTACGCTCCGCCGGATCCATGAGCGACGTCCTCGTCTGGCGCCTGCGCCGCAGCGCTCACCTGCCCGCACTACCCGACGACCGCAACGCCACGGCCCTCCGAGCCAACCGGCACACCTCGCACTCGGCGCCCACCACGCAGTCGGCGCCCGGCCCGACAGGGAACGATCCCCGCCGTGGCCGCTGACGACCGTGTCCTGATCATCTGTACCGGGCCACGGTGTACGCGGTAGGCCCGTGCAAGGTGCCTGCTCCGATCTCGTCGCTGATCTGGAGGACGTCGAAGCCGGCGAGCGTCGCGTACAGCTCCAGCTCACGCGGCCCGAGAACACGCCGACGAATCACGTCCTGTGTTTCTTCACCTGAGTTGAACACCCAGTGCCGGCGCATGGTGTTCATCTGGGTCCGCAGGTCCCACTCGTAGGTGATGGTCACGTGGGCTGTGTCCGATCCGGTCTCGACCTCTGCTTCCTGCGGCTCATCACGCTCGATCGGGGCTACGGAACAGCAGAGTACAAGGAGCGTCCCGGGACGGGCGTGCGCTGCGAAGGTCCGGAAGACCGCCTGGATGTCCTGGTTGTCGTGCACGTAGGAGAGGGAGTTTCCCAGGCAGGTCAGCACGTCAGCGGTGTGGTCGAGTCGGATGGTGCGCATGTCGCCGAGGCGGATGTCGAGGCCGGGCCGTGTGCGGCGGGCGTAGTCGACCAGGCCGGGCTGGAACTCGACACCGATGCAGTCGAAGTGGCGGGCCAGCAGCTCCAGCTCTCTCCCGGTTCCGCAGCCCAGATCCAGCAGAGTGCGGGCGTCCGGGCGGTGCCGATGGACGAGCGCCCGACAGCTGCTCGCGCTGGTGCTGTCGGACTGCACTCTGTCGTACAGGGCGGGGTCTCGGTAGAAGAGGTTGGAGGCTGCCAGGTGTCTGGGTTCGGCGATGTCCAGGCCGCTCATGCGAGGCTCCGCAGTCCGACTTCCAGGGCGAGTGTGTCGCACAGCAGGTCGGGCACCGCGGGAGTCCGCTCGGCGTGGTCGCGGGCCCGGCTGAGGGCGTCGGCATCAACGTAGCCGAGATCGATCAGCAGGGAATCGGTCAGCATCTCGTCCAGGAGAGGTAGCCCGTAAGTGCGCAGTCCCGACTCCATGACCGCGAGGAAGTTCTCCGGCTCGGTCGGAGCCGCAACGGACTCGGGCAGACCCGTCCGCCGAAGTCGGTCGCGGAACATCTTCTTGTCGCGTTTGTACTCGTACGGCAGTTGCTCCATGAAGCGGATCATCCGGGGGTGGACGAGCGGGGCCACCGGCCAGATACCGAGTCTCACGTACGCCGGGTTGTGCAGGCCGAATGCCATGAGCGTCGGCACAGGCAGGACCGGGATGGGAGCGAGGTTCTCGTTCACCTGGGCCAGCGCCGCGGTGGCCTTGTCGCCGAGCCATGGCACCGGCTCCATCGGCGGGAGTCCGGCTTCCGTACGCGAGTGGTGGGCGTTGACCTCGTCCCCGCCGCCACCTGTGAAGATCAGCTCGCAGCCGTGTGCGGCCACGTGCCCGCGCATGATGTCGAACGCTTCCTGGTAGAAGGCGCCTGCCGGATCGTGCGGCCGTCTGCGTTCCCTCACGCCTCCAGGCACGAAGGGCGGGTGCTGCATCGCCGGCACGGCGGTGTCGCGCAATCCCAGGTGGTCCACCAGGGAGCGGCGTCGGTCTCGCTGGAGCTGGCCGATGCTGCCGCCCATGAGTAGCCCGAAGGTGTGCACGGAGCCGAATCCGGCCGCTACGGCGGACAGTGCCACGTTGGCCGAGTCCGCTCCGCCTGACACCTCGACGCCGACGCGGCCGGCCGTCGATCGCCACTCGGCCACGGCCTCGGTGAGCAGTGCGTCGAACGCGGTCACGGGGTCCACTCCGCTACGGAGGCTGCGGGGTTCCAGGACGTGCTGGGCGGGCTCGGGGTAGAGGATGGAGAGCCCTGCCGGCGTGAAGACCGCGGTAGCGCGTTCGGTGAGTCGGTACACGCCGTCGAAGAGGGTGTCGGTGCTGTAGCGGTGTTGGCGGCTCAAGGTGCGGGCGACCGCTCGTGGATTGAGCTGGTCAGGTCGCAGGTGCGGCCGGAGGTCGACGATGTCCCACGCCCCGAAGATCTCGTCGCCGACAGCTGTGAGGTACAGCGGGACGGTACCCAGCATTCCCGCCGAGACCTGGATCTCGTCGGGCCGGACGAGCAGCGACGTGTAGTCGGCTTCACCGTCTCTGTCTTCTCGCACCAGCACACAGACGCTCGATCCGTCGCCTGGTATGAGGTCCGCGACCAGGACGGTTGCGTGAGCGGGCCGGATCCAGCTCTCCCCCTTGACCCAGCGGTCTGTGTCCCATCGCCAGCCGGCGTCCCGGGTGTCTGCCAGTCGCACACGAAACGAGAGCACTCCGCTCCCCTCCTCTACGGAGCGGCGGAGCAGGACGCCAGGCCCTGCTCCGCCGCGTTCACCGGCCGGTCAGCTGCAGTGGTCGCCGTTGTTGTCGCCACCACCGGGCATCTTGTCGAGCAGCGCCGCGTCCATGCTGGGGACGCCGGTGACCAGGTCTCCCGTGAAGAGCTCGTCGATGATCATGACTGTTCCTTCCTCCTGCGGAGTGGGTGGACGGGCACCGCGAGCTGCGGAACCCGGACCCGTCCCTGCCGCCGGCGTTCACGGCGAACTGGACGGGAGCTCGTCGGGTGGGGGCCCGCTCTGGCCGAGGGGAGAGAGCGGCTGAGCCCTTCCCCGGTGGGGACCGGGTCTTCCCGAGGGCTCGCTCGGCCAGAGCGGGAGTCCGTAGGTCCGGAGCGGACCGGTGGTCTCTCTCAGTCGGGGGCGAGGTGCCACAGAGCCCAGGCGACCGGGGTAGTGGAGACGATGATCAGGGCCGACAGCAGCCACTGCCGCCAGCCATAGGGGCGACCTCGCCTGTTGCGCCGCCGGCTCACCATCCCAGGGACACCGCCACCACGATCGATCCCCCGAGCACCATGACGCACGCGATGTACATGACCTGAGCCGTGACCTGGCCTTTCACTGCGCGCCCTGGTCCTTGCCACGCTGTTGCCCCACGGTCGGCGCGAGGCCAGGTCGGCCGACGAAGACGCGTCGTGCTCGTTCCTGGTCGGGCAGGGTGGCGCCGATCCGGCACACCGGCGGCTCGGCCGGCGTTTGGTCAGCCATCGTTCTGGTCCTTCCTCCGGGTCGCGCGGTAGACGTCGGCGAAGCGTCTGGTCAGTGAGCCGAGATCCCGCATGTACTGGTAGGCATGGAAGTGAGGGGACTGCTCCGTCGGCCGGCGCGTCAGGTCGAGGACCCGGTAGCCCTCCCGGAACAGCGCCTGGACGGCCGGGTTCTCGTCGAAGCCGAGCTCCTCGGCCATCAGCACTCTCAGGTGGCTGACCAGGTCTCGGGTCGTGGCGTCGATCACCGGGCGTTCGGGCATCATCAGGCGAATGGCCAGCGCGGTTTCCACGGTCTCGTCGACCGCCTCCAGGACGATCGACACTCCAGCCACCTCGAACGACGTGACGCTTCCTGCTGCCATTGCCCGCACCCCTTCTCCGGTCTCCACCGTTGTCGTGCCTGACAACGTCCAGAAAAGCGGCTCGTGTTGGCGCAGACCACGGCATCCGCGGGGCAGTCCTGAGACACTTCTGGGACAGCCCGGTGCCGTCGGGTTAGACGCGGGTTGGTGCGTGGAAAGGGGGCGGCATGGGGCTTGCTGAGCGGCGCAGGGCGCTGGGCTACAGTCAGGAAGAGCTCGCGCACGCCCTCGGCGTGGACCGACGGACCGTCGGCCGCTGGGAAGGCCGCTCCACCACGCCGCAGCCGCCGCTGAGACCACGGCTGGCCGAGCTGCTCCACCTCGACCTTGACGAACTCGACGCCTTGGTGGGACAGCCACGAGCAGCCCACCCGGAGTCGGCAGGGCCGCCGCCTCGCGACCACCACGGCTCAGGGGACCTCGACGACATGATCCGACGCCAGTTCCTGCGCGCCATCACCGTCACCAGTGCCCTGGTGGCCCTGCCCCCCGACGAGGGCGCAGCCCTCGCGGAGGGCGCGCTGCGCGGGATGTCCGACGACTTCCTGCGCATGAACGGACACCTGTGGCAGGTCTACCAACTCGCCCGCGCCAAGCGTTCCGTCTACCCGGTCGTCCGCGACCAGCTCACCGCCCTGAACGAGACCCTCGACGGGCGGCCCGAGGTCGAAGCACAGGCCCTGTGCGGCGCGGCCGGCGACCTCTTCCAGCTCGCAGGAGAACTGGCCTTCGACGGCAACCGCTACACCGACGCCGCCGCCTCCTACACGCTCGCCGCCTCTGCCAGCCAGGAGGCGAAGTCCTACGACCTGTGGGCGTGTGCCCTCGTCCGCCACGCCTACGTCGATCTGTACGAACGCCGGTACGCCGACGCGGTCGGCACGCTGTCGGCCGCCGAGAAGGTGGCAAGGCGCGGGGACGGTTCCCTGTCCACCCGCTACTGGGTCGCTGCCGTCCAAGCCGAGGCGTACGCCGGCCTCGGCGACCTCTCCGCCTGCGAACGCGCCTTGGACGAGGCGGAGAAGGTGACCGGCCTGAGCGGGGCGGCCCACAACGGTGGCTGGCTGCGTTTCGACGGCTCCCGCCTCGCAGAAGAGCGTGGCGCGCGCTACCTCCAGCTTGGACGCCTCGACCTCGCTGAGAAGGCACTCAGCAGCGCGCTCAGCCAGGACATCCTCGCTTCCGGCCAGTCCTTCCGCCGACGCGGTGCGGTACTGACCGACCTCGCGGCCATCGGCGCCCGGCGCCAGGACCCCGACCAAGTACTCGCCTACGGCGGGGAGGCGCTGCGACTCGCCCACACGACCTCCTCGGGTTACGTCGCCCATAAACTTCAGGGGCTACGAACCGACCTCGGCCCGCTCTCCCGCGACGCTCGTGTGGCGGAGCTGGGCGCCGAGATCGACGCACTGTGCACGACGTGACGAGAGGGGAAGGCATGTCGCAGTCCGAGGGCGCCCGACTGTTCCGCGAGGCTTGGATCACCGGAGTGCGCAAGCACTTCCCCGGCGAGCCGAAGCCCGGCTACGTCACCCCCTGGGACGAGACCCCCGAGTGGGAGCGCCAGGCCGCCGGTGCCGTCCACGACCAAGTGCGCCAGTTCCTCGACCTCAGCGACCGCCACGCCTCCCGCCTCACCCGCGAGCAGAAGAGCCGCTTTGTCGCCACCTGCTGGACCGCGCAGATGTACAAGCACTTCGAGAACCCGAAGCCGGGCTATGTCGCCGACTGGCCCGACCTGCCCGACTGGCAGAAAGAGACCGACGCGGACATCTTCGAGGCGATCGAGGATGCTCTGAAGTAGTCGCACGGGGCTGCCATTCAAGTCGGCCTGCGCAACCGCCGGGCTTCCTATGGCGTCGATCGGCCCTCCCTTCGCGGCTCGTTTCCGACCGCCGCGTCACGGTTCAGCTCCTGTGGGACCGGCGCGGCGAGGGGGCCGGACAGCGGGCGGATCCTGTTGAGCATGCGCGCGGCTCCGAACTGTTCGCCGGGGTCTCCGGTTGTCCCTTTTCGGGACGGGCGTCATGTCCCGACTCGGGACAAACCTCTTGTCCCGACTCGGGACGGGCTTCCTCCCCCACGACCGCCGAGGCTTTGACTGTCACCATCGCGGCCGGCCCGACAGCCGCCGCAACACCGTCGTAGCCGTGAACAGTGTGCTCGCCGTCCTGACGGTCAGCGACGACGCCTTCATCGAGCAGCATCCCGGAGATCCTGTCACCTGCTGGCCTCGCCGTCCTCGTCACGGGCCTGGCCGCGTCCGTGCCCGGGCGGAGCTGCGCTCCCCGCGGTCCGGGGCGAGGACGGCGCGGGGTACGGCTCGCCGGAGACGAGCGGACCAACCGCCCGGGAGACCCGGCGTCTGGCCAGACGGCGGGATGACGACTGCCCCTGGTCCGGACATACCTGGCTGGCCCGTGGGCCGTGCCCGCGCGGTGTGCGCCGTCTGCCCCGGTGCCGTGCGAGCAGGGCCGCGTCGGAGCACCATCGACGGGAAGACAGCCTCTGGAGGGTCCGTGCGCGATGCGGTGGGTGATGACGTGGGGGCGTGGCCGGTGGGCGAGCCGGGTTTCTGGCGGCGGGTCGTCGAGCGGCTGGGCACGGCGGTGCTGGTGCTGGACACAGCCGGAAGCGTGATCGTCGCGAACCCGGCGGCCGAGCGGCTGCTGGGCCGCACCACCGGGGCGATGCGGGGAGCCGACGCACACGATCTGCTGCACCGGGACGCGGACGGCAACAAGGTGCCGCGAGACCGGTGCCCCCTGCTCCACGCGCTGGCCGAGGGGCAGGGGGCGCGAGGGGAGGGCGGCACATACCTGCGCGGTGACGGTCGTCTGCTGGCTGTCTCCTGGTCCGCATCCCCCTTGACGGAGGACGGCTCCGTGCAAGGCATGGCACTGCTGTTCACGGACGCCACGGGGGACCGCCGCGTCCACCGGGAGCGAACGGCGCGCACGCGCGCCCTGGAGGACCTCAACGAGCGGCTGTCCCTGGTCGCGGAGATCACGGACGTCCTGGGGCAGACTCTGGAGACCGACGAGGCGCTGGCCCGCCTGGTGCGGCTGCTCGTGCCCCGTCTGGCCGACTGGGCCGCGGTGGACCTGCGGACCGGTTCCGGCGAGGTCCACCGGGTGGCGGTGACCGGTCCGGAGGGACGGGACGCCGGATTCCAGGGCCGGAGCGTACTCGGCGCGGAGGGGGCCGGTGAGGGGGAGGACTCGCCGCTGGGCCGTGCGCTGGCCGGGGGCGAATCCGTGCTCCAGGAGCGGGTGGCTGCCGTCACCCCGGCCGCCGGACATCCTCCTCTGGCGGCTCTCCACAGTGGCTTCCTGGCGGCGGTGGGCGCGAGTTCCGCCGTTACGGTGCCGCTCGGCGCCCGGGACCGGATCACCGGGGCGCTGACGGTGGTGCGCACCGACCCGGCGCATCCCTTCGACGAAGACGATCTGGCGGCAGTGAGTGACGTCGGTCGCCGGGTCGGCGTGGTCATCGACAACACCCGCCGCTACGGCCGTCAGCGCGCCGTCGCCGAGGCCATGCAGCGCAACCTGCTCGTCCCGCTGCCCCGGCCGGGCCACCTCCGGCTGGCCGCCCGCTACCAGCCCGCACCCGCGGGCTCCCAGGTCGGCGGGGACTGGTACGACGCCTTCATGCTGAAGGACGGCGCGCTCGCCCTGGTCATCGGTGACGTCGTGGGCCACGACCTGACCGCGGCGGCCGGCATGGCCCAACTGCACGGCATTCTGCGTTCGCTGGCCTGGGATCACACGGGACCGCCCGGCGCCGTCGTCGACCGCCTCGACGCCGCCATGCCGGTCATCACCACCGTCCCGCTGGCCACCCTGATCCTCGCCCGCGTCGAGGGCGACCCGGACACGGGACCGTGGACGCTCCGCTGGACCAGCGCGGGGCACCCGCCCCCGCTGCTCCTCTCCCCGGACGGCACCGCATGCTTTCTGGAAGCCGGCCAGGGGCTGCTCCTCGGCACCGGATCCGTCGGCGACGCGGACCGACCGGACGCCACGCATCCCCTGAAGCCCGGCTCCACCCTGCTGCTGTACACGGACGGGCTCGTCGAGACACCGGGCAGCGACCTCGACACGGGCCTGGACCGGCTGCTCCGGCACGCCCTCACTCTCGTCCACGAACCGCTGGACAGGCTGTGCGGAAAGGTGCTCGCCCACCTGCCGCCCGGCAGCACCGACGACGTGGCCCTGCTCGCCCTGCGCGTACCGCCGCCATGAGACGTGGTGGCCGTCGGACCGGGCCGGTGCCGCGGAGGCGCCCACCATCTCCCACACCACTGATGACCTGCTGTCACGCCGCCTTTACTCGCCGAGGAGTAGTCTGAGGAGACCGAGGGCATCAGGCACGCCGGTGGCGGACCGGCTCCACCCCGGTATCCACCGGCGTTCGTCACGCGGAAGGGTCTCCCCCCTTCACCCCGCATACGCCCGCCGACTCCCTTCCCGCGAACTCGCGGCGGTCGTCGGCGCTTTCCTCCGGCAAGAGCGGCCAGGCACGACCTCCAGCACCCGGATCCACCGGCCACGTCCGGCGCTGCCCGACAGCCCGCGGACCGTCGGCCGCCGTGCCCTGCCGAACCGGCCGGCACCCAACTCGTCAGAGAGATCCCACGTGATCGCCACAGTCCCCACCGCACCGTCCACCCTGTCCCCGCCCCTGCCCCTCGTCCGCCTGCGTCTCGCGCCGCACGGCGCGCTGCCGCGCCGGATCGACGGAGTGTGGTGGCCGTACTCCCGCGATCTTCTGACACAGCTCCCGAAGATGCTCGCCGCGCTGCCGAGAGCGTGGGGCGACATCACCGGCGTCACCGTGGACGCCGCGGCCTGGTCGGCGGCACCGGGGCGCATGTTCGTCGCCAACCAGGTCGTCCGCCTGCACAAGGCCCCCGCCTCTCCGCACGCCCCGGACCGGGTCGTCCTGCTCTCCCCCGGGCTCGGCCGTTGGGACCTGCAGGTGATCCCGCCGGACGCGACGGAGGAAGCAGCCGCTCTCCTTACGACGGCCGCCTTGGACGACCGGCGGCCCGGCGCCGAGGGAGAAGCCCGGCCCCCGGCCCCGACGGCGGCGGCAGGTCCGCGCGGCCGTGTGGGACCCACCGGGCGGGGAACCCGGGCACCTCGGTGGTAGGAGCCGCCGCGGGCACGTCCATGTACGCACCTGCTCCCCGCGCCCTACTCGCCCTGCGGCCGCCCCGAGTCATCCGCCCGCTTCTGAGAGAGACGTCCTCATGACCATGGCCACCACCACCGCCACGCGCCCCGACACTCCCGGCAGCGACTTCGCCCGGTTGTCGAAGAAGATCGCGGACGCCGGACTGCTGGGGCGTCGCCCCGGCTACTACACGTTACGCATCACCGCCGTGACCGGGCTCTACGCCGCCGGATGGGCCGCGTTCGTCCTCGTCGGCGCCTCCTGGTGGACACTGGCGATCGCCGCGTTCCTGGCCGTGATGTACGGGCAAGTCGCCCTGGTCGCCCATGACATGGCCCACCGGCAGGTGTTCCGCCGCCGCCGGGCCAGCGAGTTGTCCGGACGGATCGCCGGCGCGTCGATCGGCATGAGCTACGGCTGGTGGCAGGACAAGCACACCCGTCACCACGCCAACCCCAACACCGAGAACCTCGACCCCGACATCGGACCCGACCTGCTCGTCTGGTCCCCGGACCAGGCCCGCGCCGCCACCGGACTGCCCCGCCTGCTCGGCCGCTGGCAGGCGTTCCTCTTCTTTCCCCTGCTCACGCTGGAGGGCTTCAACCTGCACGTGGCGAGCGGCAGGGCCATGGCCAACCGCCGGCTCAAACGCCGGGCGGTCGACGGCGCTCTGCTCCTGGGGCACTGCGCCGTCTACCTGGCCGCCCTGTTCTGGGTCCTGCCGCCCGGGATGGCGATCGCCTTCCTCGCCGTCCACCAGTGCCTGTTCGGCGTCTACCTCGGTTCGGCCTTCGCGCCCAACCACAAGGGGATGCCGATCCTGACGGCCGACGACCGCCCCGACTTCCTCCGCCGCCAGGTGCTGACCTCACGCAACGTCAACGGCGGCCGGTTCACCGACCTGGCGCTCGGCGGCCTGAACCACCAGATCGAGCACCACCTGTTCCCGAGCATGCCCAGCCCCAACCTGCGCAAGGCCCGCGCCATCGTCCGGCGGTACTGCCGGGACCTGGGCGTCGACTATGCGGAAACGGGCCTGGTCGCCTCCTACCGGTTGGCACTCACCAGCCTCCACGACGCCGGCGCCCCGCTCCGACGGACCCGCGTCCCCACCTAGCGGGGCGAGACGCCGCCGTGGGTACGGCGGCGTCCAGGACGCAGCCGTCCGCGTCCGCCGTACCGGGAGCCCCGGCGCTCGCCGGCGTCGTTCGCGACCGGAGACCGTCGGCGTACCGCCGGCCCTTCGTCGGTCTTCCGGTCTGGTGCGACGACACCGCTGCGGCCGTAGTGGAAGGCGGCACTTCTGCCCCCGTGCTGGGAGTTCAGGCGGTGGATGAGGAACGCGCCTGCCGCGATCACCGCCAGCAGCACGAACACCGTCACGAGGATGTCCATGGCCCTCACACCCTTTCCGGCCGGTCCCTCGCGGTGGCGACGGCGACTCGAAGCCATGGAGAAGTGACGGAAGCACCGGCTCCATGTCCTCCTTCGGACTCCCACACCGCTTCCCTGGTGCGGTCGGCCTCGGCGGTCACCGTCAGACGCGCGGCATCCGCCAGCAGGCTGCTCGCGGTCGCTGTCCGGCGCGGGTCGCTCGCGGCGGCCATCAGCCAGGCGGCCGCGGCCGGAGGCGTCTGCGGGGGAACGACCAGCAGGTTCCAGCGGCCCACGTGGTAGGAGAGCAGCAGCAACTCGTGCTCGTCCTGCTCGAAGCGGAACCAGCCCACCTTCACCACGTGCCCGGCGACAGGCACCTTGCGCGGGACGACCGGCCACTGGGCGGGGTTCACCGTGATCCGGGTGATCCGCCCCCACAGCGGATCCAGAACGGACGCCAGGGCCGGCAGTTCGGCGGTGAGATCACGCGAACGCGGCCACCAGGCGCCGTCCAGCAGGAGCGGTGCCGAACCGGCGGGGACGAGCGAGAGACGTACGGGAGACGTGGGACGCCGGTCTTCGGACGTCGTCGGAGGGGAGACGGTCGCAGTCATGACGCGAACCCTGCCCCGGGCGGGCCTGAGCCGACCCGGCGTATTCGATCACCGAAAACGGCACAGACGCGATATGTCCGTGCGCGGAGTGTTCCCGGTTCCTCCAGCCTACTCTTCGCGGCGCCCGAGCAGGCCGTACGCCGGGAGCAGCCCGCCCGATGAGGCCGAAGCCTCTTGTCGGGGCTCGTCGAGGAGTAGCCTGAGGACTTCGAGGGCTTTCGTGCACCGGCGCCGCCGGTCCCGTCCTCGGTCACCCAACCACCGGGCGCGCCGTCAGCCAGCGCAGGCCCGCAGTCAGGCTTCTTCCTCATGATCATGAACTCCACTCAGCTGCGTCCGCACGCGGCACCGTTCCGCTCACGTGCCGCGCGCCTCGTCCTCGGATCCGCCAGCCGTTTCGGCCGTCCGGACGGCGCTTGGTGGCCACGGACCCGCGACCTGGCACGAGAACTCGGCGAACTGGCCGACGTGATCGATCCGCTGTGGGGCCGGCTCACCCACGTGGCCGTCAATCCCCGCCACTGGCAGCCTCTCCCGCACGGCCTGGTCGTCGTCAACGGCTACGAGGTGGCGGTCGACCGATTCACCGAGGTGCTCAACCCGCACAGGATCCTGCTGCAGTCCTACACCGCGGGCCGCTGGGATCTCCTCGTGGTGCCGCCCCCGACGAGCGCGTCGTCAGCAGCCCGGCTCATGGCGGCCGTGGCGTAGCGCAGCGGCGCGTGCATGCCCCGGACCCACACGCTCCGTGCCGGTGTCGATGAGGATCTGTTCCGCCGACGTCTGACTGCCGGCGCGCACGGCCGCGGCCATGGCCGCGCGGGCCGCGTCGGCCGCGGTGTGCGGCGGAACCACCAGCAGCGAAAAGAGATCATTGCTGCCCCGAGTGATGAGAACGGTGTCGTCTCCGACCGGGAAGGAGTCGATGCGGACGACACGACCGTCGATCGTCAGCAGCGTCGGCAGCTCGTCCCAGGCGTCGGTGTCCAGACCGACACGTGTGATCGGCCCGAGGTACTCGGACAGCGCGGAGACGAGGCCGGGCAGTTCACCGGCGATGTCGCGGGAGCGGGGCCACCACGCCCCGTCGAGCGCGCCCTTCCGGTCATGCGTCGTCTCAAGCCGCACCACCGCGGTTCCAGGTCGCGAAACCGCCTGATGCACAGCGTCGGGCAGGAGCCTGCTCACCCGCGGGGGGTCGGGGTCGGACATCGCACTCGCCTGCCTACCGGGAACGGCAAACCGAAAGCCTCCTGGTTTCACGGTACTCCTCGACCGACGACGGCCGGAATTCCACGATCACCGGGCTACTCACCGTCATCGCCGCACGCGATGAAGAACAAGGTCGAGGTGTGCTTCCCTCGACCTGCGCTTCTGGGCGGCACCAAGGCCCGTCACCCCGACGTACTCGCCGCCAACGCAAGGAACGCGCCAGCGCCCGCGGTGTCGGTCTGTCAGCAGCCGCCGGAGGCGGCCGGTGCGCCGATGCCGATCTGCAGCGTGGCAGGGGCCGCGCAGCAACCTCCGCCTTCGCCGCTCCGCGCGGCGTCGGGCTCGTCGAACAGACCCGCGCCGCCACACACACCGGTCTCCGGCAGGGTCAGCTCGACGCGTTCGGCCGCCTCGTGGTCACCGGCGAGAGCGGCCGTGATGGAGCGGACCTGCTCGTAGCCGGTCATGGCGAGGAAGGTGGGGGCGCGGCCGTAGGACTTCATGCCGGCCAGGTAGACGCCCTGCTCCGGGTGGGACAGCTCCTTCACGCCGTGCGGGTAGACCGTGCCGCAGGAGTGGACGTTCGGGTCGATCAGCGGAGCCAGCGCGGTCGGGGCCTGGAGGCGTTCGTCGAGGCCGAGGCGGAGCTCGGAGAGGAAGCTGAGGTCGGGGCGGAAGCCGGTCAGGACGACGACCTCGTCGACCGCGTCCAGGCGGCGGCCGTCCTCGGCGACCAGGACCAGCCGGTCGCCGTCACGCTCGACCGCTTCCGTACGGAACCCGGTGACGGCGCTCGCGTGCCCCTGCTCCACCGCCGCCTTGGCACGCAGGCCGAGGGCGCCGCGGGCCGGGAGCTGGTCGGCCTCGCCGCCGCCGTACGTGGCGTCGCCGATGCCTCGGCGCAGGATCCAGACCGCGTGTGTGTCCGCCTCTTCCCCGGCCAGGTCGGCGAGCAGGGCGAGAGCGGTGAAGGCGGAGGCGCCGGAACCGACGACCGCCGTGCGCTTGCCGGCGTAGCGGGCTCGGACAGCCGGGTCCTTCAGGTCGGGGACGCGGTAGGTGATGCGGTCGGAAGCGGACTTCTCACCGAGGGCGGGGATGCCGTTCGCACCCATCGGGCCGGGCACGGACCAGGTGCCGGAGGCGTCGATGACGGCGCGGGCGGTGATCCGCTCCTCGCCGCCGTCCGCTGTCTCGATGTGCACGGTGAAGGGCTGCTCCTCGCGGCCGGAGTCGACAATCCGGTCCCGGCCGGCGCGGGCCACGCCGGTGACCGTCACTCCGTAGCGGACCTGGTCGCCGAGGACGTCCGCGAGCGGCTGGAGGTACCGCTCGACCCAGTCGCCGCCGGTCGGGTACGTCGTCTCGTCGGGGCGGACCCAGCCGGTTGAAGCGAGCAGCTTCTCGGCGGCCGGGTCGGTGACCTCGGCCCAGGGCGAGAACAGGCGGACGTGCGCCCACTCGCGCACCGCAGTGGCAGCGGACTGGCCGGCCTCCAGCACCAGGGGCTCCGCGCCGCGCTCAACGAGGTGTGCGGCTGCGGCCAGGCCGACGGGGCCGGCGCCGATGACCACAACGGGCTGCTGGTGGTCGGTGGTGGACACGCTGGTGTTGGACACGGCGACGACACTCCCTTTTGCTTCGACATCTGTCGATCCCTTGCGAGACCAGGATGGCACCTGCTTCGATGGGCGTCAACATAGACACTTATCGAAGCCGTAGTACTTGAGCGATCCGAGGGAGCGGGCATGGAACACGTCGACGTGGCGGTCATCGGTGGTGGCCAGTCCGGACTGGCCACCGCACACGCCCTGCGCAAGCAGGGTCTGGCACCGGTGATCCTGGAAGCGTCCGGGCAGCCGGCGGGGTCATGGCCCCGCTACTACGACAGCCTCGCCCTCTTCTCCCCCGCGGCCCGCAGCTCCCTTCCGGGCCTGCCGTTCGGCGGCGATCCGGACCGCTACCCGCACCGGGACGAGGTCGTCTCCTACCTGCTGCGTTACGCCGAGCGCCTGGACGCCGACGTCCGCACCGGTATGCGTGTGCAGGAGGTGCGTATGAGCGACGGAGCCTTCGTCCTTACCCTGGAAACCGGAGAACGCATGACGGCCCGGGGCATCGTGGCGGCCTCTGGAACCTTCGGCCGGCCTCACCGGCCCGCCCTCCCAGGGTTGGACGACTTCACGGGCACCGTGCTGCACGCGGCCGAGTACTGCGGGCCGGAACCACTCGCCGGGCTGGGGGGCTCCCCGGCCGGAGGTTGGGGGAGGGTGGTGGTCGTCGGGGCCGGCAACTCGGCGGTGCAGATCGCCGCCGAGCTGGCCACACATACCCGGGTGACGCTCGCGGCGCGGCATCCGGTGCGGTTCGCCCGGCAGCGCCCGCTGGGCCGGGACCTGCACTGGTGGCTACAGCGGACAGGGCTCGACACCTTGCCGGTGGGCAGGTTCCTGCGCACGCCGCCGACACAGTTGGTGATCGACGACGGCCGCTACCGCGCCGCGGTTGCAGCCGGCGCCCCTGACTTGCGCCCGGTGTTCAGCGCGATCGACGGCACGAAGGCGACATGGACCGACGGCGCCATCGAGGAGATCGACACGATCGTCCTGGCCACCGGCTACCGACCCGACCTCGGCTATCTGCGCCCGCTCGGCGCCCTCGACTGCGACGGCCAACCGCGCCACCGGGAGGGCCTGTCGACCACCCATCCCGGACTGGCGTACGTCGGCCTGGAATGGCAGCGCAGCCTCTCCTCGAACTCCCTGCGCGGGGTCGGCAGGGACGCCGCCCGCGTCGTACGGCGCCTTGTCGCCCATCTCGACGCCCGCTGACTCTGGCTGGGCTAGTTCGACATGTGTCAACATAGGCGTATGTCGAATGCCAAGGCACTGCCGCTGCTGGAACGATCCGAGGCCCCCGTCGCCGCGGTGCCGTGCTGCCCGCCGTTGAGCGAGCGTCCCTTCACCGCCGAGGAGGCCGAGCGCACCGCCCGTATGTTCAAGGCGCTCGGCGACCCCGTGCGGCTGCGGCTGTTCTCGGCCGTCGCCTCGCACGAGGGCGGCGAGGCATGCGTGTGCGACATCTCCGACGTCGGTGTCTCGCAGCCGACCGTCTCCCACCACCTGAAGAAGCTCAAGGAGGCCGGCCTGCTCACGTCCGAGCGGCGCGGCACCTGGGTCTACTACCGGGTCGAGCCGTCGGTACTGGCGGCGATGGGACAGCTGCTGGCCGTTCGGTAGCGCACGCGGATCACCTTGCACCTTTGAGAAGCCCGGCGATCTGCCGCGCTGCGTCGCGGGCCGCCCGTCCGACGCCGATGAGCGTGGCGGAGGCGGGGCCCGTCCAGTCTCCGTATCCGAGGAGGTGCAGCCGGGGGTCCGCCACTGCACGCGTGCCCTGGGTGGGGATGTGGCCGCGCAGGCCCAGGGGTGACAGGTGGGAGAGGGCAGGCCGGAAGCCGGTGCACCAGATCACCACGTCGGCGGGCGCTCGCGTGCCGTCGACCCAGGCGACGCCGTCGCGGTCGAGGCGGGCGAACATGGGTGACGCTTTGAGCCGCCCGGCGTCCCGGGCCTCACGCACGGGCGGTACGGCGACGATGTCCCCCAGCGAGGCGACGCCTCCGGTGTCGGTGCGGCCCTCGTCGAGGGCGCGACGTCGGGCGGTGGCCGCGTCGAACAGGGCGCGGCCGTCGATGTCGTCGGCGAGGTACCGGGGCGGACGCCGGGTCACCCAGGTCAGTTCGGTGTCGTGGGCGAGGTCGGCGGCGATCTGCGCGCCGGAGTTGCCGCCCCCGACGACGATCACGCGTTGGCCCGCGAAGTCCCGCGGTCCGCGGTACGAGACGGTGTGCAGTTGCCTGCCCTGGAAGTCGCCGCGGCCGGGGACGGCGGGGAGGAAGGGACGCCACCAAGTGCCGGTCGCGCTGATCACCGCGCGTGTGTACCACGGGCCGGAGTCGGTCTCCACTCGCAGCAGCCGGCTGTCGGCGTGCACGCCGATCACCCGGACGGGTCGCTGCACCGGGAGGTCGTATCGCTTCTCGTAGTCGCTCAGGTAGGCGACCAGGTGCCCGGCGTCCGGGTACTCCTGGCCCGACTGCGGCGGCATGAGGCGGCCGGGGAGCGAGGAGAAGGCTGCCGGGGAGAACAGGTGGAGCGAGTCCCAGGTGTGCTGCCAGGCCCCGCCCGGGGTGGCCTGGGCGTCGAGGACAACGAAGTCGAGGCCCAGGCGGCGCAGGTGGTAGCCGGCGGCGAGCCCTGCCTGACCGCCGCCGATCACCACCACGTCGGAGTGCTGTGTCATGCCGCCTGCGCCGCCGCGCACGTGATGGACCGGACGGTGCGGGCCGTGAGGCAATGCATCAGTAGCCTCTGCCCTCGGTGGTCGGAGCGGACGGGGTGAACTTCTTGCGCCAGGCCAGCGAAACATAGACGAGGCCGATCAGGACGGGCACCTCGATGAGCGGACCCACCACGCCGGACAGGGCCTGGCCGGAGGTGACACCGAAAGTGGCGATGGCGACGGCGATGGCCAGCTCGAAGTTGTTGCCGGCGGCGGTGAAGGCGAGGGTGGCCGTCCGGTCGTAGGCGAGGCCGATCGCCTTGCCCAGCAGGAAGGTGCCGAAGAACATGACCGCGAAGTACACCAGCAGCGGCAGCGCGATGCGGACCACGTCCAGCGGCTGCGAGGTGATGGTCCTGCCCTGCAGGGCGAACAGGATGACGATCGTGAACAGCAGGCCGTAGAGCGCCCACGGACCGATCCTCGGCAGGAAGCGGGACTCGTACTTCTCGCGGCCGAGCCTCTTCTCGCCGATGCGGCGGGTGAGGAAGCCCGCGAGCAGTGGAACACCGAGGAAGATGACGACGTTCAGGGCGATCTTCCACATGGAGATGTCCAGGCGTTCGCCGTCGCCCAGACCCAGCCAGCCGGGCAGCAGGTCGAGGTAGAACCAGCCGAGCAGACCGAACGCCAGGACCTGGAAAACGGAGTTGAGGGCGACGAGTACGGCGGCGGCCTCGCGGTCGCCGCAGGCGAGGTCGTTCCAGATGATGACCATGGCGATGCAGCGGGCCAGGCCGACGATGATCAGGCCGGTGCGGTACTCGGGCAGGTCCGGCAGGAAGATCCAGGCGAGCGCGAACATCACCGCCGGGCCGACGATCCAGTTGATCACCAGCGACGAGGCCATGAGCCTGCGATCGCCGGTAACGGCGTCGAGCCTGTCGTAGCGGACCTTGGCCAGGACCGGATACATCATGACCAGCAGGCCGACGGCGATCGGCAAGGAGATGCCGCCGATCTCGACCCTGGCAAGGGCGTCGTCCAGACCCGAGACGGCTCGGCCCAGGCCGAGGCCGATGGCCATGGCGATGAGGATCCAGACGGCGAGGAAGCGGTCGAGCGTCGACAGCTTCGCGACGACGGAGGGCTCCTCGGTGGTCGTCGCGGGGGCTTCGGTGCGGGTCACGGACAGGCCCTCTTGTTCTCGACGGCGTTGCGTGCGGAGTCGGCCAGGTCGGCGAACTGGCCGGCGAGCGAGGCGATGACGTCCGGGCGGAGCCTGTAGTACGTGTAGCGGCCGCACGGCTCGGTTTCGACGACGCCGGCCTCGCGCAGCACTCTCAGGTGGTTGGAGAGGTTGGTCTGCCGGGCACCGGTCTCCTCCACGAGGTGGGTGGTGCACAGCGTCTCTTTGGCGAGCAGGGTCACGATCCGCAGCCTGAGCGGGTCCGCCAGGACCCGGATCAGGTCAGTGTCGACTGACGTCATCATGCACTGATACTCTCACATCAGTGGTGACTGACACCATCGGGCGCTGATGCCATGCGCGCCTGATGCCGTCTCGAGACAAGAGAGACCTCCTGATGCCCGACAAGCCTTCCGTGCTGTTCGTCTGCGTCCACAACGCCGGCCGCTCGCAGATGGCAGCCGCGTGGCTGACCCACCTGGCCGGGGATCGCGTCGAGGTCCGTTCCGCCGGATCCAACCCGGGCGAGAACGTCAACCCGGCCGCCGTCGAGGCGATGCGCGAGGTCGGTGTCGACATCTCCGCCGAGGTGCCAAAGATGCTGACCGTGGACGCGGTCAAGGAGTCCGACGTCTGCATCACCATGGGCTGTGGCGACACGTGCCCGGTCTTCCCGGGCAAGCGCTACTTGGACTGGCAGTTGGAGGACCCGGCCGGCCAGGGCGTCGAGGCCGTCCGCCCGATCCGCGACGAGATCAAGGTGCTGGTCGAGGGCCTGATCAAGGAGATCGCGCCAGAGCCGCAGTCATGAGCAACGCCCGCAGCCCGCACTCGGATCGACCATGGCCTCACGACAGATCGCCTACTTGAGCCGGCGTACACACCTCGGAGCATCCACGGCCCCGGGGCACCGATAGCGCGCAGCGCAGCAACCAACCCGTCGGCCTTCCCCACCACCGATACTCGACAAAACCTCGGTCCAGGCTCGCGTCACGTCGCCGAAGTCCAGCAACAGCCCCCGGACCTGCCGGAGCAGAACGCGCAGGACCACAACACCCGCGACGCTTCCGAGCCCCATCCCGATCCACCACATCGGCCGCCTCCTCGCCCAGAACCCCAGGCTGCCTGCGGCGAAGATCGAAGTCTGTACCCAAAGAGACGCTTTTTGTGATCTTGGCATCCTCGGTTAGGAGTGTGCACACGCAAGTCACCGTGGCAGCAGTGCTCCCCCGCCAGGCATTCCTCATCGCCAAGTGCCCAGCGGCCCTCCGCGAAGCAGCGCCGACCAGCCTCGTGCCCACAGCGTGCCCATACGACCGGAGAACAACGGTAAACAGCGGCGCGGAACAGGTAGCCGAAAGCGCGCTCCAGAATACGTAGCCGCAGGTGAGAGGTGGTCTCACCCGTGAAGCGCCCTCGCTTCCCAAGCTGAGAGCGCGAGTTCGATGCTCATCACCCGCTCCACACGAAACCCCAGGTCAGCGACCTGGGGTTTGTGTCTATCGCTGGCTCTTCGTCGGTCCTTCGCACATCATGCACTCGAAAATGGGACACGCGGAGGGCACGGATACGTGGCCAGGACCGCCCAACCACTGTCCCTCAGGCCGGTGCCTTGTGCGGCGCTCCCCGGCTCAGCCGAAGCTCACGTCGCTGCACCACATGTAGGCCTGGTCGAGGTGCGAGGCCTGCCAGATCACGAACACGACGTGGTGTCCGGTGTAGCCGGCAGTCTGGACGGGGAACGTGATGTCCTGCGCCGGGGCGAAGCGGCCGGTCTGCGTGATGAAGTCGAGGTTGCCCCAGCCCAGTGTCTGGGTCTTGGGGTCGAAGCCCTGCTTGCTCACGTAGACCTTGAAGTAGTCGGCACCGTGGGACGCCTGGTCGTACAGGTGGACCGAGAAGTTGTTGCCGACGGTGGTGGTCTTCCACTGCCCGGGCTTGTTCAGGCTGGCGTTCCTCGACAGGTTGTTGCTGCAGAGCGTCCCGTCGGGGGTCCGCGCCTGGAACTGGCCACCGAGGCCGTCGCGGAGCGCGCTCATCCAGTTCCACATGGTGTCGGGGTTGGCCTGGAAGGCCTGCCAACACATGGGATCTTCGGTCTGCATGGCCGGGTTCGTGTGGTTGCTGCCCCACGTCTTCCAGCACTGGTACGCCCGGGAGGCGGGGCCGACGATGGTGCCGTGAGCCTGGGCGGGGGCCGACCAGGTCAGTGCGCCGACAACCACGGCGAACAGCATGACGAGCGCCTGGAGAGGGCGACGGAGGGGCGACCGCGAACGCCCGGTTAACGGACTCTGTGTGCGCATGTGGGGGGAACTCCTTCCAGTTGCAAGGCTGTTATGGGAGCGCTCCCAACGGTAGGTCGCCTGGGTGAAATGTCAATGAAACGCACAAAGTTGATCACAGCGGTGGGCAACGAGCGGGGAATCTGCCGTGCGCCGGACGCGCCGCAACTCACCCGGGGGCGCCTCCGCGGCCCCGGGACGCTCGCGGACCAGGCGCCGGAGCACTTCGCGGTGGACCGTCCGCCGGGCCATGGAGAAGCAACCTGGCTGATCAGTCGCCGTCCCCGAATCCCAGCTCCTTGTGGGGGACGGCGCGGATGCTGTGGTGCAGGCCGACCTCCAGGCCGACGCCTACGAGCAGATGGGCTACCAGGCCGAGGGCCCGCAGTGGCGCGGCATCTTCCTGACCGCCGCCAAGGAACTGCGCGAGGGCGTCGTCCCGGCCGCCTTCGCCACCGCCAGCCCGGACTCGATCCTGGCCATGCCGATCGACATCCTCTTCGACTTCGCCGCCGTCCACCTCGTCGGCGACAAGGCCGCCACGGCCGACCTGCGCATCGACTTCCGCTTCACCGACACCGACACCGACACCGACGAGACCTGGACGATGTGGGTTCGCCGAGGCGTCCTCAACGCACGCCGCGGCGCCTCGCCCGACACTCGCTTGACGGTCAGCGGCCCCAAGCCCGCCCTCGTCGCCTGCCTCCTCAAGCCGGCCGACGCGGAACGCCTCGCCCGGGCCGGGAAGATCACTCTCGACGGGGACGAGTCCGCCCTGACAACCCTGGCCGGACTCCTGGACGACTTCGACCCGGACTTCGCCGTCGTCACCCCCTGATGCGCGGCTCCTCGGTCAGTCATCCGGAGCGGGAGCGGGAGCGGGGTACGCATCCGCGAAATCCTCCCGTGGCGCCTTTCGGAAGAACTCGCGCGCCGCTGTCGATCCCGTCGGGTCCCGTTCGACATCTTGATGCAGGACGCATCGCCAGGAAGCAACAGGAACCCACAGGACCTGATGAGGGAACGCATGGATCAGCTGCTGCGAGTACAGAACTTCACCGTCTCACGCGACGGCGTCGCCGCCGGCGAGGACCAGAGCCTGGAGCGGCCCTTCGGGCACGACGTCGATCCGGGGCGGCTGTTCGCCTGGGCCGGCGCCACGGCGAGCTGGCCCAACCGCACCGAGCCTGGAGGAACCCGGGGCCTCGACGACTACTTCGCCCGGGACTTCAGCCACAACATCGGCGCCGAGATCATGGGCCGCAACAAGTTCGGGCCCCAGCGCGGCCCGTGGCAGGACCACGAGTGGCAGGGCTGGTGGGGTGACGAGCCGCCGTTCCGCACTCCGGTGTTCGTCCTGACCCACCACGCGCGTCCGTCGTTCACGCTCTCCGACACCACGTTCCACTTCGTGGACGGCGAACCCGCCACCGTGCTCGCGCAGGCGCGGGAGGCCGCGCAGGGCAAGGACGTCCGGCTCGGCGGCGGGGTGACCACCGTCCGGGAGTTCCTCGACGCCGGTCTCGTCGACACGCTGCACGTGGTCGTCGCGCCGGTGACGCTCGGCTCCGGGCTGCGCCTGTGGGACTCGCCGGAGCATCTGCTGGACCGGTACCACATGGAGGTCGTGCCCAGCCCGAGCGGCGTGACGCACCACCTCTTCTGGCGCAGATGACAAGAGCGAGAGAGGGAGGGGAACGCGCGATGCGACGTCGGAAGTGTGGGGCTCGCGACGGGGCTTCCTGAGGGTCGCGAGCGCCGGGGCCGGGGAGGGCGGCCCCGGCCTCCCCGGTGAGCCGTTCCCGCCGCTGATCTATCTTGGCGGCCATGCAGTCATACACGATCGGCCAGGCCGCCCGGCTGCTCGGCGTGAGTCCGGACACCGCGCGGCGGTGGGCGGACGCGGGCCGGGTGGCGACCCATCGCGACGAGGCCGGGAAGCGGCTCATCGACGGGAAGGACCTGGCCGCCTTCTCCGTGGAGCTGGCGCAGAGCGGGAGCGGTGAGGAGGACACCTCCTACACCTCGGTGCGCAACGCCTTCCCCGGCATCGTCACCGCCATCAAGCTCGGGGACGTGGCGGCCCAGGTGGAGATCCAGGCCGGTCCGCACCGGCTGGTTTCGCTGCTCACGCGGGAGGCCGTGGAGGAGCTGGGGCTGGAGGTCGGGGTGGAGGCCACCGCCCGGGTGAAGTCGACGAACGTGCACGTCGACCGGGTCTGAGCCGGCCCGCCCTGGAACGTACCCGGCGAGCCCGGCCGCACGTGCGCGCCGTACGCGCCGTACGCGCCGTACGAACGCACATGCCAGGTAGAGGGATCGATGATCCCTCTCATGCGAAGCGCCAGGAGACTTTCGGCTTGCATCTGCGGCAGTATGGTCGGCGTATGTTCTGTCCAGGAGCTGGAGGAGTGGACTCGTGACGACCCGTTCCGCGCGCCGGAGTCGCCGGATGCTTCAGGTGACCGGCGCAGGCGCCGCCGCGCTGCTGGCCCTGAGTGCCTGCTCGTCCTCCGGCTCCGACTCACAGTCCGGTGCCTCCTCGTCGGGCGGCGGTTCGGGCGGACTGTCCGGGACCGTGAACGTCTTCGCCGCGGCCTCGCTGACGGAGAGCTTCACCGAGTTGGGCGAGGAGTTCGAGAAGCAGCACCCGGGCACCGAGGTCGTCTTCAACTTCGGCGGCAGCGACTCGCTCGCCGCGGGCATCACCAGCGGGGCACCGGCCGACGTGTTCGCCTCCGCCAGCCCCGGGACGATGAAGGTCGTCACGGACGCGGACGCCGCCGCCGGGACGCCGGTCACCTTCGTCCGCAACCGGCTGGAGATCGCCACCCTGCCCGGCAACCCGGACCGGGTCGCCTCGCTGAAGGACCTCACCGGGGACGGTCTGAAGGTCGTGCTGTGCGACAAGGCGGTGCCGTGCGGGGCGGCCGCCCACAAGGCGCTGACCGCCGCCGGTCTCGAACTCACCCCGGTCTCCTACGAGGAGGACGTGAAGTCGGCGCTCAACAAGGTGGTCCTCAAGGAGGCCGACGCCGCGGTCGTCTACAGGACGGACGTGGAGGCGGCCGGTGACAAGGTGGCGGGCGTGGAGTTCCCCGAGTCGGCGAAGGCCGTCAACGACTACCCGATCACCCTGCTCAAGGACGCCCCCAACGCGGACGTCGGCGAGGCGTTCATCGAGCTGGTGCGGTCCGCCGAAGGGCGGAAGGTCCTGACCGGCGCCGGGTTCACGGCGCCGTGACCACCCCGCACAGGACCGGTGCCGCCGGTCCCCGCACGGATGGGCCGCGGCGCCGCCGCCAGGTCCGGGGCGGTGCTCCCTTGCCGCTGCTCGTGCCCGCACTGGTCGGCCTGGCGTTCCTGGTGCTCCCCCTCGTCGCCCTGCTGATCCGGGCCCCCTGGGCGAGCATGCCCGAGCTGCTGACCAGTACCGAGGTGTGGCAGGCGCTGCGCCTGTCGCTGATCTGCGCCACGGCGGCGACCGTGGTGAGCATGGTGATCGGCGTGCCGCTGGCCTGGCTGCTGGCCCGGGTGGAGTTCCCGGGCCGCGGCCTCGTCCGGGCCCTGGTGACGCTGCCGCTGGTGCTGCCGCCGGTGGTGGGCGGTGTCGCCCTGCTCATGGCGCTGGGCCGCAACGGCGTCGTCGGGCAGTGGCTGGACTCCTGGTTCGGGATCACGCTGCCGTTCACCACCACCGGTGTGATCCTCGCGGAGGCGTTCGTGGCGATGCCGTTCCTCGTCATCAGCGTCGAGGGCACCCTGCGCGCCGCCGATCCCCGCTACGAGGAGGCGGCCGCCACCCTCGGCGCCTCCCGCTTCACCGCGTTCCGCCGGGTCACGCTGCCGCTGATCGCGCCCGGGATCGCCGCCGGTGCCGTGCTGGCCTGGGCGCGGGCGCTCGGCGAGTTCGGGGCGACGATCACCTTCGCCGGGAACTTCCCGGGCCGCACCCAGACCATGCCGCTGGCGGTCTACCTCGCCCTGCAGAGCGACCCGGAGGCGGCCGTCGCCCTCAGCCTGGTCCTGCTGGCCGTGTCCGTCGCCGTCCTCGCCGGACTGCGCGACCGCTGGATGACCGCCTCATGACCGACGCCGAGAAGACCACCGAGCCGGCCACCCGGGGTGCCGCGGAACCCGGGCCGTACGGGCTCGACGCGCGGCTCGTCGTCGAGCGGGGCGCCTTCCGCCTCGACGTGGCCCTGACCGCGGCCCCCGGCGACGTCGTCGCGCTGCTGGGCCCGAACGGCGCCGGCAAGACCACCGCCCTGCGGGCCCTCGCCGGTCTCGTCCCGCTCACGGACGGACATCTGCGGCTCGACGGGGCGGAGTTGGACCGTACGCCGCCGGAGTCCCGGCCGGTCGGGGTCGTCTTCCAGGACTACCTGCTCTTCCCGCACCTGACCGCGCTCGACAACGTGGCCTTCGGGCCGCGCTGCCGGGGCGCGACCAAGGCACAGGCCCGGACGCAGGCCGCCGCCTGGCTGGAACGGCTGGGTCTCGCCGGGCACGCCGCCGTCAGACCGCGCCGGCTCTCCGGCGGCCAGGCCCAGCGCGTCGCCCTCGCCCGCGCCCTGGCCACCCACCCCCGGCTGCTGCTCCTCGACGAACCGCTCGCGGCCCTCGACGCCCGCACGCGCCTCGACGTCCGCGCGCAACTCCGGCGCCATCTGGCGGACTTCGAGGCCGTCGCCGTACTGGTCACGCACGACCCGCTGGACGCCATGGTCCTCGCCGACCACCTCGTCGTCGTCGAGGACGGCCACGTCGTCCAGGAGGGCACCCCCTCCCACATCGCCCGCCGTCCGCGCACGGACTACATCGCCCACCTGGTCGGGCTCAACCTCTACCGAGGCCGGGCCGAGGGCCACACGGTACGGCTCGAGGACGGGCCGGCGATCACGACCGCCGAGGAGCTGACCGGGCCGGTCTTCGTCGCCTTCCCGCCCGGCGCCGTCACCCTGCACCGGGACCGTCCCACCGGCTCCAGCGCCCGCAACGTCTGGCGCTGCGAGGTGGCCGGTCTGGAGACCCACGGCGACCGGATCCGCGCCGACCTCACCGGCGACCTCCCCCTCGCCGCCGACCTGACCACGCTCGGCGCCGCCGACCTGGACCTGCACCCCGGCGCCACCGTCTGGGCCACGGTGAAGGCCACCCAGACGCACGCCTACCGCGACTGACCCGTGGTCCCCCTCGACGGGCCGGACCGGTGGACCTCGCCGGCGCGTCGGCCGGAGCGTGCGGTGGCCCGCCGCCCGCCACCGCCGGTTCCGCCGCGCGGCGGATCTCCGGGCCCCGCCCGCGCGTCAGGGCGTGTACAGCGACTGCACCCTGGTGACCCGTCCCTGGCCGTCGAAGCTCAGGTCGTAGCCGAGGAGCGCGCGGTCCGGGGAGGGCCGGGCCGACAGGCGGCTGACGAACTCGTCCTGGGCGTACGCGGCGGGGTGCTTCGCGTCGCCGAGCGGGACCGACAGGAGCACCTGGGCGTCCTCGGTCATGCTCACCTCGGTGTAGGGCCCCTCGCCCGGGACGATCACCCATGCCTCGAACTGGGGGTGGGGCTTCTTCTCGGCGGGCCGCACCGACAGGTAGGTCCGTCCGTCGGCGGTCCGGGCGCCGTCGATCTGCACGAACTGCTTGGTGCCGGCCCAGCGGGCCGCGGTGCCGCTCGCCGCGGTGGCGCTCGGTGCGATGGCGCTCGGCGCGGTGCTCGGGTCCGTCCCGTCCGACGACGGGGCAGGCGTCGTCGAGGCCACGGACGCGGTGGCACTGGCGGTGGCGGTGGCGGCCTGCCCGTCGTCCGGTCCGTCGTCCTGGCCGCTGCACCCGGTCAGGGCCAGCAGGCCGAGGGTGAGGGCGGTGAGGCAGCGGACGGTGGTGGTCCGGCGGTGTGCGACGCGCATGGTGAAGTCCCCCCAAGGACGTGGTGCGTTCTGGATACGCACTCTCTACGCGCCACCCCACCCGGCGGGTTGCATCCCGGCGCGAATTTCTTCCCCGGATCAGTCGTCGAGCCAGTACGCCTCCCGCAGCGAGTGCACGCGGCCCTCGCCGTCGTAGTCGATCGCGAAGGCCCACTTCCGCCCGGCGGACAGCCGGTCCAGCAGCTCGTCCAGTCGCAGGTCCGCCGGGTTCCCGCCGGACAGCCGCCGTGCCTCGACCGGCGTCCCCCGCGGCAGGGTCAGCGGGTGCGCCTCGCCCGCGGGCGTCGCCCCGCCCCGCACGGTACGGAGCGGCTCGACGGTGACCCGCACGGTGTCGCCCTGCGCCACCGCGTCGTACACGTAGGCCAGTTCCCCGGCGTACTCCGCTCCGGGGGCGGGCGTCGGCGGCACGAAGGGCGAAGCGGTCGCCGTCGGGGGGACGGCGGGCGGCTCGGGGTCCCGGACGGCCCGGACCAGTGACAGGCCGCCCAGGGCCACCGCCGCGGCCAGCAGCGCGCCGCCGGACGCCAGCGCGGTCCGCCTGCGGCGCAGGCGCTGCTCACCGCGCGCCCGGATCCGCTCCGCGGCCGGCGGCACCACGTGCCGGCGACCCGACTCGGCGAGGTCCGCCAGGGACTCCTCCAGCCCGGGCAGCGGTCCGGGTGCCGGTCCTGGCCCCGGTTCCGGCCTGTCAGCCATGACGCACCTCCGGCAGGCGACTCGTCCGCGGATCCAGCTCGGTGTCGGACAGCAGCCGTGCCAGCGCCGCCCGGCCCCGGCTCAGCTGTGCCTTGACCGTACCGACCGGGCAGCCGACCTCGGCGGCCACCTGCTCGACCGGCAGGTCGCACAGGTGGTGGAGCACCACCGCCCGGCGTTGCGCCTCGGGTATCCGCCGCAGCGCCTGGACCAGCAGCACATGGTGCGGCTCCGGGGGCGGAACGGCGGCCGGCGGGCCCTGGCCCCGGGCGAAGGCGAGCGCGGTGCGTACCTTCCGCCACCGGCTGACCGCCAGCCGCCAGGCCACCGTGCGCACCCACGCCTCGGGGGCGCCGTTCAGGTCCAGCTCGGTCCGGCGTTCCCAGGCCCGGGCGAAGGCCTCCTGGACCACGTCCTGCGCCTCGGCGAGGTCGCCCGTCATCGCGTACAGGTGACCGATGAGCCGGCCGACGCTCTCGGCGTAGAAGGCGTCGAACTCGTGCGCGTCGGTGCCCCGGCCGGTGCTCGTTTCGTCTGGTGGTCGCATGTCTCCCCTGTCAGGCTGCACGGTGCCACCCGACCGCCTCCCGGTACAAGGAGCCCGCGTCGTCCGCCCGGCCGCCCTTCCACCGGTCCCCGGCAGCCTGGCGGGCCGGAACACTGCCGGATGCCGTACAGGCGGGGACGTCGCGGCCGGTGGCACCATGCGCGCATGACCGTCGGCCAGGAAGTGCGTGTCCGGCCCCCGCTCAGGCGGCCCCTGTGGGTGTGCGTCGGGGTGGGGGCGGCGGGGGCCGTCCTGGCCTTGGGGCGCCTGGTGTACTCGGGAACGTTCGTGGACTGGTGGGTGGGCGGCGGGCTGCTGGCCGCTCTGGTGGGCGTCGCCTTCCTCCACGGGGTCACCCTGGAGGTGAGCGCCGACGCGTACGGCGTGCGGTACGGCTCGCTGCCGCGCCGTCACCGGAGCATGCCGTGGGGCGACATCGCCGACCTGCGCGTCCACATCCAGTACGGGCGGCACGGGGAGGAGTACTTCCGGGTCGGCGTCCTGCTGCGCGACGGGCGGACGCGGCGGCTGCCCCTGCCGGTGTCCGGGTCCCGGGCCGGCCGGCCGGACTTCGACGCGACGCTGGACGCGCTGCGGGCCCTGCACCGTCGGTACGGGAGCCCCGAGTCGGACCATCTCGCCGTCATCTCCAGACGCACCGCGGGGCGCGGCGCCGCCGTACCGCTGGTCCTGTGCCTGCTGCTGTTCGCGGGGGCGGGGCTGGCCGCGTGGTTCGTGCCGGTCACGGGGGCGACGAAGGAGGCGTGGGACTCGGCCGTCCCGTGCGCGGCCGGGACGCCGTCCGAGGAGCGCGGCGCGTGCCTCACCACCCGGCCGGCCGTGATCGCGCGGACCGAGGTGGGCCGGGCGAAGCAGCCCAGCCGGCTGTACTTCGCCGACGGGCGGCCGGTGGACCGGCTCACGGTCTCGCGGGAGGGCGCCCAGGGGTTCCGGGCCGGTGACCGCGTCGAACTCACCCTGTGGCGCGGACAGGTGAGGGTGGTGGCGGCGGAACACCACGTGTGGCGCGAGCACTTCACCAGCGCCGGTTCGGTGGCCGTACTCGCCGCCGCGCTCGCCCTCGCGGCCGGGTACCCGGGGGCCCGGGTGCTGGTGCACCGGCGCGGGCGCCGGCTTCCCGACGACGAGGTGCTGCCGTCGGCGCTGCCGTTCGCGGGCGTTCTGGCCGGCACCGCGCTGTGGCTGCTGCCGTTCTGCTACGTCCATCCCCTGGGCCCGCCGGCCTCCCCCGGGCCCCTCGCCTGGGCGGCCGCGGGGTCCCTGGCCACACTGGGCCTCCTCGTCCTGGCGTGGCGCGCCACCCGGATCAGCACGCCGCAGACCGCCGCGACGGCCACGGTGACCGGAGCCGTGCCCCGGGAGGACGGCGGAGCGGACGTGTTCCTCGCCGCCCGCTTCCTGGAGAGCACCGACTACAACCCGAACCACTTCGGCACCCATGTCGTACTCGGCGACGGCCCGCCCGCCGTCGTCCCCCACCCCGGGCCGGGGCGGTTCGCGGCGCGGCCCGTCCCCGCGCACCGGCTCACCGTCAAGGGCGTACGGCGTCCGCGCGGTGGCGACGGCGACGGCGTGCCCCGCGGCTGGCACGTCGCCGAGCTCGACGACGCGGGCGAGCCGGTCCGCCTCGCGGCGGCCCCGGCCGACCTGGCCCGCATCCTGCACGCCCTGGGCGCGGCGGGGGCCGCCACGGACACCGAAGCGGCCAAGCTGCCCGGACTTCCGTCCGAAGGGGGCCCGCGATCATGTCTGTTCTGAGCACGGAGGACTGGTGGCTCATCGCCTTCGGCGCCACCGTCGTCCACACGGCCGCGATGTACTGGTGCATGCCGACGTCCAAGGCCCGGCTGCGCATGTTCGCCGCCCCGCTGGCCGGTTGGCTCTTCCTGCTGCCCAACGCCACGGTGAAGGGCTACTCGGTCCCGCACACCCTCTACATCTACAGCGGCGTCCTGCTCACGTTCGTCGTCATGCTGGCGCCGATCGCCAGGAAGGTCGCGGCCGACATCCGGGAACAGGAGGAGAAGCCCTGGGACAAGGTCCCCCTCAACACCTTCTCCCTGTACTGGATGGCGGGGTCGGGCACGGCTTGCACAGGAGTCGCGGCCTATTTCTGGGAGTACCTCGCCCATGGGTGAGCCGTAGCCCGCGTCGAGTTGTCCGCGAACTCCCCCGGGATTGTCCGTGATCGGTAACGGAGGGATCCCGGGGCGGGTTTCTCCCGTCCTGTCATGTGGTCCCCGACGTGAGCGGGGACCGGCGGCGAGCAACTACGCGAAGGCGGGGCGGCGGACATGGCGCGGCACGGTGGCGGGCGGGGCTGGTACGGCAAGGTGGTCGGGGCGGCGCTCGGTGTGACGGTGCTCGCCGTCGGCGCCTCGGTGTGGACCGCGCAGGCCGACTCCGTCGGCGGCGGCGCGACGCCGCGGGCGTCCGCGCCGGCCACTCCGGGCGGCGCCGCCAAGCCCGTCGACATCAGCATCGCGCACGCCTCGGACGCGGGGCCGCGCGGCGTGAACATCACCATCGACGACGGCCCCGACCCCGCGTGGACGCCTCAGGTGCTCGACCTGCTGGACGAGTACGGCGTGAAGGCCACCTTCTGCATGACGGGCCTTCAGGCCGAGGCCCACCCGGATCTCGTGAAGGACGTCGTCGCGGCCGGGCACCGGCTGTGCGACCACACGGTGTCGCACGACACCACCATGGACAAGAAGTCCGAGGCCTACCAGTCCAAGGAGATCCTCGACGCCGAGCGCATGATCATCAAGGCGTCCGGGGGTGTGCGGCCGGTGTACTACCGGGCCCCCGGCGGGGCGTTCACCCCCTACAGCCGCAAGCTCGCCGCCTCCCACGGCATGCGCCCGCTGGGCTGGAACGTGGACACCAAGGACTTCGAGCGGCCGGGCGCGGACGCCATCGTCGCCACCGTCAAGCGGGAGCTGCCCAACGGGCCGACCATCCTCTTCCACGACGCCGGGGGCGACCGCACCCAGACCGTCGAAGCCCTGCGGCAGGTCCTGCCCTGGCTGAAGGAGCAGGGCCACACCTTCGGCTTCCCGGTGCGGTGAGCGCGTCCCTCGTTCAGGTCGTCGGGACCGGCTCCGGGGTGCGGGGCGCCACCGGGCGGCGACGGGTCGGGACGCCGAGGGTCGGGTTGGCGACGCCCCAGGCCGCGGACTTGCAGACGAGTTCCTTGTAGAGGGCGGCGAGCCGTCCGGTCAGCGCCGCGCGCACGGCGCGGTCGTCGGCGGTGACGTACTGGATCAGGCCCTGGCCCCGGCCCAGCGAGATGCACTGGTTGAAGTAGCGCGGCGTCACCTTCGGCAGCTTCCCGCCGGTCAGCCGGGCGGCGATGGCGTCGGCGGCCTGCCAGGCGGTGGGCACGCCCGAGGCGCACGACATCCGCAGCGGCCGGTCGCCGGGTCCCGCCGCCAGCGCCGCGTCGCCGACCGCGTACACGTCCGGGTGGGACACCGAGCGCATGGTCCCGTCGACCACGATCCGGCCGGTGTCGGTGACGTGCAGCGTGGTGGCGCTCGCCAGGGGGTGGACGGCGAATCCGGTGGTCCACACCGTGACGTCGGCCGGGACGGCCGTGCCGTCGGCGGTGACGACGTGGTCCGCGGCCACGGCCGTGACGGCGGCGTTCTCGTGCGCCGTGACGCCGAGGGCGGCGAAGACCTTCCGCAGGTGGCGGCGGCCCTTGGGGGAGAGCCAGTCGCCGAGTTCGCCGCGGGCCGTGAGCGACACGTCGAGGTCCGGACGGGCCTCGGCGATCTCGGACGCGGCCTCCAGGCCGGTGAGCCCGCCGCCGACGACGACCACGGTCCGGCCGGCCTCCAGCCCCGCCAGGCGTTCGCGCAGCCGGAGCGCTCCCGGCCGGCCGGCGATCTCGTGGGCGTGCTCCGCGGCACCGGGGACGTCCTGCGGGTTCCAGGCGCTGCCGAGGGCGTAGACGAGGGTGTCGTAGGCCAGTTCACCGGCGCCGTCCTCGTCGGTGACGGCGACGGTCCTGCGGTCGGCGTCCACGCCGGTGACCCGTGCGATCCGCACCTCGACCCCGGTGTTCGCGAACATCTCGTCGAGCGGCCGGGCCCTGAGGTCCTGGCCGACGGCGAGCTGGTGCATCCTGACCCGTTCGACGAAGTGGGGCTCGGCGTTGACGAGGGTGATGGCCGCGTCCTCGCTCCGCAGCCGCCTGGCGAGACGGCCGGCGGCGACGGCTCCGGCGTATCCGGCGCCCAGGACGACGATGCGGTGCCGCGGGGTGTGCTGCATGGCGTACTCCCTTGTCTCCGGCCGCCGGCGCTCTGTCCGGCGGAACTCGCCCCTTGAACCGGGCAGCCCGCTGATTCCTGACAGGGGTGGGGAGTGACGCGCACCACACTCCGGCCGGGGGTGGGGAGCGGCGGGGTCCAGGAGACCCGGGGTCAGATCTGGAACAGGGGTTCCCCGTGCTCGCCGGCCTCCCACCGGCGGGTGGCGCGTTCGAGCTTGTCGGGGTTGACCTGGTTGCGGAAGCCCGCGAGCCCCTCGGGGGTGACCTCCAGGCACATGATCCCGATGACCCGGCCGTGCACGACGGCCACCAGGGCGGGGTCGCCGTTGGCGGTGGCGGCGTGGATCTCGGCGGGACCGCCGGTCAGCTCGCGCTTGGCCCTGCCGGGCTTGAACAGGCCCCGCAGGAACGTCGCCACGGCGTGGGCGCCCTCGAACGCCTTGGCGCGGGCCGGCACCTTTCCGCCGCCGTCGCCGATCGACACGGCGTCCTGGGTGAGCAGTTCGACCAGCGGTTCGGTCCGGCCGCTGGTGGCCGCCGCGAGGAACTCGTCGACGATCCGCCGGGCCGCGGTCTCGTCGACCTCGGTGCGGGCCCTGCCCTGCGCGACGTGCTTCCTGGCCCGGTGCAGGGTCTGCTGGCTGGCGTCCTCCGTGATGTCGAGGATCGCGGCGATCTCCCGGTGCGGGTAGCCGAAGGCCTCACGCAGGACGTACACCGCCCGCTCGCCCGGGGAGAGCCGCTCCAGCAGGGCGAGGACCGCCAGGGAGACCGACTCGCGCTGCTCGGCCGTCTCCGCCGGGCCGAGCATCGGGTCCCCGGCGAGCAGCGGCTCGGGCAGCCACTGGCCCACGTAGGTCTCCCGGCGGGCGCGGGCCGAGGTGAGCTGGTTGAGGCACAGGTTGGTGAGGACCTTGGTCAGCCAGGCCTCGGGAACCTCGACCCGTGCGACGTCGGCCGCCTGCCAGCGCAGGAACGTCTCCTGCACGGCGTCCTCCGCCTCGCTCGCCGAGCCGAGGAGGCGGTAGGCGATGGCCTCCAGACGGTGCCTGGAGGCCTCGAACCGTTCCACGTCGCTCACGGTCAGGGCCATGGCCCGGATTGTAACCGCGGCTCAGCGGCCGGCCCCCGGCGCCACCAGTTCCCCGAGCGCGATGTTGAGTTCGAGGACGTTCACCCGCGGTTCGCCGATGAAGCCGAGGGTGCGGGGTGCGGTGTGCTCGTCGACGAGCTCCTGGACGCGCTCGGCGGGCAGGCCGTTCCTCTCGGCGACCCGGTGCACCTGGAGGTCGGCGTACCGCGGGGAGATGTCCGGGTCCAGGCCGGAGCCGGAGGAGGTGACGGCGTCCGCGGGTACGTCCTGCGGCCGCACAGGGTGTCCGGGCACGGAGTTGTCCTTGACGACGGCGGCCTTGGCGTCCTTCACCCACTGGACGAGTTCCGGGTTGTCGGCGGAACGGTTGGTGGCCCCGGACAGGATCAGCTCGTACTGCGTGTTGACGCTGTTGGTGCCGAGGCCGTTGGCGGGGCGGCCCTGGAACCATTTCAGGTCCGGCTCCGGAGTCTCCTGGCCCTCCTTCAGCGGCAGGTTGTAGGACTGGCCGATCAGGGAGGATCCGACGACTTTCCCGTCCGCCTCGATCTCGGAGCCGTTCGCCTTTCCGGGGAACAGCCCCTGGGCGACGCCGGTGACGACGAGCGGGTAGACGATGCCGGTGACCACGGTCAGGACGAGCAGGGCGCGCAGGCCCGCCGTGAACAGCCGGGCGGCGTTGGTCAGGGAGGTGTTCATGTCGGTCAGCCGATCCCGGGAATGAGCGAGACGATCAGGTCGATGAGCTTGATGCCGATGAACGGGGCGATCAGCCCGCCCAGTCCGTAGACGGCGAGGTTGCGGCGCAGCATCCGGTCGGCGCTCATGGGCCGGTAGCGCACGCCCTTCAGCGCGAGCGGCACCAGCACGAGGATGATCAGCGCGTTGAAGACCACCGCGGACAGGATCGCGGAGTCCGGGGAGGACAGACCCATGATGTTGAGCTTGTCCAGGCCCGGGTAGACCGCCGCGAAGAGCGCCGGGATGATCGCGAAGTACTTGGCCACGTCGTTGGCGATGGAGAACGTCGTGAGCGCCCCGCGCGTGATCAGCAACTGCTTGCCGATCTCGACGATCTCGATCAGCTTGGTGGGGTCGGAGTCGAGGTCGACCATGTTGCCGGCCTCCTTGGCGGCCGACGTGCCGGTGTTCATGGCCACCCCGACGTCCGCCTGGGCCAGCGCGGGGGCGTCGTTGGTGCCGTCGCCGGTCATCGCGACCAGCTTGCCGCCGGCCTGCTCGCGCTTGATGAGGGCCATCTTGTCCTCGGGCGTGGCCTCGGCGAGGAAGTCGTCGACGCCCGCCTCCTCGGCGATCGCCTTCGCCGTGAGCGGGTTGTCGCCCGTGATCATGACGGTCCTGATGCCCATGCGGCGCAGCTCGTCGAACCGCTCGCGCATGCCCCGCTTGACGACGTCCTTGAGGTGGACGACGCCCAGGACGCGGGCGCCGCGCCCGTCCTCGACGGCGACGAGCAGCGGGGTGCCGCCCGCCGCGGAGATGCGCTCGACGGCCGCGTCCGCGTCCTCGGTCACCGAGCCGCCGCGCTCCCGGACCCAGGCGACGACGGAGCCCGCCGCGCCCTTGCGGACCTTGCGGCCGTCGGCGTCCACGCCCGACATGCGGGTCTGGGCGGTGAACCCGATCCATTCGGCGCCGACGAGTTCGCCCGAAGAAGAGGCGCGAAGCGCTTCCTCAGAAGGGCGGTGGTGGGCGACGGGTGGGCGTTTACGCAGGCCGTACTTCTCCTTGGCGAGGACGACGATCGAGCGGCCCTCGGGGGTCTCGTCGGCGAGCGAGGAGAGCTGGGCGGCGTCGGCGAGTTCGGCCGCCGTCACACCGCCCACCGGCACGAACTCGGCCGCCTGCCGGTTGCCCAGCGTGATCGTGCCGGTCTTGTCGAGGAGCAGCGTGGAGACGTCACCGGCGGCCTCGACCGCGCGGCCCGACATCGCCAGCACGTTGCGCTGCACCAGGCGGTCCATGCCCGCGATGCCGATCGCGGAGAGCAGGGCGCCGATCGTGGTCGGGATGAGGCAGACCAGCAGGGCCACCAGCACGATCATGTCCAGGTGGGTGCCCGCGTAGCCGGCGAACGGCGGGAGGGTGGCGCAGGCCAGCAGGAAGACGACGGTCAGCGAGGCCAGCAGGATGTTCAGCGCGATCTCGTTCGGCGTCTTCAGCCGGGCCGCTCCCTCGACCAGGCTGATCATCCGGTCGATGAACGTCTCGCCCGGCTTCGTGGTGATCCGGACGACGATGCGGTCGGAGAGCACCTTGGTCCCGCCGGTGACCGCGGACCGGTCGCCGCCGGACTCGCGGATGACGGGCGCCGACTCGCCGGTGATCGCCGACTCGTCGACCGAGGCGACGCCCTCGACGACGTCGCCGTCGCCGGGGATGACGTCCCCGGCCTCGCAGACCACCAGGTCGCCGACCGTGAGTGCGGTGCCGGGGACCGTGGTGCCGTCGGCGCGGTGGGCGACGGTGTCGGTCCTGGCCTTGCGCAGGGTGTCGGCCTGGGCCTTGCCGCGGCCCTCGGCGACCGCCTCCGCCAGGTTGGCGAAGAGCACGGTCAGCCAGAGCCAGGCGCTGATCGTCCAGCCGAACCAGTCACCGGGATCGGTGAAGGAGAAGGCCGTGGTCAGCACGGAGCCGACGAGGACGACGAACATGACGGGCGACTTCACCATCACCCGCGGGTCGAGCTTGCGGAACGCGTCGGGCAGCGACTTGACCAGCTGCTTGGGGTCGAAGAGGCCCCCGCCGACGCGGCCCTGGCCGGGCTGGTGCCCGGAGGGTGCGTCGTCGTGCGGCGCCCGGGTCGGGGTGGTTGTGGACATCGCGTTCCCTTGGTTCCGCGGGTCGGTGTTCTGCGTGTCGGTGTTCTGCGTGTCGGTGTTCATGCCGCCAGCCCTTCGGCGAGCGGGCCCAGGGCGAGGGCCGGGAAGTAGGTCAGACCGGTGATGATCAGGACGGCGCCCACCAGCAGGCCGGCGAAGAGCGGCTTCTCGGTGCGCAGCGTGCCCGCGGTGGCCGGTACCGGCTGCTGCCGGGCCAGCGAGCCCGCGAGGGCCAGGACGAACACCATCGGCACGAACCGGCCCAGCAGCATGGCGAGGCCGAGGGTGCTGTTGAACCACTGGGTGTCGGCGTTCAGGCCGGCGAAGGCCGAGCCGTTGTTGTTCGAGGCGGAGGTGTAGGCGTACAGGATCTCGGAGAAGCCGTGCGCCCCGCTGTTGGTCATCGAGTCGCCCGGGGTGGGCAGCGCCATCGCCGCGGCCGTGAACACCAGGACCAGGGCCGGGGTGATCAGGATGTAGCAGGCGGCGAACTTGATCTCGCGGGTGCCGATCTTCTTGCCCAGGTACTCCGGGGTGCGGCCGACCATGAGCCCCGCGATGAACACCGCGACGACCGCCATGACCAGCATGCCGTAGAGGCCGGACCCGACCCCGCCCGGCGCGATCTCGCCCAGCATCATGCCGAGCATGGTGATGCCGCCGCCGAGTCCGGTGTAGGAGGAGTGGAAGGAGTCCACCGCGCCGGTCGAGGTCAGGGTCGTGGTCACCGCGAAGAGCGACGAACCGCCGATCCCGAAACGCAGCTCCTTGCCCTCCATCGCCCCGCCGGCCGCCTGCAACGCGGGGCCCTGGTGGGCGAACTCGGTCCACATCATCAGGGCGACGAAGCCGACCCAGATGGTGGCCATCGTGCCGAGGATCGCGTAGCCCTGGCGCACCGAGCCGGTCATGACGCCGAAGGTCCGGGTCAGCGCGACCGGGATCAGCAGGATCAGGAAGATCTCGAACAGGTTGGTGAACGGCGTCGGGTTCTCGAAGGGGTGGGCGGAGTTGGCGTTGAAGTAGCCGCCGCCGTTGGTGCCCAGCTCCTTGATCACCTCCTGCGAGGCGACCGCGCCCCCGTTCCACTGCTGCGGCGCGCCCAGGAACTGGCCGACCTCGTGGATGCCGGAGAAGTTCTGGATGACCCCGCAGGCCACCAGGATCACCGCGCCGACCGCGGCGATCGGCACCAGGACGCGGACGACGCCGCGGACCAGGTCGGACCAGAAGTTGCCCAGTTCACCGGTGCGGGACCGCGCGAAGCCCCGTACGAGAGCGACGGCGATGGCGATGCCGACGGCCGCCGAGACGAAGTTCTGCACGGCCAGACCGGCGGTCTGCACGACGTGGCCCATGGCCTGCTCGCCGTAGTACGACTGCCAGTTGGTGTTGGCGACGAAGGACGCGGCGGTGTTGAACGCCTGGTCCGGGTCGATGGAGGCGAAGCCGAGCGAGCCGGGCAGCACGCCCTGCAGCCGCTGGAGCAGGTAGAGGAAGAGGACCCCGGCGAGGGAGAAGGCGAGAACGCCGCGCAGGTACGCGGGCCAGCGCATCTCCGTGTCCGGGTCCGCCCCGATGCCCTTGTAGATCCACTTCTCGACCCGCAGGTGCCTGGGCGAGGAGTAGACACGGGCCATGTGGTTGCCGAGGGGGACGTGGGCGAGCGCCAGCGCGGCCATGAGGGCGAGCAGCTGGAGCACGCCGGCGAGGAGGGGGCTCATACGGTGCTCAGAACCTCTCCGGGTGGATCAGGGCGAGGACGAGGTAACCGAGCAGGGCGACGGCCACGATCAGGCCGACGATGTTCTCCGCGGTCACAGCTTCGTCACCCCCTTGGCGACAAGGGCCACGAACGCGAACACCGCGATCGTGGTGACGACGAAGGCCACGTCGGCCATCGCTGGCTCCTAGTGAGGTTCGGAAAAGAAGCTGACACCGAGATGAGAGCCCCCTTCCGACCGTTTTCGGCCGCCGTTGATGGCTTCCATACGGCGGCGCGAACGCCTTTGACACCTCTCTGACGACATGCGGGCGCCACCCGACGAGATGCCGGGTGGCGGAGATGCCGGGTGGCGCCGCTGCGGGGTCGCGCTACTTCGCGTCGCGGTTGAAGACCGACTTCGACCAGACGTAGCCGAGCACGGTGAGGGCGAGGCACCAGACGAGGGCGAGCCATCCGTTGTGCCCGATCTCGCTGCCGAGGAGGAGGCCGCGCAGGGTCTCGATGGCGGGCGTGAAGGGCTGGTACTCGGCGACCGGCTGGAACCAGCCCGGCATCGAGTCGATGGGCACGAAGGTGCTGGAGATCAGCGGGAGGAAGATCAGCGGCAGCGCGTTGTTGCTGGCGGCCTCGGCGTTCGGGCTGATCAGGCCCATCCCGACCGCGATCCAGGTGAGCGCGGTGGCGAACAGGGCGACCAGCGCGAAGGCCGCGAGCCACTCCAGGACGGTGGCGTCGGTGGAGCGGAAGCCGATGGCCGCGGCGACGGCGCCGACCAGGACCACACTGATCACCGACTGCAGCACGCTGCCGATGACGTGGCCGGTGATCACCGAGCCGCGGTGGATGGGCATGGTGCGGAAGCGGGCGACGATGCCCTCGGTCATGTCGTTGGAGACGGAGACCGCGGTGCCGACCGTGGTGGACCCGATGGTCATCAGCACCAGGCCCGGCACGAGGTAGGCGATGTACGCGGACCGGTCGGCGCCGCCGCCGATGCCGGCGCTCATCGTGTCCCCGAAGACGTAGACGAAGAGGAGCAGCAGCATGATCGGCGTGAGCAGGAGATTGAGGGTGAGGGACGGGTAGCGGCGGGCGTGCAGGAGGTTGCGGCGCAGCATGGTGGAGGAGTTGCGCGCGGCGAGGGTGAGCGTGCTCATCGGACCGTCTCCTTGGTCGCGTCGGTCTGGGCGGGGACGGTGGCGGTGAGGGCGAAGAAGACGTCGTCGAGGTCGGGGGTGTGGACGGTGAGTTCGTCGGCCTCGATGCCCGCGGTGTCGAGGCGGTCGAGGATGGTGCGCAGGTCGCGTTGGCTGCCGTCGCTGGGGATCTGGAGGGTGAGGGAGTTGTCGTCGGGGGTGCTGTAGGGCAGGGCGGTGGTGGCGGCGCGGTAGGTGGTGGGGTCGGTGAAGCGGAGCCGGACGTGTCCGCCGGGGACGATCCGTTTGAGTTCTTCGGCGGTGCCTTCGGCGGCGATCCTTCCGTCGTTGAGTACGGCGATGCGGTCGGCGAGTTCGTCGGCCTCGTCCAGGTACTGGGTGGTGAGGAAGACGGTGACGCCGCCGGTGACGAGTTCGCGGATGATCTGCCACATGGTGTGGCGGGAGCGGGGGTCGAGGCCGGTGGTGGGTTCGTCGAGGAAGATGATGCGGGGGTCGCCGACCAGGGTCATGGCGATGTCCAGGCGGCGTTTCATGCCGCCGGAGTAGGTGGAGGCGGGCTTGTGCGCCGCTTCGGTGAGGTCGAAGCGCTCCAGCAGTTCGGCGGCGACCCGCCGGCCCTCGCGCCGGGGGAGCAGGTGCAGGTCCGCCATGAGGAGCATGTTCTCCTCGCCGGTGATCAGGCCGTCCACGGCGGAGAACTGACCGGTGACCCCGATCGCGGCCCGCACGGCCTGCGGGTCGGCGGCGAGGTCGTGGCCCGCCACCTGGGCCTGCCCGCCGTCGGCGGAGACGAGGGTGGAGAGGATCTTGACGGCGGTGGTCTTGCCCGCGCCGTTCGGGCCGAGCAGCGCGAACACGGAACCGGCCGGGATGCGCAGGTCGATGCCGTCGAGGACGGTCTTGTCGCCGTACGACTTGCGCAGACCCACGGCGGAGACGGCGGCGGGTGCCTGCGGACCGACTCCCGAGGTGGTCGTGGGCATGACAGATGAAGGCATGGAGCCCTCCCGTTCGAGGGGATGACAGGGGATGACAGGGGTGGGTGGGTGACGGACGGGGGCGGGCCCGGCGCTCAGGCCTTGGCGCGGCGGACGTCGATGTTGCCGTACCGGGTGCGGGCGTGGACCTCGACGGTCTCCTCGGTCTCGGCGGGGCTGTCGGACGCGGCGAGGGTGTTGCGCACCTGCCCGCCGCTGGAACGGGCGTCGAGCCAGGCGGCGGTGCCCTCACGAATGCCGACCTCGATGGCGCCGTAGGAGGTCTCCAGGCGGACCTCGCCGCGGACCACCTCGTCCACCCGCAGGGTGCCGTGGGCGGTGGTGGCGGTGAGCGAGGCCTCGGCGTGGGCGACGTTGATGTCACCGTTGGCGTTCTTCACCCGCAGGTCGCCGAGCGCGGCGCCCACGGTCGTGGAGCCGTGCGAGTTCTTCAGTACGGCCGGGCCGTCGATGACGCCGACGCGGACACTGCCGGAGCTGGTGGTGATCTCGGCCGAACCCTCGACCCGGTCCACGGTGACCGAGCCGTGGGCGGCGGTGAGCTGGAGCGGCCCCGTCGTGTCCAGGCGGACGTCACCGCCCGGGGTCTTGACCCGGACCTCGCCGAGCCGGCCCTCGCCGAGGACCTGGGTCCAGGAGCCCTCCATGTCGACGCGCGATCCGGCGGGCAGCTCCACCGTCACGTCGACCGCGCCGGTGGGGCCGATGAAGCGGCGCTCCCTCGTGCTGATCGTCAGGACGCCGCCCGCGTAGGAGACCTCGGTCTGCTCGGCGGCCCGTACGTCCTTGTCCCGCCCGGGGTCGCCGGGCCGCACCTCGACGACCGTGTCGAGCCGGTCGCCCGCGGTGAACCGGATGGAACCGGCGCCCACGTGGGCGGTCACCGCGATCGGTTGGGGAGTGTCGAAAGAAGGCATGGCTGTACCGTCCTCGTGAGTCCGTGGGGTGTACCCGCAGGTGGGGCGTGGTGTGAGCGCGGTGCTGTGTTTCTCCCGGGGCGCGGGTGCGAGCGCGAGGGGCCGGGCCCGCCCCGGGGGCCGGCCTAGCGCACCCAGCCCGTGAAGCTCTGTCCGACGTTTCGGGTCCGCTCCGGCGGACGCGGGGTGCCGCCGCCGTCGACCGCGGCCGACACCGCCCGCACCAGCCAGGCGTTGACCGACAGCCCCTCACGGCTCGCGGCCTCCTCGGCGCGCGTCTTGAGGTGGGCCGGCAGGCGCAGGTTGACGCGGGCGGTGCCGCCCTCGTCGCCGTCGGCGGGTGGCTGCGCCTTGAGCGTCTCGACGGGCCCGGCCGGCTCCGCGGGGCCACCGCCCTCGGCGGGCGGCAGCGTCACCACGAAGTCGGGCTCGAGCCCGCGCAGCCGTACGTCGACGGAACCGGGGGCCAGGTCGCGGGTGATCTCGTCCATCGCGGCGGAGAGCACGTTGAGCATGGTCAGCCGGGTCGCCGACTCCAGCGGAGCGATGAGCCGCTCCGCCAGTTCGCGGGCTTCGTGGCCACCGGCCTCGGCGGCCACCGCGAGTTCACGGCGGAGGGTGTCGACATACGGAGTGAGGTCCATGACGCCATGATGGCACCACAATGGCGCCACACACAAGCCCGAATGACACCCGAATCGAGGCAATGGCGCCGCCATGGCCTTTGACCAGGGAAAACGAAGGTGAAACGCATGGCACCGCTATGGCGTCACGGTGGACACCATGGTGTGCCATGCGTCGGGCGGCTACTCCGGGAGCCCGTGGGCCGCCACGCGCTTCACCGTTCCCCCGGCCAGCCGGTAGGACAGGCCGACGACCGCGCACCGGCCGGCGGCCACCTCGTTCGCCAGCAGCGCCGAGCGCCCCACCAGCCCGTCGACGCTCCGGCGGATGTGCTCGTCCACGAACTGGTCGATCCCCGTACGGCCCAGGGCACGTGCCGCGAGCACGCTCGGGATCACCCGTTCCACCACGTCCCCGAGGTAACCGGCCGGTGCCGTGCCGCCGCGCTCGGCCTCGGCGGCCGCGGTGACCGCGCCGCAGGAGTCGTGCCCGAGCACCACCACGAGCGGTGCGCCCAGCACGTTGACGCCGTACTCGACACTGCCCAGCACCTCCGCACCCGCCACGTGGCCGGCCGTCCGCACCACGAACAGGTCGCCCAGCCCCCGGTCGAAGATGATCTCGGCCGCCAGCCGCGAGTCCGAGCAGCCGAAGAGCACCGCGAACGGATGCTGCCGCGGGGCCAGCTCCGACCGGCGGTCGGCGTCCTGGTTGGGGTGCAGACGGTCGCCGCTCACGAAGCGGGCGTTGCCCTGCAGCAGCGCCGCGTAGGCCTCGGCAGGGGAGGAAGGGCTCAGATCAGGCATGGGAGCAAGGTACTGGCCCGCTCGCGGAACCGCGGGCAGGCGGTAGAGTGGGAAAGACTTGCGGACTTCTTCAATTCATCAGTTGCCGTGATTCATACGTCCTTCACGGAGGTGATCGGGATGCCGGTTCCGCTGTACGAGGCGAAGGCCGACTTCTTCCGGATGCTGGGTCACCCCGTACGCATCCGGGTGCTGGAACTGCTGCAGGGCGGCCCGAGACCGGTCCGCGAGCTGCTCGCGGAGATCGAGATCGAGCCCTCGAACCTCTCCCAGCAGCTCGCCGTGCTCCGCCGTTCCGGCATCGTCACCGCCACCCGCACCGGCTCCACCGTCGTGTACGAACTGGCCGGCGGGGAGGTCGCCGAGCTGCTGGCCACCGCCCGGCGGATCCTCTCCGAGCTGCTCACGGACCAACGGCGGCTGCTGGAAGAGCTGCAGACCGCGGAGCCCGTCCGATGAGCGGGCGCGGCAGCACTGGGCGCCGCGACGCCGGGCGCGGCAACGCCGAGCGCCGGTTCGAGCGCGGCGTCGCCCTCCGGGCGGGTTTCTACATCTTCGGCACGCACCTGCTCGCCGGTTTCATCTGGCTGCTGTTCTACGTGGGCGAACACGCCCACAAGTGACCGGCCGCCGCGGCGCTACGGCCGCTCGGGCGCCGGCTCGGGCCGTCCGGCCCGGAGATCGGCGAGCAGTTCCGCCTGTCCGGCGAGCACACCGGACAGGATGCCGCGCGCGACCCTGAGCAGCTCCGCGACCTGCGGGCTGGTCAGGGAGTAGTACACCGTCGACCCCTCCTTGCGGGAGACCACCAGGTTCGCCCGGCGCAACACCGCGAGCTGCTGGGACAGGTGGGCCGGTTCGATCCCCACCTCGGGGAGCATCTCCGCCACCGCGTGCTCGCGCTCGCTCAGCAGTTCCAGGACGCGGATGCGCGCCGGGTGGCCGAGCGTCTTGAAGAACTCGGCCTTCAACTGGTACAGCGGCGTGCTCATCGTGCCTTCGCCTTCCTCGCGCCGCGGCGGCGCGGCCCGGTCGGCCCGCCCGGGGCGCGTCGCGCCCGTCCCGTCCTCATCAGCATGCCGCCCATCCTCGCCCGAGCCACCCGCCAGACCCGAATCCGCCGGGACGAACCCGGTCGCACCGGGACGGTGCCGGGTTACTCCGACCGGCTGTGGACGGACGGCACACCCCGGACCGCCGGGCGAGGGTGGGCGGAAGGCGATCCGCACGGCGGGAAGCGAGGCACGCGTGATGGCGGAGGAACGGCGGCGCTCACCGGACGAGCCGGCCTCGGCCGGCGAGGACTCCGGGGAGAGGCCCCGGGAGGGGGCCGCGGAGGGCTCCGGGGAGGGCTCCGCGGAGGGCTCCGGCGTCGGCGAGCCGTACGCCTCGCTCCTCGACCTGCCGCTCAGCTCCGACCTGAACCGGATCGGCGAGCAGCTGCACGCCCTGGCCCGCGCCCAGCGGACCCTGCAGGAGCTGCTCCAGGCGGTCGTGAACATCACCGGCGAGCTGGAGCTGCCCGCGGTGCTGCGCCGCATCGTGCGCACCGCCATGGACCTGGTGGGCGCCCGCTACGGGGCCATGGGCGTCCTGGACCAGGAGGGCAGGCTCCTGGCGGAGTTCATTCCACTGGGGCTCACCACGAAGGAGCTGGCCGACCTGGAGGGGGTGGAGCTGCCGCGGGGCAGAGGCCTGCTGGGGCACCTGATCCACCACCCCGAGCCGCTGCGGGTCAAGAACATCTCGCGCCACCCGGAGTCGGCGGGCTTCCCGCCCGGACACCCGCCGATGCGCAGCCTGCTCGGGGTGGCGATCAGTGTGCGCGGCCGGATCTACGGCAACCTCTACCTCTCCGAACGCAAGGACGGGCAGCCCTTCGACCGGCACGACGAGGGCGTGATCCGCGCGCTGGCCGGCACGGCGGGCGTGGCGATCGAGAACGCCCGCCTCTACCAACAGGTCCAGAACAGCAGCGAGCAGTTCCAGCGGCTGCTGCTGCCGCGCCTGCCCGACCTGCGGCCCTTCACCGCGGGTGCGGCCTACCGGCCGGCGAGCGCGCCCGCCGCCGTGGGCGGCGACTGGTACGACGCCATGCTGCTGCCCGGCGGGGCCTGCGCGGCGGTGATCGGCGACGTCGTGGGGCACGACCTGCGGGCCGCGGCCGACATGTCCCAGATCCGCAACATGCTGCGCGCCCTGTACTACGACCCCGGTGCCGCGCCCAGCACGTCCCTCGCCCGGCTCGACCGGATCATGAACGCGGCCCTGGACGAGGCCCCCGTCGCCACGGCGCTCCTCGCGCGGCTGGAGCCCGCCGACGGCACGTGGCAGCTGCGGTGGTCCAGCGCCGGCCACCCGCAGCCGCTCGTGCTGCTGCCCGACGGGCGGGTCCGCTACCTGGACGTGGAGCCCGGGCTGCCCCTCGGGGTGGCGCCGGACCTGCCGCGGCCCGACCACTGCCGGCCCCTGCCGGTGGACAGCACCGTCATCCTGTTCACCGACGGCCTCGTGGAGGTCCCCGGCCAGCCGCTGGACCGGGGCCTGGACGCCCTGGCCGTCGCCGCCTCCCGGCTGGCGGGACTGGCGCCCGAGGAGCTGTGCCGCGCCCTGGTCGCCCACCGGCCCGGCAACGGCCACGACGACAAGGCCGTCATCGCGCTGCGCACCCCGCCCCTGACGAGCTACGGCTCCTCGTGACGCCGGGCCGGTCCGCGCCTCACAGCGGGAGCGTGATCCAGATGCTCTTGCCCCGGCCGTCGCCGTCGCCCCGGACCACCGCGGTGCCGCCCAGGGTGCCGGTGAGCTCCATGACGGTCGCCAGGCCCCCGGCCCGGCCGGTGGTCTCCGCGCCGTACAGCCGCGGCTGGTGCGGGTGCCGGTCGTGCACGGCGAAGGCCAGGCAGTCGTCGCCGACCGCGTACGTGACGGTCACCTGCTCGCTCGGCGGCGACGCGTGGCGGACGCTGTTGGTGACCAACTCGCTGAGGATCAGCAGGGCGGGTGCGACGGTCGGGTGCCCTGGGTTCACGCCCCACTCGGCGAGCGCCTGCTCGGCGGTCTCGCGGGCCACCCGGACCGCCGGGGGCGCCGCGGGCAGGGTGAGCACGTGCCGGTGGGGCAGGGGCTGGAGCAGGGTGCTCATCGCGTCTCCACAGGGGAACCCGGTCCGCGGCTTCCTGCGGACCCGGGGACCCCAGCATCCAACGACTTGCGAACTTTCGCAATTCAGCAGACATGCGGCCCCGGGGCGCTCAGGCCGCCTCGAGCCGTGGTTCCGGAAGGGCCGGCGGCGTCGCGGTCACCGGCTCCCACCCCTTCGTGGTCCGTACGTACCCGTGGATCACGGAGGTCATCGCCAGCAGCAGGAGCGGTCCGAAGACCCACGGATGCCGGGCCATCTCCAGCGACAGGTAGCGCGTCGAGGCCAGGATCGCGGCGAACACCAGCGCTCCGTGGGCGACCAGCAGGCTTCCCGACCGGTCCCAGCCGCGGTCCAGGGAGCGCAGCCCCGCCTCGACCGTGACCGCGAACACGACGCCGGCGATGAGGTCGATGGCGTAGTGGTAGCCGAACCCCAGCGTCGCGGTGAGCGTGGCGACCAGCCAGAACGTTCCCGCCCAGCGCAGGACCCGCGGACCCTTCCGGGAGTGGATGAAGATCACGGTGGCCCATGCCGTGTGCAGGCTGGGCATGCAGTTGCGAGGGGTGACCCCGTCGTACGTGAACGCCTGGGGCGGGCCGACCGGCGGGAGCGTGTGCGGCCACAGGTCGGCGATCGCCCACTCCGTGCCGCCGGTGCCGAAGGCCCCGGTGCCGTAGGCGAAGACCGGTCCGACGACCGGGAAGATCATGTAGATGCCCGGCCCGAGCAGGCCTATCAGCAGGAAGGTGCGGACCAGGTGGTGGCGCGGGAACCGGCGCTCGGCCGCCACCCTGCGCAGCTGGTACAGCGCGACGACGACCGCGGCCACCGCGAGCTGGACGTAGACCCAGTCCAGTACGTGCCCACCGACCGCGCCCGTGGCCTCGACGGCCCGCCCCACCAGCCACGACGGGTTCCCCAGCGCGTGGTCGGCGGTCGCCACGTACGGGTCGAGCACCTCCGGACGCGTCTTCGACGTGATCAGCAGCCAGGCGTCACCGGTCTTGCGGCCCGCCACCAGCAGGAGGCCGAGCCCGACGCCCTTCAGCAGGAGGATCCGTTCGGGACCGGTGCGCCGGGTCACGGCGACGACGCCGCAGCCCAGGACCACCCACAGCGCTCCGTTGCCGAAGGAGTGGCTGCCGGACGCGGTGGCGTCCGCCGCCCACCGCACCAGGGCGACGGCGAGGTCGATACCGACCGCGACGGCCGCGGCGACCAGCCGCTGCCGCCAGGTGAGGACCACCATCGTCAGCGCCAGCCCGGCGTAGAGCAGGGGCCCCGAGGCGGGGGCGAACACCAACTCCTCGGCCTGGTTGGTCATCGGCCCCGGCAGGCCGTAGCGGCGCGCGGCGATCTCCAGCGCGACGAGGAACGCCAGGGTCGCCACACCCGCCACGGCCCAGAGTCTCGCCCGCGTCCCGCCCCTGGGTATTCGCGGTGTTTCCCGTGAAGACATGCACAGGAAACTAGCCCATCAGTGGCTGAGCTCCGGCTGCCAGGCGAAGCCGTCCGGGTCGGCGAACGGACGGGTGCCGCCGGAGACGACGAGACGGTGGGAGCCGGTGCCGTCGGCGGAGACGCCCGCGACCTTGGCGAGGGCCCGGCGCTTGTAGAGGGAGAGCTTGACGGTGCCCGGGCCGGTGGCGAACTCGACGTACTTGCCGCCGAAGCTCTTGCCCACGGTGAGGCCCTGCTCGACGTAGAACCGCTTGGTGGCCTTGACGTCCTCGACGCCCAGGAGCAGCACGATCTCGTCCACGTCGCGGGTGACCGGGGCGGTGTCCTTCTTCGCCGAGGTCGCGATCTGCCAGACCGTGCCGTCCGGTGCCCGCACGACTCCGCCGTAGCCCCACAGCGACTTCGCGGCGGGCTTCAGGACGGTGGCGCCGGCGTCGACCGCGGCGGTGAACAGGGCGTCGACGTTGCCGGGCTGGGCGACGACGAGCGACAGGGTGAAGCCGCGGAACCCGCTCGTCGGGTCGTCCGAGGCGCGGAACCGCACCCGCGATCCGTCGAGCCCGAAGGCGTCGGCGTAGAAGCGGGCGGCGGCCTCGGTGTCGGCCACCTCGAGGGTGACGGAGTCGATGGAGTTCATGTCCTAGACGGTATGAGCGGGCGGGCCCGCGGTGCTTCTCGAAAACTGACCGACCGCCCCGCCCTGCCGAAACGTTCCGGCGCCAGGCAGACTCTGGGGCACAGGCACGACCACGGAGGATGACGTACACATGATCACGCTCACCAAGGAAGGCGGCCCCGCGGACCTGGACGGAGTGACCCACCTGTCCATCGGCGTCTCCTGGGACCCCACCGCCGGCAGCAGCGGCGGAGTGCTCGGCAAGCTGCGGCGCAAGACCGGCACCGACCTCGACCTGATCGCCGTCGCGCTGCAGGGCGGCGACCCGGTGCGGCTCGCCGGCCTCGACTCGCTCGACCCGATGGGCAACGGCTCGCTGCTGCACAGCGGCGACAACCAGACCGGTCACGGGGACGGTGACGACGAGACGGTGACCGTCGAGTTCGCGCGGCTCCCGAGCGCCATCACCTCGATCGTGTTCGTCGCCGCCGCGTACAAGAAGGGCAGCTCCTTCCAGAAGGCGCGCAACATCAGCTTCAAGGTCTACGACGCGACCGGGGGCAGCTCGGAGCAGGTCGCCGACATCTGGCCCAGCCTGCTCAGCCAGGACAACGGCTGTGCCGTGGCCAAGGCGGTGCGGGTCGGCGGCACCTGGAAGCTGGAGGTCGTCAACGAGACGGGCAAGATCAAGCAGGGCGACGAGCACGCCCTGATGCGCTTCGCCGTCAGCAAGTAGTACGGCGGTACGGCCCGACGGGGACGGTACGGCCCGACGGCGGGCGCCCGGCCGCCGCGCCGGTCCTCACGCGCCGCCGGACCAGGCGTCCGGCCGCGGGGTCAGTACCGCGTCGGCCACCTCGGCGGACGAGGCCATGACGTCGGCCGCGAACCGGCGCCGGCCGACGCCGAGCCGGCGCAGCCCCGCGCCGTGGTCGGCGGCGACGACCACGGTGGCGGCGAGCAGGAGCAGCCGCCACAGGGCCATCACGGGGCGGCGGGTGACGGCCGGGAGCTCGGCCAGCGAGTGGTGCAGCCGCTCGCAGTGGAAGGGCACGTGGCGCCGCTCGTCGGCCAGGATCCGGCCCGCCACCTCCGAGGTCAGCGCGTCGTCGGTGCCGTCCCGCAGGGCTCGGTAGTAACGCAGCGCCACGACCTCGGCGATCATCAGCACCAGCAGTTCGGTGCGCAGGCCCAGCAGCCGCCGCAGCCGTACGAAGACGGTGTCGCTCCAGTGGCCGCTCAGCGTCGGCCGGCCCCCGGCGGCCAGCAGCCGGGCGAGCAGCCGGGCGTGGTTCTGCTCCTCGGCGACGAAGAGCCGCACCGCCCGCGCGTAGTCGGCGTCGCCCGCCTCCTCGGCCTTGGCGACGAGGTTCGCGCCGTCACCGTCCTCGCCGACCTGGAAACGCTGGATGCCCGCCCACACCGCCCGGTGCAGTACGGCGCCCCGCGCCCAGTCCGGATCGCCCTGTGCCGCTCTGCGCTCCCGCTCGTCCTCGAACCGCCGTGTCCACTTGGCGAACCCGTCCGTACCCACTGCGCAGCCCCTCCCCGGGACACGGCCGCCGTGCCCTGGAAGGGGACGACGCAGCCGGACGCCGATCCGTTCCCCGCGGGCCGTCCCGGCCGTCGCGGCCGTCGCGCCGTCAGCCGCTCAGCCCCAGTTCGCCCGCGCGCACACCCGCCTGGAACCGCGACCCGGCGTCGAGCGCGTCGAGCAGCTCGGCGACCCGGCGCCGGTAGGTGCGCAGCGACATGCCCAGTTCCCGTGCGGCGGCCTCGTCCGTGGCGCCCGAGCCCAGCGCGCGCAGCACCGTCCGGCTCCCGGCGTCGAGGTGCGGCTGCTCGCCCCGGAGGAAGGACGCGAGGTCGGTGGCCGCCTGCCAGGCGGCTTCGAACAGGGCGTGCACGCCGCCGACCAGGGTGGGCGCACCGGTCACGGTGTACGCGCGACCGCCGGGCGAGTCCGCTCCGGCGAGGATCGCCCAGCGCCGGTCGATGATGATCGTCTCCTGCGGCAGGGCACCGGCGGCGATCCGCACCCGGGCGCCCCGGGCAGCCAGCTCGGCCAGGTGCGCCCGGCCGCCCTCGTCGGCCAGTGCGGCCGGGCTGAGCAGCTTGCGGACGTGCGCGGCACCGCTGTCCCGCACCCGTGCCTGGGCGACCTGCCGGGCGGCGGGACGGGGCCAGGTGTCGAGGTCACGGGCGGCGCAGACGAACTCCTCCCGGACCGAGGAGAAGAGATGCCCGGCACGGGCCAGCAACTCCGTGTCACCGTGCACCGTCATGCTCTCTGCCATGGGGGCCATACGCCCATTGTGACGCCTCCGGCCGGAGCGCCCGCCGCACGCTCCCGCACTCCCGCAGGCAGGCGCCACCGACACCCGGGTCACGACACCCCCGCCGTCACCGCCCCCCGGTCCCCGGTCCCCGGCACCACCGGACGCCACGCCGCTCACCGGACACTCCCGCACTCCGCCAGGACCGCCGACGGTCTCCACGCCGCTCGCGGGACACTCCCGCACCCCCACAGGCCGACACCGCCAACCGCCCGATGACCCCTGCACCCCGACGCCCTCGGCGACAACCGGGACCCGACACCCCCCGCCGTCACCGCCCCCCAGCCCCCGTCACCGCCCGACGCCCCACCACCCACCGGACACTCCCGCACTCCGGCACTCCGGCACCCCACAGGCCGGCACCGCCACCCGGCCCCGGCCCCCGGCACCACCGGACGCCACGCCGCTCACCGGACGCTCCGGCCCTCCGGCCCTCCGGCCCTCCGGCGCCCGCAGGCCGGGACCGCCGACGGTCCCCTGGCCACTGCGTCCCGACGGGCGACGTGCCGCGGGCGGGGCTTGGCAGCAAGCTGCCACGGGCTCGTCGGCCGGGGGCGCGGCGCGCAGGGTGGGGGCATGAGCAACGACTTCCGCCTCGGTGGCGACCTTCCGATCGGGCGGCTCGGCTTCGGAGCCATGCGCCTGCCCACCAACAGCTTCCACGGCCCGGCCCGCGACCCGGAGACCGGTCGCGCCGTGCTGCGCCGGGCCGTGGAACTCGGCGTCGACCACATCGACACCGCCGCCTTCTACACCAGCGGCGACGGCTCCGTCCGCGCCAACGACCTGATCCGCGAGGCCCTGCACCCCTACCCGGACGGCCTGGTGATCGCCACCAAGGTCGGCCCGCTCCGCACCCCGGACGGCGGCCTGGAGGCGACCACCGATCCGGGTGCGCTGCGGGCCCTGGTCGAGGAGAACCTGGCGGGCCTCGGGGTCGACCGCCTCGACCTGGTCTACCTCCGCATCGGCGGCATCCAGCCGCCGCCGCACGGCGAGTCCGTCGCCGCCCGCTTCGAGGCGCTGGCCGCGCTGCGCGAGGAGGGCCTGATCCGGCACCTGGGCCTCAGCCACGTGGACGCCGGGCACCTCGCCGAGGCGCGGGCGATCGCACCCGTCGCGGCCGTCCAGAACCGCTTCCTCCGCGCCGACCGGCGCGACGACACGGAGGTGCTGGCCCGCTGCGAGGAGTCCGGCATCGCCTACGTGCCGTACTTCCCGCTGGGCGGCGGCCTGGACGACATCGGCGGCGACCGCGTCGCCAAGGTCGCGGACCGGCACGGCGCCACGGTCCCGCAGATCGCCCTGGCCCGGCTGCTCGCCTCCTCGCCCGTCACCCTGGCCATCCCCGGCACGGGCTCCCCGGCCCACCTGGAGGAGAACGTCGCCGCCGGGTCGATCGTCCTCACCGCCGAGGACCTCGCCGACCTCCGCTGACCCCGCCCGCACGGACGTGTCCTTTGTCTCGGTACGGGGGGTTTCCGCACCACGTACCGGCGCTGTCCGCCAGGTCGGCGGGGGAACCCGGCGGCCGCGCGGGGAATATTCCCCCGGCGGCCGATCGGGCCAAGATTATCGCCGGCACCCGGCCGATCACGGCGTGCTACTGTCGGACGAAGTTGCAGTTGTGGTTGCCTGAAGGTTTTTTCCGACGGGGTGATCATCACGGCGACCGGAGTGCACACAGGGTGAACTCCGAGCACCGTACCGAAGGAGAAAACATGGCTTCCGGCACCGTGAAGTGGTTCAACGCCGAAAAGGGCTTCGGCTTCATCGAGCAGGACGGCGGCGGCCCCGACGTCTTCGCCCACTACTCGAACATCAACGCGCAGGGCTTCCGCGAGCTGCTCGAGGGTCAGAAGGTGACCTTCGACATCGCGCAGGGCCAGAAGGGCCCGACGGCCGAGAACATCACCCCGGCCTGACGCTCACGCACACCGCGCAGCTGGGGCCCGCACCTTGGGGTGCGGGCCCCAGCTCGCCGCGTTTCCGGGCGCACGGCGCCCCGCGGGGGCCACGGATGTCGCCCCGCGCACCCGCCCCGCCCGCGTTCATCGCATCTCCGTGTTCCCCCGCATTCACCAATTCTCCCGGTCCGCCCGGCCCACCACGCCGAAATCGACCGGTCCGGCTCGTTCTTGCGATTCCCTGCGCCGCTCATCCGCTGCGGGTCTCCCTTGATACGTGCCGTATCAAGGAAGGTTCCCCATGAACCGCGCACGCACCAACGACCGCCGGCGCGCCGGCGACGGCCCCCGTCGCTCCCGTTCGGCCGGCCGCCCCCAGAACTCCGGCCGCCGCCCGGCCGCCGCGCCCCAGGGCGGCGAGTTCGCCCTGCCCAAGACCGTCACCCCGGCGCTGCCCGCCGTCGAGACCTTCGCCGAACTGGACCTGCCGGCCCGCATGCTGGCCGCGCTCGGCGACCAGGGCGTGACCGTGCCGTTCCCGATCCAGGCGGCGACCCTGCCGAACTCCATGGCCGGACGCGACGTGCTCGGCCGCGGCCGCACCGGTTCGGGCAAGACGCTCGCCTTCGGTCTCGCCCTGCTGGCCCGCACGGCCGGCAGGCGCGCCGAGCCGCGGCGTCCGCTCGCCCTGGTCCTCGTCCCCACCCGTGAGCTGGCCCAGCAGGTCACCGACGCGCTCACGCCGTACGCCCGCGCCGTGGGCCTCAGGTCGGCCACCGTGGTCGGCGGCATGTCCATCGGCCGGCAGGCCGGGGCGCTGCGCTCCGGCGCCGAGGTCGTCGTCGCGACGCCCGGACGGCTCAAGGACCTCATCGACCGCGGCGACTGCGCCCTCGGCGACGTCACCATCACGGTCCTGGACGAGGCCGACCAGATGACCGACATGGGCTTCATGCCGCAGGTCACCGCCCTGCTCGACCAGGTGCAGCCGGACGGGCAGCGGATGCTGTTCTCGGCCACCCTGGACCGCAACGTCGACAAGCTGGTCCGCCGCTACCTGACCGACCCGGTGGTCCACTCCGTCGACCCGTCGGCCGGTGCCGTCACCACGATGGAGCACCACGTGCTGCACGTGCACGAGGAGGACAAGCAGCGCGCGACCATCGAGATCGCGGCGCGCGACGGCCGGGTCATCATGTTCCTGGACACCAAGCACCGGGTGGACCGGCTGGTGAAGCACCTGCTGAAGAGCGGGGTGCGCGCCGCAGGCCTGCACGGCGGCAAGTCCCAGCCGCAGCGCACCCGGACCCTCGCCCAGTTCAAGGACGGGCAGGTGACGGCGCTGGTGGCGACCAACGTCGCGGCCCGCGGCATCCACGTCGACAACCTCGACCTGGTCGTCAACGTGGACCCGCCCGGCGACCACAAGGACTACCTGCACCGGGGCGGTCGTACGGCCCGGGCCGGCGAGTCCGGCAGCGTCGTCACCCTGGTGACGCCGGACCAGCGGCGCGAGATGACCCGGCTGATGTCCCTGGCCGGCATCACCCCGCAGGTCACCCCGATCCGCTCGGGCGAGGCGGAGCTGGCACGCATCACCGGTGCGCAGGCCCCCTCGGGCGTCCCCGTCGTCATCGCCGCACCGGTCGTGGAGCGCCCCCGGCGCGCCGCCGCCGGCGCGGGGTCCTCGTCCCGCGGCCGCCGCGGCCGTTCCGCCCAGGGACGCGGCAGCGGACAGGGGGCCGGCGCCCAGGCCCGCTCCGGCGCCGCACAGCCCCGCACCGCCGGCCAGGGCCGCGCCGCCCAGGGGCGGCCCACCGGCGAGTCCCCGCGCCGCAGGCCGCGCCGCCAGTCCACCGGCGGCTCGGCCGGTTCGACCGGCTCGGCGGCCTAGGACACCCGCCCCCCGGGTTCGGACCCGGTCCGGACCCGGGTCCTGACCCCACCCGCCCCATTCCGCTCGTTGGAGGCATCATGCGCTGTGTCATCGCCCGGTATCCGTTCGACCTCACCAAGAGCGGGGTGCTGGACTCGATGAAGGGCGTCACGCCCGAACCCGTCACCGGTGAGTCCGTGACCATCGGCCGCCGCCGCTACCCCGTCAAGCAGGTGGGCGAGGTCGTCACCCGGCAGGACCGGCGCGACTTCAGCGGCGGCGAGGTGACCCGGGCCATGGCCCGCCTCGGCTTCACGTGCCACCCCGCCCCCGGGGCCGAACCCGCGCCGTCGGCGCCCGCCACGACGCCGGTCGAGACGGCGTCCGCGCTGCTCGGCGGCACCGTCGGCACGCCCCAGGAACTCTGAGGCCGGATCAGAACAGGCCCGTCGCCCGGCCCTCGTCGTCCCAGCGGACCTCCAGCACGCGCTGCACGGCCGCGCGGTCGACGGGGCCGAACACGTGCGGGAACAGGGTGCCCCCGGCGACTCCGGGCGGCGGGGCGGCTTCGGCCGCCTCCCACACGCACCTCGCGGTGAGCCGGTCCTCGTCCAGGAGCAGGGCCGCCAGAGGCCGGGGCGCGCCGCGGTAGAAGGCGTTGACGACGGCGAGCGTGGTCTCCTCGTCGGGCGAGCAGTGGACGAACCCGTCCTCCGTGAGGGATGCGGGCGTGTACGGCCGGCCCGGGTCGGCGTTCCACTCGGCGAGCGGCACGATGTGGTAGATCATCACCCTGTTGTAGCAGCCGCGCCGTCCGTGGCAGGCGTGGGCACCACGGTCCCGGGCGCGTTCGACGGTGTCTGCCGCACGGGCGGGTGGCTCGGCCCGGCCGAGGGTTCGGACGAAGGCGTCGACGACGTCGACGGCGATGGCTCCGACGGCGACGGTGTGGCGTCGGCCGGCGCGGTTTCCTCGGTCGGCAGTGCGGGGCCCGTGCCGGGCGCCCGGGTGGAGTCGCTCGGCGGCGCCGGGCTCGGTGTGGCCTCCGGCGTGGGGGCGGCCGGGGCCGGGGCCATGGGCGGCGTCGGGCGCGCGGGCGGGGCGGGAGCCGCCCAGTTCAGCGGCAGCGCGATCAGGGCGGCGGCGGCAGCGGTCGCGGCGGCACCGGCGGCGGCGCGCAGCAGGCGCCGCCGGGACGCGGCCCGGCGGATCGCCTCGTAGCGGCCCGGCGGCGGGCCCAGGAAGTCGGCGCCCGGACGCAGCACGACCAACAGCGGATCGTCGCCGTCGCGTTCGAATCCGGGCTCGTCCATCTCGTCCTCAAGGCGTGTGGTCAAGGCTTCTCCTCAGATGGACGCGGAGCAGTTCGCGGGCCGCGTGCAGGTCGGCCTTGACGGTTCCCTCCTTGCGTCCGGTCAGCACGGACACCTCCCGGATCGGCATGTCGGCGTAGTAGTGGAGCAGGATCGGCACGCGCAGCCGCTCCGGCAGCGACTGTACGAGCAGCCGCACCGAGGGGTCGGCCTGTTCGGGGTGCGGACGTACGGCGACCTCCGCGGTGACCCGGCGCACCGCCCGGCGCTCGCGCTCCAGCTTGCGCCAGTGGTCGCGGACGAGGTTGGCGGCGGTGACGTAGAGGAAGCCGCGGGGCTCCTCCACGGACGTCCAGCGCGCCCAGAGCCGGGTGAACGCCTCGGAGGCGATCTCGTGGGCCGTCTCGTCGTCGTCGACGAGACGGCGGCACCAGCCGGCGAGGCGCGGATACAGGGCGGCGAACAGCTCGGACGCCGCCCTGTCACGGGACCGTTTCAACGCTCTCCATGGTCGTGGGGCTTTGCGGTGCGCACCAGGTGCCTGTCCGCCGGACGGGGGCCTAGGCGACCGTGGTGGCGGTCAGTTCGGCGAAGACGATCACGTTGTCCCGGTACTCCTCGCCGTCGCGCGGGCCGCCGCAGGTGATGAGCCGCAACTCCGGTCCCGCCACGTCCCCGTAGACGTCGTCCGTCGGGAAGTCGGCCTTCGTCACCGTCCGTACGGCGGTGACCGCGAACTCGGCGGCGGTGCCGTTGCGCAGGCGGGCCTCGATCCGGTCGCCGCGGTGCAGTCGCGCGAGGTGCCGGAAGACCCCGTCGCCGTAGGTGCCCACCGTGACGTGGCCGAGGAGGACCGAAGGGCCCACCTGGCCCGGGGTCGGCGAGTGCCGGTACCAGCCGGCGCGGTCGTCGTCCGTGACGGGCGGGACCTCCACCGTGCCGTCCGCGGCCAGCCCGAGGCCCATCACCGGGGTGTCGACCCCGATGGCGGGGATCCGCAGCCCCACCGGCACCGAACGCGCCAGGGGCCGCACCGACTTCGCGGGTGCCTGCGCGGGCGGTGCCGCGGGCGCCGGCCGGTCGGGTGCGGTGTCGCCGTCCCCCTGGCCGCCGCCGCAGCCCACGAGCAGCGCGGCCAGCGCGGCGGTCGCGAGGGCGCGGCCGGGGCGCGGGATCATGCGCCGGTCGCCGCCGCCCGTCGACGGCGTACGACGAAGAGGACCGCGCCGCCCGCGAGGAGGACCCCGCCGGCACTCGCGCCGATCAGCCCCTCGTCGGTCCCCGTCGGGTCCGAGGGCGCCACTCCGGTGTCGGCCGCGCCCTCCGGCACGACGGAGACCTGACCGTCGGCGGGCGCGGGGGCCGGTACCTCGGCCGGCTTGGTGGGAGGCGCGCTGACGGACGGCACAGGAGTCGCGTCGGTCGGTCCGGTGCCGGGGCTCGGGACGCTCTCGGCGGGGGCGGAGGGGACCGGGGAGGGGTCGTCGGCGAACGCGGGTGCGGTGCCCGCCAGTACGACGGTGCAGGCCAGGGCCACGGCACTGAGGATGGTTCGGCGCATCGGGTCGCTCTCTCTCGTCGTCGGCGCACCACTTGGGGGTGATGCGGGTCGGACGGAGAGACGAGGCGGGGACCGGGCGGGTTGCAAAGAAATGGCAAAGCCGCCTTCGGCCGCGGTCGCCCCCTCTTACGAACCGGTGACGTGCGGGCCGGCACACCCGGCCGGGCGCCCGCTCGGGCCTAGCGTGTCGGACATGCGCGTACTGGTCACCGGCAGCGCCGGTTTCATCGGGTCCCATGTCGTGGATGCCCTGCGGGAGCACGGGCACGAGCCCGTCGGCTACGACGTCCGCGAGGACCCCGGCGCCGACGTGCGCGATCCGGCGGCCCTCGCGCGGGCGCTCGCCGGTGTGGACGCCGTGTGCCACCAGGCGGCGATGGTCGGCCTCGGCAACGGGTTCGCCGACGCGGCGGAGTACGTCTCCCGCAACGACCTCGGCACCGCCGTCCTGCTCACCGCGATGGCCGGGGCGGGCGTACGACGGCTGGTGCTCGCCGGGTCGATGGTCGTGTACGGGGAGGGCCGGTACGCGTGTGCGCTGCACGGGGTGGTGCGGCCGGGCCCGCGCGCCGCCGCCGACCTGGACGCGGGCCGGTTCGAGCCGGCCTGCCCGGAGTGCGGCGCGGACCTGGCCCCGGGGCTGGTCGGCGAGGACGCCCCGGCCGACCCGCGCAACGTGTACGCCACGACCAAGCTGGCCCAGGAGCACCTGGCCGCCGCCTGGGCCCGGACGACCGGCGCGACGGCGGTGTCGCTGCGCTACCACAACGTGTACGGCCCCCGGATGCCCCGCGACACCCCGTACGCCGGGGTCGCCTCCTTCTTCCGCTCCGCGCTGGCCCGCGGTGAGGCGCCGCGCGTCTTCGAGGACGGCCGCCAGCGCCGGGACTTCGTGCACGTGCGGGACGTGGCCGCCGCGAACGTCGCCGCGCTGGAGGCCGCCAGGCCGCCGGAGGGCGCCCTCAGCGCCTACAACACCGGCAGCGGCGAGCCGCACACGGTGGGCGAGATGGCCGTCGCCCTGTCCGCCGCCCACGGCGGCCCCGAGCCCGTCGTCACCGGCGAGTACCGCCTCGGCGACGTCCGGCACATCACCGCCGACTCCGCGCGCCTGCGGGCCGACCTGGGCTGGCGGCCCCGGGTGGGATTCACGGAGGGCATGCGGGAGTTCGCGCGGGCGGGTCTGCGCGGGAACTGACCCCGGGCCTCAGGCCTCCGCCGGCGGCAGGGTCACCTCGAAGCGGCAGCCGCCGGGGATGTTGCGGACCGTGGCCCGGCCCCGGTGGGCCTCGACGATGCCGCGGACGATGGCGAGGCCCAGGCCCGCCCCGGCCGGGGGCGTACGGGCGTGGGTGCCGCGCCAGCCGGTGTCGAAGACCCGCGGCAGGTCCTCCTCGGGGATGCCGCCGCAGCCGTCGGTCACGGAGACCACCACTCCGTCGCCGGACCGCTCGGCGGCGATCGCGACCGTGCCGTCGGCCGGGGTGCGGCGGATCGCGTTGACCAGCAGGTTGCCCAGGACCCGGCTCATCTCCTTGCCGTCCACCTCGACCGGTACGGCCGCCACCGCGTCGCCGACCAGCCGTACGCCGTGCCGGCGCGCGAGCGGGTCCGCGCCCGCGAGCGCGTCGCCGACCAGGTCGTAGAGCGAGATCCGGGCCGGGGCGAGGACGAGCGTGCCGGCGTGGATGCGGGAGAGTTCGAAGAGGTCGCCGACCATGTCGTTGAGGCGTTCCACCTCGGCGCGGATCTGCCGCAGGTAGCGGTCGGGGTCGGCGGCGACCCCGTCCTCCAGCGCCTCGGACATGGCGCGCAGTCCGGCCAGCGGGGTACGCAGGTCGTGCGAGATCCAGGCGACCAGCTCGCGCCGGGAGGTCTCCAGGGCGCGCTCCCGCTCCCGGGACCGGGCGAGCCGGGCGCTGGTGGCCGCCAGTTCGCGGCTGAGCGCGTCCAGTTCGGCGGTCGCCGGGGTGCTGGGGGCCGCGTAGTCCCCCTCGTCACCGAACGACCTTGCCGCGGCGGCCAGTTCGCGGCTGCGGGCGACCACCCAGCGGCCCAGCAGCAGTGCGGTGGCCAGGGAGACGACGGCCGCCATCGCCACGACGGTGGTGACGACGGACAGGTCGTGCGGGGACAGGAACATCGCCCAGGCGACGGCCAGCGTGCCCGCGAGCATGGCGAGGACGGCGACCGCCGCCACCACGGCGAGCGAGGCGGTCAGCGAGCGCCGCCGGATCAGCCGCAGCACGGCCGCGCCGACCAGGCCGGCGGCGGCGGCGCCCGCGAAGGCGTAGAGGGCGATGAGGAGGGTGGCGTGCACGGTCAGTCCGCCTCCCGGCCCGCGGGGTCGAAGCGGTAGCCCACGCCCCACACCGTCTGGATCAGCCGGGGCCGGGCCGGATCGTCCTCGACCTTGCCGCGCAGCCGCCGGACGTGGACGGTGACGGTGGACAGGTCCCCGAAGTCCCAGCCCCACACCTCGCGCATCAGCTCCTCCCGGGCGAACGCCCGCCCCGGATGCCGCAGGAAGAAGACGAGCAGGTCGAACTCACGCAGCGTCAGGGCCAGTTCGGTGCCGTCCTTGGTGGCCCTGCGGGCGGTCGGGTCGGCGGTCAGACCGGCCGCGGACGGCGGGCGCGGCGCCGGTGCGGGCCGGGTGCGGCGCAGCACGGACTCCACCCGCAGGACCAGCTCCCGCGGGCTGAACGGCTTGGTGACGTAGTCGTCGGCGCCGACCTCCAGTCCGAGGATTCGGTCGTCCTCGTCGCCCCGGGCGGTCAGCATGATGACCGGCACGGGCCCCTGTTCACGCAGCCGCCGGCACACCTCCAGTCCGTCCATGCCGGGCAGCATCAGGTCGAGCACCACCAGGTCGGGCCGGTGCCCGGCGGCCCGGGCGAGCGCGTCCGGACCGTCCCCGGCCCGGTCGACACGGTAACCGGCCCGGTCGAGGTACCCGGCCACGACCTCCGCGACGGTGGGATCGTCGTCCACGACGAGGATCCGGGCGGGACCATCCACCACGACGGCCACCGGCCCACCGACGGAACCGACCGCGGCGGCGGCCGGGGGCCCGCCGAGGGGCGGAGCCGCATGCCTGCCAGGGGACGCGCCCGCACCGGGTTCGGCGGCGCCACGGACGACCTCGGGCACGGCCGCCGGCCCAGCCTCGGGCACGACCGCGGGCACGACCGCGGGTGCGGCCGCCGGGGCGGCCGAGGACCTACCGCCGGGCAGGGGCGAGGGACCGCCCGGGAACGCCTCCGCAGCGGGTTCCGGGCCATGGGCATCCACGGGCCCGGCCGCGGACACAGCCTCGGGTGCGGCCGCCGGGGCGGCCGGGGGCCCGCCGAGGGATGGGGCCGGGGATGCGGCCGTCGGAGCGGGCTCGCGGGGCTGTTGGTGCATGCGTCCAGCCTCGCACCGCGCCCCCGCCGGCGTGCCTCCCGAGCGGGGCCGGACCCGCGACGTCCGTGTTTCGTAAGGAGTGGAAGCCCGATTCGTCCGGTTCCGGTTCGTAGGGTGAACGCCGTGACCACCTCGCCCGCTCCGGACGTCGACGTCGTACTCCCCTGCCTGAACGAGGCCGATGCCCTCCCCTGGGTGCTGGCCCGCGTCCCGGCCGGCTGGCGTGCGCTCGTCGTCGACAACGGCTCCACCGACGGCTCGGCGGACCTCGCCCGCTCGCTCGGCGCCACGGTCGTGACCGAGCCGCGCCGCGGTTTCGGCGCCGCCTGCCACGCCGGACTGACCGCCGCGACCGCCGACGTCGTCTGCTTCTGCGACTGCGACGCCTCCCTCGACCCGTCCCTGTTGATCCCCTTCGTGGACGAGGTCCGCGCCGGGGTCTCCGACCTGGTGCTCGGGCGCCGACGACCGCAGACCAGGGGCGCGTGGCCGGTGCACGCCCGCGTGGGCAACCTCGCCCTCGCGCGGATGCTGCGCCGCCGCACCGGCCTGCGGCTGCACGACCTCGGCCCGCTGCGCGCCGCCCGCCGCGAGCGGCTGCTCGCCCTCGGTCTCACCGACCGGCGCAGCGGCTACCCGCTGCAGATGGTGGTGCGGGCCGCGGACGCGGGCTGGCGTATCGCCGAGCACGACGTCCCGTACCTGCCCCGCACCGGCGCCTCGAAGGTGACCGGGACCTGGCGCGGCACCTGGCACGCGGTGGGGGACATGCGCCGCGTGCTGGCCGAGCCGCCGACCCGCGGCCAGGTCCGTGAGGGGAGCCCGAGGTGACCGCCACGACCACCCTCCTCGTCATCGCCAAGGAGCCGCGCCCGGGCCGGGTCAAGACCCGGCTCACCCCGCCCTTCACCCCCGCCGAGGCGGCCGCGCTGGCCGAGGCGGCCCTCGCCGACACCCTGGCCGCGGTGGCGGCGACGCCCGCGCGGCGCCGGGTGCTGGTGCTCGACGGCGCCCCGGGCCCGTGGCTGCCGCCCGGCTTCGACGTCGTACCGCAGTGCGCGGGCGGGCTCGACGAACGGCTCGCGGAGGCCTTCGCCGGGTGCGCGGGGCCCGCCCTGCTGATCGGGATGGACACCCCACAGGTGACGCCCGGCCTCCTCGACGTGGACTTCCGCGACTGCGACGCGTACTTCGGCCCGGCGGAGGACGGCGGCTTCTGGGCCCTGGGCCTGGCCCGGCCCGAGCCCGCCCTGCTGCGGGGCGTGCCCATGTCGACGCCGGTGACCGGGACCGTGCAGCGCGAGCGGCTCCTGGCGGCGGGACTGGGGGTGCGGGACCTGCCGCCGCTGCGCGACGTCGACACCGCGGCCGACGCCCGCGCCGTCGCCGCCCTCGCCCCGGGCGGCCGGTTCGCGGCGCGGCTGGCGGCCTGCGCACCGGCGGCGGACCGGCGGCGGGCGAGCCGGTGAAGGGGGTCGCACGTCTCGCGCCCGGCCGGCCGTCCCCCGCCCCCGCCTGGGAGACCTCCGACCCCTACGCCGCCGCCCTGCGGTCGGGGCACGGGCCGCTGTTCCTGCGCCGCACCGACGGCTGGCTGCTGCCGCTGGAGGTGGAACGCTGGTGCGCGCGGGCCGACGCCGTCGACCTGGACGTCCTCGACCGGTGCGAGGGTGCGGTACTCGACGTGGGCTGCGGCCCCGGCCGGCTGGTGGCCGAACTCGCCGCCCGGGGACGGACCGTGCTCGGCATCGACGTCAGCGAGGCCGCCGTGTCCCGCACCGAGGGGCTCGGCGGGCAGTCGCTGCGGCGCTCCGTGTTCGAGCCGCTGCCCGGCGAGGGACGCTGGGACACCGTGCTCCTCATGGACGGCAACGTCGGCATCGGCGGCGACCCCCGCGCCCTGCTCGGCCGCGTCGCCGCCCTGCTCGCGCCCGGCGGTCTGCTGATCGCCGAGACGGCCCCGGTCGACGTCGACGAACGCGTCCACGTACAGCTCGTCGACGTCGCCGACGGCGACGAGGCGTACGGGAGCCCCTTTCCCTGGGCGCGGATCGGCACCCGCGCCCTGCTGCGCCGCGCGGACGCCGCCGGCTGGCGGACCGCCGGTCAGTGGACGTCGGGGGAGCGCCGCTTCGTCGCGCTGCGCAGCAGCCGCAGGGCGAGCAGCAGCGCCGAGCCGCCGAACAGCGCCGCCGTGGTCAGCAGCCACCGGGTGAGGAAGCCGTCCGCCGACAGCCCGGTGACCCCGGCGTAACTCGCGTCGACCCGGCCGCCGATCAGCGGGAACCACACGAGCAGGAGCAGCCCGGAGAAGGCCGCGGGAAACCGGACGTACGAGGTCGACTCGCGGTGGCGGGCCGCGCCGAGACCGCCCGTGACCGCCCGGTCAAGCAGCGCGTACAGCGGCAGCAGCACCAGGTCGTGCAGGAGCGCCGCGCCCACGAACCAGAGGACCACGCCGAGCCAGTCGCCGGCGAGCAGCCGCACCCCCGCGTAGCCCGCGAGCGCGAAGGAGCAGGCCAGCAGGAGGATCTGGAGGGGGCTGCCGGCCACGCGCCGCGGCGACCGCGGCCGGCTCGGCCACGACGGCCTGCGCACGGGGTTCACCGGAGCTCTCCGAACGTCATCCGGGCCACCCACTTGGTGTTGAGCACGCCGGGTGCGGCGGGCACGATGATCCGGGCCGGGTGGCCGTGGTCCGGGCTCAGCTCCTCGCCGTTGACGTACAGGGCGAGCAGGGAGCGCGGGTCGGCCACCTGGTTGGCGCGCAGCGCCCCGCTGCGGAAGGCGCCGCGCCGCTGGAGGGACTCGACGAACACGTCCGGCGGGTCGGCCTCGTGGCCCACGCGGGCGGCGAGGTCCCGCAGCCGCACGCCGCGCCACCACTGGTCGGACGTCGACCAGCCCTCGACGCAGGCGATGGGGAGGGCCACGCTGTGCTGCTCCATGGCGAGCAGCTCGGCCCGGCTGAACCGGACGGTCCCCGAGCGCCCGGTGACGACGAGCCGCCAGGTGTCCTCGGTCGTCTCGGCCGGGTCGATGCCCACGTGGGCGGCGGTCTTGTTGATCTGGAACCCGTTCGGACCGCTGCCCGGCTCGGGCCCGCCGTGCGGGGAGAGCACGGCGGTGGCCCGCAGCGGCCCGTCGAAGCTGCGCCCCGCGTTCGTGGCGAGCATCAGCAGCGAGCCGCCCCCGACGAACCACAGGGCCCCGCGCCGCGTGACGGTGGGCGCCGCCGGACGCGGGGAGACCAGGTCGTCGCGCTCCTCGTGCTCCTCGCGCATCGCCCGGAGGTTGCGCAGCGCCTGCGGCGTCTTCAGCACGGCGTGTGCGACGAACGCGGCGAAGAAGACCCAGGCACCGTAGAAGTGCAGCGGGTAGAAGGAGCCGGGGAAGAGGTACTCCAGCTGGATGTTGAGCACCCCGGTCACGAACTCGAACAGTGCGCCCCCGACCAGCAGCAGCAGCGAGATCCGTTCCAGCGCGTGGGCGAGCGAGCGGACCGGCGGCAGCGTGAACAGCCTCGGCACCACCGACCACAGCTTGGCCAGCAGCACCGGGATCAGGGTGAGCCCGAGAGTGACGTGGACACCCTGCGTGAGCCGGTACAGCCAGGGCGGGTCGGTCGGCCAGGCGAAGAGGTAGAAGCCGAGGATCCCCTTGTCCGGGGTCTTGTCGTTGACCGGCGCCAGATCGGGGTTGTAGGCGGCGTAGGACACCAGTCCCGTCACGAACAGCACCGTGATGCCGACGAGCAGGACGAGGCCGAGCACCGAGGTGAACCGGGGGCCGCGCAGCGGGCTGCGCCAGAAGCCCGGGGAGGAGGGGAGCCGTGGGGCGAGGTCGCGCATGTCCCGACCGTAGGCCTGGACCGGCCGCCGGAACGGTCCGCGACCCATGACGAAACGCTGACGTCCGCCGTGCGCACCGCCCGCCGGGTGATCTCCCGGCCTACGGTGCCGGGGTGACCGTGACCCGCCCGCACTCCGTATCCCGCGACCTGTACGCCGCGGCGGCCGCCGTGCTGCTCGTGACGGCCGCCGTCCTGGTCGGCCGGTACGTGTACACCTACGACGACCTGATCGTCGGCTGGCCGCCCCTGCTGGGCCGCTGGGACCCGCACCTGGGCCCCGGCACCCCGGCGGCCGTCCTGGTGGCGGTGGGGGTGGTGGCGTACGGGCCGGCCGTCGCCGCCCGGCTGCCGTGGCGCGCGCTGCTGCCCGCGGCCTGGGGCACGGCACTGGCCTGGACCTGGTCGCTGGCCCTGATCGACGGCTGGGAACGGGGCGTCGCCGGACGGCTCACCACGCGCCAGGAGTACCTCTCGGTCATCGGCCGCTGGCACGACATCCCGGCGACCCTGCGCGACTTCAACGGGCACATCCTGCTCCACTCCCCCGACAACTGGCCCGCCCACGTCGCCGGTCACCCGCCCGGGGCCACGCTGGCCTACGTACTGCTGGAGCGGATCGGGCTCGGTGGCGGAGGCTGGGCCGGGGCCCTGACCATCACGGTGGGCGCGACCGGCTGCGTGGCGGTGCTGGTCGCGGTGCGGGCACTGGCGGGCGAGCGGCTCGCCCGGCGGGCGGCGCCGTTCCTGGCCCTGGCACCGGCCGCGGTGTGGATGGGCACGTCCGCCGACGGCTGCTTCGCGGCGGTCGCCGCGTGGGCGGTGGCGCTGCTCGCCCTCGCGGTCACCGGCCGCCCGCTGTGGTGGGCGGCGGGCTCGGGGCTGCTCTTCGGACTCACCTGCTATCTCTCGTACGGCCTGACGCTGTTCGCGGTGATCGCGGCGGCGGTGCTGCTGCTCGGCCGGCGCGGGGTGCGGGCGCGGCCGGTGCTGTTCGTGCCGCTGCTGGCGGGAGCGGCGGTGGTGCCGGTGGCGTTCACGGCGGCCGGGTTCGACTGGTGGGAGGCCTACCACCTGCTGGTCACCCGCTACTACGAGGGCGCGGCCGGCGTCCGCCCCTACGTGTACTGGGTGTGGGCCAACCTCGCCTGCACGGTGCTCATCACGGGCCTGGCGACGGTGGCGGGCCTGCGGCGGGCCGGGGGCGTACTGGTCCGGCGGCGCGCCAAGGGCGGACGGGTGGCGGACGGTGCGGGGGCGGCCAGTGCGGAGGCGGACGGTGTGCGGGCCGGGGAGGCCCGTCTGGCGTTTCTCGTGGCCGCCGGGCTGCTCGCCCTGCTGGCCGCCGACCTGTCCGGCATGAGCAAGGCGGAGACGGAACGCATCTGGCTCCCCTTCGCCCTGTGGCTCCTCCCGGCCTGCGCGTTCCTCACCCGGCCGCGCGGCTGGCTGACGGCGCAGGCGGTGCTGGCCCTGCTCCTGAACCACCTGGTGGCGACCGGCTGGTGAACACACGCAAAGGGCCCGCACCGTGCGGTGCGGGCCCTCGACACGTACTGCGGGACGTACTGCGCGACTACCGCACGACGTACCGCACGCGTGTTGTTACGCGGGAACGATGTTCTCCGCCTGCGGGCCCTTCTGGCCCTGCGTGACGTCGAAGTTCACCCGCTGGCCCTCCTGGAGCTCGCGGAAGCCCTGGGTGGCGATGTTCGAGTAGTGGGCGAAGACGTCGGCGCCGCCGCCGTCCTGCGCGATGAAACCGAAGCCCTTTTCGGCGTTGAACCACTTCACGGTACCGGAAGCCATGCTTTTTTCTCCTAGGCAGTGTTGAAGGCCCGCACTGTGCGAGCCCCCCATCGCCGCGATGATCACCTGCCCGGAAACCCGGTAACACAAATGGCAACCACAACTGCAACTGATGTCCAGCCTAGCACGAAATGCATCGACAACCCGGTAAGAAATCGCCGACGGAGATCGGTAATTTTCGCGGCCGAATTTATTCCCGCCCTGGACGAATATATGTTTCAACGGGGCCGGATTTCCACTCACCGTGCGGTCTCGCTCAGGGCCCGAGGACCAGGACGCCGTACGGGCCGAGCACGGACGACTGGAGGGTGTCGCCCTCCGCGTAGCGCCAGCCCCAGGAGCGCAGCGCCCGTACGGTCGCGCCGTCGGCGCGGTCCACCAGCGTGACGCCGAGGGCGGCGTCGTGCTCGGCGAGCAGACGGGCCTGCAGGCGGCGGGCGAGGTTCCAGGCCCGGTCGTGGTGGTCTCTGCGCACCCGGGCCGGGACGACGATCCCGGAGACCAGGAAGAGTCGGCCCGACGCGGCGGCGGGCAGCACGCTCCCGGTCAGGTAGCGCTCCAGCCCCCGCACGCCGCGCGGGTCGCCGCCGGGCACGGGGTAGCCGTAGGCGCAGCCGGTCAGGACGGTGGTCTCCGCTATCAGCAGGCCGAAGCCCGGACGCCGTACGTCGGCGGCCAGTCGGCGCAGGAAGGCGCCGCGGGCCGCGTTCCACGCCCGGGGTCCGCCGCCGGAGGTCTGCGCGTACAGGTCGCCCAGCTCGGCGAACCGGTCCTCGATCTGACGCCGGGTCAGTTCCCGCAGCCGTTCCCCGGCCTGCGGCGAGGAGCGCTGGGCCGGCCCCCGCCGCCCGTGGGGCTCTGTGGTCGCCGGCCGCACCGGCACGTGCACCGTCATGAGGCGAGTCCCGCCCCGGGCTCGGGTCCGGCCCGGTGTCGTCGATCGCCGGGAGCGGCACCGGTGTCGGGGCCGGTGCGCGGCAATTCCCCCGGTCCCTCCACCGTACTCCCGGCCCCGGGCCCCGACCCGGTGGGTCACCTCCCGCAGGGGAGGTCCACGTCCAGGGTGGTGGGGCCGCCGGGTGGGCTGGTCAGGCGGAGGGTGCCGTCCAGTGCCGCGACGCGGCGGCGGATGCCGGTCAGGCCCGAGCCGTCGTTCTCGTCGGCGCCGCCCCGGCCGTCGTCCTCGACCAGCAGGCGCAGCCGGCCCCCACGGGCCCGGGCCGTGACCGAGGCGCGGGCGGCGCCGCTGTGCTTCGCGATGTTGGTGAGCGCCTCGGCCACCACGAAGTACGCCGTCGCCTCGACGGAGGCCGCGCACCGCTCGGGAATGTCGGCCTCGACGCGGCACGGCACACCGCAGTCCGCCGCGAGTCCCGACAGCGCGCCCGCGAGGCCCCGGTCGGCCAGGACCGGCGGCAGGATGCCCCGCGCCACCTGGCGCAGCTCCGCCAGGGCCTGTTCGGCGGCGGACTGCGCCCTCTCCAGCAGTTCGTCGGCGCCCGCCGGGTCCCGCGCCGCCATCCGGCGCGCCGCGCCCAGCAGCACCGTCACCGACACCAGCCGGTTCTGCGCGCCGTCGTGCAGGGACCGTTCGATCCGGCGCAGCTCGGTGGCGTGCGCGTCCAGGGCCGCGGCCCGGGTCGCGGTCAGTTCGGCCACCCGCAGGGACAGGTCCGTGTCCGGGCCCGCCACCAGCAGCCGCCGGGCCGGGGCGGCCTGAAGGCGTGCCATGCCCGGGCCGAGACCCAGGACGATCGCGGTCCAGCCCACGCCCAGCAGCGTCGCCGCGAGCGCGTCCGGCCAGCTGTGGGCGGTGCCGATGCCGATGGACGTGGTCGTCGCGTCCCCGGGGCTCAGCCGCCACCACAGCGGGAAGGTGGTGTCCCGGACGGCGCAGAGCGGCAGCAGGAGGCCGAGCAGGCCCAGCAGGAACCCCGCGGTGGCGTGCCGGACCAGCCAGCTCAGCTCGCGCCGGGTGGTGGGGTCGGCCAGGGCGAGCCGCAGCCGGGTGGGCGGCGGGTCGGGCGGGACGATCTCGATGCCCCGGCCGGACAGGCGTTCGCGTTCCCGGCGGGCCAGCGCGTGCAGGGCGCGCAGTGCGCCGGGGGCGAGGAGCAGCCCCACGCCGGCCGGCGCGGTCACGGCGGCCACCGCCAGCAGCACCAGCACGCCCAGCCCCTGGAACGCCGTACCCAGCCCGCCGACGAGCTGCCCCGTCGCGGCGCGGGCGGCGCGCAGGGTCCGTACGGCGGTCTCCCGCACGGACGCGACCGGAACCGTCATCCGCCTGCCTCCCTCCGGGCCGTACGCACCGCTGCGGCGTGCCCGGCGTGCCCGACCCTATGCCGCCGGACGGGCCTTCGGCGGGTGCGGAGCCGGAAAGTACAGCCTGCTGTACCCCGGACCGGGCGGCCCACGGGATCGGCCGCGGGGGGTCTCGCTCCCTAGCGTCGGAGACGACCGAGAGCGACGCCGACGGAGGCCGCAGCCATGACGCACCAGGACCACCAGGACCCCTACCGCCTGGGCACACCCCGGACCATCCCCACCGCCCCCGGCGACGGCCCGGACGCCGTCTCCCGCGGGGACGTACTGCGTGCGCTGCTGTGGGCGGTCGTGGTGCTCAGCGCGGTCGCCAACATGGCCCTCTCCTTCACCGGTGCCGCCGCGCCGCTCCACCTGGCCAGCGGTGTGGTCACCGTCCTCGCCGCCGGCGCCCTCGTCGTACGCGGCCTGCGGGGGCGGCGATGAGCACCGCCGTTCCCGCCGCGACCGTCACCGGGCGCCGGGCGCCCGCCATCGCGCTGGACCGCGTCGCCCGGACCTACCCGGGCGGTGTCCGCGCACTCGACGACGTGTCGCTGACCGTGGAGCACGGCACGTTCCTCGCGGTGATGGGGCCCTCGGGCTCCGGCAAGAGCACCCTGATGCACTGTGCCGCCGGGCTGGACTCCCCCACCTCCGGCAGCGTCCGCATCGACGGGCGGGAGATCTCCGGCCTGAACGAGACCCGCCGCACCGAACTGCGCCGCGAACGCGTCGGGTTCGTCTTCCAGGCGTACAACCTGATTCCCTCGCTCAGCGTCGAGGACAACATCACGCTGCCGCTGCGCCTGGCCGGCCGGCGCCCGGACCGGGACTGGCTGCACGCGCTGACCGAGCGGGTGGGGCTGGCCGACCGGCTGGCGCACCGCCCGGCCGAGCTGTCCGGGGGCCAGCAGCAACGGGCCGCCGTCGTAAGGGCGCTGGCGGCGAAACCGGCCGTCGTCTTCGCGGACGAGCCGACCGGCGCGCTCGACCTGCGCAGCGCCCACCAGGTCCTCGGCCTGCTGCGCGCGCTCGTCGACGACCTCGGTCAGACGGTGGTCATGGTCACCCACGACCCGGCCGCCGCGGCCCGCGCCCACCGGGCGCTGGTGATGGCCGACGGCCGGGTGGTCGAGGCCCTGGAGCGGCCGACGGCCCCGCAACTGGCCGAGCGCCTCGTCGCGTTGGGAGAGCGGTAGGCATGCTGCACCTCGCCCTGCGGATGGCCGCGCACCGGATCTCCGCACTGCTCGCCGTGGCGTGCGCGGTGCTGGGCGGCGCGGCCCTGATCACCACCACCGGCGTACTCGCCGAGTCCGGGCTGCGCTCGCAGCTGCCGCCCGGGCGGCTCGGCGGCGCGGACGTCGTGGTCGCCGCCGACCAGGAGTTCCACCCGAGCGGGGACCTGCCGATGGCGCTGCCCGAGCGGGCCACGGTCCCGGCCCCGCTCGTCGACCGGCTGGCCGCCCTGCCCGGCGTCACCGCGGCCGTCGGCGACATCGGCTTCCCGGCGGCGCTCGTCGACGGGCGCGGACGGCCCGTTCCCGCCGCGGCGGACCCGGGGACGGCGGGGCACGGCTGGTCCTCGACGCGACTGCTGGCGGGCGCGCGCGTCGAGGGGCGCGCGCCGTCCGGTGCGAAGGCGGTCGCCGTGGACGCGGCCGCGGCCGACGCGGCGGGCCTCGCGGTGGGCGACCGGGTCCGGATCGTGGCCAACGGCCGCCCTGCCGCGGCCTACCGGATCTCCGCGCTGGTCGACGCCCCGGGTTCGGGCGGCGGCGTCTGGTTCGCGGACGGGACGGCCGCGGCGCTGGCCGGGCGCGGTACCGGGGGCGAAGGCCCGCGTGCCGGGACCGTGGACCTGGTCGGCCTGCGGGCCGCCGACGGTGCCGGGGCGCGGGTGGCCGCCGCCGTCCGCGAGGAGGTCGCGGGCACGGGTCTTCGGGTGACCACCGGCGCGGACCGGGGCGAGGCGGTGGCGCCGGGCGTGGGTTCGGCGCGCTCGCTGCTGGTCCTGCTCGCCGGCTCGCTGGGCGGGATCGTGCTGCTGATCACCGGGTTCGTCGTCGCGGGCGCGCTGGGGGTGACCATCGCCGGGCAGCGCCGCGACCTGGCGCTGATGCGGGCCGTCGGCGCGACGCCGAAGCAGATCCGGCGACTGGCCGTCGGGCAGTCGACGGTCGTCGCAGCCCTCGCCCTGGTGCCGGGCGTGGCGGCCGGCTATCTACTGGCCGGCCACTTCCGGGAGCTGCTGGCCGACCGCGACGTGCTCCCGTCCGAACTCCCCCTCACCGTCAGTCCCTTGCCCGCCCTCGTCACGGTGCTCCTGGTCACGGCGGCCGTGCGGCTCTCCGCCCGGTGCGCGGCCTGGCGCACCTCGCGCATGCCGGCCACCGAGGCGGTCGCCGAGTCGCGCAGCGAGCCGCGCACCCCGTCGCGAGCACGGACCGGGGCCGGGCTGCTGCTGATCCTCGGGGCCTTGGCACTCTCGGTGGTGCCGCTGCTGTCCCGGACGGTCCTCGGCGCCTCGGTCACCTCCATCGCGGGCATCCTCGCCGCGATCGGGCTGGCGCTGTGCGGCCCGGCGCTGGTCAGGAGCGCGGGCGAGGCCGCCGTGCGGCGGCTGCGGCCCGGGGTGGCGGCGCCGACGTGGCTGGCGCTGTCCAACGTACGGGCCTACGCGCTGCGGCTGTCGGGTGTGGTCAGCCCGCTGGCCATGGGCATCGTCTTCGTCCTGACGTACACGCTCACCCAGACGACGGTGCTGGCCGCCACCTCCGACGACACCCGCACCGGCACGCTCGCCCAGTACGAGCTGACGGCCCCGGCGCTGGGCGGGCTGCCCGACGGCACCCTGTCCGCCGTGCGGGAGGTGCCCGGGGTACGGGCCGCCGCGCCGGCCGGGGAGACCACGGTGGTGTGGGAGTACGAGGAGCTGGGCGAGCCAGCGGCCGAGTCGGCCCCGGCGATGATCCTGGCGCCGGACGCCCGGGACGTCGTGGACCTCGGCGTGACGGACGGCGGCCTGGACCGGCTGACCGGGGCGACGGTCGCGGTCAGCGCGGAGGCCGCCCGCACGCGGGACGCCGGGCTCGGGAAGCGGGTGCGCCTGGTGCTCGGCGACGGGGCACGCGTGGAGGCCCGGGTCGTCGCCGTGTACGACCGGGGGCTGGGCTTCGGCCCCGTCGTCCTCTCCCGCCAATTGGCCGCCGGGCACACCACGACCGGCCTGGACCAGCGGGCCCTGGTCCGCACCGACGGCACGGCCCGGGCCGGGGCGGGCCTGACCGCGCTGGCCGCCGGCCGCCCCGGCCTCGCCGTCGCGAGCACCGCCGCGGACGCCACCGGCGCGGACGCGCCGCCCGAGGTGTGGATCAACCTGGCGGTGGTCGTGGTGCTCCTCGGCTATCTGCTGCTGAGCATCGCCAACAAGCTGGTCGCCGCCACCGCCCAGCGCCGCACGGAGATCGCCGCGCTGCGCCTGGTCGGCACGACGCCCCGGCAGATCCGCGCGATGATGCGCCGCGAGGCCGCGGTGATCGCCGCCGCGGCCCTCGTCTGCGGCCTCCTGCTGTCCGCCGTCCCCCTGGCCCTCCTCGGCCAGGGCTTCCTCGGCCGCCCCTGGCCGGCGGGCCCCGCCTGGCTCCTCCCGGCGGTGGCGGCGACGGTCGCGCTGACGTCGTACCTCACGACCGAACTCCCCACCCGCCACGCCCTGCGCACCCCTCCGGCGGACGGGCTGCGGGCGGGCTGACCCGACGACCGGGGGCGGGTCTCCGCCCCCGGTCACGCTCTCAGGCACCCCGGTCGCGCAGGGCCGTGCGGGCCGGGAGGGTGACGGCGGCCAGGCCGAGGACCGCCGCGGTCGCCGCGAAGGCGGCGTACAGCAGCGGTGGGACGTGCGGGAGCTCGCCGGTCAGGCCGCGCATCATCGGGGTCAGCGTGATCATGGCGATGGCGGTGCCCAGGGCCACGCCCGCCGCCGACACCAGCAGGCTCTCCCAGCCCAGCATGCGCAGCACCTGGCGCCGGGTGGAGCCGACGAGGCGGAGGGTGTTCAGTTCGCGGCGGCGGTCCAGGACCGTCATCACCAGGGTGTTGACCGCGGCGACGGCGGCGAAGCCGCCCAGGACGGCGGCCATCATGTAGTTGGCCCAGGCGCCGAACTCGCGGTCCACGTTCTGGGCGAGCGCGTAGCCGGAGGCGTCGGTGACCTCGCCGAGGGGGGCGAGCGGCTCGGCGTCGCCGCCGCTGACCAGCAGGGTGTCGGCGAAGGCGGAGGTGACGTGCCCGTCCAGGGAGGCGCGGTCCATGGTCACGGCCGGCAGGCCCAGCCCGCGGCCGTAGACGGCGACGACTTCCGGGTCGGCCTTCGTGCCGTCGGGGAGGTAGAGCGGCAGCTTGTCGCCGAGGCCGGTGTCCGTGGCGGTGGCGAGGGTCCGGTCGATGGCGATGCGGCCCTCGCCCACGCGGTCCAGGCTGCCCTCGCGCACGTCCAGGTCCTGCACCTGCGCGAGCTGCGCGCCGGAGCCCGAGATGCCCTGGGTCGCCGTCCCCTGCAGCGAGGTCTCGCCGCCGCCCCGGACGGGCACCAGCACCTGCGTGTCCAGCAGGCTCACGGCCGCGTCGACGCCGGGCGCCCGGGCGGCCCGGTCGGCTGCGTCGGCGGACAGGCCGGCCGGGGCGGTGACGACGTGGTCCGCCGTGATGCCGTCGCGGAGCTGCTCCGAGGCGACGTGGCTCTCGCTCGTGTGCATGAAGACCAGCGTCGAGGCGAAGGCCATCGCCAGCACGATCGGCGTGATCGCGGAGGCCAGCCGGCGCGCGTTGGTGCGGGAGTTGGCGGCGGCCAGCGACGCGGAGGCACCGCCGCCGCGCAGCAGCAGGCCGAAGAGGGCCGCGCACGCCCTGGCCAGGATCGGGCCGAGCAGGGCGACGGCCAGCATGAAGAGCATGACGACGCCGAGAGAGGCGTTGGCGGCGTCGGAACCGGCGGCGGAGGCCGCCACACCGGCGAGCGCCGAGCCGCCGCCGACCGCGGCGAGACCGAGGACGGTACGGACGACGCCCGGCCGCAGCCGCTCCACCGAGGCCTCGGCGAGCGCCTGGCCCGGCTTGATCTTCGCGGGCCTGCGCCCGGCCGCGAGGCCCGCGCCCAGCGCCGTGAGCAGCCCGACGCCGACGGCGGCCAGCAGCGGAAACCCCGAGACGTGCAGTTCGACCGCCTCGGGAACCGCCCCGCGGTCCTGCATCTGCCCGAACCACCAGTGCGCGAGCCCGATGCCCGGCAGGCAGCCGAGCAGCCCGGCGAGCGGGGCGACCAGGAGCGCCTCGGCGGCGACCGCGCGGCGGATCTGCCGCGGGGTGGCACCGACGGCGCGCAGCAGCGCGAACTCGCGGGTGCGCTGGCCGACGGAGAGGGCGACCGTGCCGGCCGCGGTGAAGACCGCGACCAGGGTGGCGATGCCGCCGAAGGAGCCGCCGATCGCGAAGAGCGTCTCCTTGCCGTACGCCAGCCCGTGGTCCTCGACCTCGCCGCGGTCGTCCCCGGTGAGCGTCTGCGCGCCGGAGCCGGTGAGGGCCTTCTCGACGGCGGCGGCGAGGGCGTCCGTGTCGGCCCCGTCCTTCGCCATGACGGCGATGGCGTCGGCCTTGCCGGGATGCCCGGCCAGTACGGACGCCTCGGCGTCGGCGAACCAGGCGGTGGCCCCGCCGCCCGCCCTCTCGCCCGCGGTGTCCCCGGCACCGGCCTCGGCCAGCCCGGACACCCGGAATCCGGTGCGGCCGTCGGCCGTCTCCAGCACGACGGTGTCGCCGACGCCCGCCTTGGCGGTACGGGCCGCGTCCGCGCCGAGCACGACCTCGCCCGGGTGCGGTGCGGCGCCCTTCGACAGCGCGGTGCCGGTGAAGGCGTGCGAGCCCCAGCCGTGGCCGGTGAGCGCGCCCGACGAGTCGCCGCCGTGCACCGGGAAGGTGAAGTCCGGTACGGCGCCGGCCGCGCCCGGCACCTGGGCGGCCTTCGCCGCGAGCCCCGTGTCCACGCGGGCGGTGTCGGGCAGCGGGTACTCGGTCTCCTCGGGGCCGTCGATGGTGTCGGCGACGACGCGCGCGGACTGGTCGGCCGCCGCGACGACCGGCGCGTTCGCGTACCGCTCGGCCGGCACCGAGGCGCGGAGGCTGGTCTCCAGCAGGACACCGCAGGCCGCGACGATCAGCGCCGACATCATCAGCGCGACGAACGTGCCCGCGAACGAGGCGGGCTTGAAGCGTACGGCCGCGCGGGCCAGGCCGTTGGGCTTGAGGCTCATGCCGCCACCCCCGCCCCGGCCATCGCCCGCGCCCGGCCGGTGAGCGCGGTCATCCGCGCCGCGATCTGCTCCGCCGAACCCCGCTCCAGGTGGTCGGCGAAGGCCCCGTCGGCGAGGAACAGCACACGGTCGGCCCAGGCGGCCGCGGCCGGGTCGTGGGTGACCATGACGACGGTGGCGCCGAGGGTGTCCACCGCCTGCCGGAGCAGGCCGAGGACCTCGGCCGCGGTGCCGGTGTCGAGGGCGCCGGTGGGCTCGTCGGCGAAGATCACGTCGGGGGCGGTGACCAGGGCGCGGGCGACGGCCACACGCTGCTGCTGGCCGCCGGACAGCTCGCCGGGCCGGCGCCGCGCCTTGTCGGCGAGCCCGACCTGAGCGAGCACCTCGGCCGCCCGGCGGTGGTCCTGGCGCTGCCCTGCCAGGCGCATCGGCAGCAGGACGTTCTGCTCCACGGTCAGCGACGGCAGCAGGTTGAACGCCTGGAAGACGAAGCCGAGGCGGCTGCGGCGCAGCTCGGTGAGCTCGTTCTCGTTCATGCCCGTGATCTCCGTGCCGCCGAGGCGCACCGATCCCGCCGACGGCCGGTCGAGCCCGGCGGCGCACTGCAGGAAGGTGGACTTGCCGGACCCGGACGGGCCCATGACGGCGGTGAACGTGCCGCGCGGCAGGGCGAGGTCGATGCCCGCGAGGGCGTGCACGGTGCCCGCGCCGCGGCCGTACTGCCGCCGGACCCCGCGCAGCTCGACGGCGAGGCCGGGCGTGGCGGCCGGAACCTCGGGGCGGTGGTCCACCCCCGCCCGGTCGTCCGCCTTCTGCCGCTTGCCCTTGCGTAGCCTCATGGTGCCGTCTCCTCGTCCGTGCTTCGTGCGTCTTGGTGACGAGGTGAAGAGTGCGGGGACGGCTCGGCGCCGGGCGTCATACCCGGGAGCCAATGTGGAGGTGATACCCCGGTAGGGGGCGAAGGAGAGAGGCCGGGCCCGCGGGACCGGCCGGGCGGGACTACTCTCCCGGGGCCACGAGCCCCGACTCGTACGCGAAGACCACCGCCTGGGCGCGGTCGCGCAGGTCGAGCTTGGTGAGGACGCGGCTGACGTGGGTCTTGACCGTCTGCTCGGCCAGCACCAGGGTGCGGGCGATCTCCGTGTTCGACTGGCCGCGGGCGACCAGGGTGAGGACCTCGGTCTCGCGTTCCGTCAGGCCCTTGAGCCGCAGCGCGGGCTTGCCCCGTGAAGCAGCGGGGCGCTGCTTGGCGAAGTCCGCGATCAGGCGGCGCGTCACGGAGGGTGCGAGCAGCGCGTCGCCCGAGGCCACGACGCGGACCGCCGCGATGAGGTCGGCCGGCGGCGCGTCCTTCAGCAGGAAGCCGCTGGCGCCCGCCCGCAGCGCCTCGTACACGTAGTCGTCGACGTCGAACGTGGTGAGCATCAGCACCCGCGGCCGGTGGGTCACCCCGGGCGGGGGCGACAGCAGCCGGCGCGCGGCCTCCAGCCCGTCCATCTCGGGCATCCGCACGTCCATGAGGACGACGTCCGGATGCGTACGGCGGCTCAGCTCGACGCCCTGCGCGCCGTCGGGAGCCTCGCCCACCACGTCGATGTCGCTCTGGGCGGCCAGCAGCGCGGCGAAGCCGGCCCGCACCATGGCCTGGTCGTCGACGATGATGACGCGCGTCGTCACGTGGTCTCCTCTTCCGTCAGGGGGAGTTGTGCGGCGACCCGGAAGCCGCCGTCCGGCAGCGGTCCCACGTCGAGGGTGCCGCCGACGAGCCTTACCCGCTCGCGCATGCCGACCAGTCCGTGTCCGGTGCCGCCCACTTCGAGCGGCCCGGCGGGCGGCTCGGGCGGCGGGTCGTTGACGACCAGGACGGTGAGCCGCTCCCCGCCCTGCCCCTCGCGCCGCCCGTCGCCCCGCCGTTCGTCCCGCCCGTCGCCCTGCTCGTCGCCCCGCACGTCGGCGGGCCGCGCGACCGACAGCGACACGTGCGTCGCCGCTCCCGGCGCGTGCCGTACGACGTTGGCGAGGGCCTCCTGGACGATCCGGTACGCCGAGAGGCCCACCGCCTCCGGCACCTCGGCGTCGCAGGGGGTGAACTCCACCGGCCCGCCCGTCCGCGCCGTCGCCTCCACCAGCTGCCCGATCTGCGCGAGGCCCGGCTGGGGCACGAGTTCGCCGTGCGCCTCCTCGTTGCGCAGCACGCCGAGGAGGCGTCGCATCTCGCCGAGCGACTCCCGCGCGGTCGCCGCGATCGACGTGAACTCCTCCCGCACGTCCGGCGGGAGCGCCGCGAGGCGGTACTCGGCGGTGTCCGCCTGCACCGTGATGACGGACATGTGGTGCGCCACCACGTCGTGCAGCTCGCGTGCGATGCGGGCGCGTTCCTCCAGCAGCGTGCGCCGGCCCCGCTCGGCCTCGCTGATCGTCTCCTGCTCGACCAGCCTGCGCTGCACCTCGTACCGCTCGCGCAGCGCGCCGCCCAGCAGGAGCGCGACGCCCCCGAGGATGGTGAGCAACAGGTCCTTGGCGCCGGTGCCGTGGGGCGCGACGAACCCCAGGCCGACGTTGGCGCCCGCCGTCGCCAGCCACACCAGCAGCAGCGTCCGGCGCCGCTCGCGCAGGCCCAGGGCGAGGCAGAGGCCGACGTAGCCGACGATCTGCATGGGCGGGAACGGCCACAGCAGCCGTTCCTGGAAGTCGACGGCGAGCAGGGCGAGCGCACCGGCCACGTCCGCGGCGAAGACCACGTACCAGGCCTGCAGCGGCCGTACGACGGCGAGCAGCAGCGGGGCGGCCTGGGCGACGGCCAGCGCGCTCGCGAGGCCGCCGTTCAGCCCGTAGTCGGCGGTGAGGACCACGATGGTCGTGGGCAGCAGCGCGACGCACAGCACGAACGCCACGGCCCACGGCAGCAGCCGCACCCACCGCCGCGACGCCCCCGCGAGCAGCGCGCGCGGACGTTCCGCCTCCACTGGGGTCATGGGCACCAGCCTAGGTGCCCGGTGTGCGCCGCGACGGCGTCCGAAGGGGCGGCGTCCACGGGGGCGCACGGCGTCGGCTCCTCAGATGTCGGCACGGAGCGGTTCTCCCACCTCGTGCAGGTGGCGCAGGGCCTGCCGGTAGGAGTCGACGAGGCCGGTCTCCCTGTAGGGGATGCCGAGGTCGCGGCAGTGGGCCTTGACCGCGGCCTGGGCGAGCCCGAGGTGCGGGCGGGGCATGCTGGGGAACAGGTGGTGCTCGATCTGGTAGTTGAGGCCGCCGAGGAACCAGTCGGTGAGGAGGCCGCCCCTGATGTTGCGGGAGGTGAGGACCTGGCGCCGCAGGTGCCCCCACTTCTCCGCGCCGGAATCCGGGTCGGGCATGTCCATCCCCTTGTGGTTGGGCGCGAAGGCCATGCCCAGGTGCAGCCCGAACAGCGCCTGGTGGAGCGCGGCGAAGACGAGGGCGTGCGCGAGCGGCATGGTCGTCAGGAGCAGGGTGACGTACCCGGCGACGTGGGCGACCAGGAGCGCGCCCTCCACCACTCGCGCACGGCCCTCCTGCCGCCGCAGGTCCTGGAAGCCGTGGAGCTTCAGGGCGAGGCCCTCGAGGAGGGTGAGCGGGAAGAACAGCCACGCCTGGTGCCGGGTGAGCCAGCCGCGGAAACCCGCGCGCGTGGCGGCCTGCCCGCTGGTGAAAACGAGGACGTCGGCGGCGACGTCGGGGTCCTTGTCGATGTGGTTCGGGTTGGCGTGATGGCGGTTGTGCTTGTCGTTCCACCACGCGTAACTCATGCCGAGCAGCAGATTGCCGTGGACGAGTCCGATGCGTCGGTTCACGGCGCGGCTGCCGCTGATCTGGGCGTGACCCGCGTCGTGGCCGATGAACGCCGTACGGGCGCACAGGACGGCGAGGACCGGCGCGAGCGCGAGCACCCACCAGGAGCCGCCGAGCAGCACCATGCCGGTGCCGACGGCGGCGAGACCCAGCGCGTTGACCGCTATGGTGCGCGCGTACCAGCCGGTGCGCCGCTCGAGCAGCTGCTGCTCCTTGACGTCGCGCAGCAGCGGCGTGAACTCACTGCCGTCGCGTGATCTTCCGGTGTCCGGCGGGACGGTTTCGCGGGCCGGGGACATGGGGCTCCTTGATGGTGTGGGCGGGGCTCTCGGGGCGGCCGGCTGACGGTGTGGGTCGGGGCGGCCGGTTGACGGTGTGGGGCTCTCGGGGCGGCCGGCTCACGCCGCCAGCGCGAAGTAGCCGAAGCCCGCCGCCAGCACCGCCGCCGCCGCACGCCGGGCCGTGCCGGTGCGGTCCCACGGGGCCTCCAGCGGCCGGGCGAACCTCGCGATCACCACGAGCAGCCCCGCGAAGAGCGGCATCCAGGCCAGCCGGGCCAGGACCCAGCCGCCCGTGTCGGGGGCACCGGTCAGGCCGGGGATCTCACCGAAGTACGAGCCGGGGACGGCGGCGGCGAGCATCGCCGTCTGGTGCCAGCACAGGATCGTCATCGCCGACAGGTTGACGATCACCACCGGCGCCCACAGGGCGGGCCGCCGCAGCAGCCGGGCCAGCCGGTCGCGCAGCAGGATCGCCGCGCCGGACTGGACGGCGGCGAGCGCGAGGACCAGCAGGGACGGCGGGTGGGAGTTGGTCCGGGCCTCGCCGGGCACGCCCACCATCGACATCGGGTAGTGGAAGGCGAGCAGCAGCACGGCGAACAGCGCGGCACCGCCCGCCAGCAGCAGCCACGCCCCGCGCCGGCCGATCCGCTTGTCCGCCCAGGACACGCCCAGTTGGTAGGCGAACATCCAGCCCGGCAGCAGGTTGAGCAGACTCAGCCAGGAGGGCATCGCGTCCGCGAAGGGCCCGTAGCGCAGGAAGTCGACCACCGCGACGGACCCGGTCAACGGCACCGCGGCCCAGGCGCCCAGGCGTTCGGACGCGCGGACGCAGTACGGCGTGAGGGCCGTGATCACGGCGTAGACGCCGACGAACCACAACGGCTGGACGACGAGCGTGGAGGCGGTGTGCAGGGTGTCGCCCGGCACACCGAGGCCGTAGTGCAGAAGGGGAAGGAGCAGCGCCCATACGGCCGTGACACCGAGGACCGGACGCCCCAGCCGCCTGAGGCGGCCGACCGTCCACTCCCGGACCGACCCCTTGCGACGCCGGTAGGAGAGGTAGGAGGAGTAGCCGCCGACCAGGAAGAAGATGCCCAGCATCTGGAGGATCCAGCTCGCGGGGGCCAGGGCGCCGAACGTGGCCAGCGGGCTGGCGTTGTGCAGGCCGCCGCCGTCGAGGGTGAACCCGCCGACCAGCCAGTGACCGGTCGGCACGGCCAGCAGCGCCAGCGCGCGCAGGCCGTCGATCGCACGGTCGCGGTGTGCCGGGGTCCGCTCGTCGACCCGGGCGCCGAGCCGGACGAGTTTGGCGAGCGGCCCCCTCATGACCGCTCCCCGTTCGCGATCGCCGCGAACGCGGCCAGGGTGGAGGTGCCGGGCGCGAAGTACTCGTCGTGCGCCGGGACGTCGTCGGCGGGCAGGACGGTCGCGCCGAAGCCGGGCGAGGTGGGGTCGGCGCCGTGGCCGAGGCCCAGGAACTCGACGTTGGGGACGCGGTCGATCCAGTCGTGCGGGGACTTCGCCGCCCAGACGTGGGCGTCCGTGCCGAGGGCGCCGGCGTCGTCGGCGCGCATGCCGGGCGAGCCCATGACGACGATGTCGGCGGCGTCGGTGTGGTCGGCGGCGAGGCCGCAGACCACCGAGCCGTAGCTGTGGCAGAAGAGGGAGGGGTCGGGGAGACCGGCCGCGTCCAGCCCCTCGGTGAGACGGACCAGCCGCTCGGCGCCCGCCTCGGCGAGCCGCCCGGTCGCCAGGTCGAGTCCGATGCCGGAGGGCGTCGTGTACCCGGCCCAGGCGATGACGGCCGTGTCGTCGCCCGCCGCCGCCCGGAGGTCGGCGGCCCGCTGCGCCGTGCGGTCGAAGGTCCCGGCGTCGATGTCCGAGCCCGGGACGATCACCGAGACGTGGGCGGCGTGCTCCAGGTCGCCCGCGACCCGCGCGATCGTCCCGCGCCCGCGCGGGTCGTACGCCAGCACCCGGTCGCCCGCGGGCGCGTTGGCCTCGTAACGGAGGTGCACGGGGACGCCGTCCAGGTTGCCCACCACGGTGGGATGGTCCTCGACGAGTCTGTGCTGCTGGGCGCCGCTCAGCCCGGCGAAGAACGCGGCCACCTCGGCCGGGGTGGCCGTGGCGGGGTCCGGCAGTTCCCTGCCCAGGGAGTCGTCCGCCAGCCAGGCGGCGGTACCGGGGAGCGGGCCGCCGGGCGCGCTCGCACTGCTCGCCGACGCCCAGCCGGCGGTGCCGCCGACCAGCAGCGTGGTCAGTACGGCGGTGGTCAGGACCCTTCTGAAGCGACCCATCCGTCCGCCTCCTCCGTCTCGTCGTGACGCTGACGGAGGGAAGGTAGGAAGACGGTGCGAGCCGGGACGTCACCCTGGGGAGCCAAGTCGGGGGTGATACCCCGGTAGGGGGTCGGCTACGTGGGTGCCCCGACCCGTCGGTCAGACGGCGGCCGCAGTCCACTCCCGCAGCAGCGCCAGGCGCTGGTCCTTGGTGGGGGCGACGTCCTCGGGCTCGTCCCGGCGCCAGCCGATCAGCTCCCCGACGGTGGTGGTGCCGTCGACGAGGCGGGCGAGAAGGGAACGGGAGAGGTCGTACTCGTCGGGCGTGTGGATACCACCGGTGACGGCGGCCAGAACGCTCGCCTCGACCGTGCCGTCGCCGTCGGTCTCCACGCACACCGTGAACAGCGGCGGCTGTTCGCCGTCGCCCGTGAACAGCACGACCACCGAGTCGAACGCCATGGACGCCAGCCGCCGCCCGGCCGACCGCACGGCCACGTCCCGCACGTCCAGCCCCCGCACCTCGTCCCACCCCCAGGACCGGCCGCCCTGCTCGCCCCCCAGGATCTCCACCCCGCCCTCGGTCAGCCGCACACCGGGCGCCGCACCGGCGGGCTTCGCCCCCAGATACACACAGCCCTCAGTGATCCAGAACAGGCCGACCATGGCCATGGGCGTCTCCTCCGACGGTACGGATGCCGTTGTCGCCGGAGGAGACGAACCTGGCCGGTGGAAGGTTCCCGGCGTCAGGCCACCGGCGTCGTCGGGCCCACCAGTTCCGTCAGGACGTCCTCCATCGTGACGAAGCCCAGGACCGAGCCCGTCTCGCCGGTGACGGCGGCCAGGTGGCTGTCCTCGGTGCGCAGGGCGGTGAGGGTGTCGTCCAGGGGGGTGTCGATGCGGACCCGGGTGACGCGGTGCAGGGCCGTGCGCGGGAAGGGGCTCTCGCGGTCGGTCAGGCCCAGGGTGTCCTTGATGTGCAGGTAGCCGAGGACGGTGCCGCCGGGGCCGGTGACCGGGAAGCGGGAGTAGCCCGCGTCGGCGGCCATGCGTTCCAGCTCGGCCGGGGTGACCGTGTGCGGGACGGTGCGCATCTTCTGGGCCGGCACCAGGATCTCGCCGACCGGGCGGGTGCCCAGCTCCAGCGCGTCGCGCAGGCGCTCGCCGTCGGCCGGGGTGAGCAGTCCGGCCTCGCTGGCGTCGACCACCATGCGGGCCAGCTGGTCGTCGGTGAAGACGGCCTCGACCTCGTCCTTCGGCTCCACCCGCAGCAGCTTGAGGAGCGTGTTGGCGAAGGCGTTGATGCCGAAGACGACCGGCTTCAGGGCCCGGGTGAGGGCGACCAGCGGCGGGCCGAGGAGCAGCGCGGTGGTCGCCGGGGCGGCCAGCGCGATGTTCTTCGGGATCATCTCGCCGATCAGCATGTGCAGGTACGTCGCCAGCGCCAGGGCGATCGCGAAGGCGACCGGGTGGACCAGCGCGTGCGGCATGTGGACCACCTCGAACACCGGCTCCATCAGGTGCGCGATGGCCGGTTCCGCGACCGCGCCGAGCACCAGGGAGGAGACGGTGATGCCGAGCTGGGCCGTGGCCATCATCTGGGAGATGTGCTGCAGGCCCCACAGGGTCATCCGGGCGCGCTTGTCGCCCATCTTCGCGCGCGGCTCGATCTGGCTGCGGCGCACCGAGATCATGGCGAACTCGGCGCCCACGAAGAACGCGTTGGTCAGCAGCGTCAGCGCGCCGATGAAAAGCTGTACGACGGTCATCGGGCCGGCTCCCGCTCGTCCCGCGCCGACCGCTCGCCGGCCAGCTGCTCGTACACCGACCGGGCGTCGTCCGCCGCGGGCGCCGTGACGCGGAGGCGGTCGGCGCGGTGGTGGTCGACGTCGAGGACGTCGATGCGCCAGCCGTCCAGGGCGACCACGTCGCCCTTGGCGGGGATGCGCGTCAGGTGGGTGGCGACCAGTCCTGCCAGGGTCTCGTACGGACCCTCCGGCGCGGTCAGGCCGATGCGCTCCAGGTGGTCCAGGCGCAGCGAGCCGTCGGCCTCCCAGGCCGCGCGGCCGTCCGGGTCGGCGGGGGCGGGCAGCAGGTCCGGTATCTCGACCGGGTCGTGCTCGTCGCGCACCTCGCCGACGACCTCCTCGACGATGTCCTCGACCGTCGCGACGCCCGCCGTGCCGCCGTACTCGTCGATGACGACGGCCATGGTGCGGGTGGCGCGCATGCGTTCCAGGAGGCGGTCGGCGGGCAGGCTGTCCGGCACCAGGAGGGGCGCGGTGGCCAGCTCGGTGACGGGGGTGGCCCGGCGCCGGTCCGGCTGCAGGGCCAGCACGTCGCGGATGTGGACCGTGCCGACCACCTCGTCCAGGCTGTCCCGGTAGACCGGGAAGCGGGACAGGCCGGTGGCGTGCGAGAGGTTCGCGGCGTCGGAGGCGGTGGCGTGGGCCTCCAGGGCCTTGACGTCCACGCGCGGGGTCATGACGTTCTCCGCGGTCAGGTCGCTCAGGTGCAGGGTGCGCACGAACAGCTCCGCGGAGTCCGCCTCCAGGGCGCCCTCGGCCGCCGAGTGCTGGGCCAGGGCGACCAGCTCCTCGGCGCTGCGGGCGGACGCCAGCTCCTCGGCCGGTTCCAGGCCGAAGCGGCGCACGAAGTGGTTCGCCGTGTTGTTCAGGTGCCGGATGAAGGGGCCGAAGGCGGTGGTGAAGCCGCGCTGCGGACCCGCGACGACCTTGGCGACGGCCAGCGGGCGGGAGATCGCCCAGTTCTTGGGGACCAGCTCGCCGACGACCATCAGGACGACGGTGGAGAGGATCACGCCGAGCAAGGTCGCCACCGTGGAGGCGGCGCCGCCCAGGCCGATCGCCGTCAGCGGTCCGCGCAGCAGCACCGCGATCGACGGCTCGGCCAGCATGCCGATGACCAGCGAGGTCACCGTGATGCCGAGCTGGGCGCCGGACAGCTGGAGGGTCAGGGAGCGTACGGCCCTCAGGGCACCGTCCGCGCCGCGCTCACCGGACTCGGCGGCACGCTCCAGGTCGGAGCGCTCGACGGTGGTGAGGGAGAACTCGGCCGCGACGAAGAGCGCGCAGGCCAGGGTGAGGAGGAGGGCCAGCAGGAGCAGCAGGACCTCGGTCACCGTGCCACCCCGCTTCCCTCACGCACGTACGGGGGAACTGGCGGGCGGGCCGCGGCACGGCCGGTACTAGGGGGCTCCATTACGGAACGGGACTCCTTAACGGGGTCGATGGGCGCCGGTACCAGCCGGGCACCCGAGGGTTCTCCCTCATGGTAAAGGACGAGCAAAAAGATCGGGAGTCCTGAGACCCCTATGCTTCTACTCGCCTGTAGAGAACGGCCGGGCGGTTCCGGTTGTTCCCCGCCCGAAAGTGAAGGAGCGAACGCCTCGATGGTGTTCAAGCGGCTGCTCGGTTCCCTCGGCGTGGGTGGACCCACGGTGGACACGGTCCTCGACCCGGGTGCCGCCCGGCCGGGAGGCACCCTGTCGGGCCGGGTCCACCTCGTCGGCGGCACCGCCGACCACGACGTCGAGCACGTCGCGCTGGAGCTGGTGGCCCGCGTGGAGACCGAGCACGAGGAACGTGGCGACGGCGAGGGTGTCGTCGTCTTCGACCGGCACGCCGTCGGCGGGGCCTTCCGGCTCGGGGCGGGCGAGGAGACGAGCATCCCGTTCGCGGTGACGCTGCCCTGGGAGACCCCGGCCACCGAGCTGTACGGGCAGCCGCTGGGCGTCGTCCTCGGCGTGCGCACCGAGCTGGCGGTCGCCGGCGCCCGGGACAGCGGCGACCTGGACCCGTTCGCCGTGGCGCCGCTCCCGGCCCAGGAGGCCGTTCTGGAGACCCTCGGCCGGCTCGGCTTCGGCTTCCGCTCCGCCGACCTGGAGTACGGCCGCATCGGCGGCACCGGGCAGCAGCTGCCCTTCTACCAGGAGATCGAGCTGACCCCGCCCCCGCGCTACGCCCACCAGGTCGACGAGATCGAGCTGACCTTCCTGGCCGTACCCGGCGCCCTCGAGGTGGTGCTGGAGGCGGACAAGCGCGGCGGCCCGCTCTCCGGCGGCCACGGCGGCCACGACGCGCTCAGCCGCTTCACCGTCCCGCACGAGGGTCCCGCCGGACCGCAGGGCTGGGACGCCCTCGTCGACGGCTGGATGCAGGAGCTGGTCGAGCACCGGGCGTCGTACGGCTCCCACGCGGTGTACGGCCACGACTCCGGGGTCGGTGGCGCCGTCATGGCCGGGGCCGCGGGGATCGCCGGAGGGATGGTGGCGGCCGAAGTCGTCGACGAGGTGGGGGACTTCTTCGAGAGCGACTCCGACGACGGGGAAGACTGATAACTTCTACAGTGATGTAGAGGATCGAGCGGGCCGGGCCGGCCCGGACGTCCTCGATCGCCCCTTCCCGTCCGACCGGTACGGAGTACGGAGTTCTCATGGCCCTGTGGGACCGCTTCAAGGAGTCCGCGTCGCAGATGCAGACGCAGCTCGTGGCGAAGAAGAACGACCTCAAGAGCGGCGCCTTCCGCGACGCGAGCATGGCGATGTGCGCCCTGGTCGCCGCGGCCGACGGCAGCGTCGACGCCTCGGAGCGGCAGCGGGTCGCCCAGCTGATCTCGACCAACGAGGTGCTGCAGAACTTCCCCGCCGACGACCTGCGCCGCCGCTTCGAGGAGAACCTGGACAAGCTGACCGCCGACTTCGCCTTCGGCAAGGTCGGCATCCTCCAGGAGATCGCCAAGGCGAAGAAGAAGCCCGCCGAGGCCCGGGCCGTGATCCAGATCGGCATCGTGATCGGCGGCGCCGACGGGGACTTCGACAAGGACGAGCGCGCCGTGGTCCGCGAGGCGTGCTACGCCCTCGACCTGCCGCCGCACGAGTTCGACCTCTGAGAGCCACCGGGCCCCGCGGGCACCGAGCCCGCCGGCCTTGCCGTAGATTCCGTGTGCGGGTCCGTGCCGCGGGCCCGCACCGTTCGTCCACCAGGGGAGCGCCGTGTTCGGACTCAGCGAGCTCGCGATCATTCTTGTCGTCGTCGCGGCCGTCCTGGCCGTCAAGAAGCTCCCCGAGCTGACCCGCTCGGCGGGCAAGTCGGCCCGCATCCTCAAGTCCGAGGCCCGCGCGGCCAGGGACGCGGACGAACCGGGCACGCCGCGCGTCATCCCGGGGGAGACGGTCAAGCGCGAGGACACCGGTACCGACAGCGGCACCGGCCCCCGGGGCTGAGCCGGGCCCGTCTCACCCGCGGGGCTCGCGGTCCCCGGCACGGGTGCGGTGCGGGCCCAGTTCGCGCAGGACGTCGCCGAGTTCGGCGGCGGTGAGCGCGGGCGCGGGCAGGGCCCCGGCGGCCGGCGCGGTGCGCAGGCCGCCCAGGAACAGCGCGAGGGGGCGGCGCCAGGCGTCCGGCGCGGGTACGGCCGCGGCCGCGGACCCGGGGGCCGCCGCCGTGGCCGCGGACCCGGGGCCCGCCGCGGCCGCGGTCGCGGCGGTCAGTGCTGGGACGGCGCGGCCGAGCGCCGCGAGCCCGAACAGGACGTCCTCGGTGGTGACGTCGGCGCGGACGGTGCCCTCGTCGCGCAGGCGGGTCAGCAGCGTGTCCACGGTCCGGCGGTTGTGCTCGTGCACCGCCTCCAGGCTCTCGACACCCCGCAGGTGCGTGGTCATCAGGTCGTTGGAGCCGCGGTCCGCGGCCAGGGTGCCGAAGACCACCTCCAGATAGGCGGCGAGCCCGGCCCACGCGTCCGGCGCCTTCCTGGCCCGCTCCCCGGCGTCCATCGTGCCGGTCAGCGAGTCCCGGAACACGGCGTCCACCAGGGCCGCACGGGTGGGGAAGTGGCGGTAGAGCGTCGCGTTGCCGACCCCCGCCCGGCGCGCGATCACGTCCAGTGCGGCGTCCAGCCCCTGCTCGGTGAACACCTCGTGGGCCGCCTCCAGCAGAAGCTCCCGGTTGCGCCGCGCGTCGCGTCGCTGCCGGGGCGCTCCGTCGCGTGCGCCGACGGTCATCCTCACCCTCCGCGTCTCCGGTCTCCGTCTCCGGGTCTCCGGGTCTCCGGGTCTCCGGGTCTCCGGGTCTCCGGCCGTACGGAACCGGGGAGTGCTCCCCGTGCTCCGGGTGCCGATGCTATCGTCGGCCGTCGAAACGGGGAGCACTCCCCGTTTAGCCGCTCCCCCAGGAGGCCCCCATGACCGCGCCCACCCTCGAGGAACTGGCCGCCCTGCGGGCCCGGGGTGCCGTGCACCGGGTGCTCGTGCCCGGCAGCGGGGAGAGCTGGCTGGTGGTGACGCGCGACGCGGCGCGGGCCGCGCTCACCGACCCCCGGCTGCGCAACGACATCCGGCACTCCGCGTCCTGGCGGAGCGACGGCGGGCACGCCATCGGCCACAACATGCTCCAGAGCGACCCGCCGCAGCACACGCGGCTGCGCCGACTGGTCGCCGGGCACTTCACGCCGGGCCGGACCGCCGCCCTGCGTCCGCGCGTCGAACGCATCGCGGGCGAGCTGCTGGACGCGTTGCCGCGAGCGGGCACCACCGACCTGGTCGCCCGGTACGCGCTGCCCCTGCCCGTCACCGTGATCTGCGAGCTGCTGGGCGTGCCCGAGGCCGACCGCCGGGTCTTCCACACCTGGTCGAACGAGCTGGTCATGCCCACCTCGCCCGAGGCCGCCGGGTCGGCGGCGACCGCGCTGACCGGTTACCTCACCGAGCTGACCGACGCCATGCGCCGCACCCCGGACGGCACGCTGCTCGGCGACCTGGTCGGCGCCGCCGGTCGCGGCGAGCTCACCGCCGGGGAACTGCTCGGCATGGCCTTCCTCATCCTCGTCGCCGGGCACGAGACGACCGTCAACCTGATCTCGGCCACCGTCCACGGCCTGCTCACCCATCCCGGCCAGCTCGCCCGCCTGCGCGCCGAGCCGGAGCTGACCGAGGCCGCCGTGGAGGAGTCGCTGCGGTACCACTCGCCCGTCCACGCCTCCGCGTTCCGTTTCGCGGCCGAGCCGCTGGAGCTGGCGGGCACCGCGATCGCGGCGGGCGACTCGGTGCTCGTCTCGCTCGCCGCCGCCTCCCGCGACCCGGCGCACTTCCCCGACCCCGACCGCTTCGACATCGGCCGCCGCCCGCAGGGCCACCTCGGTTTCGGGCACGGCCCGCACCACTGCCTGGGCGCCCCGCCGGCCCGCGTCGAGGCCGCCGTCGCCGTACGCCTGCTGCTCGACCGGCACCCCGCACCCGCCCTGGCCGCCGACCCGGCGACGCTCACCTGGCGCACCGGCACCCTGCTGCGGGGGCTGGTGGAACTGCCGGTGCGGCTCGGCTGATCCGCGGACCGTCGGCAGCGGCGCCCACGGGCCCGAGACGGGTTCCGGACGGGATCAGGACGGGTTCCGGACGGGATCAGGACGGGTCCTCCGGTACGGCCGACAGCAGGCTGTGCACGATCGGTCCCGCCGAGCCGCCGCCGGTGACGCCCTCCTCGACGACCACGGCGACGGCCACGTTGCCCCGGTGGGCGACCAGCCAGCCGTTGTTGTCCTGGTCGTCGGAGACCTCGGCGGTGCCGGTCTTGGCGCCGATCTCGCCCGGCAGGTCGGCCAGGACGCGCGCGGTGCCGTCGGTGACGGTGGCCCGCATCAGCCCGCGCAGCTGGGTGACGACCTCGTCGGGCAGCGGTTCGGTGCGGGTCCCGTCCTCGTTGCCCGCGGTGACGGACGGCTGGTGGAACTCCCCGGACACCGCGGTGGCCGTCACCGACGCCATGATCAGGGGGTTGGCCTGGACCCGGCCCTGCCCGATCATCGACGCCGCCTTCTCCGTCTCGTCCTTGGGCGCCGGCACCGACCCGTCGTACGTCGGGATGCCGACGTGCCACTCCTGGCCGACCCCGAAATAGGTCCGCGCGACCTTCCCCAGCTCCCCGTCGTCGAGCTTGCCACGCAGGCTGATGAAGGCGGTGTTGCAGGACTCGGTGAAGTCCTTGCGGAAGGTGGCGCCGGGGTGTTCGGAGGTCTCCACGTTGTGGAACTCCTTGCCCACCGTCAGGTACTTGGGGCAGTCCACGACGTCGTCGGGCGCGACCGCGTCCTTGAGCAGCAGGGCGCTGCTGGTGACGATCTTCCAGGTGGAGCCGGGTGCGTAGGTGCCGGAGGCGGCGCGGTTGAAGCCGGAGGAGGGCGAGTTGGCGAGGGCGAGGACCTCGCCGTTGTCGACGCGCAGCGCGACCAGGGAGGCGTTCTTGCCGTCGGCCTCGCCGAGGGCCTGCTCGGCGGCCGACTGCCAGCCCGCGTCCAGGGTGGTGCGCACGGGCCGGTCCGCCGTCGCCGGGTCGGGCTCCTTGCCGAAGGACGCCTCGGTGCGCACGGTCTCGCCCGTGGTCCGGTCGACCAGCTCGACCGCGCCGCGCGGGCCGCCCCCGCCCGCGTCACCGGCCAGCCGCCCCAGCAGCGGGGACAGGGACGGGTACTCGGCGCCCACGAGCGGGACGCCCTCGCGGTCCGTGACCTTCGGCGGGGCGCTCTCCTCGCGCTCCAGGCGGAACTTCTCCGTCTCGCTCAGCCGCGGGTGCACCAGCGACAGCCGCCAGTCCACCTTCCAGCTGCCGTCGTCCTGCTCGCGGAGCGGCAGCTCCGACTCGTACGTCCAGGTGCCCAGGCCGGTGACCGGCATCCGCGCGGTGAAGGGGATGCCGAGGGTGCCGTCCTCGGCCTCCTTCACGCCGTCGTCCGCCGCCGTCAGCTTCGGTTTCTCGATGTCGAGTCCCGCGGTGAAGCTCTGCAGCACCTCCTGCGCCTTGCCGGGCTCGGTGGTGCGTCCGGCCGCGCCCGGCAGGCGCCCGGCGGCCCAGTCGGCGAGGAACGCGCGCGCCTGTTTCAGCGCGGCGGGGTCGGGTCCGTCGTCGCCGCGCGCGAAGGGGCCGAACCCGGCGGCGTACGAGCCGCCCGCGGCGATCGCGAGGACGACACCCACGGCGGCGACGGCCCGCACACCGTTGCGGGGCCTGCGGCGGCGGGGCGGGGTGAGGTGGGGAGAGGCCAGGTGAGGAGCGTCAGGCATGGGGAGGTCCTTGTCGGTCAGCGGCCGGGGCCGGTGAGGAAGTCGAGGATCGTGTCGGTGGCGTCGAGGGCCTTGCTGACGGGGCCGAACCCCTCGGGCGGGGGCACGGTCGAGCCCGGCCAGGTGTGACCGGCGTCGTCGACGACGAGGAGTTGCACGGTGCCGCCGGGCCGCCGGGAGCCGCCGGGAGCCTCGTTCCCGAGCCGCCACACCGTCCGGTCGTAGCCCTTCTCCGCCCGCGTGACCGGCTCACCCGCGCCCCCGGCCGCCGCGAACGCCGCCGCGCTGTCCCGGGCCGACCGGGTCGGCAGGATCGGCTCCTCGGGATCCGGCGGCGGGGAGGGCAGGCCCGCGAGGGGCCGTACGGGGTCGTCGGCGCCGTAGACCACCATGACCGGGACGGGGCCGGTGGGCTCCACCGCGGCGTCACCCGTCGGCAGCTGGCCGGAGACCGAGGCCGCACCCGCCAGCAGGGCGGGGCGTTCGGCGGCCATGCGCAGCGCCATCGAGCCGCCGTTGGAGAACCCGGCGACGTAGACCTGACGGGGGTCGGCCCGCTCGGTGCGGACCAGGTGCTCGATCAGCGCCTCGGTGAACCGCACGTCCAGGCCGGGGTCCGGGCGCTGCTTCGTCGCCCGTGTGCCCGCGCCCCAGCCGTGGCCGAGGCCCTCGGGAAAGGCGACGAGCATGCCGCGCGCGGTGGCGGCCCGCTCCAGCCGGGTCTTCGCCCGCAGTTCGGCGGCGTCGGCGCCGCGGCCGTGGAAGGCGACGAGGAGGGGCCGCGGGCCGTCGGCGGCCGGGGCGGGGGGCCGGTGCAGGAGGTACTGGCGGGTGTCGCCGTCCACCCGGAGCCGGGCGCGGACCTCCGGCGCCGCGGTGGCCGTACCGCTGCCCGCGCCACTGCCCGTGCCACTGCCGGTGGCGGTGGCGGTGGCGGTGGCGGTGGTGGACGGACCGCTCGACGCGGCCGCTTCCGGACGGCCGGAGCCGGCGTCGGTGGCGCAGCCGGCCAGCGGGAGGACGAGGACGAGGGCGAGCCCGCCGGCCCACCTACGGGCACGCAGCGCGGGGCCAGGGTCGCCGACGGGGTCGCCGACGGGGTCGCCGACGGGGGAACCGGCGCGGTCACGGTCACGGTCACGGAAGGAGCGCATGGCCCGAGGAGAGCAACCCCGTTGAGCCCCTGTCCAAGACCGATATGAATGTCGGATCGATCAATCCCCGATATGATTACTGGTCGTGGACCTGGTGCGGCACCTGGAGTGCTTTGTGGCTGTTGCAGAAGAGTCACACTTCGGGCGTGCCGCCGCCCGGCTCGGCATGGCCCAGCCGCCCCTGTCGCAGCGCATCCGGCGGCTGGAGAAGGAGCTGGGCGTCCGGCTCTTCGAGCGCACCAGCCGGCAGGTGACGATCACCGAGGCGGGCACGCTGCTGCTCGCCGAGGCCCGTGAGCTGCTGGCCCGCGCCGAGGCGCTGCGGACCGCGGCGCGCCGCATCCGGGACGGCGAGAGCGGTCTGCTGCGCGCCGCCCTGTCCCCCGACATCTCCGGCGAGACCGTCGCCGCGCTGCTGGCCGACTTCCGCCGCCGGCACGCGGGGCTCGAACTGGAGCTGCACGAGCTGACCACCGCCCAGCAGCTCGCCGGGTTCGCCGCCCACGAGCTGGACGTCGGCCTCATCCACCACCCGTGCGATGTCACCGGCCTGGAACTGGGCCCGGTGCTCCGCCGCGACCTCGGTGTACTGCTGCCGCGGGGCGCGCCCCAGACGGAGCTGGACGCCGTGCCGCTCGCCGCCCTCACCGGCTACGACCTGGTCCTCTTCCCGCGCGCCGACGCGCCCGCGGTCTACGACGACCTGCTCACCGCCTGCGCCCGGGGCGGCTACACTCCCGCCGCGGTACGGCACGGCCAGGGCGCGAGCTTCGTCCGCGGCCTGGTCCTGTCGTCCGGGGCCGTCGCCCTCGGCCCCCGCGACACCCGGCTCGTGAGCCCCGGCGACCAGGACCTGGTGTGGCGCCCGCTGGCCGGGGCCCCGCCCGCCTGGCGGCACTCCGCGGCCTGGCCCAAGGGGCGTGGCGACGCCGCCGTCGGCGCCTTCGCGGACGCGGCCACCCACGCCCTGCGCACCACGGCCGGCGCCCACTCCGAGGCACCCGCCCGGCCCCTGCACCTTCGCCCGGCATCGGAGTACTGGCTTTGACCGACACCGCCCCCCTCAGCCACCGACCGGCGCCCCCCGCCAACGCCGCCCACCGCCACCCACCGACCCCCACCCGCCCCCGCACACCCGGCGGCGCCCTCCGGAACGCCCGTGCCCGGGCCGGGGTGCGCGTCGCGGTGGCCGCGCGGTCGGTGGGAACCGACGCGGCGCCGGAGGCCCGGTCATGACCGACAGCGTCACCGCCGCCCGGCTGGACGCCGCGTTCGCCGATGCCGGGGTCACCGGGTGGCTGCACGCCGTGGACATCGACTCGGGGGCGCAGGTCGGGGCCGGGGCGGACCGGCCGGTCTGCACGGCCAGTGTCCACAAGCTGTGCGTGCTGGTGACGCTGCACGAGCTGGCGGCGGCCGGGGAGCTGGACCTCACCGAGCGGATCGAGTGCCCGCCGACCGGACGCACCCCGGGGCCCACCGGGCTCGCGGCCATGCTCGACCCGGTCCTGCTGTCCCTGCGCGACGCCGCGTTCCTGATGATGTCCGTCAGCGACAACACCGCCGCCGACCTGCTGCTGCGCCGGGTCGGCCTGGACGCCGTCAACCGCACCGCGGCCCGGCTCGGCCTCACCCGGACGCGGGCGGTGCACGGCTTCGGCGAGATGCTGGGCACCATGCGCGAGGACGCCGGGCCCGACGGTGCCCGGGCGCTGACCGACCCGCACGTCATCACCCGGCTGCGCGCCCTGGACCCGGCCCGCACCAACCACAGCACCCCGCGCGACATGACCCGCCTGCTCGGCGCGGTGTGGCGGGACGAGGCCTGCCCGCCCGAGTACGGTGCCGCGATGCGCCGGATCATGGGTCTCCAGGTCTGGCCGCACCGCCTCGCCTCGGGCTTCCCCTTCGACGACGTGCACGTGGCCGGCAAGACCGGCAGCCTGCCCACCCTGCGCAACGAGGTCGGCGTCGTCGAGTACCCCGACGGCGGCCGCTACGCCGTGGCCGTCTTCACCCGCACCGCCCACACGGCGGCCGTGCTCCCGGCGGCGGACGCGGTGATCGGCACGGCGGCCCGGATCGCGGTGGACGCCCTGCGGGCACCCTGACGGGCACCAGCCACCGTCCCGCTCCAAGCGCGCGTTCGCGCGTCAGGGCACAGGCAAGGGCACAGGCAAGGTCATAGGACAGGACATATCAGGCGCTTTATCTCATTTGGGGGTACATAATCAGAACATGAGTACGGCAACGTATGTACTGCTGGCCGCGCCCTCGGGCGGGCTCAAAGTGACAGTGGTCTTCATCATCGGACTGGTGATCGCCGGGGCGTTGGTCTGGGCCGTACGCGTCGGCATGCGGGTCATGGACCGGGAGCCCGACCGCCCCCGCGCCGACGAACAGCCGCATCTCCCGGACACCGGTGCCGTCCACGAGGAACGGGAGATGCGCGAACCCGACGAGATCCCGCTGAACTCCGACGGAAGCCCGCGGCTCATGCCCTACGAGCTGCACCACTCGGGCAGCCGCCGCGGCGAGGACCAGAAACGGCGCCGCTGGCTGCCGGGGTCGAGCGGAGCCTTCGGCAGCGGTGGGCCGGGACACGTCTGAGTCACCGTCCCGGTCACCGGTTCGGCGGTACACCGGAGGGCGTGGCGGCGCCCTCCGGCCTTCACTGGAGGAGACCCGCGCGCTCGCGCGGGAGCTGCCCCACCAGGTCCCTGGAGGCGACGACATGGCCGGTACCGGAAGGCCCGCACCCGCGGTGCGCGACCGTCGGCCATGAGCGACCCGGGCGACGGCGGGGGTGACGCCACCCCCGCCGCCTTCACCGACGAGATCTACGCGGCCCGCATGGACCGCACCGCGTACGAGGCCGCCGCCCTCGGGCTCGCCGGAGTGCTGGTCACCCCCGGCCCCGACCTGGACTGGCTGTGCGGCTACCGGCCCACCGCCCCCACCGAGCGCCTCACCCTCCTCGTCCTCACCGCCACCTCCCAGCCCCGGCTGCTGGTGCCCGCGATCGACCGCCCGACCGCCGAGGCGGCCCCCGGCGCGGGCGCGATACGGGTGTCCGACTGGTGGGAGGGCCAGGACGCCTACGCCGCCGCGGCCGGACTGCTGCGCCCGCACGGCCGGTACGCCGTCTCCGACGCGACGTGGGCGCTGCACCTGCTCTGCCTCCAGGCGTCCCTGCCGCTGGCCACCTACCAGCCCCTGTCCGTCGTGCTGCCCATGCGGCGCGCGGTGAAGGACGAGCACGAGGTGGCCCGGCTGACGGCCGCGGCAGCGGCGGCGGACGCCGCGTACGAGCAGGTCCTCGGGCTGCGTTTCGGCGGGCGCAGCGAGCGCGAGCTGGCCGCCGACCTGGCCGGGCTGCTGCGCGCGCACGGCCACAGCCGCGTCGACTTCACGGTGGTCGGCGCCGGACCCCACGCGGCCGACCCGCACCACCGGCCCGGTGACCGGGTCATCGTCGACGGGGACATGGTCGTCCTGGACTTCGGCGGCCTCAAGGACGGCTACGGCTTCGACATCGCCCGCACCGTCCACGTCGGGGCGCCCACGGACGAGGAGCGGCGGGTCCACGAGACCGTCCGGGCCGCGCAGCGGGCGGCGTTCGAGGCGGTCCGGCCCGGGGTGTCCTGCCAGGAGGTCGACCGGGCGGCCCGCGCGGTGATCGAGGAGGCCGGGCACGCCGGGCACGGCGCGCACCGCACCGGCCACGGGGTCGGCGTCACCACCCACGAGCCGCCCTATCTGGCGGAGGGCGAGGAACAGCCCCTCGAACCGGGCATGTGCTTCTCCCTCGAGCCCGGCATCCACCTCCCGGACCGCTTCGGCGTCCGCATCGAGGACGTCGTGACCTGCACGCAGGACGGCGGCCGGCGGCTCAACACCACCTCGCACGAGCTGGTGATCGTGCACTGACGGCTTCGCCGGGTCCGGGGAAATTCGCTCGCGTCCGCGCCCGGCGCCCCCGTACCGTCGTCCCCATGAAGCGCGTCCGTCCGTTCTTGGAGACGACGCCGGGATTCGTCCCGGCGCGCTGACTGCTGACCAGAAGTCCGAAGCCCCGGGGCGAGCGCCCCGGGGCTTCGTCACGTGGTGCTCGTCCCGTGGACCGTTCCGAGGGAGACCACCATGCACGACCGGGACCACGACCACGACCACGACCATGACCACCGGCGGCTCGGCCGCGAACTGGCGCTGTTCGACACCGACCCGCTCATGGGCGCGGGCCTGCCGTACTGGCTGCCCGACGGCGCGGTCGTGCGCCACACCCTGGAGGAGTACGTCCGCGAGGCGGAGCGCCGGGCCGGCTACCGCCACGTCTACTCGCCCGTCCTCGGCAAACGCGAGCTGTACGAGATCTCGGGGCACTGGGAGCACTACCGCGACGACATGTTCCCGCCGATGGAGCTGGGCGCCGAGGAGGTCGTGCTGCGGCCGAGCCTGTGCCCGCACCACGCCCTGGTCTACCGTTCCCGCGCCCGCAGCTACCGCGAACTTCCCCTGCGCATCGCCGAGCTGGGCGCCATGTACCGTTCCGAGCACTCCGGCGTCCTCGGCGGACTGACCCGTGTGCGGGCCATCCACCTCAACGACGCCCACATCTTCTGCACCCCGGACCAGGCCGCCGCCGAGGCCCGCGCCGCCCTCGGGCTCATCCGCCGTGCCCACGCCGACCTCGGCATCCGGGCGGCGCGCCACCGCCTGTCCCTGCCGGGTCCCGGCGGCAAGTACGTCGCCGACCCGGAGCTGTGGCGGCGGGCCACCGCGCTGCTCCGCGAGGCCCTCGACGGACTGCCCTACGAGGCGGTGGAGGGCGAGGCCGCCTTCTACGGCCCCAAGATCGACGTGCAGATCGAGGACGCGGCAGGACGCGAGTCCACCCTGTCCACCGTCCAGATCGACTTCCACCAGCCCGAACGCTTCGGCCTGCGCTACGTCGGCCCCGACGGCACCAGGCACCGCCCGGTCATGGTGCACCGCAGTGTCATCGGCAGCGTGGAACGAGCGGTCGCCCACCTGATCGAGGCGCACGGCGGCGCGTTCCCGGCGTGGCTGGCCCCGGTGCAGTTGGTGGTGCTCCCGGTGGCCGGGGCGCAGCGGGAGGCGGCGTACGTCCTGGCGCGGCAGGCCGCCGACCTGGGCCTGCGTGCCGAGGTCGCCGACCCGGAGCGCGGCAGCCTCGGTGCCCGGGTCCGGGCGGCGCGGAAGGTGCCGTACCAGGCGGTGATCGGCGCGCGCGAGGCGCAGGACGGCGACCTCGTCGACGTACGCCTGCGCGACGGCCGCCGCCCCGGACAACTGACCGGCACCGAGCTTCTGCACCGCATCACCGACCGCGTCGAGGCACGCGGCCCCGAGCTGTGGCCGTCCGACTGAGCCCGCACTCCCGGCGCGGGGGCCACGCCCCCCGGGCCACGCCCCCCCCGCGTCCCGCACAGCGGCCACGACTCCCGACGTCCAGCTCGGGCCGTCGCGCGCCGGGCTCCGGGCACGGGGCGTTCGGGCGTCGAGCGGGGCGCCCCGCGCCGGGCGTCACGCGTCTCGTCGCGGCGGCCGTCGGCCGGACCGGTTCCCGCGGCTCAGGGCCGCGGACCCGGCGGAGCCCGTGCCGCGGCGCCGATCCGGGGGATTCGATCGTGCCCGCGTAAGGTCGCCGCATCGGCGTCCCCCCGCGAAGTACAAGGAGCCCCCGGCCGTGAGCAGCGTCTCCGAGCAGCAGCAGCCCATTCCGGTGATCATCGACTGCGACACCGGCATCGACGACGCCCTGGCCCTGCTGCTGGCGGTCCGGCATCCGCTCCTCGACCTGCGCGCGGTCACCTGCGTGGCCGGGAACACCGACGTGGCCGGGGTCGTACGGAACACGCTGACCGTGCTGGAGCGGGCGGGTGCCCCGGACGTTCCCGTCGCCCGGGGTGCCGAGCGGCCGCTGATCGAGGGCGTGCGCACCGCGCGGCACGTGCACGGGGCCGACGGCATGGGCGACCTCGGGCTGCCCGCGCCCACCCGCGTCCCCGCCGACGTGGACGCGGTGACGCTGCTGCGCCGGGAGATCCTCGGCTCCCCGCGGCCCGTCACCCTGATCCCCACCGCGCCGCTGACCAACATCGCGCTGCTGCTGCGCACCCACCCGGAGGTCACCCGCAACATCGAGCGGATCGTGTTCATGGGCGGCGCGGTCGCCACCGGGAACGCGACGCCGGTCGCCGAGTTCAACGTGTGGCACGACCCGGAGGCCGCCGCGATCCTGCTCACGGCCGGGGTGCCGATCACGATGTACGGGCTCGACGTGTTCGAGCGGGTGATCGTGCCCGGCGCGGACGTACGGCGGCTGCGCGCGAGCGCCGAGCCCGGCACCCGGCTCGCCGGGGAGCTGCTCGCCCACCGCGGCCCGGCCACCGACGCCACCGACCCCGGCGGCGGGCTCGGCGACGCGGGCGCGGTCTGCGCGGTGATCGACCCGGCGGGCCTGACCACGCACCGGCTGCCCGTCGAGGTGTCCCTGGCCCCCGGCCCCTCCCGCGGCCAGACCCTCGTCGACCGCCGGCTGCGCGTCGGCGAGTCCGAACTGCACGACGGCATGCGTGAACAAGCCCTGGTCGACGTGGCGTTGGACGTGGACGTGGCCCGGTACGTGGAGCTGTACCTGACTGCCGTCGAGCAGTCCTGCGGAAATCCGGGGAACTGAACCGCCGCGGGACGGAAGGGCGCACGTCGGGTGTGACTTTCCGCCCCGCGTCCTGCTGACGCTGGGAGACGGCGGATCGTGCCACAGGCACGCTGGTGGCGGGAGGGGCCACCTTCCTCGAAGTGGCCACGCTCGGGATCGCGGTGGGGAGCTTTCTGTGGCGGTCGCCGGTCCGGGATCAGGGGGCGAAAAGCCCTTCGTGTCTCTTCTCGGGGAGGCGAAGTGGGGAACCGCCATGGGGATGAACCACCTGGAGCGTCTCATGCGGGCCCGGGACGTTCTCGCCGAGCGGGGATACGACACGACGCGGTGCGCCCTGGGATGTTTCAGCGCCGCCGGATTCAGCGACACGCTGCATGCCCAAGCCGAACGAGGTGGCGTTCCAGGCGTGTGGTCCCCGGCGCGTCGTAGCGGCACGGGTTCGCTTTTCGGGTGATGTGGACAGATCTGTTCATGTCGCCGCACGCATCGCGAAGGAGGCCGCGTGACCGTACGCAGCACCGCCAGCACCCCCGATCTGTCGTCCAGGGACCCCAACTGGTGGCGGCAGGCCGTCATCTACCAGGTCTATCCCCGCAGCTTCGCCGACGCCGACGGCGACGGGCTCGGGGACCTGCGCGGCGTCACCCACCGGCTGACCCACCTGGCCGCCCTCGGCGTCGACGCGCTCTGGCTCAGCCCCTTCTACCCCTCGGAACTCGCCGACGGCGGCTACGACGTCGACGACTACCGCGACGTCGACCCGCGCCTGGGCACGCTGGACGACTTCGACGCGATGGCCGCCGAGGCCCACCGGCTGGGCCTGAAGGTGATCGTCGACCTCGTGCCCAACCACACCTCGCACCGCCACGTCTGGTTCCGGGAGGCCCTGGCCGCCGGCCCCGGCTCCGCCGCCCGCGACCGGTACGTCTTCCGCGACGGCCGCGGCGCGCACGGCGAACTACCGCCCACCGACTGGCAGTCCGTCTTCGGCGGCAGCGCCTGGCAGCGGGTGCCCGACGGGCAGTGGTACCTGCACCTGTTCGCGCCCCAGCAGCCCGACCTGAACTGGGAGAACGAGCAGGTCCGCGCCGACTTCCGCACCACGCTGAAGTTCTGGTGCGACCGGGGCGTCGACGGCTTCCGCGTCGACGTCGCGCACGCGCTGGTCAAGGACCTGACCGAGCCGCTGCGCGACCTGGGCGATCCCGAGCTGAGCGGCGAGGCGGCCCTGGCCCGGTTCGCACCGGGCACCCACCCCTTCTACGACCGCGACGACGTCCACGAGGTCTACCGCGACTGGCGCAAGATCCTCGACGCCTACACCCCGCCCCGCACGGCCGTCGCCGAGGCCTGGGTCCCGGGCGCCCGGCGCGCCCTGTACGCCCGCCCCGACGAACTGGGCCAGGCCTTCAACTTCGAGTACCTCCAGACCGGCTGGGACGCGGCCGAGCTGCGCGAGGTCATCACCGCCTCACTGGCCGACGCGCGGGCCGCGGGCGCCTCCGCGACCTGGGTGCTGTCCAACCACGACGTCGTCCGGCACGCCACCCGCCTGGTCCTGCCGCCGGACACGGACACCGACGCCTGGCTGCTGTCCGGCGGCCGCGCACCCGCCGTCGACCCGGCGGCCGGGCTGCGCCGGGCCCGGGCGGCGACGCTGCTGATGCTGGCGCTGCCCGGCTCGGCCTACGTCTACCAGGGCGAGGAACTGGGGCTGCCCGAGGTGGCCGACCTGCCCACCGAGGTCCTCCAGGACCCGATCTGGGAGCAGACCGGCCATGTCCGCAAGGGCCGCGACGGCTGCCGGGTGCCGCTGCCCTGGACGACGGAGGGGCCCTCGTACGGCTTCGGCGCGGGCGGGGCGTGGCTGCCGCAGCCGCCGGGCTTCGCGGCGTACGCCGTCCAGGCCCAGGACGGAGTGGCGGGCTCGACGCTGGAGCTGTACCGCACGGCCCTGCGCCTGCGCCGCAAGCTGCTCGACGGCGAGTCGCTGACCTGGTCGGACGACATCCAGGCGGGGGTACTGCGGTTCGACCGCTCGGACGGCTGGCGCTGCGTCACCAACCTGTCCGGCACCGCGGTCGACCTGCCGGCCGGTGAGGTGCTGCTCACCAGCGCTCCCCTGGAGGACGGCCGGCTCGGCCCGGACACGACGGTGTGGCTGGGCCTGTAACGGGTCCGCGCGGTCGACCGGCGCCCTCACCCGGACGGCCGCGCGCGCTGGTGGCGGGGCGGGGACGGTGGTGCCGTGGAAACGTGACCGATCCTGACCGGCGCCGGTCGCACCGGCCCCAGGAGGCACCGATGCAGCCCGCCCCCGCCGCCCGCCCGCTGCCCCACGCCGCCGCGCCCCCGTCACACGCCCCCGCCGCCCAGCCGCCGCACGCTCCCGCCGCCCGACCACCGCGCGCACCCGGCGCCCGGCCGCTGCTCGGTGCCGCGCTCGCGGCGGTGCTGGCGCTGACGGCGACCGCCTGCGCCGGGGGCGGGCGGGACGCGGACGAGGCGGCCGGCACCGTGCCGCCGGCCGCGCAGTCCCCGGCCGCGCTTCCGTCACCCGGCCTGCCGCCGGTGCTCACCCGGGGGCAGGCGCGGGCGGCCCTGATCACGGCGGCCGACCTGGGGGAGGCGTGGGAGCCGACGCGGGGTGCCGCGACCTGGCGCGACGAACTGCTCAAGGCCACCGCCGAACGGCCCGACTGCCGACGGCTGCTGGACATCCTCTACACCGAGGACCTCTTCGGCGCGGACGCCGCCACCGCGCCCCGGGCCACGGCCGCCCTGGACGACGCGGCGGACGGGGCCCAGCTGCACTACCGGGTGACCTCCCACCGCGCCGCCGACCTCGACCGGACGCTGGCCTGGCTCGGGACGCTGCCGGACACGTGCGGGCACTTCACGGCCCGGGCCGCCCGCGGCGCGGCCCGGGACGTCCGCGTCACCGGACTGCCCCTGCCGGAGGCGGGGGACGCCCGCCGGGGCCTGCGGGTGACGGTGGGCGGCGCGGCGCCGGACGGCGGTTCCCCGGGGGACGCCCGCGACGCGATCCTCACCGTGGACCTGGTCGCCGTCCGCCTCGGCGACGACGCGATCAGCCTCACCAACGGCACCCTCGGCGAACCGGCCGACGACGCCACCCGGACGTCCGTCGAGATCGGCACCGGCCGCCTGGCGGAGGCGCGGCGACAGGGGCGGGCCGAGGTGTAGCGCCGGACAGGCCCTACAGCGGGGGCTGGGCGGGCGCCGGGCCCAGGGTGGTCGTGCCGGGCGCGGTGCGGTGCCCGAGTCCGGTGCGGTAGGCGTCCAGGGCCGCCTCGACGCGGCCGGTGCGGCGCAGCAGGTCGCCGAGGAGGCGGCACAGGTCGGCCAGGTCGCCGGCCGCGCCGGCCCGCTCCAGCAGGCTCAGCGCACGGACGTAGTGCTCCTCGGCGGCCTCGGTGTCCCGGGCGTCCTCGGCGATGATGCCGAGCAGCCGGTGCGCGCCCGCGGAGTGCACGGCGCCGCGTTCGGAGGAGAGGTCGTCGAGGACGCCGTGCAGCAGCTCGGCGGCGTCCTCGGACTTGCCGCGCCGGTGCAGTACGTCGGCCAGTTCGACGGCGACCTGGCTGCTGTACAGGGCGGCGCGGGTGGCCGAGAGCATGCCGAGCGCCTCACGCATCTCCGCCTCGGCGCGCGGCAGTTCGCCGTTCTGGGCGCAGACGTAGCCCCGCATCCAGTGGCAGTTGGCCAGCTCGGTGCGCAGTTGCAGCGTGCGGTACAGCTCGGCCGCCTTGGCGAGCGAGGCATCGGCGTCGGCGAGGCGGCCCTCGGCGAGCAGGGTGCGGGCGAGGGAGCGGTGCATGCGGGCCACCAGCGCGGGGTCACCGGCGCTGGGCGCGAGGGCGAGGGCGAGTTCGGCGGCCTGGGCGGCGCGCGCGTGGGCGCCCATGTCCATGTACGGGCCGATCGCGCTGGCGTAGAGCAGCAGCAGCGCGTCGGGGTCGTGCAGGCCGCCGCGGTTCAGCTCGTCGAGGGTGGTCTCCAGCAGGTAGACGGCGTAGCGCAGTTCACCGGCGAGGTAGTGGGAGAGAGCGCGTCCGCGCAGGGCGGGGACCCGGGCGGGCAGCGGGGCTCCGGCGTCGGCGAGGCACTGCTCGGCCCGCTCGAAGTACTGCCGCCCCGCGGCGAGTTCACCGGTCTCCACGGCACACTCGCCGAGCCCGAGCAGCGCGGCGGCCCGTTCCTCGGCCAGCTCGTACGTCTCGGCCTCGGCGAGCAGCGCGGTGTACTGCGTGGCCGCCTGCTCCGCGCCCTCGGTGGCGAGGGTGCGCTGCGCCTCGGTGAGCCTGAGCCGCAGGTCGGTGGCGAGGCGGGCGGGGCGTCCGGTGGCCAGCTCCTCGTATGCGACACCGAGCCGGTCGGCGAGGTGCCGCAGCGCCTCGTCGGAGGGGCGGACGCGGCCGGCCTCCAGGGTGGAGATGTAGGCGGGTGTGTACGCCGGCTCCGCGAGCTGGCGCTGGGTCATCCCGCGCTCGGCGCGCAGGCGCTGCACCCGGCGTCCGATGGCGTTTCGGTCGTCACGGTCCCCCACTGCCAACTCCCCATGAGGCTCTTGCCGTTCGGCGCGGACGGCTCTAGGTTAAACCGCGTATTAAGCGCGCTTAACCGCGCTTGACACAATCCCTCATCCCGCAGAGGACACCGTGCCCGTACGCTTCCGCACCGCCGAACGTTACGCCAGAGCGCTCGCCGCCGCCCTCGCCGCCGTGGCCTGCCTGCTGCTGGCCGCGAACGCGGGCCCCGCGGACACGGCACCGACCCCGGCCCAGGACGCCGCCCCACTCACGGACGAGCCCGCCTCGGCGGGCGGCTAGCCGGCGGGAGGGGTTCGCTCAGCCCTGGGTCTGGAGTCGGCCCAGTTCGCGCTGGACATGGTCCAGGGCGCCCTCGCGGCGGCCCGGTACGCGGCCACGCAGCGCGGCGAGGGCCGCGCCCAGTTCGCGGGCCGGTCCGGCGTCGCGGATCCGCCCCCACTGGTGGTGGGCCCGGTCGACGGCCGCCTCCACGGCGGGCGCCTGCGGCGGCTGCCCGGCGCCGAGCCGGGCCTCGGCCACCGTCAGCCAGGCCCGGCAGCTGCGCACCGGGTCGCCCGCGAACATCGCCAGGTCGGCCCGGACCTCCGTCCAGTGCAGCGCGTCCTCGGAGGCGGGCCCGTGCGCGTGGGCCGCGGCCTGCTCGTGCCGGGCGGCGAGCGCGTCGGCGTCCCCGTGCCGCCCGGAGCGCACCGCGGCGGTGATGACGGCGTGCGGGTCGCCCACCACCGGTCCCGGCGCCGTCAGCACCAGGTCGGCGCCGGTCACCGCGCCGCTGCCCGGGGCGTCGGCGGCGGCGCGGGCCAGCGCCTGCTGGTGCAGCTCGTCCGGCGGCGGCCGGTGCCCGCTGCGCAGGATCGTCGCGACGCCCCGCATGTACGAGGGGAAGGCCACCGTCCGCCGTGCGGGCGGCGGCGCGACCCGACCGTAGACGGCGTTGTTGCGCCCGGAGTCCAGCGGGCTGGTCCGCAGCCACTGCCAGGTCTCGTGGTCGGCGTGCAGATCGAGCAGCAGCGTCGTCGCGCCGCTCGGCCGCAGCCGCAGCTCCTCGCGGATCCAGTGCCAGGGCAGTGCCGTGTAGCGGACGGTCGACGGGGTCGTGCGGGCCAGCGCCAGGTGCGGCAGGCGCTGGCGCCGGTCCAGCTGGAGCTGCCCGGCGACGTAGACGGTGAGCGGTCCGGGGGCCGCCGCCGCGGCCCGCAGCCGGGTCAGGACGGCCTGCGGCTCCAGCGGGTCGGCGAGTTCGACGACGTTCGCCGTGTCCGTGCCGGAGAGCACGGCGGGCGGCACGGCCGCGAGCACGGGGAGCACGGAGGCGGCGTCCACCAGGCATCCGCGGCCCACGGGCGACGCCGCGAGCAGCAGCACGGTTCCGGGCATGTCCTCGTCCCCTCCCCCTGTCGATCACGTACGTCGATCACGTACGGCAGCACCGTAACCGCTGCGGCTGCGCAGCGGGGCACTCAGCCGCCGCCGGCCCGCTCCCGACCGGCCGGCGGCCGCCGTACCGCGAAGACCGTGGTGTCGTCGGCCACCCGCCCCCGGCAGTGCCGCAGCGTGCCGTCCCGTACGAGGGACACCAGTCGCGCGGGCACGGCGCTGCGCGGGTCGACGGCGAGGGCGACGGCGATGTCGTCGGCCGGCCGGTAGAAGACCCCGCCGGGGTCCCGGGCCTCGGTCACCCCGTCGGTGACCAGCAGCAGCGTCTCGTCCTCGGCCAGGCGCAGCCGGTGCACCGGCGGCGTCCCGGACCGGCCGGTGGGCGCCAGTTCGGCCATGCCCAGCGGCAGCCCGCCCACGACCGGCAGCAGGCGCACCCCGCGCGGGCCGACCGCCATCGGGGGTTCGTGACCGAAGACGACGGCGTCCACGGCGTCCGGCAGACCGGGCTGGAAACCGATCAGCACGGCGGTGGCGAACCGGTCGCCGTCGGCCCGGCCGAGGCCCGCGGTGTGCTCACGGTGGCGCACCATGCGGATCTCCAGGCGCTCGGCGACCGTCGCGAGGTCCGGTTCGTGGTAGCCGGCCTCGCGGAAGGTGCCGAGCAGCGCGGCGGCCGTCTCCACCGCGCCGAGCCCCTTGCCCTGCACGTCGCCGACGAGGACCCGGGTGCCGTGCGGTCCGGGCTGGATGTCGTAGAAGTCGCCGCCGACGCGGGCCTCGCTGTCCGCGGCCAGGTAGACGGCGGCGTGGTCGAGCCCGCCGAAGCCCACCGGGAGCGGGCGCAGCACGGTGCGGCGGGTGGTGTCGGCGATGTCCCGCATGTGCAGCATGCGCCGCTCGCCGCCGACCCGGAACCCGGCGGCCACCACGGCGATGACACCGCCCAGGACGACGAGGACGAGACCGGGCAGCCCGGTCTCGTCACGGTGCTGCCACACGGTGTCGGCGCAGACGTAGACGAGGACCGCGAGCACGGCGAAGGCGGCCGTTCCCCGCACCCCGCAGATCGCGGCGGCGACACCCGGCACCAGCACGGTCCAGGAGATGATCTCGAACGCGCCGGTGGTGACGTCGCCCGCGGTGATGCCGACGAGCAGCAGCAGGGGGAACACCCAGGCCACCGTGCGGCCGCGCACGCTGAGCAGCTCGTGCCGGGACACGGCGTCGCCCCCGCCGGCGGCGTGCACGAGCCGGCCGAGCGGCCGCCACCGGGCGCGCACCGGCCTGCGGACACGACCCCTCACGGGCCCCAGCGAAACACGCGACCGGCCGGCCCGCATCCCGACCGGCCCGCATCCTGACTTGCCAGTCGGCGGACCCAGGTGTGCGCTGGTAGACGGGGGCAGACGGGGCGAGGCGAGAGGAGTGCTCTCATGGCTCACGCGGTACCCACACGCGGAACGTCCACCGCCGCCCGCGGCGGCGGCACCGGTACGGGAAGCGACACGTCCGGGCGCCGGACGCCCGACGTCTTCGGCGCGCGGACCCACCTGCTGGCGAGGTGGGCGATGCCGCTGGCGATCGGCCTGGTCTACGGTTACTGGGCGGCGTCCGTCCGCCGCCACGGCGGCCCCATCACCGGCTGGAACCTGCTGTTCGGCTTCATGACGGTGCTCGCCTTCGCCATCCTCTGGTACGTGGTCCGCGCCGTGGCCGACCGGCTGCCGCGCGAGGGTCACGCGGTGCTGTGGGGGGCGTTCACGGGCAGCGCCCTGGGGTTCCTGTACTCGGGCAGCGGCGTGGCCATGTTCACCTGCGTCCTCGCCTCCCTGCTGCTCGCGGGAGCGGTCACGGCCGGGCTGTACTACCTCTACGCCACCCACGAGGACGCCGAGGAGGCCAGGGCGGCCAGGCACCGCGCCCGCACCCTCACCCGCACCACCTGACCGGCTCGTCCCCGGGGGCCATATGCAGTCACGCCGGTCGCCCGGCGGGGGCGCGGGGGTTTGCCTGGGAGCGTGTCCCCCCGCCTCCGGAACGCCCTGTCGGCCGCCCTGCTCGTCCTCGCCGGCCTGCTCGCCCCGTGCGCCACGCTGGCGGCCTGGGCGATGCACGGGCCGGCCGACACGGGCCGCTACGTCGCGTCCATGGCCCCGCTCGCCGACGACCCGGCCGTGCGGGACGCCGCCGCCGACACGCTGGGCGCCGGGTTCGCGGGGCTCGTCGACGAGGTCGCGGCAGGCCCCGTGAACGGCAGCGTGCGGCTCTTCGTGCGGGACGCGGCCCGGTCGTTCACCCGCACCGAGGCCTTCCACGAGGGCTGGAACGCGGCCAACCGCACCGTCCACACCGCCGTCCTGCGCGCCCTGCGGGACGACGGCGCCGCCGGACGCGCGGTCACCGTCGACCTGGCCCCGGTCACCGAACGCGTGCGGGACCGGCTCGCCGCGGACCACGTGCCCTTCGCCCGGCGCATCCCGGTCCGCCACCTCGCGGTCACCGTGCTCCCGGCCCACGAGGCGGACCGGCTCAGGAAGGGCTACCACGTGCTCGACGTCGCCGCCTTCTGGCTGCCGCTGGCGGCCGTCGTCTTCGCGGTCGCCGCGATCGCCGTCGCCGCCTGCCGCCGCCGCGCCCTCACGGCCGCCGGGATCGGCACCGCACTCGGCGGCGCCCTGCTCGCCCTCGCCGTCCTGGTCGGCCGCCGGCTCACCGTCGGCGAACTCCCCGGCCCGGTGGACGGCCCCGCCGCGGGCGCCGTGTACGACGCCCTCACCGAAACGCTGCGCACCGCCTCCTGGCTCCTCGTCGCCCTCGGCCTCACGGTCGCCCTGGCCTCGTGGCTCACCGGCCGGTACGGGCGTCCGCCGCGCCGCCGGTCCACCGCGGAGCCCGCCTCGGAGCCCACCGCCGAGCCCGGCCCGACCCGGCCGACGCGCACCCGGCTCTGAAACCGCTTGGCGGGGACCGCGCCCGGGCGGCTAACGTCGCCGCCCATGACCGAGCAGCGGACCAAGAGCGGCACGACGACCCTGTGGCGGCCCACCGGCCCCGAGGAGCTGGCGCTCGTCGAGGCCTCCGGCTGGACGGCCTGGCCCCCGCGCCTGCCCGAGCAGCCGATCTTCTACCCGGTCCTCAATGAGGACTACGCCGTCCGCATCGCCCGCGACTGGAACGTCCCCGCCTCCGGCTCGGGCTACGTGACCCGCTTCGAGGCCGACACCGCCTTCCTGGCCCGTTACCCCGTACGCCGGGCAGGCGGCGAGACCATCCTGGAGCTGTGGGTCCCGGCGGAGGAGCTGGCGGAGTTCAACCGGCACATCGTGGGCCGCATCGAGGTCGTCCGGGAGTTCCACGCCCGGGCGTAGATTCGGGCATCGCACCGCGAGCGAAGGGCCGGGACTTGGACACCGAGACCGACACGGCGACCGGCACGTCGCCGGACGCCGACGACGGGCGGGCCCCCCGCCGCACCGGACGGCGCCTCGGGGCCTGGTGCGCGGGGCTGCTGTTCGCCGGGGTGAGCGTGGTCGTCGGCTGCCGGGCCGCCGACAGCGACGGCGTCACCCCCGTACCGCAGCTCCTCGCCTTCCTGCCCTGGCTGCTGGTGCCGACCGGCGCCGGGCTGCTGCTGACGCTGCTCGCCCGGTGGTGGACCGGCGCGGTGTGGGGCGTCGCGCTGCTCGGGCTCCTCGCGTGGTTCATCGAGCCGTACGGCAAGAGCGTGGAACCCACCGGACCGCCCGTCGCCGACATCCGGGTGCTGACCTCCAACGTGGAGTTCGGGCAGGGCACCGACGCGCTGATCGCCGCCGTGCGCCGCGAGAAGCCCGACCTCGTCTTCGTACAGGAGTGCGAGCGCACGTGTGACGCGGCGCTGCGGCGCGACCTGGCCGCCCGCTATCCGCACCGGCGGGCCGTCGAGGGCGACGGCTCCAAGGGCTCCGTGATCCTGAGCGCCTTCCCGCTGAGGGCCGCCCCCGCCGTCCCCGGCACCATGGGCATGCCCGCCGCCGTCGCCGACGTACGCGGCCACGCCGTACGGCTCCGGCTCGCCCACCCGATGCCGCCGCTGGCGGACCGGGTGGACCTGTGGCGCGAGGAGCTGGACGCCCTGCGCGACGCCGCCGCCGGGGACCGCGGGACGCCCACCGTCCTGGCCGGCGACTTCAACGCCTCCCAGGACCACGCCGCCTTCCGCCGCATCCTGGACACGGGGCTGCGCGACGCGGCCCGGCTCGCGGGCGAGGACCGCACGCCCAGCTGGCCCGCGAGGACCCTCCCCGTGTTCGGCACGCAGATCGACCACGTCCTGGTCTCCGGGGACTTCGCCGCACGCGACGCCCGGTTCCTGGACCTGGCCGGCACCGACCACCGCGCACTGGTCGTCGACCTGACCCTGCACGCGGCGGCCGGCTGACCGCGCCCCTTCGCCTCCCGGCCGGCTCAGACGCCGATGTCGCGGCCGTCCGCGCGCCACACCGCCACGACCGCCGGGCGCACGATCTTCCCGGGCCCGTCGGGCCAGGAGCTGGCCGGCTGCTCCACGGAGGCGCCGTCGACCTCGCCCGGGTGCTGCACGGCGACCAGCACCCGCCGGTCCTGGACGAGCGGGCCGCAGGTCTCCGCACCGGTCGGCACGGTCAGGAACTGCTTCAGCTCACCGCGCCGGTCGCCCCTGGTCGCCACGCCGAAGAGCCCGTCGTGGGTGCCGAGCGCGTTGCCGTCGGTGGAGATCCACAGGTTGCCGTGGTCGTCGAAGGCGACGTTGTCGGGGCAGGAGATCGGGCTGACCCGGTCCTTGGGGAAGCCCGCGAAGTAGGTCGCCGGGTCCTCCGGGTCACCGGCGACCAGGAACAGCGACCACCCGAAGCGGGTGGCGTCGGCCCGGTTCCAGCGCTCGGTCAGCTCCAGGACGTGGCCGTGCTTGTTGGAGTTGCGCGGGTTGGCCTCGTCCGGGCCCGCGTAACCGGCCTTGCCCCGGTTGGAGTTGTTGGTGAGGGCGACGTACACCTTGCCGGTCGCCGGCGAGGGCTCGATGTCCTCGGGCCGGTCCATCTTGGTCGCGCCGACCTTGTCCCCGGCGAGCCGCGTGAAGACGCACACCTCCTCGGCGCTCATCCCCTCGACGTGCGAGACGGCACCGTCCTCGGTGGCGGTCACCAGCGGAATCCACTCGCCGCCGCCGTCGAACTCGCCGTCGCGCGGCAGCGTCCCCGTCCCGTCGATCTCGATGGCGGGGGAGTCGCCGCTGAGCTTGGCGACGTACAGCGTCCCCTCGTCGAGCAGCGAGAGGTTGTGCTCGCGCGCCCAGCGGGAGTCGCCGTGCCGCATCCGCTTGCTGCCGACGAACTTGTAGAAGTAGTCGAACCGCTCGTCGTCGCCGGTGTAGACGACCGGCCGCCCGTCGTGCGTCAGCCGCACGGTCGCGGCCTCGTGCTTGAACCGGCCCAGCGCGGTGTGCTTGCGCGGCGTCGACTCCGGATCGTACGGATCCAGCTCCACGACGTACCCGAACCGGTGCACCTCGTTCGGCTCCCGGGCGACGTCGAACCGCTTGTCGAACCGCTCCCACTTGCGCTCGGTGGCGCCGGTCCCGATCCCGTACCGCTTGTCGGTGGCGCTGGAGGCGTTGGCGAAGTACTGGTTGAAGTTCTCCTCGCCGTGCAGCGTGGTGCCCCACGGGGTGGTGCCGCCGGAGCAGTTGTTGAGGGTGCCGAGCACCTTGCGGCCGGTGCGGTCGGCGGAGGTCTTCACCAGGTCGGACCCGGCGGCCGGGCCGGTCAGCCGGAACTCGCTGGTGGCGGTGACCCGCCGGTTCAGCCGATGCCGCGCAACAGACGTCAGCCGCCCACTCCTCCGCTCCTCCTCCACGGCGACGACGGACAGCCCGTGCGCGGCCCAGGCGATCTCGACCTGCTCGCGGGTCGGGTTCTCGGGGTCGTAGCCGCGGAACATGAGCACCTCGTCGGTGTACTCGTGGTTCGCGACGAGGAGCTGGCGGTCGTGCTCGCCCCGCAGCGGCAGCAGCGCGAGGAAGTCGTTGTTGTACCCGAACTGCCCGGCCTGCGCCCTGGCGCTCTGCTTCTCCGGGTCGAAGGCGGGCGCCCCGCGCAGAATGGGTTCACCCCAACGAATGACGACCTCCTGCCGGTACCCCTCCGGAACGGTCACGGCGTCGTCGGTGTTGGGTGCGACGGGCGTGAACCGCAGCCCCCGCGCACCGGACGCCTTGGAGGGCCTCCCGTGCCCCTTTCCGGCCGCGGGCGCGGCCTGCGCCGACGGCGCCCCCACCACGCCGACGGCCCCGGCGCCCGCCGCGGCGACGGTCACGACGGCGGCGGCCCGCATCATGGAACGGCGGCTGAGCGCACCCGCGATGACATCGCCGACGTACTCGTTGGAGCTGGTGTTCGGCACCTCGTGGAAGCAGGCGTCGCCGCACCGGAAACGGCAGGTCATCGCGGACCGGCCGCCAGGATGCGAACCGGACGGCGTCCCGATCAACGGCAGGAGCTTGCGCACTGTGTTCTCCCCTTGAGAATCCCTGTATGCCCTGGTGTCAGCGCGACCGTAGGCGCGCATACGTGCCGGGACCGGGCGTCGCGGTGAACGCCGGGTGAACCCGCGGAATCCTTGGGGGAATTGCGGCGACGACCGGATCCTGCCTTGACGCCTCGCCGCCCGCATGTCAGACCCTGCACAAGATCACAAGCCGGGACCGCTAACCTTACGTGTCCGTCCTGGCCAGGGATTGACGGCACCAACTCACTCGAAGGGTTGCGCACATGGGCATTCTCACTCTCCTGCGGAACGCGTTCGGCCGCTCACGCAAGGAACGGACCGCACAGGCGGAGGGTGCGACGCAGGAGACGGCACCGCCGGTCACCGCACCGGAGCCGAAGCTCCCGTCCCAGCCCACCGCACCCCCGGAGCCGGCCGAGACCACCTCGACCGAGCCGGAGTCCTCCCAGATCCCCGAGCCCCGCTCGGAATCCACCCCCGACGAGCACGACCTCGTCAAGGCCGCCTTCGCCAACATCACCGTCCCCAAGCCCACCCCGTCGACCCCACCCACGAACCCCGAGCCCGAGGTCGCCCCCGAGGCAAACCCGGAGCCGGAAACCAGCCCGGAGGCGAAGCCCGAGCCCGAGGCGAAGGCAGAGGCGAAGGCCGAAGCCGAGGCGGAAGCCGAGGCGGAAGCGGAAGCCAAGCCGGAGGCGAAGGCGCAGCCCGAGGCGGAGGCCACCCCCGAACCCGCAGCCGCCGACGGCGAGGAAGCCCCACAGGGGCCACCCGCACCCGACAACGAAGGCAGCACGGGTGGTGCGGGTGGGAACACGGACGCCGAAGGCGCAGCCGAGGCGTCACAGTCCGCCACCCCGCCGGAGGCACCCCGTGGGAACACGGACGCCGAAGGCGCAGCCGAGGCGTCAAAACCCGCAACCCCCGCGGCGCGCCTCCGCTCCCGCGCCCCCGGCCTCACCACCGCCTACAAGGCAGCCGGCACCGCCCTCAAGAAGCACGACCTCACCGGCGCCCGCGCCAAGGTGCACCTGGTCCTCGACCGCTCCGCCTCCATGCGCCCGTACTACAAGGACGGCTCCGCCCAGGCCCTCGCCGAGCAGGCCCTCGCCCTCGCGGCACACCTCGACCCCGAGGCCACGGTCCACGTCACGTTCTTCTCCACGGAAGTGGACGGCACCGGCGACCTGACCCTCACCGACCACGAGAACAAGATCGACGAGCTGCACGCGGCGCTCGGCCGCATGGGCCGCACCAGCTACCACGCCGCCGTCGAGGCCGTCCTCGCCCACCACGAGAAGGAAGCGCCCGGCACCCCCGCCCTCGTGGTCTTCCAGACCGACGGCGCCCCCGACGCCAAGACCCCCGCCACCCAGGCCCTCACGGACGCCGCCGCGAACCACCCGCACGTCCACTTCTCCTTCGTCGCCTTCGGCGACCCGGAGAACAAGGCCTTCGACTACCTCCGCAAGCTCAAGACGGGCAACGCCTCCCACTTCCTGGCCGGCGAGACCCCGAAGGAGCTCACCGACAAGGAGCTGTACGAGGGCGTACTGGCCACCTGGCGCCCGTAGCCGGTCACCACAGCCGCACGATCGGCGCTTTCGGGGGGTGGACGAAGGGGAAGCCCTCCGTCCACCCCCCGAAACGCGTGTGAGTCGATCTCCGCGGGCCCAGTAGGATTTCGACCATGGCGGCCACTGGAACCGAGAAGCAGGGGGCGAAGGCGTACTACGTCTCGACCCCCATCTACTACGTCAACGACGCTCCTCACCTGGGCCACGCCTATACGACCGTCGCAGGCGACGTGCTCACCCGCTGGCACCGCCAGCGCGGCGAGAAGGTGTGGTACCTCACCGGCACGGACGAGCACGGTCAGAAGATCATGCGTACGGCCGAGGCGAACGGGGTCACCCCGCAGGCCTGGGCCGACAAGCTCGTCACGGAGTCCTGGAAGCCCCTGTGGGAGCACCTGGAGATCGCGAACGACGACTTCATCCGCACCACGCAGAAGCGCCACACCGACCGCGTCCAGGAGTTCGTGCAGGACCTGTACGACAAGGGCGAGATCTACAAGGGCGGCTACGAGGGCCCGTACTGCGTGGGCTGCGAGGAGTACAAGCTCCCCGGCGAGCTGCTCGACGGCGAGGGCGAGTACGCGGGCCAGAAGCTGTGCCCGATCCACAAGAAGCCGGTGGAGATCCTCAGCGAGGAGAACTACTTCTTCAAGCTCAGCGAGTACAGCGAGAAGCTGCTCGCCCACTACGAGGCCAACCCGGGCTTCATCCAGCCCGAGTCCGCGCGCAACGAGGTCGTGAATTTCGTCCGCCAGGGCCTCCAGGACCTCTCCATCTCCCGCTCGACCTTCGACTGGGGCGTCCCGGTCCCCTGGGACGACAAGCACGTCATCTACGTGTGGGTCGACGCCCTCCTGAACTACGCCACGGCGGTCGGCTACAACGAGAACCCGGAGAAGTTCGAGTCGACGTTCCCCGCCGACGTGCACCTGGTCGGCAAGGACATCCTCCGCTTCCACGCGATCATCTGGCCGGCGATGCTGATGGCGCAGGGCCTGCCCCTGCCCGGGAAGATCGCCGCGAACGGCTGGCTGATGGTCGGCGGCGAGAAGATGTCGAAGTCCAATCTGACCGGCATCAAGCCGCAGGACCTCACCACGCACTTCGGTGTGGACGCGTACCGCTGGTACTTCCTGCGCGCGATCGCCTTCGGCCAGGACGGCTCGTTCTCCTGGGAGGACTTCTCCGCCCGCTACACCAGCGAGCTGGCCAACGACTACGGCAACCTGGCGTCCCGCGTGGCGGCCATGGTCAACAAGTACTTCGGCGGCGAGCTGCCGGCCGCGACGGCCGACGGCGACGCGGAGCAGGCGATCCACGACGGTCTGGCCAAGGCGGTCGCGGAGGCGGACCGGAAGATCGGCGAGGAGCTGGACTTCCAGGGCGGCATCCTGGCGGTGTTCGACTTCGTCAAGCAGGTCAACGGCTACATCACCGAACAGGAGCCCTGGAAGGTCGCGAAGGACGAGTCCCCGGAGGGCAAGGCCCGCCTGGCCACGATCCTCTACACGGCCGCGGAGGCGCTCCGCGCCGTGGCCGTCCTGCTGAACCCGATCATGCCGGACACCTCCCAGAAGCTCTGGGACTCCCTCGGCGCCGAGCCGTCCCTCGGCGGCCTCGCGGACCAGAAGGTCCAGGACGCGGCGGACTGGGGCCGGCTGCCGTCCGGCGCGACGGTCACCAAGGGCGCGGTGCTCTTCCCGCGTCTCGAGGAGAAGCCGACGGCGTAACGCGCTCGCTACAGCAGGGGCCCGGGAGAGGCGGAAGCTTCTCCTGGGCCCTCCACGTTTGCGAAGATCGTACGAACAGCCAGCTCACGTGGGGGACATCCATGGCACTGTTCGGCAACGCGCACAGCATCGACCCGGCCCAGGCGCAGCAGGAGTACGCGCGTCTGCTCGGCCACGGCGAGCAGGTCCACGCGGCCTACCTGCTGATCCGCGACACCATCCTGTTCACCGACCGGCGGCTGGTCCTGATCGACAAGCAGGGCATCACCGGCAAGAAGACCGAGTACCACTCGATCCCGTACCGCAGCATCACGCACTTCGCGGTCGAGACCGCCGGCCACTTCGACCTCGACGCCGAACTGAAGATCTGGCTCTCCGGCTCCCAGACCCCGGTCCAGAAGACCTTCACCAAGGGCGTCGACATCTACGAGGTCCAGGCGATCCTGACCCAGTTCGTGGCCCGCTAGGTCGCTGCCGCCCGTTCCCCGGTCCCGTGCACGCTAGATGCGCGAGTTGCGCAGCGACTGCCACACGGCGCCGGCCAGTGCCCGCGTCGCCCGCGGGACCGACAGATGTTCGTGTTCGCGGTACAGGGCCCAGTTGTACTCCACGAGCGAGAGCTTGTTGGAGGACAGCGATCCCGCCTGATGGGCCCTGTACACCGCGAGCGGCTCGGCCAGTCCCCGGGCGTCGGCGCCGTCCCGCATGATCGACAGCCACAGGGCGTAGTCCTGGCGCTTGCGCATCTCCGGCATCAGCCTCGTGCCCAGGACGTTGCGGTCGTACATGGCGGTGAGAGCACCGATGTGGTCCTGGACCAGCATCGCGCGGTAGTCCACGTGTTCCCGCGCACGGATCACCCGGCCGTTCGGGACCCAGTCGGTGCTCTCGCCGGGGTGGTCGGCGTCCATCTTGAAGTACGAGGTGAACGTCAGGGGCGCGGTGCCCTCCGCGGCGAAGGCGAGCTGCTTCTCGGTCTTCTCCGGCAGCCACATGTCGTCCGAGTCGAGGAAGGCGACGTAGTCCCCGCGGGCCCGCTCGATGGCGAGGTTGCGGGCCCGGCCCGCACCGCCCCGCTCCGGCGAAGAGCGGGGCAGGACGCGCTCGTCCTGGGCGGCGAACTCGCGCAGCAGGTCCATGGAGCCGTCGGAGGACTGGTCGTCGGTGACCAGCAGCTCCAGATCGCCGTGGGTCTGCGTGAGCACCGACCGGACGGCCGCGCCGAGGGTGGCCGCCGAGTTGTACACGGGCATCACGACGGACACCAGGGGCACAGCACTTCTCCTTCGTGGTTCAGGAACGGCGGATCATGACCGGCGGATCGGGAACGACGGTCGCTGCGGGGCTGGGGCCGCGGACTACTTCGGCTGCGGCTTGCGCACCGTCAGGTGCAGTTCCCTCAGCCGGGTCTCGTCCAGCTCGGTCGGGGCGCCCATCATCAGGTCCTGGGCGTTGCCGTTGAGCGGGAAGGCGATGGTCTCGCGGATGTTGGGCTCGTCGGCCAGCAGCATGACGATGCGGTCGACGCCGGGGGCGATGCCGCCGTGCGGCGGGGCGCCGAAGCGGAAGGCGCGGAGCATGCCGGCGAACTCGCGCTCGACGGTCTCGGCGTCGTAGCCCGCGATCTCGAAGGCCTTGAGCATGATCTCCGGCTCGTGGTTCCGGATGGCGCCGGAGGACAGCTCGACGCCGTTGCAGACGATGTCGTACTGCCAGGCGAGGATGTCCAGCGGGTCCTGGTTCTCCAGGGCGTCCATGCCGCCCTGCGGCATCGAGAAGGGGTTGTGGGAGAAGTCGATCTTCCCCGTCTCCTCGTCCTTCTCGTACATCGGGAAGTCGACGATCCAGCAGAAACGGAAGACGTTCTCCTCGAAGTGGCCGGCGCGCTTGGCGGCCTCGACCCGCACCGCACCCATGATCTTGGAGACCTCGTCGAACTCGCCCGCGCCGAAGAACACCGCGTGGCCGGGGGCCAGCGAGAGCCGCTTGGTCAGCTCCGCGACGTTCTCCTCGGTGAGGAACTTCGCGATCGGGCCGGACAGCTTGCCGTCCTCGGCGACGCGGACCCAGGCCAGGCCCTTGGCGCCCTGCGAGACGGCGTAGTCGCCGAGCTGGTCGAAGAACTTGCGGGGCTGGCCCGAGACGTCCGGGACGGGCAGGGCGCGCACGTGCTTGCCGGCGAAGGCCTTGAACTCCGAGCCCTCGAAGACGTCGGTGATGTCGACCAGCTCCAGCTGGGCGCGCAGGTCGGGCTTGTCGGAGCCGTACTTCAGCATCGCCTCGCGGAACGGGATCCGCGGGAACGGCGAGGTCACGTGGCGGCCGTTGCCGAACTCCTCGAACAGCTCGGTCATGAGCTGCTCGATCGGGCGGAAGACGTCCTCCTGCTCGACGAAGCTCATCTCGACGTCGAGCTGGTAGAACTCGCCCGGCGAACGGTCGGCGCGGGCGTCCTCGTCGCGGAAGCAGGGCGCGATCTGGAAGTACCGGTCGAAGCCCGAGATCATCAGCAGCTGCTTGAACTGCTGGGGCGCCTGCGGGAGGGCGTAGAAGCGGCCCGCGTGCAGGCGGGAGGGCACGACGAAGTCGCGGGCGCCCTCGGGGGAGGTGGCGGTGAGGATGGGCGTCGCCATCTCGTTGAAGCCCAGCGCGACCATCTTGCTGCGGATCGAGGAGATGACCGACGTGCGCAGCATGATGTTGCGGTGCATGCGCTCGCGGCGCAGGTCCAGGAAGCGGTACTCGAGCCGCCGCTCCTCGTTGACCCCGTCCTCGGTGTTGATGGTGAAGGGCAGCGGCTGGGCGGCGCCCAGCAGCTCGACCTCGCCCACCTCGACCTCGACCTCGCCGGTGGGCAGGTCGGGGTTGATGTTCTCGGCGCCTCGGGAGACCACCCGGCCGTCGACACGAACGGTCGATTCCTTGGTGAGCTTGTCCAGCGCCTCGTACGCCTCGGTGCCCGGACGGGCGACGAGCTGCGTGATGCCGTAGTGATCGCGCAGATCGATGAAGAGGATGCCGCCCAGGTCGCGCCGATTGTGCAGCCAGCCACTCAGTCGGACGTCGGTGCCGACGTCAGAGGAGCGGAGCTCGCCGCAGGTGTGGGACCTGTACCGATGCATCGTCGTTCATCCAGCCTTCGCGGATCGGGGATGGTGTTTCGCGTTTCACGTGAAACAACCCCAGCGTACCGGGCAGCCACGGCTGCCTTCCTCCCGATTGCCCGGCCACCAGCCCGCCATGAGCCCGCTCCGGACCCCCTCGGGGCCCGCTCCGAACCGGCTCGGGGCCCGCTCCGGCGCCCCGGTGAGCGGTGGCAGCGTTCGACGACCTCTTCTTAAAGTGGGGCAATGCGCACTGGTGAGCCCCTGCCCGAGGTGGGGGACGTCCTTGCCGCCCTCGCGACCGGACTGTGGCACTGGGACACCGCCACGGGTGAGGTCACGGTGGACGGAGAGGCCGCCCGTCTGCTCGGCCTGCCCGCCGGACCGGCGACCCTCACCGAGGCGCAGGTACGGGCCCGGCTGCATCCGGTGGACTGGAACGAGATCACCGGGGTGGTCCAGCTGGCCGTGGCCGAGGGCACGCTCGCCGAGGTCCGGATCCGGATCATGGATGAGCACGGCCATGTCGTCCGGGTCGTACGCAGCCGCTCCAAGCCCTCCTTCGACCCCGAGCGCAAGGCGTACGTGCTGACCGGCACCCTCCAGGAGGTCGCCGAGCCAAGGCCGGGCACCCCCGCGGGGCGCAGCGCGGTCACGGGCGAGTGGCGCCGCTCGCGGGAGGCCTTCCTGCTGGACGCGGGCCGGGCACTGGCCGAGGCGCGGTCCACCGAGGAGGTGCTGCGGGTCGCGGCGGGGCTGTCGATGCCGGGGTTCTCTCCGGACGGGCTCGCGGTGTTCGGGGTCTCGGGGGACCGTCTCACCGTCATCGGGCACCACGGGCAGCCCGACGACGAGGCCAACCCGTTCGTGGACATGTCCCTGGAGACCGACTATCCGGCCGCCGAGGTGGTCCGCACCGGCCGCGCGGTCTACCTCTCCTCCCCGCAGCAGTACCGGTCCCGCTATCCCATGACGTGGTCGCTCGCCGAACGCTTCGGCCGCCGTTCCTGGGCCTATCTGCCGCTGACCGTGGCGGGCCGCACGATGGGCGCCTGGATGGCCGCCTTCGCCTATCCGGTCGCGTTCACGCCGGACGAGCGATCGGTGCTGACCACGGTGGCGCGGATGCTCGCCCAGGCCCTGTCCCGGGCCGGCGCCGCGGAGAACCAGCGGGAGCTGACCGAGGGGCTGCAACGCTCGATGCTGCCCATGCTCGGCCCGGAGATCCCCGGCATGGACATCGCCGCCCGCTACGTCCCCACCGGTGGCGGCCTCCAGGTCGGCGGCGACTGGTACGACATGATCCCGCTGCCCGGGGGCCGCTTCGCCCTGGTGATCGGCGACGTCCAGGGCCACGACGTGCGGGCGGCCGGGCTGATGGGCCAGCTGCGCATCGCCCTGCGCGCCTACGCCTCCGAGGGGCACCGTCCCGACGCGGTGCTCGCCCGTGCCTCGCACTTCTTCCACGGCTTGGCCGCGGCCGAGGACGACCCCGGCGACCTGCGCTTCGCGACCTGCTACTACGCCGAGGTCGACCCCGCCACCGGCACCGTGGAGAGCGCCCGTGCGGGGCACCTGGACCCGGTGGTGCGGATGGCGGACGGGACGGCGCTGATCCTCGCCACGGCGGGCGGGCTGCCGCTGGGCATCGACCCGGACACCGACTACCCGACGACACGGCTGGCCCTGGAACCCGGGGACACCCTGATGCTGTGCACGGACGGCCTGGTCGAGACCGGCGGCCACGATCTGCAGAGCGGCTGGCACCGCCTGCGCGTGATCCTGGAGGAGCACGCCGACGGTCTGGAGGAGCTGGCCGACGCCCTGGTCCAGGCCGTGCACGGCCCCTCCTCGCACCACACCGTCGGCCCGCTGTCCGACCGCCGGGAGGACGACATCGCGCTGTTGCTGCTGTGCCGGCAGGGCGCGGGCTGCGGCTGCGGCGAATCCACCGCGACCCGGGCGCCGGTGCGCCGCACGATGCTGACGGTCGCCCAGGCCGAGCCGGCCCGGATCGCCGCCGCCCGGCAGCACCTGCGCGACCTGCTCCACGACTGGCCGGACGAGGAGCAGCGCGACGCGGCGGTACTCCTGCTCTCCGAGATGCTGACGAACGTCCTGGTCCACACCGACACCGACGCCCTGCTCGTCGCCGAGGTGGCCGGGGAGCCGGGCGAGCGGTGGATCCGGGTGGAGGTCACCGACAACGGCGACGACCTGCCGCACAAGCGCAGGCCGGGCGAGATGGCGTCCTCCGGACGCGGGCTGATGCTGGTCGAGCTGCTCGCGGACGCGTGGGGCGTCGCCCCGCGCGGCGAGGGCAAGAGCATCTGGTACGAGCTCTACGAGCCCGCGGCCCCGGTCGACGGTGCCGGTCCCGCCTCCGGCCCGGAGGCTCCGGAACCGGCGGCCCCGTAACGGCCCTGGAGCTCGTGCACGATCCCGAACGCCGCGGCGGTCAGGGGCACGGCGAGGAGCATCCCCAGGATGCCCGCCACCGACGCACCCGCGGTGAGCGCCAGCAGCACGACCGCCGGGTGCATCTGCACCGTCCGGCTCTGGATCATCGGCTGGAGCACGTGCCCCTCCAGCACCTGCACGGCCAGCACCACGCCGAGGGCCCACAGCGCGATCACGAACCCCCGGTCGGCCAGCGCCACCAGCACGGCGACGGCCCCGGAGAGAAACGCGCCGAGATAGGGGACGTAGGCGCCGACGAAGACCAGCGCCCCGAGCCCGACCGCGCCGGGGACGCGCAGGACTAGCAGCCCGACGGTGATGCACAACGCGTCGATGAGGGCGATCAGGGTCGTCCCCCGCATGAAGCCCTCGACGGCCTCGAAGGCCCGCCGGGCCATGGCCTCGACCGTGTCGGCGGCGCCGCGCGGGGCGAGGGCGCACCGTGGTGACGGCGCGGTCGGAGTCGCGCAGGAAGAAGAAGACGAGCAGCAGGGCGAGCACGGCCATGGCCATCATCTCGCCGACGACGCTGATCCCGGTCACCACGCCCGAGGCGGCCGTACCGCCGAACTTGCCCAGCAGCTCACGCGCGTTGGAGGCCACGTCGTCCAGCGAGCTGCCCGCCGCACCGAAGTGGTCCGCGATCCCCCGGGCCGCGTCCCGCAGCGAGGTGACGATCTGGTCGCCGGTCTCGACCAGCGCGGAGACCACGATGTACACGGCGCCGCCGACCACGGCCAGCACGGCCGCACAGGTCAGCCCGGCGGCCAGCGACCGCTGCACATGGGCCTTCACCAGCCGCGCGTGCAGCGGCCTGAGCAGCGCGGTGCCGAGCAGCGCGAGCAGCACCGGGGTCACCGCGGTGCGGAACTCGACGCAGAGCCGGATCGCGACGTAGACGACACCGCTGGCGAGCAGGATGACGGCGCACCAGGCGGCGAACCGGCGCACCGGACCGGGGAGCAGCTGCACGCCTCCACCCGATCACGCACCGGGCGGGCTGTCCTGCGCGGACGGCCCGCCCGGGTGACGTGCTGTCAGGCGCCGGGGCCCTCGCCCGACATGCCGTGCACCGCCGGGACGGTGCCGAGGCGCCCCTTCTGGAAGTCCTCGAAGGCCTGCATCAGCTCGTCCTTGGTGTTCATCACGAAGGGGCCGTAGTGGGCCATCGGCTCCCGGATCGGCCGGCCGCCGAGCAGCACGACCTCCAGGTCCGGGGTGTGCGCGTCCTGCTTCTCGTCCGCGCGGACGGTCAGCGAGCCCCCGGCGCCGAACACGGCGGTCTGCCCGAGGTGCACCGGACGCCGCTCCACGCCCACGGACCCGCGCCCGGCCATGACGTACGCCAGGCCGTTGAAGTCCTCCCGCCAGGGCAGGGTGACCTCGGCGCCCGGCGCCAGCGTGGCGTGGACCATCGTGATCGGCGTGTGCGTGATACCGGGGCCGTCGTGCCCGTCCAGCTCACCCGCGATGACGCGCAGCAGCGCGCCGCCGTCGGGGGAGGTGAGCAACTGGACGGAGCCGCTGCGGATGTCCTGGTACCTGGGGGCCATCATCTTGTCCTTGGCCGGCAGGTTCACCCACAGCTGGAGCCCGTGGAACAGCCCACCGGACATGACCAGCTGCTCCGGCGGCGCCTCGATGTGCAGCAGGCCCGAGCCCGCCGTCATCCACTGGGTGTCGCCGTTGGTGATGGTGCCGCCGCCACCGTTGGAGTCCTGGTGGTCGAAGATCCCGTCCACGATGTAGGTGACGGTCTCGAAGCCGCGGTGCGGGTGCCACGGGGTCCCTTTCGGCTCCCCAGGCTCATACTCCACCTCACCCATCTGGTCCATCATGATGAACGGGTCGAGATGGCGGTAGTTGATCCCGGCGAAGGCGCGGCGTACCGGGAAGCCCTCGCCCTCGAAACCGCTGGGCGCGGTCGTGACGGTCAGCACGGGACGTGCGACGGCGTCGGCGGGCGCGGATACGCGGGGCAGCGTCAACGGGTTCTCGACGGTCACGGCGGGCATGTCGACCTCCTCGGGCGGCGTACGCCCCACTTTAGTTGAGCATTGAACTTCTTGCCACCTGGAACCACGAGAGCCCGGAGGGCATTCCCTCCGGGCTCACGGATTCCCAGGCGTCGATCAGCCGTACATCCTGCGCATCGCAAAATCGACCATCTGTTCGACGGCTTTGGCGTCGAACACCATCCGGTGCTCGCCCTCCATGTCGAGGACGAAGCCGTAGCCGGTCGGCAGCAGGTCGATCACCTCCGCCCCGGTGATCACGAAGTACTTCGACTCCTTGCCCGCGTACCGGCGCAGCTCCTTCAGGCCGGTGAACATCGGGATCACGGGCTGCTGGGTGTTGTGCAGCGCGAGGAAGCCGGGGTTGTCGCCGCGCGGGCAGTAGACCTTCGAGGTCGCGAAGATCTGCTGGAAGTCCTCTGCGGACATCTGGCCGGTGGTGAAGGCGCGCACCGCGTCCGCGAGCGAGGGCGGGGACGGCTCGGGGTACAGCGGCGGCTGCTGCCCGTACCCGCCGCCCATCGGCTGCTGCGGGGGCGGGGCGTACTGCTGCTGCTGTTGGCCCGCGGTCTGGTCGTAGCCGTACATGCAGCCCAGAGTAACGAGTAACGAGTCACAGATGGGCGACCCGGGGTTGCTTCTTATTACCGACGGGTAGCATCATCGTAGCTACTAGTTGGTACGTGTACGGATGCGAGGAGCGAGTGCCTCGCCGATCTCTCAAGGGAGCGTCGCCATGGGGCACTACAAGCCGAATCTCCGGGACATCGAGTTCAACCTCTTCGAGGTGCTCGGCCGTGACAAGGTCTACGGCACGGGCCCGTTCGCGGAGATGGACACCGACACCGCCAAGAGCGTGCTCGAGGAGCTGACCCGCCTCTCCGAGAACGAGCTGGCCGAGTCCTTCGCCGACGCCGACCGCAACCCGCCGGTCTTCGACCCGGAGACCAGCACCGCGCCGGTCCCGGCCTCCTTCAAGAAGAGCTACCAGGCCTTCATGGACTCCGAGTACTGGCGGCTCGGCCTCCCCGAGGAGATCGGCGGCACCACCTCGCCGCGCTCCCTGATCTGGGCGTACGCGGAGCTGATCCTCGGCGCCAACCCGGCCGTGTGGATGTACTCCTCGGGCCCGGCGTTCGCCGGCATCCTCTTCGAGGAGGGCAACGAGGTCCAGAAGCACATCGCCTCGATCGCGGTCGAGAAGCAGTGGGGCTCCACCATGGTCCTCACCGAGCCGGACGCCGGTTCGGACGTCGGCGCCGGCCGCACCAAGGCCGTGCAGCAGGAGGACGGCTCCTGGCACATCGAGGGCGTCAAGCGCTTCATCACGTCCGGCGAGCACGACATGTCGGAGAACATCCTCCACTACGTCCTCGCCCGCCCCGAGGGCGCCGGACCCGGCACCAAGGGCCTGTCCCTCTTCCTCGTCCCCAAGTACGAGTTCGACTTCGAGACCGGCGAACTGGGCGGGCGCAACGGCGTCTACGCCACCAACGTCGAGCACAAGATGGGCCTGAAGGCCTCCAACACCTGCGAGATGACCTTCGGCGACCGCCACCCCGCCAAGGGCTGGCTGATCGGCGACAAGCACGACGGCATCCGCCAGATGTTCCGCATCATCGAGTTCGCCCGCATGATGGTCGGCACGAAGGCGATCTCCACCCTCTCCACGGGCTACCTCAACGCCCTGGAGTACGCCAAGGAGCGCGTCCAGGGCCCGGACCTGGCCAACTTCATGGACAAGGCGGCCCCCAAGGTCACCATCACGCACCACCCGGACGTGCGCCGCTCCCTGATGACGCAGAAGGCCTACGCCGAGGGCATGCGCGCCCTCGTGATGTACACCGCCTCGGTCCAGGACGAGATCCAGGTCAAGGAGGCGAACGGCGAGGACGCCGCCACCGAGCACGCCCTCAACGACCTGCTCCTGCCGATCGTCAAGGGCTACGGCTCGGAGAAGGCCTACGAGCAGCTCGCGCAGTCCCTGCAGACCTTCGGCGGCTCCGGGTTCCTCCAGGAGTACCCGATCGAGCAGTACATCCGCGACGCCAAGATCGACACCCTGTACGAGGGCACCACGGCGATCCAGGGCCAGGACTTCTTCTTCCGGAAGATCGTCCGCAACCAGGGCGCCGCGCTGAACTCGCTCGCCGAGGACATCAAGAAGTTCCTGGCGCTCGCCACCGGCGGCGAGGAGCTGTCCGGCGCCCGCGAGCACCTGGCCAAGGCCGCCGTCGAGCTGGAGGCCATCGTCGGCCTGATGCTCACCGACCTCGCGGCCACCGAGCAGGACGTCAAGAACATCTACAAGGTCGGGCTCAACACCACCCGCCTGCTGCAGGCCTCCGGCGACGTGATCGTCGGCTACCTGCTCCTCAAGGGCGCCGCCATCGCCGCCGAGAAGCTGCCGACCGCGTCCGCCAAGGACAAGGCCTTCTACACCGGCAAGATCGCCGCCGCGAAGTTCTTCGCCGCGAACGTCCTGCCCGGCCTCACCCTGGCCCGCAAGGTCGCCCAGGGCGTCGAGCTGGACCTGATGGAGCTGGACGAGGCGGCGTTCTAGGACCGGCCCGGCCGCCCGAGTCCGTTCCGCACACCCCCACGAGGGCCCGCTCCCGCCAGACGGGAGGCGGGCCCTCGCACGTCGTTAAGGTGAACCCCATGAGCGCACCCTCCCGCTTCGACCGCGGCCACACCGACGACCTGATGACCTTCCTGTCGGCGAGCCCGACCCCGTACCACGCCGTGGCGTCCGCCGCCGCGCGGCTGGAGAAGGCCGGTTTCCGCCAGGTCGCGGAGACCGACGCCTGGGAGGCCACGAGCGGCGGCAAGTACGTGCTGCGCGGCGGCGCGATCGTCGCCTGGTACGTCCCGGAGGGCGCCGCGGCGCACACCCCCTTCCGCATCGTCGGCGCCCACACCGACTCCCCCAACCTGCGGGTCAAGCCCCGCCCGGACACCGGGTCGCACGGCTGGCGCCAGGTCGCCGTGGAGATCTACGGCGGCCCGCTGATGAACTCCTGGCTGGACCGCGACCTGGGCCTGGCCGGCCGCCTCTCGCTGCGCGACGGCTCCACCCGCCTGGTCAACGTCGACCGCCCGCTGCTCCGCGTCCCGCAGCTCGCCATCCACATGGACCGCAACGTCTCCACCGAGGGCCTCAAGCTGGACAAACAGCGCCACCTCCAGCCCGTCTGGGGCCTGGGCGACACCGTGCGCGACGGCGACCTGATCGCCTTCATGGAGGACGAGGCGGGGCTCGCCCGCGGCGAGGTCACCGGCTGGGACCTGATGACGCACTCCGTGGAGCCCCCGGCGTACCTGGGCCGCGACCGGGAGCTGGTGGCGGGCCCGCGGATGGACAACCTGCTGTCCGTGCACGCCGGGACGGCCGCCCTGGCCGCGGTCGCGGCCTCCGGCGCCGACCTCCCCTCCATCCCGGTGCTGGCCGCCTTCGACCACGAGGAGACCGGCTCCCAGTCGGACACGGGCGCGGACGGACCGCTGCTCGGCGGCGTGCTGGAGCGCTCCGTGTTCGCGCGCGGCGGCTCCTACGAGGACCGGGCGCGCGCCTTCGCCGGCACCGTCTGCCTGTCCTCCGACACCGGGCACGCCGTCCACCCCAACTACGCGGAACGGCACGACCCGACGCACCACCCACGGGTCAACGGCGGCCCCCTCCTCAAGGTCAACGTCAACAACCGGTACGCCACCGACGGTTCGGGCCGCGCCGTGTTCGCCGCCGCCTGCGAGAAGGCGGACATCCCCTTCCAGACCTTCGTCTCCAACAACTCCATGCCGTGCGGCACCACCATCGGCCCCATCACCGCCGCCCGGCACGGCATCAGCACCGTCGACATCGGCGTGGCCATCCTGTCGATGCACAGCGCCCGGGAGTTGTGCGGCGCCGACGACCCGCACCTGCTGGCGAACGCGCTGATGGCCTTCCTCCGGCGTTGACCTGCCCCTCGGGCCGAAGCCCGGGCATTCCGGCCTTCTCGACCTGTTGCCGTGCCCCTACGCGGCACGGCATCGGTCGGGAATCCGTGGCTTCCTGTTTCTTCGCGCGGTGCCGGGACCGCTCCCGGTCCCACCGGCGCTCCGCAGGCTGGTGCCGCCAGTCCGGCGGCCTGTTGGACGCTGACCGCGGCGTTGTGGTCCCGGTCGTGGACGGTGCCGGCCAGTCCCTCCTGACCCGCCCGGCTCCGCCGGAACGCCACTGCGGCGCTCCGTGCCGCAATCCCGGGATGCCACTGCGCTGGGACCGCAAGATGCAGCAGCGAACCTTGGTAGCGGGGACGACACAACACCGCCCCACGGCATGAGGGTTGGAGCCGGGGGTACCCGCACGGAACCGGATCGACCGGATTCCCGGAACCGACCGGATCTGACAGGGAGGCAACACTCATGGGCCTCGGCGGGTGCATCATCCTCATCGCCGTGGGAGCCATCCTCACGTTCGCGACCGACTGGGACATGCAGGGCGTCAACCTCGACCTGGTCGGTGTGATCTTCATGGTCGTCGGCCTGATCGGTGTCGCGACGTTCAGCAGCATCGCCCGGCGCCGCCGCGTCGTGATGCCGCCGTCGACCCCGGTCGTCGAGGACCGGCCCCACCACACGCAGGACGGCTACCACAACGGCTACGGTGCCTGACAGCGCCGGAGAGTCCACCGGCGCCGCCCCCGGCTTCGCCCCGCCTCCTCGCGGGTCCGTCAGACGGCGCCCGGGGTCAGCGCGTGTCCGCTGGTCTCGTCCACATGCCCCGGCACCTCGTCGTGCCGGTCGCCGACGGTGAGGGTCCCGGTCGGTTCGAACAGCAGGATGGCCGTGGGAACGGGCGCGTACGGCTTGTGTTCCGTGCCGCGCGGGACGGTGAAGACGGAGCCCTTCGGCAGGACGACGACGCGCTCGCCGGCGGGCTCGCGCAGGCCGATGTGCAGTTCGCCGTCGAGGACGAGGAAGAACTCGTCGGTGTGGTCGTGCACGTGCCAGAGGTGCTCGCCCTCGACCTTCGCGACACGGACGTCGTAGTCGTTCACGGCGGTGACGATACGAGGACTCCACTGCTCGGCGAAGGAGGCGAGGGCGGAGGCCAAGGAGATCGGTTCCTGAGTCATGGCACCATCGTCCGGGGTGACGGGGGCGCGGACGAGTGCTAGGAATCGCATATGTCGCAAGGATCCTCTCAGCCCTCGCGCCCTCATCGTGTCGCGGTGATCGTCGACGAGGGCACGAACCCGTTCGAGGTCGGCTGCGCCACCGAGCTGTTCGGGCTGCCGCGGCCCGAGCTGGGGCTGCCGGGACCGCTGTACGAGGTGACGTTGTGTGCTCCGAATCCCGGGATCCGCATGAATCACGGGTTCTTCACGCTCACCGACGTGCCGGGGCTGGACGCCGTGGACGACGCGGACACGCTCGTCGTGCCCGGCCGGCCGGACAACGTGGTACCACGCGTCCCCGCCGTGCTCGAGGCGATCCGGCGCACACACGCCCGCGGCGCCCGTGTGGTGAGCCTGTGCACCGGCAGCTTCGCACTCGCCGAGGCCGGTCTCCTGGACGGGCGGCGGGCCGCGACCCACTGGCTGTGGGCGGAATCCTTCCGCCGGCTGCACCCCCGTGTGCTGCTCGAACCGGACGTGCTGTTCGTGGACGACGGCGACGTTCTCACCGCCGCGGGGAGCGCGGCGGCACTGGACCTCGGGCTACACCTCTGGCGCCGGGACCACGGCGCCGAGATCGCGAACGCGGTGTCCCGGCGTCTGGTGTTCGCCGCCCACCGGGACGGCGGTCAGCGGCAGTTCGTGGAGCGGCCGGTGCCGGACGTGCCGGACGAGTCACTCGCACCCCTGCTGGCGTGGGCGCAGGAGCGTCTGAGTGAGCCGCTGACGGTGACCGACCTGGCGGCGCGCGCGGCGGTGTCCCCGGCCACGCTGCACCGGCGGTTCCGGGCGCAGCTCGGGACGACGCCCCTCGCCTGGCTGACCGCCGAGCGCGTGACCCTCGCGCGGCGGCTGATCGAGCGCGGGGAGGAGCGGCTGGACGCGGTGGCGGCCCGCAGCGGACTGGGGACCGCCGCGAACCTCAGGGCACGGCTGCGACGCGAGACGGGACTCAGCCCGTCGGCCTACCGGCGGCGTTTCGGGACGGGTGCGGGGGAACCGGTCAGAGCATGAGATTCCTCGTGTATGACCGGCTCCTCGGCATCGGTGACGACTACTGGATCGAGGACGACAGGGGCAACAAGGTCTTCCTCGTCGACGGCAAGGCGATGCGGCTGCGGGACACCTGGGAGCTGAAGGACACCCAGGGGCACGTGCTCATCGACATCCACCAGAAGATGTTCGCCCTGCGCGACACGATGGTGATCGAACGGGCCGGCGAGCCCCTGGCCCGCATCAGGCGCAAACGCCTGTCCCTGCTCCGCAACCACTACCGGGTCACCTTGGCCGACGGCACCGAACTGGACGTCAGCGGCAAGATCCTCGACCGGGAGTTCGCCATCGAGTACGACGGCGAACTGCTGGCCGTCGCCTCCCGGCGGTGGCTCACCCTCCGGGACACCTACGGCGTGGACGTCGTACGGGACGACGCGGACCCGGCGCTGCTGATCGCGCTGACGGTGTGCGTGATCCACCTGGCGGAGAAGGAGCGGGAGGAGGACTGAGGAGCGGCGGACCGGCGGCTCCTCACGCCGTGCGGCGGACCGCGCGGCCGAGGAGCAGCGGCACGGCCAGGTGGTGCACGGGTGCCGCCAGGGCCCACAGCACCCGCCCGGCCCGGCGCTCGTAGAAGGCGTACGTCGCCCAGAGCAGCCGTGCGTCGTCGACGGTCACGACGTTGCGCACGGTCAGCGACGGCGCGCGGGCCTCCAGGGCGATCCTGCCCGGCCCGGTCTCCAGTACGCGCCAGCCCACCACGTGCCGTCGCGAGGTGCGCGGCCCCAGCCGCAGCCCCAGCACGCCCGCCCACCCCGTCCGGATCAGCTCACGCAGTATCACCGGGACGTCCTCGAAGCTGGCGCGCACCCATTCCTCGGGCGCCAGCGGGGGAAGTCCCGCGGTCGGAAGCTCGAAGGCCGTCGCGAAAGGGGCGCCGAGGGGGTCCACCCGCACCCGGCGAATGGCGGAGGTACCGGTACGCGTCCGTGTCATACCGACATACTGGGCACCGTGACGCCACGTCAAACACGTGGTGTCACGGCTTCGCACGCTCCGCGCTCAGTCGCGCGGCGGCTCCAGACCCAGCACCCGGTCCTTCAGGGCCGGGAACTGCTCCCGGGTCCGCGCCACCCGCTCCGGGTCGAACTCCACCGCGAGGACCTCCTCGTCCGCACCGGCCTCCGCGAGCACCTCGCCCCAGGGATCCACCACGATCGAGTGACCGGCCTGGGGAACCCCGGCGTGCGTCCCGGCCGTTCCGCAGGCGAGGACGAACGCCTGGTTCTCCACGGCCCGCGCCTGGGCCAGGAGCGTCCAGTGCGGCCGACGGCGCTCCGGCCAGCCCGCCGGGACGACGAAGATCTCGGCACCGGCGTCGACGAGGGAGCGGAAGAGTTCGGGGAAGCGCAGGTCGTAGCAGGTCGCCACGCCGAGCGTGGTGTCCGGCAGCCGGACCGTCACCGGCTCCCGCCCCGCGCCCATCAGCACGGCCTCGCCCTTGTCGAAGCCGAAGCGGTGGATCTTGCGGTAGGAGGCGGCCGGCTCGCCGGAGGGGGAGAAGACCAGAGAGGTGTTGTAGAGCCGCCCGTCCGGGCCGCGTTCGGGGACCGACCCGGCGTGCAGCCACACACCGGCGTCGCTCGCCGCCTTCGCCATCGCCTCGTGCGTCGGTCCCCGCAGCGGCTCGGCCGCCGCGTCGAACTCCTCGAAGGCGAACGCGCCCGTGGTCCACAGCTCCGGCAGCACGACGAGGTCGGCGCCCGCCTGCTCCCTTACCAGAGCCGCCGCCCGCGCGCGACGCGCTTCGACCGATTCGTCCTCGTTCACGGCGATTTGAATCAAAGAGGCGCGCACACTACCACCGTCCTGGCATTCGAGCCGTCCACACGGGCCTACGATCGTCACACGAAAGCACTGCCGGGGTGCCGCACAGCAGCGTAACTTAGCCTCCCAAGACGCCCGCCGACTGCCGCCGCCGCCACTGGCACCGCTGCCGCCAACCGCCCGTGTACCGACCGCCGAGGGGTCCCGTTCCGTGAGTCTGCATCCCACCCTCCAGCCCTACGCCGACGCCTGGACTCACTCCATCGAGGCGATATCCGAGCTGGTCCAGCCGCTTGTGGAGGCAGAGTGGAACCGCCGGACCCCCTGCCCGGCCTGGTCGGTGCGCGACATCGTCTCGCACGTGCTGGGCCTGGACTCCGAGATGCTCGGCGACCCCCGCCCCATCCACACCCTCCCGCGCGACCTCTACCACGTCACCAACGACCACCAGCGCTACATGGAGATGCAGGTCGACGTCCGCCGCCACCACACGGCGCCGGAGATGACGTCCGAGCTGGAATACATGATCATCCGGCGCAACCGTCAGCTGCGGAACGAGTCGCGGGACCCCGGCACGAAGGTGCGCGGCCCGCTGGGCACCGAGCTGACCCTGGAGGAGGCGATGCGCCGGCACGCCTTCGACGTGTGGGCGCACGAGCAGGACCTGCGCACCACCCTCGGCCGCCCCGGCAACCTCGACTCCCCCGGCGCGCACGTCGCGCGGGACGTGCTGCTCGGCGAGCTGCCCGCCGTCGTCGCCGAGCGGGCGGACGCGCCGCGCAGCTCGGCCGTCGCCTTCGACGTGCACGGTCCGGTCGAGTTCCTGCGCACCATCCGCGTCGACATCCAGGGCCGCGGCACCCTCGAATCGTCTCCGGCCCTCGGCCCGGCCGCCACCCTCACCCTCGACTGGGAGACGTACGTCCGCCTGGCCTGCGGCCGGGTGACCCCGGAGGCGGCGGCGGACCGCATCAAGGCAGAGGGCGACCCGGACCTGACGGCGGCGATCCTGCGGAACTTCACGGTGACGCAGTAAGCGCCGGGGAGTATCTCCAGCCCGTCCGGCGTTTGAGGACGAGGCCGTTCAGGCCGAAGCGGAGGTCTGGGGGCGGCAGCCCCCAGCCCGGCCGGCACCCGCGCCGGCCGCCTACACGGGCACGTGCACCGTCTCCACCCGACTGGCAACCAACCGCTCGCGCTCCCGCGACGCGGCCCGCTTCCGCAACCGCAGAATCTGCGTGACACCAAGCGCCTGCAGCACGAACACCGAGGAGAACGCGACCCCGTAGTCGTCCCCCGTCGCGTCCAGCAGCACCCCCACCGCGAACAAGGTGGTCATCGACGCCACGAAGCCCCCCATGTTCGTGATCCCGGACGCCGTCCCCTGCCGCTCCGCCGGATTCGCCGGCCGCGCGAAGTCGAAACCGATCATCGACGCCGGCCCGCACGCCCCCAGCACCGTGCACAGCACCACCAGCAGCCACATCGGCGCGTGCTCGGCCGGGTAGGCCAGCGTCGCCGCCCAGAGCAGCGCCGTCGCCCCCACCGTGCCGAGCGCCAGCGGCAGCCGCGCCGCGTGGTGCCGGGCGATGACCTGGCCGTAGACCAGGCCGACCGCCATGTTGGACAGCACGACGAGGGTGAGCAGCGTACCGGCCGTGGCCCGGGACAGCCCCTGTGCCTCGACCAGGAACGGCATCCCCCACAGCAGCAGGAACACCATCGCCGGGAACTGGGTGGTGAAGTGCACCCACAGCCCGAGCCGCGTCCCCGGCTCCCGCCAGGACATCGCGATCTGCCGCCGTACGTACGCGGCCCCCTGGTGCGACAGCGGCTCCGGCTCCTGGCCCTCGGGGTGGTCCCTGAGGAAGAGCAGCAGCAGGACGAAGACGACGACACCCGCGAGCGCGCTGCCCGCGAACGCCGCGGTCCAGCCGATGCCGTGCAGCAGCCGGGCCAGCACGAGGGTGGAGACCAGGTTGCCCGCCATGCCGACGAGACCGGCCAGCTGGGCGACCATCGGCCCGCGCCGGGCCGGGAACCAGCGGGTGCCGAGCCGCAGCACGCTGATGAACGTCATCGCGTCCCCGCAGCCCAGCAGCGCCCGCGAGGCCAGCGCCATGCCGTACGACGGGGAGAAGGCGAAGCCCAGCTGCCCGGCGGTGAAGAGCACCACGCCCAGGCCCAGCACCTTCTTGGTGCCGAGCCGGTCGACCAGCAGGCCGACGGGTATCTGCATGCCCGCGTAGACCAGCAGCTGGAGGATGGAGAAGGTGGACAGCGCGGAGGCGCCCACGTGGAAGCGGTCGGCGGCGTCGAGACCGGCGACGCCGAGGGACGTGCGGAAGATGACGGCGACGAAGTAGACGGAGACGCCGATGCCCCACACGGCGATCGCGCGCCGGCCCCCCGGCGGATCACCGGGCAGGGCGCGGCCGGCCGAGGTGGCCGTACTCATCGGACCTCCCCCCGCGCCAGGTGCGAGAACCAGCCCACGTGCCGGCCCACCACGGCGACGGCCGCCTCCGCGTCCCCGGCGCGCAGCGCGCCGAGGATCTCCTCGTGCTCGGCGAGGGTGTGGGCGATCCGGTCGGGGTGGGAGTGCATCACGGCGACGCCCATGCGCAACTGGCGGTCGCGGAGCTGGTCGTAGAGGCGGGAGAGGATCTCGTTGCCGCCACTGCGGACGATCTCGGCGTGGAAGCAGCGGTCGGTGACGGAGGCGGCGGCGAAGTCACCGGCGGCGGCCTGCTCCTGCTGCCGGGCGAGCAGCTCCTCCAGCCGTTCGAGGAGCCCCGGCGGGGCGGGTACGGCCTTCCTGGTCGCGTGCTCCTCGACCAGCAGCCGGGTCTCCACCACGTCGGCGATCTCCTGCGCGGAGACGGGCAGGACCAGGGCGCCCTTCTTGGGGTAGAGCCGGATCAGCCCCTCGGCCTCCAGCCGCAGCAGCGCCTCGCGCACCGGAGTACGGGAGACGCCCACGGCCTCGGCCAGCTCGCCCTCGGTGAGCAGCGTCCCGCCCTCGTACCGGCGCTCCAGGACGCCCTGCTTGACATGGGTGTAGACGCGGTCCGCCGCGGGGGGCTGCTTCACTGCCGTGGTCATGCCGACAGGATAGATACAACAGGGACACAAGAGGGATCCGGTCCAGCATCCGGACGCCGGCCCGCCCCGCTCGCCTTCCAGGGGGAACCCTCGCCCTCACTCCGCCCCACCGCGCAACCATTTGCCCTCTTCGGCTGTCGCACTGACGCGGCCACCGCACCACCGACCACAACTCGGCCGCGTTCCAGGCGACTTCACCTTAATCGGGGTAATCAACTCAATGAATGCCATTCCGGGCGCCACCCAGTCCGTCCGTCTGCGCAGGGCTTTGGCCGCCGCCCTGACCGGCACCGCCGTCCTCGCCACCGGCGTCCTCGCCGCCGCACCCGCCCAGGCCGCCGCACCCGAGCGCGCCCTCGCGGCACCCGTGCGGGCCGCCGCCGCGCCCTCGATCGCCGCCAAGGGCGGCTTCGTGATGAACAACGCGACCGGCAGGTCGCTCTACACCAAGGCCGCCGACACCAAGCGATCCACCGGCTCCACGACCAAGATCATGACCGCCAAGGTCGTGCTCTCCCAGCCGAAGCTGAACCTGGACGCCAAGGTCACGATCCAGAAGGCGTACAGCGACTACATCGTGTCGAAGAACGCCTCGTCCGCCCGCCTGATCGTCGGCGACAAGGTGACGGTCCGCCAGCTGCTGTACGGGCTGATGCTGCCCTCCGGCTGCGACGCCGCGTACGCGCTGGCCGACAAGTTCGGCTCGGGCAAGACGCGGGCGGCGCGGGTGAAGTCGTTCATCGGCAAGATGAACGCGACCGCCAAGAGCCTCGGCCTGAAGAACACGCACTTCGATTCGTTCGACGGCATCGGCAACGGCAAGAACTACTCCACCCCGCGCGACCTCACGAAAATCGCGAGCAGCGCGATGAAGAACTCCACCTTCCGCACCATCGTCAAGACCAAGAAGTACACGGCGAAGACGAAGACCAAGAAGGGCGGCACCCGCACGATGGCGCCCTGGACCAACACCAACACGCTGCTGGGCAGTTACAGCGGAGCGATCGGCGTGAAGACGGGGTCCGGACCGGAGGCCAAGTACTGCCTGGTCTTCGCCGCGACCCGGAAGGGCAAGACCGTCATCGGCACGGTGCTGGCCTCCTCGTCGTCCACGCAGCGCGCCAAGGACGCCACGAAGCTCATGAACTACGCCTTCACGAAGTAACCCGCGCACCACCGCACAGCCACGAAGGGCCCGTCGCACCGGCGACGGGCCCTTTCGCTGTACGGATCTCGCCGTACGGAGCCGTACGTACAGAGCTGGATGTACGGCTCCGTACGGAGCTGTACGGATGAAGTGGATGGTGATAGTTTCATTAGCACCATGCTGCTGAGTCTGGACAAGACCGACACCCGGCCCCTGCACGAACAGGTGGCAGGCGCCGTCCGGCGCGCCATCGCCGAGGGCGAGTGCGCGCCGGGGGACCGCCTTCCCTCGGCCCGCGACCTCTCCGAGGCCCTGGACGTCAACGTCAACACCGTGCTGCGCGCACTGCGCGGCCTGCGGGACGAGGGCCTGCTGGAGTTCCGCCGGGGCCGGGGGGTGACGGTGGCCGAGGGCGCCCGGCCCCACTCCGAACTGCAGATCCGGGTGCGGGAACTGCTCGCCGAGGCGGCCCGACTGGGCTACAGCAGGACCGATCTCGTCGACATGATCAGGGGGATGCCATGAGGGGCAGGACGACCGCGAGGCGTACGACGGCGGCACTGTGGACGGCCGGGGTCACGGTCGTCCTCGCCGGGATGCCGCTCCTGGCGAGGGACCGGCTGCCCGACCGGCTGGCGACCCACTGGGGCCTGAACGGCACGTCCCCCGACGGCTCGATGCCCCTGTGGGCGGCCTCCCTCGTCCCCGCGCTGATCTGGCTGGTCACTGCGGCCGCGGTCACCGTCCCGCTGATGCGGGCGGGCCCGCCGACGCGTCCCCGGACCGCTGTGACCCTGCTCCCCCTGGGCGTCGTCCTCGCCGGCGTGCAGGCCGCGGTCATCCGCTCCAACCTGGACCGCGCGGACTGGCACGAAGCCCGTCAGCCCACCGGCTGGGTCGTCGCGATCCTCGTCTCGGCCGTACTCGCGGGAGTGGCCGGATGGCTGCTCGCCACCCGGCGGAACGACGCCCCGGGCGACGGCACGACGTCCGGGGACGACGCTCCCACGCTGGACATCCCGAAGGGCCGGAGGCTGGTCTGGTTCTCCCGGACCGCCAATCCCTGGCTCCAGCTGCTTGCGGCCGCAACCGGCCTGGTGGCCGCGGGCGCGCTCGTCGCCCTGATCGGCGGCCTGGCCGCCCCGGGCACCCTGTGGGCGCTGTTCGCCGGCTGCGGCGCCGGTTCCCTCGCCTGCGCCATGTTCTCCTCCGTCCAGGCCCGCGTCTCGGAGCGGGGCCTGGAGGTCTCCTTCGGCCCCCTCGGCTGGCCCGGACGCCGCTGGGCACCCGCCGACATCGACACGGCGCGGATGGAGGTCCGCCGTCCCGCCGAGGTCGGCGGCTGGGGCTACCGCCTCAGCGGCCTCGGCACCACGGTGATGCTGCGCGCCGGCGAGTGCCTGGTCATACGCCCGCGGGGCCGCCGGAGCGACTTCGCGGTGAGCGTCGACGACGCCGAACGCGGCGCGGCTCTGCTCAACGCCCTGCGCACGGACCGGACCCGGGGCTGAACACGGCGGCCCGGGGCCTGTTACACGCCCCTTGGCGACCGCCGCAGCACTTTCGATCATCTTCGCTCGCAGTCGTGAACATCTGCGGATCTGGCTGGCATATGCCCTTGGCTTCGCCCTACGTTCCGCGACGGAGGTGGTTCACATGAACGAACCCAGCAAACGACAGAACTCCGGCGCGCGGCACGAGGCGATCGACGCCGGCGACTTCGTGTACGCGGCCACCGGCGCCCGAGTGCGACGGCTGACCATGCCGGACGGAAGCCACTGGTTTCCGGCGGCGGACGTGTGCAAGGAGTTGGGATACACCACGACCCGAAAGGCACTCACCGATCACGTCCCGGAGGAGCACCGAGACAATCTCGAGACTGTGACTGGAAGTCACAGTCTCAGCGTTCCCGCAGGTAGGACATGGCGCCGAGACTTGCAACTGATCGATCTGCAAGGTCTCATCCTCCTCGTCAACGCCTGCACCAAACCGGCCTGCGCCCCCTTCAAGCAGTGGGTCGCCGAAGTCATCGAGACCGTGCAGCGCGAGGGTTCCTACTCGCTGGACGAGGCCGAGGTGCAGCCCGCCGAGCCCGGTGCCCCCGTCGCCTACGCCATGCCGGACCAGGTGGCCGAGGCGATCGTCCGGCTGGAGGCGCACAATCTGCAGCTGGACGAGCAACTGGCCGAGGGACAACGCACGTCGATCGCGTTGCAGCGGGAGATGCTGTCCACGCAGCAGGCCACCCTCGCCACCCAGCAGGCCACTCTCGCCGTGCATCAGGCCATGGTCCGGGCACTGGAACGCATCGCGGACCGGTTCGACACCCTCGTCCTCCACCAGGGTGTGCCCCGCGGGCATCTCGCCCCGATGCCGACCACGGAGTCCGTGCTGGCCGACTGGCGGCAGCGGTTGTCCGTGACGGAGGACGTGTGGACGGTCGCCCGGGCCATCGCGCCGGTGCTCGTCGAGAAGGGTGAGCTGCGGGAGCCGCTGGAGTCGATCGCCGCCCGTACGGGGCTCTCCGTCCGGCGGGTCAACGCATGCCTGCGGCTGCTGCGCACCCACGCCTGCATCCGCTCACGGGGCGGGTCCGAGGACGGGGCTCCGGTGTACGTGCTGCACCAGGTCTGACCCCGGTACGACACAGCGGGAGGGGCGTCGCAACTCCAACTTGCGGCGCCCCTCCCGTCACGAACCTACTCGGTCCGCGGCTCTCAGGCCCAGCTGATCAACCGCTTCGGCTGCTCCAGGACCGCCGCCACGTCGGCGAGGACCTTGGAACCGAGCTCGCCGTCGACCAGACGGTGGTCGAAGCTCAGGGCGAGCGTCGTCACCTGACGCGGCTTCACCTTGCCCTTGTGGACCCACGGCTGGAGCTTGATCGCACCGACGGCGAGGATCGCGGACTCGCCCGGGTTGAGGATCGGCGTACCGGTGTCGACGCCGAAGACGCCGACGTTGGTGATGGTCACCGTGCCGCCCTGCATGGCGGCCGGGGAGGTCTTGCCCTCCCTGGCCGTCGACACCAGTTCGCCCAGCGAACCCGCCAGCTGCGGCAGGGTCCGGGCGTGGGCGTCCTTGATGTTCGGGACGATCAGACCCCGCGGGGTGGCGGCGGCGATGCCCAGGTTGACGTAGTGCTTGACCACGATCTCCTGGGCGGCCTCGTCCCAGGACGCGTTGATGTCCGGGTTGCGCTTGATCGCGACCAGCAGGGCCTTGGCGATCAGGAGGAGCGGGTTCACGCGCAGGCCCGTGTACTCCTTGTCCTGCTTCAGCTCCTCGACCAGCTTCATCGTGCGCGTCACGTCGACCGTCACGAACTCGGTGACGTGCGGCGCGGTGAACGCCGAGCCGACCATCGCCGCCGCCGTCGCCTTGCGCACGCCCTTGACCGGGATGCGGGTCTCGCGCGTCGTGTCGTACGACGCCGGGGCCGACGGGGACGGGGCGGGGGTCTCGGGCCGGGGGGCCGTCTGTGCCGGCTCGGGCGCCGACACCGCCGCGTGCACGTCCTCGCGGGTGATGACGCCGTCCGGGCCGGACGGAACCACGGTCGCCAGGTCGACGCCGAGGTCCTTGGCGAGCTTGCGCACCGGGGGCTTGGCCAGCGGACGGTCCCCGGTGGCCGGGGCTGCCGGTGCCGCGGGTGCTGCCGTTCCGTGGCCGTTCAGCTCGGCCTGGATCGCCGCCGACGGCGCCTGCGCGGCGGCCGGGGCCTCCGCGCCCTTGCGGGGGCGGCGCTTGGTCGAGGAGGTGGAGACCCCGTACCCGACCAGGACCGGCTGGCGGCCCTCCGGCCTGGGCTCCTCCGCCACGGCCTCCTGCACCGGCTCCGCGGCCGCCGCCGCGCCGTCGCCGACGGCCACCGCGATGATCGACGTACCCACGTCGACCGTGGTGCCCTCGGGGAAGTGCAGCTCGCGGACCACGCCGTCGTAGGGGATGGGCAGTTCGACGGCGGCCTTGGCCGTCTCGACCTCGCACACCACCTGCCCGTCGGTGACCGTGTCACCGGGCTGGACGTACCACTTGAGGATTTCGGCCTCGGTGAGCCCCTCACCCACGTCGGGCATCTTGAACTCACGCACGGAGCTGTCCGTCATCGTCGTCACGCTCCCCTCCTCAGTACGCCAGCGAGCGGTCGACGGCATCCAGCACCCGGTCCAGGTCGGGCAGGTACTCCTCCTCCAGGCGGGCCGGCGGGTACGGGGCGTGGTAGCCGCCGACCCTCAGCACCGGGGCCTCCAGGTGGTAGAAGCAGCGCTCCGTGATCCGGGCGGCGATCTCCGCGCCCGAGCCCAGGAACACCGGCGCCTCGTGGACCACGACCAGGCGGCGGGTCTTCTCCACCGACGCCTGGATCGTGTCGAAGTCGACCGGCGAGATCGAGCGCAGGTCGACGACCTCCAGGGAGCGGCCCTCCTCGGCGGCCGCGTCGGCGACCTCCTGGCAGAGCTTCACCATCGGGCCGTAGGCGGCCAGCGTCAGGTCGGTGCCCTCGCGCACCACGCGCGCGGTGTGCAGCGGGCCGGGGATGGCGTCCGCGTCGACCTCCGCCTTGTCCCAGTACCGGCGCTTGGGCTCGAAATAGATCACCGGGTCGTCGCTCTGGATGGCCTGCTGCATCATCCAGTACGCGTCCGCCGCGTTGGACGGGCTGACCACCTTCAGGCCCGCCACGTGCGCGAACAGCGCCTCGGGGGACTCCGAGTGGTGCTCGACCGCACCGATGCCGCCGCCGTAGGGGATGCGGATGACGACCGGCATCTTGACCTTGCCGAGCGAGCGGGCGTGCATCTTCGCCAGCTGGGTGACGATCTGGTCGTAGGCCGGGAAGACGAAGCCGTCGAACTGGATCTCCACCACCGGGCGGTACCCGCGCAGGGCCAGGCCGATGGCGGTGCCGACGATGCCGGACTCGGCCAGCGGGGTGTCGATGACCCGGTCCTCGCCGAAGTCCTTGTGCAGGCCGTCGGTGACCCGGAAGACACCGCCGAGCTTGCCGACGTCCTCGCCCATGATCAGGACCTTGGGGTCCGACTCCAGCGCGCGGCGCAGCGACTCGTTGATCGCCCTTGCCAGCGCCATCTTTTCCTTGGCCATGTCAGACCCCCTCTGCGTCTGCGAACGATGCCTGGTAGGCGGCGAACTGGGCCCGCTCCTCGTCCACGAGCGCGTGTCCGTCCGCGTACACGTTCTCGAAGATGGCGAAACGGTCCGGGTCCGGCATGGCACGGACCACTTCGCGCACTCGTTTGCCCAACGTCTCGCTCTCGGCCTCCAGTTCCGCGAAGAATCCCTCGTCCGCGTGGTTTGCGGACTCCAGGAAGCGGCGAAGGCGCAGGATCGGGTCCTTCGCCTCCCAGGCGGCCCGCTCGTCGTCGTGCCGGTAGCGGGAGGGGTCGTCCGAGGTGGTGTGGGCGCCCATGCGGTACGTGTACGCCTCGATCAGCGCCGGACCCTCACCGCGCCGCGCGCGGTCCAGGGCCCAGCGGGTGACCGCGAGGGAGGCCAGCACGTCGTTGCCGTCGACGCGGACGCCGGGGAAGCCGAAGCCCTGGGCGCGCTGGTAGAGCGGCACCCGGGTCTGCTTCTCGTTGGACTCGGAGATCGCCCACTGGTTGTTCTGGCAGAAGAACACCACGGGCGCGTTGTAGACGGCGGCGAAGTTGAACGCCTCGCTGACGTCGCCCTGGCTGGAGGCGCCGTCGCCGAAGTACGCGATCACGCCCGAGTCGGCACCGTCCTTGGCCACGCCCATGGCGTAGCCCGTGGCGTGCAGCGCCTGCGAGCCGATGACGATGGTGTACAGGTGGAAGTTGTTGCTGTTGGGGTCCCAGCCGCCGTTGTTCACGCCGCGGAACATGCCGAGCAGGTTGGTCGGGTCCACCCCGCGGCACCAGGCGACGCCGTGCTCGCGGTAGGTCGGGAAGACGTAGTCGTCCTCGCGGGTGGCCCGGCCGGAGCCGATCTGGGCGGCCTCCTGGCCCAGCAGGGAGGCCCACAGGCCCAGCTCGCCCTGGCGCTGCAGGGCGGTGGCCTCGGCGTCGAAGCGCCGGGTGAGCACCATGTCGCGGTACAGACCGCGCAGCTCGTCCGGGGTGATGTCGGCGACGTACGAGGCGTACTCGGCGTAGGCGGCGTCCTCGACGCGCTCGCCCTCGGGCGTCAGCAGCTGCACCAGCTCCGTGTCGGAGCCCTTCTCGGCAGCGGTACGGGTGGTGCTGGTGGTGCGAGTCGTGCGCTTGCCGGTGCCGGCCTTGCTGCCGGTGGTCCCGGCCGCCTTGGTGCCGGTGGTGCCGGCCGCCTTGCTTCCGGCGCTGCGTCGCGGCTTGCGCGCGGCAGTGCTCTCGGTCACGTGTGCTCCTCCGTCGGTCCGGCCCCCGGGTTCGCCGGAAGCCAGTGCGGCTCACCTGCGGCCCGGCGGACGCACAAGGGTGGGTGCGGCCCGATCGGGAACAGGCGTGACAGGTGCCCCGGCGAGCGCCCTGCGAACAGCACGTTACCCAGTGCTCCACATTTCTGTGAAACCCCTCCTGACCTGCGTTTTTACTCGGATTTCCAAGTAAATCGGCGCAGGGCGGAAGTTTTACTGGTCACAGCCTTGCAGGGGGCCGGAACAACGGCACGTTATCCCGGCCACCCCGGGCACGGGAAGAGTCGGTGTGTGACACTGACCGCGTGCGCGAAGAAGGAAAAATCCGGGTATTCCTCCTCGACGACCACGAGGTGGTCCGGCGCGGGGTGCACGATCTGCTCGCCGGCGAGGCCGACATCGAGGTGGTGGGCGAGGCCGGTACGGTCGCCGAGGCACACGCCCGGGTCGCGGCCACCCGCCCGGACGTCGCCGTGCTGGACGTGCGGCTGCCCGACGGCAGCGGCGTCGAGGTCTGCCGGGACATCCGCTCCCGGGACGAGTCCGTCCGCTGCCTGATGCTGACCTCCTTCGCCGACGACGAGGCCCTCTTCGACGCGATCATGGCGGGCGCCTCGGGTTACGTCCTCAAGGACATCCGCGGCGCCGAGCTGCTCGGCGCCGTACGGGAGGTGGCGGCCGGGAAGTCGCTGCTCGACCCGGCGGCCACCGCGCGCGTGCTGGAGCGGCTGCGGGGCGGCGGAGCGAAGCCGGACGACCGGCTGGCCGGCCTCACCGAGCAGGAGCGCCGCATCCTGGACCTCATCGGCGAGGGACTGACCAACCGCGCGATCGGCGAGCGGCTGCACCTGGCGGAGAAGACGATCAAGAACTACGTGTCGAGCCTGCTGGGCAAGCTCGGCATGCAGCGGCGTTCCCAGGCGGCCGCCTTCGTGGCCCGCCTGGAGGCCGAGAACCGCTGACGGGTCCCGTCTCCCCCCGCCGGGCGCGCTCCGGGCTTGCCCGGGGCGACTTACTCGGGACTTACGTCCCCTCCTGCCGGGGCGGGCGGCCCTGTTCCCGGGCCCCGGGCTCCCGCACAGTGACATCATGCGCTCCGACGAACAGCTCGCCGTCGGCCTGCTCGGCCGCACCGCCTACGGCCGGGCGGCCACCACCCTGCGCGCCCTGCCCTTCCTCGCCCACGCGCGGCACATCGTGGCCGACGGCCGGGTCCTGCTGCGCATGCCCAGGAGCTGGGGGTACCACCGGGTGTGCGCCGGGAGCGTCGTCGCGTACGGAGCGGACAACCTGACCTCCGCGCGGCCCGGCGAGAGCCTGTGGACCGTGCAGGTCGTGGGCCGGTGCGAGGCCCACCAGCCGAGCAGCGCCGAACTGGAGCGGTTCGGTCCGACGCCGGACCGGGTGGACGGCGAGCCCTTCGAGCCCGCCTACCTGCGCGTCGACCCGCAGTTCGGCACGGTGCACTTCACGGACGGGTCGGCCGGGCCGCTGTGACGTCCCCGCAACGCAACGCGCGCGTGGAGCCCGTTTCCGGGCCGCACGCGCGCGTAGGGATCACGGTACGGGTCAGCTGTCGCCGCCCTCGGAACCGCCCGGGGCGCCGGTCGCGCCGCCCGTCGGCTCGCCGCCGCCGGTGGGATCGCCGCCGCCGGTCGGCTCACCACCGCCGGTCGGCTCACCGCCGCCCGTCGGGTCACCCGTCGGATCGCCGGTCGGGTCGCCCGTGGGATCGCCGGTCGGGTCCCCCGTCGGATCGTCCGTCGCGGTCTCCGACGGCGTCCACGTCGGGGTGTACGGCTTGTCCCAGTCCCCGTCGCCGGTGCCGCCGCCGCCCGAGCCCTGCTCGGTGCCGGGGTCGGTGGTCTCCTGCGTCGCCTCGTCGCTCGGCGAGGAGCTGGGCGACTCCTCGCCGGTGCTCTGGGAGGTGGTCGCCGAGGGGCTCTTGTCCGTCTCGGTGCCGCCCTTGCCGTCGTCGCCGTTGTTCAGGGCCAGCGCGACACCGGCCGCGATGGCGATCACCGCGAGGACGGCCAGTATCCACAGCTTGCCGCGGCCGCTGCCCTTGTTGCCGGCGCCCTCGAAGCCGCCGTCGTCGCCCCCGCCGTAGCCGTTCGGCAGGATCGGCTGGGGGATCTGCTGGGTGCCGGACGCCCCGTGCTGGTCGGGGTGCGGCAGCACCGTCGTGCCCGCGAGACCGGCCGACGGAGTGTGCCGGCCGTCGTGCGCGGCGACCGGGCCGGTGTTCCAGGTGCCGGTGTGGCCGCCCTGCTCGTACAGCATCTGCAGCCCGTACTGGACCAGGCCGCGCATCTCCTCGGCGGTCTGGAAACGGTCGTCGGGCTCCTTGGCCAGCGAGCGCATCACCAGGCCGTCCAGCTCCGGCGGGGTGGCGTCGGAGACCTCGGACGGGGGCGTGGGAATGTCCTGCACGTGCTGGTAGACCACCGACAGCGGGGTCTCGCCGGTGAACGGCGGGCGCAGTGCGAGGAGTTCGTAGAGCAGGCAGCCGGTCGCGTACAGGTCGGAGCGGTGGTCGACGGCCTTGCCGAGGGCCTGCTCGGGGGAGAGGTACTGCGGGGTGCCCATGACCATGCCGGTCTGCGTCATCGTCGACTGGGCGCCGTGCAGGGCGCGCGCGATGCCGAAGTCCATCACCTTGACCGCGCCGTTGTTGGTGATGATGACGTTGGCGGGCTTGATGTCGCGGTGCACGATGCCGTGCTGGTGCGAGTAGGCCAGTGCTTCCAGGACGCCGGAGACGATGATCAGCGCCTGCTCGGGGCCGGGTGCCTCGGCGTTGAGGAGGAGGTCGCGGATGGTGCGTCCCTCGACGATCTCCATCACGATGTACGGCACGGACTGGCCGCCGACGACGTCCTCGCCCGAGTCGTACACGGCCACGATGGCGTGGTGGTTGAGGCCGGCCACCGACTGTGCCTCGCGCGTGAAGCGGGCCTTGGAGACGGGGTCCTCGGCGAGGTCGGCGCGCAGCAGCTTGACCGCCACGGTGCGTCCGAGGCGGACGTCCTCGGCGGCGAACACCTCGGCCATGCCGCCCCGCCCGAGTCTGCGGGTCAGCCGGTACCGGCCGTCGCCGACCAGGCCGCCGTTGCCCCAGTTCTCCGGCGCGTCAGACATACCGCCGCCAGATGCCTCGGGTTCGGACGGGCCCTGGGCGCGCTGCTGCTGTGCCATCAGTCCTCGCCGTCGTTTCTGCCCGCGGTACGCGCGGTGTTGTTACGGTCTCCGTCGGCCACGCTACAGCCTCCGCGCTGGCCGCCGGTCCGAGATGGGCGCCGGGACCGGTACATGAGACGGACCGGTCATGAAACCCTGGTTCCGTACTCTCGTGCAAATTCCGTGTAGCGGCAGTACGCCGGCTGTAACGCTTCCGCGACGCTTCTTTCGCGTACGGTCACGGAACGGGCACCGCGCTTGACGTGTCGGTGCCCTGGGGCAGACTTGGCCGGGAATAGCACTTTCGATCACGAACGCGCGTGCCGCCGCCACCGGCGCCCGCCGTCTATGGGGGACGCAGAGACATGAGCCAGGACGCCGGACAGGGACGGTATGCGGGGCGGGCTCTCGCCGGCGGCCGTTACCAGCTGCGCGACTTGCTCGGCGAGGGCGGCATGGCCTCCGTGCACCTGGCGTACGACTCGGTGCTCGACCGGCAGGTCGCGGTCAAGACACTGCACACCGAGCTGGGTCGCGAACAGGCCTTCCGCGAGCGGTTCCGCCGCGAGGCCCAGGCCGTGGCCAAGCTCACGCACACCAACATCGTCTCGGTCTTCGACACCGGCGAGGACGACCTCGACGGCATGACCACTCCGTACATCGTCATGGAGTACGTCGAGGGCCGCCCGCTGGGTTCGGTGCTGGACGAGGACGTGCGGCAGCAGGGCGCGATGCCCGCCGACAAGGCACTGAAGATCACCGCGGACGTGCTGGCCGCGCTGGAGATCAGCCACGAGATGGGCCTGGTCCACCGGGACATCAAGCCGGGCAACGTGATGATGACCAAGCGCGGCGTGGTCAAGGTGATGGACTTCGGCATCGCCCGCGCCATGCAGTCCGGCGTGACCTCGATGACGCAGACCGGCATGGTCGTCGGCACGCCGCAGTACCTCTCGCCGGAGCAGGCCCTCGGCCGCGGCGTCGACGCCCGCTCCGACCTGTACTCGGTCGGCATCATGCTGTTCCAACTGGTCACCGGGCGCCTGCCGTTCGACGCCGACTCGCCGCTGGCGATCGCGTACGCGCACGTGCAGGAGGAGCCGGTGGCCCCGTCCGCCGTCAACCGCGCCCTGCCCCCGGCGGTGGACGCGCTGGTGGCCCGCGCGCTGAAGAAGAACCCCAACGAACGCTTCCCCAGCGCCGAGGCGATGCGCGACGAGTGCCTGCGCGTGGCGGCCTCCTTCCAGGCGGCCCCGCCGAGCATCGTGCCCGGCGCCCAGACGTCGAGCGGCGCGGGCGTCGGCTCCGCCGTGTTCCCGCCGGTCGGCCAGGGCACCGGGGCACCCACGGGCCCGGTCCAGACGCCGTACCAGCCGACGCCGGCCCCCGGCCCGAACCCGTACGGCACCCCGGCCCCCGCGGCGCACTCGCCGGCGTACGGCTATCCGCAGCAGGCGGGCTACCAGACTCCCGCCCCGGCGCCGTACGCGCAGCAGCAGGGCGCGGCCACGCCGCCGCCGTACCTGACGCCGTCGGCCCAGGGCTCCGGCTCCGGTTCCCCGGGCGGCAAGAGCAACAAGCCGGTGATCATCGGCTCGATCGTGGTCGCCGTCGTGGCCGTCGGCGGACTGATCGGCGCGCTGCTGATGAACGGCGGCGGGGACGAGGACCCGGAAGCCGGTGGCGGCGGCTCCTCCACCGCGTCGGTCTCCGCCTCACCGTCGAAGGCGGCGGGCTACCGCGGGCCCGACAAGGAGAAGACGATCGAGAAGGACAAGTGCACCGAGCCGCAGGAGTCGTACAACGACCCCGAGAAGATCCAGGTGCCGGACTTCACCTTCAAGTACATCGGCTCGGTCAAGGAGTGCTTCAACGCCGCGGGCTGGCAGATGGAGGTCGTCGAGGTCGACGAGAACACCTACGGCGAGGGCTCGGTCCGGGACCAGTTCCCCACCGCCGGCACGGACGTCGACCCGGAGAACATGCCGGAGATCCAGCTCAAGGTCTCGACGGGCAACCCGCCGTCCGAATGAGCCCGTGAGGTGACGGGCGGCTGACGTCGAAGGGCCCGGCAGCGCTTGCTGCCGGGCCCTTCGCGGTGTCGGTGTTCGTCGTTCCGCAGTGGGTCGTCGTGAGTGGGTCGTCGTGAGGAGGTCGGCGTCCTACAGGTAGGGGCCGCCGGAACGGCCGCCCGGGTGCGGGGGCTCCTCGCCCTCCGGGACGGCGCCCGGCGGAAGCGCGCGGCGCATCTGCTCCAGCTGGGCCCGCGCGGCCATCTGCTGGGCGAACAGCGTGGTCTGGATGCCGTGGAAGAGGCCCTCCAGCCAGCCGACCAGCTGGGCCTGCGCGATCCGCAGCTCCGCGTCGGTCGGGGTGCCGTCGTCCGTGAAGGGCAGCGAGAGCCGCTCCAGCTCCTCCACCAGCTCCGGGGCCAGACCGTCCTCCAGCTCCTTCACCGAGCTGGCGTGGATCTCCTTGAGCCGGACCCGGCTCGCCTCGTCCAGGGGGGCGACCCGCACCTCTTCGAGCAGCTGCTTGATCATGCTGCCGATCCGCATGACCTTGGCGGGCTGCTCCACCTGCTCGGTCACCGGAATCTCACGGGAGTCGTCGTCCCCGCCGCCGCTGAGCGCCATTCCGTCCTGGCCGACGACCAGGATCTGGGGGTTCTCCGGCGACCTGTCGTTCCTCGGCATCTCCATGCCGTCATTGTCTCGCACCCGGGGTCCCCGGGCGGGCGGTGCCCCCGCGGAAACCGCCCCGACGCGTTCGGCGGCGCCCGGAATGCCGGTGTCGCCGACCGGTGTGAGGCTTGTCCCGGCGATTTTGTTCCGTCGCTTCTGTTCTGTCGTTTTCGTTACGTCGTTCGTTCCGTCGTTCGTTCCGTCGTTTTTACGACTGCTCATCACCGGGAGGGGGTCACGGACGTGACTCCATGGCTGCGCACACTGCGGGCGACGGGGCTGGTGGGAGTTCTGGGCGTCGGCGCGGTGGTGGCGCCGTACGGGGCGGGGCCGGCCCACGGCTCCGGGTTCCCCGCGGTGGTGGCGCCGTTCGCGGCGGCGCCACCACCGGAGCCCGCCGCGCCGGGGGCTGCCACCGTCCCGGGCGGCTCCGGCACCCATGACGGGCGGGGCGGTCACGAACGTCCCCGGCGCCCCGACGGCCACGAGCGTACGGAGCGCCCGGACACCGGATCCGCCTCCCGGCCCGCCGAGGACTCGGGCCCGGCCGACAGCGCGGGGCGCCGTTCGCCCAAGCCCTCCCGCCCTTCCCCTTCCCCTTCGCCGTCGGAGTCGGCGTCGGCGTCCGGCACCGAGACCGACGCCGAGCCCTCCCGGACCGGGAGCCGGCCGGGTGAGGGAAGGCAGCGGCCCGGTCACGCCGAGGAGCCGGCGCCGGAACAGGACGGCACGGACGAGGACGCCGGCCGGTACGGGGACGGCGGCGACGACGTCCCCGAGGCCCCGGCCACCGCGGCGCCGCCCGGTCGGACCGAGGCCGCGGAGGTGCCCGCGGCCACCCCGTCCCGATCCCCGTCGCAGCGCGGCACGCCCGCCCGGGCCGCCGCCGAGCCCCTGCTGCGGGTGCTGCCGCTGGGCAGCGGGCTGGTGCTCATCGGGCTCGGCCTGGCCCTCGGCCTCGTGGGACTGCGCCTGCGCCGGGGGTAGGAGCCGCCCCTGCACCACGACCCGGCCGTGCGCCGCCTACGAGGTGACCAGCAGCACCTTGCCGATGTGCCCGCTCTCCTCCACCACCCGGTGGCCGTCCGCGGCCTCGCTCATCGGCATCTCGCGGTCGACCACCGGGCGGACGTGTCCCCCCGCGAACAGCGGCCAGACGTGCTCCTTGACGGCCGCCACGATCGCCGCCTTCTCCTCCAGGGGGCGGGCCCGCAGCGAGGTGGCGCTGACGGCGGCGCGCTTGGCGAGCAGCGTGCCGATGTTCAGCTCGCCCTTCCGTCCGCCCTGCATGCCGATGATCGCGAGCCGGCCGTTCACGGCGAGGGCCTGGACGTTGCGGTCCAGGTACTTCGCACCCATGTTGTCCAGGATGACGTCGGCGCCCGCGCCGCCGGTGGCGTCCCTCACCTCGGCGACGAAGTCCTGCTCCCGGTAGTTGATCAGGATGTCCGCGCCCAGCTCGGCGCAGCGCTCCAGCTTCTCCTTGGTGCCGGCCGTCACCGCGACCTTCGCGCCGACGGCCTTGGCGAGCTGGATCGCCATGGTGCCGATGCCGCTGGAGCCGCCGTGCACGAGCAGCGTCTCGCCGGGGCGCAGGTGGGCGACCATGAAGACGTTCGACCAGACGGTGCAGACCACCTCGGGCAGCGCCGCCGCGGCCTTCACGTCGACGCCCTGCGGCACCGGCAGCAGCTGGCCCGCCGGGACGACGGCCTTCTCGGCGTAGCCGCCGCCCGCGAGCAGCGCGCACACCTCGTCGCCGACGGCCCAGCCGGACACCCCGGGGCCGACCTCGGCCACGCGCCCGGAGCACTCCAGGCCGGGGTACGGGGAGGCGCCGGGCGGGGGGTCGTAGAAGCCCTGGCGCTGCATGATGTCGGCTCGGTTGACGGCGCTGGCCGTCACCTCGACCAGGACCTCGCCCTCGCCGGGCTGCGGGTCGGGGACCTCCGCCCAGACCAGCGCCTCGGGGCCTCCGGGTTCGGGAATCGTGATCGCATGCATGAGGGCGACGCTACTCCTGTGGCCCTGCGTCCTCCCCCGCAGGAAAATCCCCGTGCGCCGCCGATGAGTTTGCGCGACGGTAAAGGTCTTCCCATGCGTAGCCCAAGAACGCGTACACCAAGAACGCGGAAGGACCCACAGCATGAGCACGCACACGTCCGGACTCGCCATCGAGACCGCGGGACTGGTGAAGACCTTCGGTGAGACCCGGGCCGTGGACGGGGTGGACCTCGCCGTGCCCGCCGGCACGGTCTACGGCGTCCTCGGCCCGAACGGCGCCGGAAAGACCACCACGGTGAAGATGCTCGCCACCCTGCTGCGTCCGGACGACGGCCACGCCCGCGTCTTCGGTCACGACGTGGTGCACGAGGCGGACGAGGTACGGGGCCGGGTGAGCCTCACCGGGCAGTACGCGTCCGTGGACGAGGACCTCACCGGCGCCGAGAACCTGGTCCTGCTGGGCCGGCTCCTCGGGCACGGCAAGGCGGCCGCACGGGAGCGGGGCGACCAGCTGCTGGCGGCCTTCGGCCTGACGGACGCCGCGGCGAAGCAGGTCAAGCACTACTCCGGCGGCATGCGGCGGCGTATCGACATCGCCGCCTCCATCCTCAACACCCCCGACCTGCTCTTCCTCGACGAGCCCACCACCGGACTCGACCCGCGCAGCCGCAACCAGGTCTGGGACATCGTGCGGGCGGTCGTCGCCCAGGGCACGACCGTGCTGCTGACCACGCAGTACCTGGACGAGGCCGACCAGCTGGCGTCCCGGATCGCCGTCATCGACAAGGGGCGGGTGATCGCCGAGGGCACCAAGGGCGAGCTGAAGGCATCCGTCGGGGCGGGTTCGGTGCATCTGCGGCTGCGGGACGCGGAGGAGCGGCCCGAGGCCGAGCGGGTGCTGCGGAACCTGCTGGTGGCCGAGGTGCAGCCGGAGCCCGACCCGGTGGCGCTGACCGCACGCCTCGGGGTGGCGGCCAGTGACACCGCCGCCGACCAGGCCGCCAAGGCGCTCGGTGAGCTGGCCCGGGCCGGCATCACCGTCGACAGCTTCTCCCTGGGACAGCCCAGCCTCGACGAGGTCTTCCTGGCGCTGACCGGGCACGACACCGGCCAGAGCACCGACGGCGACTCCGGCACCGGCACCGGCACCGGCACGAAGGACGGGGTGGCGGCATGAGCACGGCCACGAGCACCGAGAACCAGGATCTCTCGCCGGTCAGCACCGAGTCGCTGGCGGCCCTGCTGGTGACGAGGGAGCGGCCGCCGCGGCCCAGCGCCCTGTCCACGTCCCTGACCTTCGGCTGGCGCGCGATCCTCAAGATCAAGCACGTGCCGGAGCAGCTCTTCGACGTCACCGCCTTCCCGATCATGAACCTGCTGATGTTCACGTACCTCTTCGGGGGTGCGCTGGCGGGTTCGCCCAGCGACTACATCCAGTTCGTGCTGCCGGGCATCCTCGTGATGTCGGTCGTGATGATCACGATGTACACCGGGGTCTCAGTGAACATCGACATCGAGAAGGGCGTCTTCGACCGCATCCGCTCGCTGCCGATCTGGCGGCCCTCGGCGATGGTCGGCTATCTCCTCGGCGACGCGCTGCGCTACACCATCGCGTCCGTCGTGATGCTCTCCGTCGGGCTGCTGCTCGGCTACCGGCCCGACGGCGGGTTCGTCGGCGTGGTCGCCGGGATCGCGCTGCTGCTGCTCTTCTCGTTCGCCTTCTCGTGGATCTGGACCATGTTCGGGCTGATGCTGCGCACCGAGAAGTCGGTGATGAGCGTCAGCATGATGGTGATCTTCCCGCTCACCTTCCTGTCCAACGTCTTCGTCGACCCGAAGACCATGCCGGGCTGGCTGCAGGCCTTCGTCAACAACAGCCCGATCACCCACCTGGCGTCCGCGGTGCGCGGCCTGATGGCGGGCGACTGGCCCGGCGCCGAGATCGCCTGGACGCTGGGCTGGGCGGCCCTGCTCCTGCTGGTCTTCGGCCCGGTCACGATGCGGCTCTACAACCGCAAGTAGTGCGTCCCCGGGGAACGGGCCCCGCGACCGGGCCGTGCGGAACGGCTCAGTCGCGGGGGAGCGGGCGGGCGTCGGGCGCCACATGGGTGGCAGGCGTCGCCCGTACGATCGTGATCAGACGGTCCGTCAGCTCCAGCCCGCCGACGGCCGGGTCGTCGTAGCCCAGGACCCGGTGCCCGCGCAGCACGCTCACCACCAGGTCGTCCACCTCCCGCAGGTGCTTGCCCACCTCGGCCTTTATGACGGGCCGTTCGACGAGGTCGAGTCCGCTGCCCTGGCTGATCAGGTCCTCCATGACCATGCCGGCGGCGGGGCTGAGCACGGAGAGCCCGAGCAGCCGCCCCGCGGCACTGGCGCTGGTGATCACGGCGTCGGCGCCGGACTGCTTCAGCAGCGGCGCGTTCTCCTCCTCGCGGACCGCGACCACGATCTTCGCCCCGCGGTTGAGCTGCCGGGCCGTCAGTGTGACCAGCACGGCCGTGTCGTCGCGCTGCGTGGCGATGATGATCTGCTTCGCCCGGTACGCCTCGGCCCGGTTGAGCACGTCGCTGCGGGTCGCGTCACCGACCACACCCGCGTAGCCGTGGGCCGTCGCGGCCTCGATGGCCTTGCCGCTCGGGTCGACCACGACCACCTGGTCCTTGCGCAGCCCGGTCGCGCAGACGGTCTGGATCGCCGACCGCCCCTTGGTTCCGAAGCCGACGACGACGGTGTGATCCCGCAAGGCGGACCTCCAGCGGTTCAGGCGCCACTCCTCCCGAGTGCGCTCGGTGAGGGCTTCCAGCGTGGTGCCGACCAGGATGATCAGGAAGAGCACGCGCAGGGGCGTGATGACGAAGATGTTGGTCAGCCGGGCGGCGTCGCTGACGGGCGTGATGTCACCGTATCCGGTGGTGGAGAGGGTGACGGTGGCGTAGTAGAAGGAGTCGAGGAGGTCGACGGAACCGTCGGAGTTGTCGGTGTAGCCGTCATGGTCCGCGTACACGATGACGGCCGTCACGACGAGGACCACCAGGGCGATGGACAACCGCTTGGCGACCTGACGGAACGGATGCTCCACCAGTTTCCTGGGGAGCTTCACCTTGTGGGTCACGAAGTGCTCGTCCGCCTGACGCGCGATGGCGTCCTGGCCCGGAAGTTTCACGTGAAACACACCCCGATTCCGCCGGTGGCCCAGGGCAGGTCAAGCAGCTCGGCCTCCTGTCCCGACCGCGCACCGCCCGGGGGTACGACGGCCAGGGCGTCGGCGGCCGCGATGCCGCGCAGCATCGCCGGGCCGTTGTAGTGCAGCGGCACGGCGCCCTCGCCGCGCAGTACGACGGGCACGAGCCGGGTGTCGTACGGGTGCCCGTGCACGGCGTCCCGCAGCGGCAGCGTGTACGGCTCGGGCGCCGGGCGGGCGGCGAGCGTGCGCAGCAGCGGCTCGGCGAGGGTGAGCAGTCCGGAGACGGCGGCGAGGGGATTGCCGGGCAGCCCGACGAGGTGCTGGTCGTCCTTGAGACGGGCCAGCAGCATCGGGTGGCCGGGGCGGGCCTTGACGCCGTCCACGAGGAGTTCGGCGCCGATACGGCGCAGCGTCGGGTGGACGTGGTCGACCGGGCCCGCTGCGGTGCCGCCGGTCGTGACGATCAGGTCGGCCTCGGAGGTCGTGACGGCGCGGTGCAGGGCCTTGGCGTCGTCGCCGATCCGGCGGGCGGTGCGGACCTCGGCGCCGAGGGCGCGCAGCCACGGAGGCAGCATCGGGCCGAGCGCGTCCCGGATGAGTCCGTCGTGCGGGAGACCCTGGGTGAGCAGCTCGTCACCGAGGACCAGGACGTCGACGCGGGGGCGGGGTACCGCGGTGAGCGTGTCGTATCCGGCCGCCGCCGCCAGCCCCAGGACCGCCGGGGTCGCGAGGGTGCCGACGGGCAGCAGCTGGTCGCCGCTGCGGCACTCCTGGCCGCGGGGACGGATGTCCTGGCCGTGGACGACCTCGCGGGTGGGGTGCAGGCGTCCGCGTTCGTCGGAGCGGCCGTGCTCGGTGCGCAGTACGGCGGTGGTGTCCGGGGGGATCCGTGCGCCGGTGGCGATGCGGACGGCCTCGCCGTCGGTCAGGGGCGCGGGCGCCGCGTGTCCGGCCAGGACCCCCTCGTCGCGCACCGCCCAGGGGCCCGGTCCGGCGACGGCCCAGCCGTCCATCGCGGAGGTGTCGAAGGAGGGCAGGTCGGTGAGAGCGGCCAGGGGTGCGGCCAGGGTGAGGCCGAGGGCCGTGTCGAGAGGCACGGCGACGGGGGTGCGGCGGGCGGCACGGGCGGCGGTGCGGGCGGCGCGCTCCGCGGTCGCCCGGGCCTCGGGCCAGGGGGTGGCGTGGTGGTGCGCGTCCGCCGGGTGGTGCGGGGCGGGCGCACCTTGGCCGCCGTGACCACCTTGTCCGTCGCGTCCTCCGTGACCTCCGTGGCCGCCGTGACCGCCGTGACCGCCGTGACCCGGGTTCTCCCTCACGAGGGCGAGCGCCTCCTCGACATCGAGGTCCTCGGCCTCCGCGTCGGCACGCGTGCCGGGGGAGGTCATCACGCGTCCGGACGGGTGTCGGGGGTGGCGTCGGGAGCCACGTCGGGCTCGCCCTGCGCAGGGCCGGGCCCGGTGTCGGCGGCCTCCTCCGCCCAGCGCTGGGCCAGGGCGGCGGCCTTGCGGGCGGTCTCGGCGACGGCCTCGGGCCCTCCTCCGGACCGCCCGGCCGCGTAGCCGACGAGGAAGGTGGTCAGCGGGGCGGCCGGCCGGGCCACCCCGTGGGCGGCGTCGCGCGCGAGATCGAGCAGGATCCCGGTGTCGACGTCCAGGTCGATGCCCAACTCGTCCTTGGCTGCGGAAATCCATTCATCCAACACGTGACCATGCTCCCTGATGCGTGCCCTTGCGGTGGCGAGGTCGTCCCAGGTGTCGCAGTCGAAGGAGGCGACGGCGTCCGGGACGCGGGTGAGGCGCAGAGCGCCGGTCAGGCGGCGCAGCGGCAGCCCGGTGAGGTCCGGCCGGCCCGCCCGCTCCGTCCGGTCGCGGGCCAGCGCGGCGAGGCCGCGGCGCAGCGCGGGCGCGCGGTAGGCGGCGACGAGGGGCTGGTCGCGGCCGTCGGCGTCGGTGAGCAGCGCCCCGTCGGTGTCCCCCTCGGCGAGGACCGACAGCAGCCGCCCGACGGCCGGCCCGGCGAGGAACGGCAGGTCGGCGGAGAGCACCACGACGCGTTCCGCCGTGGTGTGCCGCAGTCCGGCGGCGAGGGCGGCGAGCGGTCCGCCGCCGGGCGGGTCCTCGCGTGCCCAGGTCACCGGGCGCGCGGTGGGCCGGGGATCGGCGACGACGACCGTCGTGCGCGCTCCGGCGCAGGCGGCGAGCACCCGGTCGAGGAGCGCGCGTCCGCCCACCCGCAGGCCGGGCTTGTCCGCGCCCCCGAGCCGCCGGGCCGCTCCGCCGGCGAGCACGACGGCGTCGTACCCGGCGGGGCCGGGACCGGTGTCGGCGCCTGGGTCGCCGGGGGGCTCGTACGCGGTCACCCCCCGAGTATGGGGCCCTGCGCGATCACAGGGAACGCGGCGGAGCCCGCGTGATCGGAGTGTGCGCGGACACACCGTCATCCTGTGGGCGTCATCACCCCGGTCACAGGGTCCGCAGCAGCACCGCCGGCTGTTCCACGCAGTCCGCCACGTACCGCAGGAAACCACCCGCCGTACCGCCGTCGCACACCCGGTGGTCGAAGGTGAGCGAAAGCTGCACCACCTGACGCACCGCCAGCTCGCCCTCGTGCACCCAGGGTTTGGGGACGATGCGGCCGACGCCGAGCATGGCCGCCTCGGGGTGGTTGATGATCGGCGTGGAGCCGTCGACGCCGAACACGCCGTAGTTGTTCAGCGTGAAGGTGCCGCCGGTCAGCTCACCCGGCGTCAGCCGGCCCCCGCGCGCCGCCTCGGTCAGCCGGACGAACTCCGCGGTGAGCGCTTCGGCGTCGCGCGTGTGCACGTCCCGGACGACGGGCACGACCAGGCCCCGGTCCGTCTGGGCGGCGAAGCCGAGGTGGACCCGGTCGAGCCGGACGATCTCCCGGGCCTCGGTGTCGACCGTCGAGTTCAGCTCCGGGAACCGGGCCAGGGCGGCCGTGCAGATCCGGGCCAGCAGGGCGACCAGGGAGATCTTCGGGCCGCCGGACGCGTTCATCGCGGTGCGCGCCCGCATCAGCTCGGTCGCGTCGGCGTCCACCCAGCAGGTCGCGTCCGGGATCTCGCGCCGACTGCGGGAGAGCTTGTCGGCGACGGCTCCGCGCACGCCCTTGAGGGGGACGCGGGTGCCGTCGGAGCGCGCGGCGGAGGATGCGGCGGACGCGGAGGAGAGGGCGGCGGACGCGGCATCCGGCACCCGGCTCGTCCCGGCCTCCGTCTCCGCCGTGCGGCCGCCCTGTGCGGCGGCGGCACGCAGCGCGTACTCGACGTCCGCGCGCAGGATCAGCCCGTCCGGTCCCGAACCGGTCAGCTCCCGCAGATCCAGGTCGTGCTGCCGGGCAAGCCTGCGCACCAGCGGGGAGATGACCGGGACCGGTCCGTCCACCGGCTCGGCGGTACGCACCGGTCCGTCCACCGGCTCGGCGGTACGCACCGGTCCGTCCACCGGCTCGGCGGTACGCACCGGTCCGTCCACCGGCTCGGCGCCGCGGACCCGGCCGTTCGCCCGTTCGGACGCGCCGGTGGCGGCCTGGTGCCCGGGCCGCACCCTGCGCCGCCGCGCGGGCGCCTCGGAGGTGCCGTAGCCCACCAGGACGTTGCCGGAGCCCTCCGCCTTCCGCTCCGCGGCGGGCGTCTCGGCGACCGGTGTCCCGGCGGCACCGCCACCGGAGTCCCGCGCCGGGCCGGCGCCCACCGCTGCGGCCCCGCCCACCGCGACGGTCACCAGCGGCGCCCCCACGGGCAGCTCCGTGCCCTCCTCGCCGAAGCGGGCGGTGACCACACCGCCGTAGGGGCAGGGCACCTCGACCATCGCCTTGGCCGTCTCGACCTCGACGACCGGCTGGTCCACGGCGACCACGTCGCCGACCTCGACCAGCCAGCGCACGATCTCCGCCTCGGTGAGCCCCTCACCGAGGTCGGGCAGCTTGAACTCCAGGCTGTGCCCGTCAGAAGCGTGTGCCATCAGCTTTCGGCCTCCCACTGCAGGCGCCCCACGGCGTCCAGGATCCGGTCCACACCGGGCAGGTGGTGACGCTCCAGCATCGGCGGAGGATACGGGATGTCGAACCCGGCCACACGCAGCACCGGCGCCTCCAGGTGGTGGAAGCAGCGCTCCGTGACCCGGGCCGCGATCTCCCCGCCCGGGCCCCCGAAGGAACCCGACTCGTGGACGACGACCGCGCGTCCCGTCCGCCGCACCGAAGCGCACACCGTCTCGTCGTCGAACGGCACCAGGGAGCGCAGATCGACGACTTCGAGGTCCCACCCCTCGGCCCGGGCCGCCTCGGCCGCCTCCATGCAGACGGCCAGCGACGGCCCGTACGTGATGAGCGTGGCGCTCCGGCCGGAGCGCCGCACCACCGCGCGGCCCATCGGCTCAACGGACGTCGGCTCCTCGGGGTTCCACGTGTCCTTCGACCAGTACAGCCGCTTCGGTTCGAGGAAGACCACCGGGTCGTCGGAGGCGATGGAGGCGCGCAGCAGCCCGTAGGCGTCGGCGACCGTCGCGGGCGTGACGACATGGAGCCCCGGAGTCGCCATGTAGTACGCCTCGGACGAGTCGCTGTGGTGCTCGACGCCGCCGATGCCGCCGCCGTAGGGGATGCGGATGGTCAGCGGCAGGGGCAGCTTTCCGCGCGTGCGGTTGCGCATCTTGGTGACATGGCTGACGACCTGCTCGAACGCCGGGTAGGCGAAGGCGTCGAACTGCATCTCGACGACCGGGCGAAGCCCGTACATCGCCATGCCGACGGCCGTGCCGAGGATGCCGGCCTCGGCGAGCGGGGTGTCCGTGCAGCGGTCCGCGCCGAACTCCGCGGCGAGGCCGTCGGTGATCCTGAAGACGCCGCCGAGCGTGCCCACGTCCTCGCCGAGGACGTGCACGGCCGGGTCGGCGGCCATGGCGTCGCGCAGCGCGCGTGTGAGGGCCTGCGCCATGGTGGCCGGCTTGACGGCGACGGTGGTCATCGGTGTCCGCCTTCCTGTGGACCGGACGCGGAACCCGTCTCGGACTCGGCCTCGGCCGCCAGCTCCGCGCTCAGCTGGGCCCGCTGCTCGCGCAGTTGCGGTGTGGGCTCGGCGTAGACGTGGTCGAACAGGTCCAGGGGGTTCAGCTCGGGGTCCTGGTTCATGCGGGCACGCAGGTCGGCGGCCATGGTCTCGGCGTCCTCGCGGGCGGCGCGGATGCCGTCCTCGTCGAGCAGCCCGCGCTCGGTCAGCTCCCGCTCCAGCAGCTCGACCGGGTCGTGCCGGCGCCAGGTCTCCACCTCGGCGTCGCCCCGGTAGCGCGTGGCGTCGTCGGCGTTGGTGTGCGCCTCGACGCGGTACGTCACCGCCTCCACCAGCGTGGGACCGCCGCCCGCGCGGGCGTGCCGCACGGCGTCGGACAGGACCTCGTGCACCGCGGCGGCGTCGTTGCCGTCGACCAGGCGGCCGGGCATCCCGTAGCCGACGGCCTTGTGGGCCAGCGACGGGGCGGCGGTCTGCTTGTCGAGCGGGACGGAGATCGCGAAGCCGTTGTTCTGCACGAGGAAGACGACCGGGGCCCGCCAGACGGCGGCGAAGTTCAGCGCCTCGTGGAAGTCGCCCTCACTGGTGCCGCCGTCGCCGACCATGGCCAGGGCGACCACGTCGTCGCCCTTGAGGCGGGCGGCGTGGGCGAGGCCCACGGCGTGCGGCAGCTGGGTGGCCAGCGGCGTGGACAGCGGGGCGACCCGGTGCTCGTAGGGGTCGTAGCCGGTGTGCCAGTCGCCGCGCAGCAGGGTGAGGGCCTCGACGGGGTCGACGCCGCGGGAGACGACCGCGAGGGTGTCGCGGTAGCTGGGGAAGAGCCAGTCGCGCTCCTGAAGGGCCAGCGCGGCGGCGATCTCGCACGCCTCCTGGCCGGTGCTGGAGGGGTAGACGGCCAGCCGGCCCTGCTTGGTCAGCGCCGTGGCCTGCGCGTTGTAGCGCCGGCCGCGCACCAGCCGGGCGTACAGCGTGCGCAGCAGCTCGGTGTCGGCGCGGTCCGCGGCCTTGGTGCCGAGGACTCGGTAGGGCTCCGTGTCGGGCAGCAGCGGCGCGGGGTCGGTTCGGGGCTGCCAGGCGGGCGGCGGTGTGGGCCGGTACGCGCCCCGCTGCTCCATGACCGTCATGACGGCACCTCCTCGTGGGAGACGGCTACGGGCTCGCCACGGGTGTGACGGGCCTCACCTACCGATTGTTCGGTCGCCGGCACATTTTGGCTACATGCGGCCCCAGGCTGTGGACAAACGGTTCTCCACAGCCTGTGATGGACGCAGTACGTCCATGAGGGGAAGGCGGGGGCGCGTGGCATCTGAACAAATGGCCGACCGCCCCGGGGAGGGCGGCGGCCCCGACGAGCCCGGTGCCCCGCCGCCCGCGCGCCCGCTGGACGCCATCGACCAGGACATCCTGCGCATGCTCCAGGCGGACGGCCGGGCCTCGATACGGTCGGTCGCGGAGCGGGTGCACGTCTCGCGCGCGAACGCCTACGCCCGCATCAACCGGCTCGTCGAGGACGGTGTCATCCGCGGCTTCGGCGCCCGCGTCGACCACGAGCGCGCCGGGCACGGCACCTCGGCCTACATCACCCTGAAGATCGTCCAGAACTCCTGGCGGACGGTCCGCGCCCAGCTGCGGCAGCTGCCCGGGGCCTCGCACATCGCCCTGGTGGGCGGCGACTTCGACGTCCTGCTGCTGGTGCACACCCCGGACAACCGGGCCCTGCGCGAGCTGGTGCTCAGCCGCCTCCAGGCCATCCCCGAGGTGCTCAGCACCCGCACCCTGCTGGTCTTCGAGACCGAGGACCTCGAACCGCAGGGCTGACCGGCGGCCGGTCCGGCGGCCCAGGACCCGCCCGTCCCGGGCGGCTCAGGACGCCTTGCGCAGCCCGCCGAACACCAGCCGCGCCACCGCGTCGACCACCTCGCGCTCGCCCGCGCCGCTCACGCCGCTCGCGCCGTCCCGGCCGTCGGGACCGTCGGGGCGGTACCACTCGACGATCGAGTTGATCATGCCGAAGACGAGGCGGGTCGCGAGCCGCACCTCCACGTCCGCGCGCACGTCCCCCTCGGCCGCCGCGTCCTTCAGCAGCGCGGCGACCCGGTGGTCGAACTCGCGCCGCCGCTCCAGCGCCCACCGCTCGGTGCCGGTGTTGCCGCGCACCCGCAGCAGCAGCGTCACATAGGGCAGCTCCGCCATGAGCACCTCGACCATGCGCCGCACGACGTACTCCAGGCGCTCGGCGGCGGACCCCTCGCGCGCGTGCTCCTCGTCGAGGATCCCGAAGAGCTCGTCCAGGGCCCGGCTCACGGCCCGGCGCAGCAGCTCCTCCTTGCCGCTGACGTGGTGGTATATCGACGACTTGGAGATCCCCGCCGCCTTGGACAGATGCTCCATGGAGGTGCCGTCGTAGCCACGCTCGATGAAGACCTGCACGGCGACGGACAGCAGCGTCTCGGGCGTGTACGTGTCGCGCTTGGCGGTGGTCATGAGGGGGTGCCCTCCCGGGCCTCGGCGGCGTCGACGTGGCGGCGGAGCGCGAGGGACGGCGCCCAGCGCCCCGACGGTTCCCACTCGTGCGCCTGGCAGAGCAGGTAGTAGGCCCAGGTGTCACCGAGCCGGCGGCTCCATTCGAACGGGCCGAGGGGGTAGTTCACACCCAGCCGCATCGCCGTGTCGACGTCCTCCGGGGTGGCCACGCCCCTGGCCACGGCATCGAACGCCAGGTCGATGATCCGGGCGACGGTCCGGGCCACGATCATGCCGGGGACGTCGCCGACGACGCTGACCTTCTTGCCGAGCGCCTGGAACAGGCCGGTGGCCTCGGACAGGAGGCCCGGACGGACCTCTTCGGACGCGGACAGGGCGATCCGGGTGGCCGCGCGGTAGTCGAGGGCGAGGTCGAAGTGGACGACGTCCTTCGACACGAGCGCCTCACCGTCGGTGAGGCGCAGCGTGCCGCCGCCGGGCAGGACGAGCCTTCCCTCGTCGCCGTACCCGTCCTCCGGACGCACCTCCACGCCCGCCTCCCGGATCAGCCCGACCAGGTCGGCCGCCGGGCCCAGGTCGCCCTCGACGACGACGTACGCGGGCGCATCGGCCGGTTCGGCGGTGTGCGGCCGGGGGCGCTCGGCACCGTCCCGGTAGTCGTACCAGCCCTGTCCGCTCTTGCGGCCGAGCCTGCCGGACTCGACCAGGCGGCGCTGGGCCAGCGACGGGGTGAAGCGGACGTCCTGGAAGAACGCCTGCCACACGGAGTGCGTGACGGACTCGTTGACGTCCTGCCCGATGAGGTCGGTCAGCTCGAAGGCGCCCATCCTGAAGCCGCCGGACTCGCGCAGCACGGCGTCGATGGTGGCCGGGTCCGCGCCCTGGTTCTCGAAGACCGCGAGGGCCTCGGCGTAGAAGGGCCGGGCGATGCGGTTGACGACGAAACCGGGGGTGTCGGCGCAGGCGACCGGGGTCTTGCCCCAGGCACGGGCCGTCTCGTACGCGCGCGTGGCCGACGCCGGGTCGGTGGCGAACCCGGAGACCACCTCCACCAGGGGGAGCAGCGGCGCGGGGTTGAAGAAGTGCAGTCCGACGAAGCGGCCGGGCGCGCGCAGTTCGCCGCCGACGGCGGTGACGGACAGGGACGAGGTGTTGGTGGCGAGCAGGCAGTCGTCGCCGACGACGTCCTCCAGGGCGCGGAACAGCTCCTGCTTGACGTCGAGGCGTTCGACGACCGCCTCGACGACGAGCGCGCAGCCGGCGAGACCCGCGAGGCTCTCGGCTGGCGTGAGCCGGGCCCGGGCGGCGTCCCGTTCGGCGCCGGTGAGGCGGTCCTTCTCGACGAGCCGGTCGAGCCGGGCGCCGATCGCGTCGGCCGCTTCCCGGGCCCGCCCGGGAGCGGCGTCGTACAGCCGCACGGGATGGCCCGCGACCAGCGCCACCTGGGCGATGCCCTGGCCCATGGTGCCGGTGCCGACGACGGCCACGGGGCTGCTGAGGTCGAGTGCTGTCATGTGCGCGATCCTCCCGCACGGGGTTTTCCACAGATGCGGCGGTCCCCCTTGTCCCGACCGATCGTTCGGTTACTCTAGCCGTGTCCGCCTGTTCCTGCCCAGGTTTCCCCCAGGTCCACGGACTCGACAGACAGTCGACGGAGCGTCGGCGACGCGTCGGGAGCCGTGAGAGACGAGGAGTTGGTCCCGCATGGCCGCCGAACTCACCGCACACCAGCTGATCGCCCGGCACCGGCCGACCCTGGACCTGGCGCTGGAGACGATCCGCACGCGCGCGTACTGGTCCCCCCACCCCGAGCACCCCAAGGCCTACGGGGAGAACGGCAGCCTGGACATGGCGGCGGGCAAGGCCGCCTTCGACGCCCTGTCCGGCACCCGCGTCGACCTCGGCCAGCCCGGCACCGACGGCTGGGTGGGCGGCGAGGTCTCCCCGTACGGGATCGAGCCGGGCGTGGAGTACCCGCACGCGGACCTCGACGTGCTGCTGCCCGCCATGCGGGCCGGACAGAAGGCGTGGCGGGACGCGGGCGCGGAGCTGCGCGCGATGGTCTGCCTGGAGATCCTCGGGCGTATCGCGAACCGGACGATGGAGTTCGCCCAGGCGGTCATGCACACCTCGGGACAGGCCTTCATGATGGCCTTCCAGGCAGGCGGCCCGCACGCCCAGGACCGCGGCATGGAGGCCGTGGCCTACGCGTACGTGGAGCAGTCCCGCACCCCCGACACGGCGGAGTGGACCAAGCCGCAGGGCAAGCGCGACCCGCTCGCGCTCACCAAGCGCTTCACGCCCGTCCCGCGCGGCATCGGCCTGGTCATCGGCTGCAACACCTTCCCGACGTGGAACGGCTACCCGGGCCTGTTCGCCTCCCTCGCCACCGGCAACGCGGTCCTGGTCAAGCCCCACCCCCGCGCGGTGCTGCCGCTCGCGCTGACCGTCCAGGTCGCCCGCGACGTCCTCACCGAGGCGGGCTTCGACCCGAACCTGGTGGCGCTGGCCGCCGAGCGCCCCGGCGAGGGCATCGCCAAGACCCTGGCCACCCGCCCGGAGATCCGGCTCATCGACTACACCGGGTCCACCGCCTTCGGCGACTGGCTGGAGGCCAACGCCCGCCAGGCCCAGGTGTACACGGAGAAGGCCGGCGTCAACACGGTGATCGTGGAGTCGACCGACGACTACCGCGGCATGCTCGCCAACCTGGCCTTCTCGCTCTCCCTCTACAGCGGCCAGATGTGCACCACCCCGCAGAACCTGCTGATCCCCCGCGACGGCATCCGCACCGATCAGGGCGCCAAGTCCTACGACGAGGTCACCGCCGACCTGGCCCGCGCCGTCGACGGCCTCCTCGGCGACGACGCCCGCGCGAACGCCCTGCTCGGCGCGATCGTCAACCCGGACGTCAAGGCCCGCCTGGAGGCCGCCGCCGGTCTCGGCGAGGTCGCCCTCGCCTCCCGCGAGGTGTCCAACCCGGAGTTCCCGGACGCGGTCGTGCGCACCCCGGTGATCGTCAAGCTGGACGGCGCCAAGCCCGAGGACGAGGCCGCCTACACCAGCGAGTGCTTCGGCCCGGTCTCCTTCGCCGTCGCCGTCGACTCCGCCGAGCACGCCGTGCGGCTGCTGCGCCGCAGCGTCCGGGAGAAGGGCGCGATGACGGTGGGCGCGTACACGACCGACCCGGAGGTCGAGGAGGCCGTGCAGGAGGTCTGCCTGGACGAGGCGGCCCAGCTCTCCCTGAACCTCACGGGCGGGGTGTACGTCAACCAGACGGCCGCCTTCTCCGACTTCCACGGCTCCGGCGGCAACCCGGCGGCCAACGCGGCCCTGTGCGACGGCGCGTTCGTCGCCAACCGCTTCCGGGTGGTGGAGGTCCGCCGCCCGGCCTGAGACAAGAGCCCCAGCGCCTAGGGCACCTGCGGTGCGCCCCCGCCGGCGCTCCAGTGGTACAGCGTCATGGCCACACTGGTCGCGAGGTTGTAGCTGGAGACCTGGGGGCGCATCGGCAGCGCGACCAGACGGTCGGCCCGGGCGCGCAGCTCGGGCGTGAGCCCGCTGCGCTCGGAGCCGAACGCGAGCAGCGCGTCGTCCGGCAGCTCCAGCCCCCTGATGTCCTCGCCCTCCGGGTCCAGCGCGAACAGCGGCCCCCGCGGCAGCCCGGCCACCTCCAGCCGCTCCACCGCGGTCGCGAAGTGCAGCCCCGCCCCGCCGCGCACCACCGTGGGGTGCCAGGGGTCGAGCGTGCCGGTGGTGACCACGCCGGTCGCGCCGAAACCGGCGGCCAGCCGGATCACCGCCCCCGCGTTGCCCAGATTGCGAGGCTGGTCGAGGACCACGACGGGGGCGCGGCGGGGCGTGCGGGCCAGCGCCTCCAGCCCGGCCGCCCGCGAGGGCCGTACGGCCAGGGCGGCCACCGCCGTGGGGTGCGGCCGCGCGACGAGCGACGCGTACGCCTCCCGCGACACCTCGGTCAGCAGCCCCGCCAGCGCCTCGCGCACGTCCGGCGCCAGCTCGTCGGCGAGGGCCAGGGCGCCCGCGCGGTCGCTCGTGACCGCCACCGGCACCTCGGCGCCGAAGCGCAGCGCGTGCTTGAGGGCGTGGAAGCCGTCCAGCAGCACGCACCGGCCGGCTGCCTGCCGGTGCCAGGCGGCAGGCGGGCCGGGAGCAGGTCCGGAGCCGGGAGCAGGTCCGGAGCCGGGTCCGGGGTCGGTCATGCCCGGAAGCCTACGTGCGTGTGGTCGGGGTCCTTCCCGCCCACCGCGCCCGCTCCGGCCGCCGCCCCCTCGCCCTCCCGGGTCCGGGGCCCGGGCACCGTCGCCGTACGCCCGTCCCCGTGCCCGTCCGGCGCCTTGGACAGGACCCCCGCGGGCCCGCGGCCGGACAGCCGGCCGCGCGCGCGTGCCGCCCAGCCGCCCAGCCGGCGCAGGAACGAGGTGGGCAGGAACACCGCGTCGGCGGCGATCATCGCCAGTGAGAAGAACGGCAGCCCGAGCGTCACGGCGATCACCGCGTGCTCGATCATCATCGCGGCGAGGAGCACGTTCTTGACCCGCCGGTTGAACAGCGTGAACGGGAAGGCGACCTGGACCGCGACCGTGCCGTACGTGATGAGCATGACCATCGTGCCGTTGGCGGCCAGCGCGTCGGAGAGCGCGGGCCACGGCGAGAAGTAGTCCAGGTGCAGCGGGTAGTAGACGGCCGTGCCGTCCTGCCAGCGGGAACCCTGGATCTTGTACCAGCCGGCCGTCGCGTAGATCAGACAGGCCTCGGCCATGATCACGACCAGCGCGCCGTTGTGCACGATGTTGGTGACCACGTCCAGCAGGATCCGCGGCTGACTGCCCTCCGCGCCCCGCCCCACGACCCACCACAGGCCCAGCGCGACCCACACCGCCCACAGCAGCGCCGGGACGAACCAGTCGCCCTCGAGTCCGCCCGCCAGCGTCACCGTGAGCAGCAGGAACCCCAGGGCGCACCACAGCACCGGACCGACCCGGTCCCCGACCCGCTCACCGCGCGCACGTGCCGCCGCCGCGCGCCGGGCACGGCGGGCGTCCAGCGACCACACCCGGCCGCACCGGGTGAGGACCAGGTAGATGCTCATCAGGTGCACGACGTTGTCGCCGCCGTCCCCCATGAAGACGCTGCGGTTCTGCAGCGAGAGCACGCCGACCATGAACAGCACGGACATGGTCCGGGTGCGCCAGCCCAGCAGGAGCAGCACGCTGCTCAGCACGGCCACCGCGTAGACGATCTCGAACCAGGCCCGCCCGTCCGACCACATCAGCGCAGTGAAGGCGCCGTTGTCCGAGATCAACTGCTCGGCGAGGTCGTGGCCCCAGGGCCCGTCCGGGCCGTACAGCTCGTTCCGGTGGGGCAGTTCGCGCAGCAGGAAGAGCAGCCAGGTGACGCTGAAACCGATGCGGATCACGGCGCTCTGGTACGGGCCGAGCGCGGCACCGGTGACGCGGGCGATGCCGCGGGAGACGGAGAGGACGGCGGCGTTCACGCGGCGCCCCCTTCCTGCTCGGACTGCCCGGAGCGCCCCGCGCCCGTGTCCCGGGTCTCCGCGGCCACGGACCACCAGGGCAGCTCGCGGACGGTCGGACGGTCGGAGATCTTCTCACCGCTCCACGGGGGCGGCTCCACGTTGGTCGTCCGGGAACGGTACTGGACGCGCTCGACGACGTCCCCGGGCGCGGCGGCGCCGTCACGGTCCAGGCGCAGGAGCGCGATGCGCCGCAGATACGCCTCGGCGAGGGTGCCCCGCAGGCCCACCGGACGGTCCTCGGAGTCGTGGCTGGCGACGAAGAAGTCCCAGGCCCGGCGCAGTTCGTTCTGCTGGGTGTGGCTCGGCAGCGGGTTGCCGTCGATGGCCCGGCCGTCCTCCGCCGACAGGTCGTACCAGCGGGTCGTCCGTATCTCGCCGTCCGCCGTGCTGACCTCCGCGCGGAGCTGGACGGAGACGTTCTGCTGGAGGGGGTTGGGAGCGAAGAGCTTCCAGTTCTGCTCGAACTCGGGGAAGACCCACTCGTCCACCACGGAGCCGTGCTGCTTGGTCAGGGTGTTGGACGGGGCCACGTGCAGGAACACCAGGCCTATGTGGGCACAGACGGCGACCGCGACCACCGCGAGGGCGACCACGGCACCGACCTGGTAGCGCGGGGAGAGCGCGGCGACCCCCGTGGGCCCGGCGACCCCGGCGGGCCCGGCGGACCCGGCGACCCCGGCGGGCCCGGCGACCCCGGCGGGCCCGGCGACCCCGGCGGGCCCGGCGACCCCGGCGTCCGCGGACGTCCCGACGGCTCCGGAGGCCCCGGCCGCCTCGGCAGCACCGGCCTGCTCGGCAGTCGTGGCGCGCTCGGCGGGCCGACCCGGCTCGGCGTGCTCGGCCAACTCGGCGGGCTCGGCCGGCTCGGCCGGCTCAGCGGGCTCGGCGGGCTCAGCGGCCCCGGCCGGTCCGCCGGTCTCCTCCGGGCCCGCTTCGCCGCCCGGCCCGCCCTGCCGCTGCCGCCCCTGCCCCTGCCCCTGCCGGGCGTCCGAGCCCTTGTCGTACGCGTCCATTCCGCCCCGTTCGGTCCCGATCCGTCCATCCGCCCGCCCCGCCGGGGGCGCCCACGCGCCACCCTCGCGGCTGCTCGGCGACGTTCGCACGCGAACGGTACTCAGGACCGGCCACCCGCACAGCCCCCGGTGGGCCGACCGCATCGTGGCCGTCGCCACATGCGGCGGGGGACAGCCTAGAGAACGTGCCCCGGCCCGCCCTTGTCGTCCACCACGGGACGCCCGGCCGCGGCCCACTCCTGCATGCCGCCGTCGACGTTCACCGCGTCGACGCCCTGCTGGACCAGATACATGGTGACCTGCGCCGAACGGCCCCCGACACGGCAGAGCACGTGCACCCGGCCGTCCTGCGGCGCGGCCTCGGTCAGCTCTCCGTAGCGGGCCACGAACTCGCTGAGGGGAATGTGCAGCGCCCCGGCGGCATGACCCGCCTGCCACTCGTCGTCCTCGCGGACGTCCAGCAGGAAGTCGCCGTCCTTGAGATCTTCGATCCCGACCGTGGGCACACCAGCTCCGAAACTCATGCCCCAGACGCTACCGGAGCCGCCACCCGGTTCAGTCCCCCGCGAGCGCCGCCGCCAGCTCGGCCTCCCGCTCGCGCACCTGGGCCGCCAGCTGCTCGGCGATCTCGTCGAGGAGCCGGTCGGGGTCGTCCGGGGCCAGCCGGAGCATGGCGCCGATCGCGCTCTCCTCCAGCTCCTTGGCGAGCAGCGTGAGCAGCTCCTTGCGCCGGTCGAGCCATTCGAGGCGCACGTACAGCTCCTCGCCGCGGCTCGGGCGCCGCTCGGGCACCGGCCCGGCGGCCCACTCCTCGGCCAGCTCGCGCAGCTCCGCCTCGTCGCCGCGGGCGTAGGCGGCGTTGACGCGGGTGATGAACTCCTCGCGCCGCACCCGCTCGGCCTCCTCCTGGGCCAGGTCGGGGTGGGCCTTGCGGGCCAGCTCGCGGTAGAGCTTGCGGGCCTCCTCGCTCGGCCGGACCCGCTGCGGGGGCCGTACCGCCTGGTCCGTCAGCATCGACGTGGCCTCGGGGAACAGCCCGTCCCCGTCCATCCAGCCGTTCAGCAGCTCCTCGACCCCGGGGATCGGCATCAGGCGGGCCCGCGCCTCGTCCGCCCGGCGCCGGTCGTCGGCGTCGCCCGTGCGGGCCGCCCTGGTCTCGAGGATCTGCGCCTCCAGCTCCTCGAGCCGGGCATACACCGGGCCGAGCCGCTGCTCGTGCAGCCGCGAGAAGTTCTCGACCTCCACGCGGAAGGTCTCCAGGGCGATCTCGTACTCGATGAGTGCCTGCTCGGCGGCCCGTACGGCCTGTTCCAGCCGTTCCTCGGGACGCGGCGCACCCCCCTGCTCGGGCTCAGCTTCGGGCGTCGTCACCCGACCAGCCTAGGGCCTGCGGACCCGGGGAGCCGCCCGCGCGGTCCCCGTCCCCCCTCACACCCCCAGCTCCGCCGCGATCCGCCCCGTGCGCACCGCGCCGACCAGCTCCGCGTGATCCGCCTCGGTACGGTCGGCGTAGGCGACGGCGAAGGCGGCCACCGCCTCGTCCAGTTCGTCGTTCTTGCCGCAGTAGCCCGCGACGGTCCGCGGGTCGGCGCTGTGCGCGTGGGCCCGGGCCAGCAGGGCGCCGGTCATGCGGCCGTAGTCGTCCAGCTGGTCGGCGGCCAGGGCCGCGGGGTCGACACTGCCCTTGCGGTTGCGGAACTGCCGTACCTGGAAGGGCCGTCCCTCGACCGAGGTCCAGCCCAGCAGGATGTCGCTGACCACCTGCATCCGCTTCTGCCCCATGACGACCCGGCGGCCCTCGTGCGCGGCCTCGGGAGCCTCGAACCCGGCGGCGGCGAGGTGGGGCAGCAGCGCGGAGGGCCGGGCCTCCTTGACCTGGAGCACGAGCGGTTCGCCCCGGTGGTCGAGGAGCAGCACGACGTACGACCGGGTGCCCACGCTGCCGGTGCCGACGACCCGGAAGGCCACGTCGTGCACGGCGTACCGGGCCAGCAGCGGCAGCCGGTCCTCGGAGAGGGTGGCCAGGTACGCCTCCAGGGCGCCCGCGACCGCCGCCGCCTCGGCGTCCGTCACCCGGCGCAGCACCGGCGCCGCGTCCACGAAGCGCCGCCCGCCGTCCTCGGTCGCCTCGGTCGACTTCGCGGCGAAACGCCCGCTGGTGTTGGCCCGCGCCTTCTCGGACACCCGCTCCAGGGTGCCGAGCAGGTCGTGGGCGTCCGTGTGGGAGACCAGCTCCTCGTCCGCGATGGCGTTCCAGGCGTCCAGCGCGGGGAGTTTCGCGAGCAGCCTCATGGTGCGCCGGTAGGCGCCGGTCGCGTCGTGGGCGGCCTCGCGGCAGGTGTCCTCGTCGGCCCCGGCCTCCCGGCCCGCGAGCACGAGGGAGGCGGCGAGCCGCTTGAGGTCCCACTCCCAGGGGCCGTGGACCGTCTCGTCGAAGTCGTTCAGGTCGATGACCAGGCCGCCGCGGGCGTCGCCGTAGAGGCCGAAGTTGGCGGCGTGCGCGTCGCCGCAGATCTGGGCGCCGATCCCGGTCACGGGCGTGCGCGCCAGGTCGTGGGCCATCAGGCCCGCCGACCCGCGCAGAAACGCGAACGGCGTGGCCGCCATCCGCCCGGCGCGGATCGGGGCGAGCCCCGTTATCCGGCCGCGGCTGGACTCCTCGACCGCGCTCACCGCGTCCGGCCGGGCGGCGTCCAGGTCGAGCGCGGCGTGCGCGGACCGCGGAACGCGCGTGCGCAGCGCCTTGCCCTCCGCCTTCGGCGAACCGGCCACGGGCCACCGCGCGAACCCCGGGACGTACGGCATCCGACTGCCCCGCGCCGCGTCCCCGCCCGCACGAGCCGCCGGCACCACCCGGGTCGCCGCCTCCCCGGTCGCCGCCCCCGTGCCCGTCCCCGCCGTCGCCCCGGTCATCCCGGCCGCCCTCCCCGTCCTCGTCCGTACCGGTGCGTCGCTTGAACGTCGCACCGCCTCGCAGCGCCTCGCAGCGCGTCGTACCGCCTCGCAGCGCGTCGCACCACCTCGCACCCGGCCGATCCGCCCGGGCGCCGGTGCGCCGGTGCGCCACGACCGTACCCCCGGCCGCGCGGCCCGTACACGGGCCCTGCCCACCGCCCTCATAACGCCGGGCAGGGGGTGAAACAGGAGGTGCCCCCGACCCCTGCGGCGCGCCTACGGTGGCCAGCGATCACCACGGAGCGCGCCCGTCGAGCAACACAGCAGCCTGCCCCGCGCCGGCGGGCGCGCTCCCTGTCCCCGACGTCCCGGATGTCGCACGTCCCGTTCAGCTTCCCCAGGGACCACCCACCGAGGAGACCGAGGAACCGCCATGACCTCCGACACCCCCACCACCCCTGACGGGCCCGGGCCCGGCCCGGGCTCCGGCGCCGACCGCGGGATCAGCCGCAAGACGCTGCTCAGGGCGGCCGTCGCCGCCGGTGCCACCGTTCCGCTGCTCGCCACCGGCGGTATCGCGCTGGCCCGGGACGCCGCCCGCTCCTCCGGCGGCCAGAGCCTGACGCCGACCCCGTACTGCGACGACGGCGACGACCTGACGCCCGACCAGATGGAGGGTCCGTACTTCAAGCCGAACTCCCCGCTGCGCACCAACCTGGTCACCCCCGGCACCCCGGGCACCCCGCTGACCGTCGGCGGCTACGTCTTCGGCCGGAACTGCGTCCCGCTGTCCGGCGTGCTCCTCGACTTCTGGCAGGCCGACGACAACGGCGGCTACGACATGGCCGGGTACACCTTCCGCGGCCACCAGTTCACCGACGCCACCGGTGCCTTCGCCCTGCGGACGATCGTGCCCGGCCTCTATCCGGGCCGCACCCGGCACATCCACGTCAAGGTGCAGGCCCCCGGCGAGCCCGTGCTCACCACCCAGCTGTACTTCCCCGGCGAGCCCCGCAACAGCACGGACATGATCTTCGACCCGGCCCTGCTGATGAACGTCCGCGGCGCCGGCAACGGCAAGGAGGCCACCTTCGACTTCGTCCTGAACGTCGACGGCGACACCGGCCCCACGGACCCGCCCACCGACCCGCCCACCGACCCGCCGGACGGCACCTGGGCGAGCGGCCACGCCTACACCGCCGGTGACCGGGTCACGTACGGGGGCGGTTCCTTCCGCTGCCTCCAGGCGCACACCTCCATGGCGGGCTGGGAGCCGCCGAACGTGCCGGCGCTGTGGCAGCGCGAGTCCTGACGGTGCGGAGCACGGGCGAGTGCCCGCTCCCCGATCCCAAGGCCCTCCGCCGGGCGCGCGACCGGCGGGGGGCCTCGCCGTTCACGGGCGCCCGGCGGACGACAGCGTGGACCGGTACCAGGGCTCGGCACGCCGGAACCCGGTGCCGAAGGGCTCGCCCGGCGCCTCCCGGAGGTCCGACCAGAGGGTGTCGGACTCGAAGAGGTGATCGGTGGTCAGCAGGTCGACCACGCCCGGCAGGACGTCGTTCCCGGCCAGCAGGTCCCGTGCCCGCCGTACCGTGAGGTCACGCCGCGGCCAGGGGATCCCGGCGCAGGCGGCGACGGCGCGCAGGGCGCCGCCGACGCCGACCGGATCCGGGTGCGCCGCGTGGTAGACGGACGCGGACAGCGCCGAGTCGGGCGCGAACGCGGCACCCACCAGGGCCCGGGCCAGATCCGGTACGGCGATCATCGACATCCGCGCGGACCAGCCCGCCACCGTGCCCGGCAGCTCGCGCAGCACCCGGGCCATGCCGGGTCCGACCCAGGCGTCTCCCGCCCCGTACACCAGGTGGGGCCGCAGGACGACCCCGCCGGCCGCGAGCACGGCGTCCTCGGCGGCGGCGCGGGTGCGGGAGGTCCAGGACCCCGGGTTGCGGACGAGCTCCTCGGGCCGCTGGCCCCGGTAGGTGCCGCGGCCGTAGACCGAGGCGGTGCTCAGGTGCACGACACGGCGGACCCCGGCCCGGCGGGCCTCCGCGACCAGCGCGGTCGTGCCGTCGGCGTTCACGGCCTCGTTGGCCGCCTTCGTGCCGCCTATCTGCGCCGCGCAGTGGATCAGCACGTCGACGCCGTCGCAGACGCCGCGCAGGCTCTCGGGGTCGGTCAGGTCGCCCCGTACGCACCGCGCCCCGGAGCGGGGGACGGGACGACGGTGCGCCAGCAGCCTGACGCCGGCCCGCCGCCGTTCCGCCTCGCGGACGACGTGTCCTCCCACGAAGCCGGACGCGCCGGTGATCAGTACGGTGGGCACGGGGCACTCTCCCAGGGGTCGGGCCGGGTCAGCTGACGCGGGGACGCAGGACGAGGTCGGCGGTGAAGACGGTCTCGCCCTCCTGGCTGCCGCACACCCGCACCGGCAGCTCGCCCCGGGTGCCGTGCCCCTCGACGGTGGCCGTGACCCAGCACGGGGAGTCGAACTCGGCGTAGCGCGCGAAGTCGGCCCGCACGTCCGAGAGCAGGGCGCAGGGGAGCCCGGTGACGGCGTGGGCGGCCTGCCGGGCGGCCTCCAGCAGGACCATGCCGGGGATGTGGTCGGTCGGGTGGTCGAAGTAGGTCGGGTGGGCCGTGTCGACCCGCAGCTCCCAGCGGCCCGGCGTCGCCGGCGCGGGTTCGCCCAGCAGGACGTGCCAGGGGCTGCCGTGGCGCACGGCCGCGGGGTCGAGCGCCGGCGGGGGTGTGCGGTGGCAGTCCGTGGGGCGCTCTCCCCGCAGCCGTCTGTACACGTCCGGACTCATGCACCGGAAGGCGGCCGAGGCGGTCGCCCGCACCTCGTTGCCCCGCCGCACGGTGACGTCGTAGCGCATCTCGCGCAGGCTGCGGCCGCGGCGCACGACGTCCCGGCACAGGGTGTGCATCTCGACGTCGGTGGGGACCGCGTCGGCCCTGAAGAGCTCCGGGTCGGCGCTCACGCTGAGGTCGGACATGAGGAACTGATAGCCGAACGGCACGTCGAACTCGGCGTGCGCGAGCAGGGAACCGATCTGCCGCACGGACTCGACCAGCAGCATCGGATCCTGGTATCCGCGGTCGGAGGCGAACAGGGAGTGGCAGCGGGGCCACTGGGCCCCGACCACGAAACCGCTGCGGTCGCCGGCGGCGGAACCGTCGTGCTCCCAGCCGGTGAGCAGGACTTCGGAGACGGCTGCGCGGTGCACGTATTCACGCGGAACCGTGGAGGTCAGCTTCCGGGGCTGTGCCGTGACGCCGGGTGCCGTCGGGGCGAGGTTCGGCATGTGCGGGGCTCCCATCAGGTGCAGACAGGGGGCGGCACGGCCGTAAGTCGGCTGCCCACCCCCGTGGCCGACTAGCTGCGACTAAAGATACAGACAGGTCGGTCCAGTTTTTCAAGAGGCAGGAAGGTTTCGTCGGCCACACGTGCGTCAAGTGCTGTACGCGCGACTCCGCCGCACCCCCACACCGGACCGGTCGATGAAACATGCCGACGCGCACGGTTCCGAGCGCATTGACCCACTCTTGGCCAAGTGTTTTCCAGGGCCAACACGCACACGAAGGCGACACGATCCACGCCCGTGCGCGGGAAACACACAGCTCACCAGGCATGGACCCCAGTGATCGAGGGGTCACCCAGAGGCACGAGGCAACCTTTGACAATCAGACAAGTCTGTTTGGTACTGTCTTCTCCGTGAACCTCAGTCAGTGATGTCGTGGTGTGTTTTCAGGTGCCTCCAGGGGGACAGATGAACCGGCAGTACGCGGAGCTCGTCGGACCGTCGCCGCAGCACCCTCTCCGACCCGCCCCGGTCCGCCGCGCGGCCCGGAACGTCCTGGTCGTCGAGAACGACCAACGGTCCGCCGAAACGCTCCTGCGGGGGCTGACCCGGCAGGGGTACGCCGCGCGGGGCGTGGACACCGGCGCCCAGGCGCTGCGCGGCCACCGCGACGCCGACCTGATCCTGCTCGACCTCGACCTGCCCGACCTGGACGGCCTCGAGGTGTGCCGGGCCATCCGGGCGATCAGCGACACACCGATCATCACGGTGACCGCGCGGCGCTCGGAACTCGACTGTGTGCTCGGCCTCCAGGCGGGCTCGGACGACTACCTGGTCAAGCCGTACGGCTTCCGCGAGCTGCTGGCCCGCATGGAGGCGGTGATGCGCCGCTCGCACGGCCGGCCGGCCACCGCGGACACCGGCCGGGTCATCACCCACGCCGGGCTGCGCATCGACGTGGCCGCCCGGGCGGCCACCCTCCACGGGGAGCCCCTGGACCTGACCCGCAAGGAGTTCGACCTGCTCCACCTACTGGCCCTGCAGGCCGGTACGGTGCTCACCCGGCGCCAGATCATGGCCCACGTCTGGGACGACGCCTGGTCGCCGCGGGGCCGGACCGTGGACACGCACGTCGGCACCCTGCGCGGCAAACTCGGCTCCAGCGCCTGGATCGTCACCGTGCGCGGGGTGGGTTTCCGGCTCGGCCAACCGTGACCGCGGCAACAATACAGACTAGTCTGTTGGGCTAACAGCGGCAGGGTAAGGATGAGGCATGGCTCAACAGGAACGCGGCAGGCAGTCGCGACGGTCGATTCTCGAGGCCGCCGCCCACGTTTTCGACGAACGCGGTTACGACGCCGCCAGCACCAACGACATACTGGCCCGCACCGGGCTGACCCGTGGCTCCCTCTATCACCACTTCCCCTCCAAGGAAGCCATCGCCGTGGCCCTGGTCCAGGCCCACGGCGAGGCCCTGGACGTACCGGAGGGGCCGGTGCGGCTGCAGTCGGTGATCGACCTGACCCTGGAGTTCGCCCGCCGTCTCCAGCACGACCCGGTACTGCGCGCCAGCGTGCGTCTGACCACTGAGCAGACCTCCTTCCACCGCCCTCCGCAGACCGCCTACGAGCAGTCCCTGGAGGCGATCGAGAAGCTGCTGCGGGAGGCGAAGGAAGGGGACGAGCTCCTGCCGGGCGTCGATGTGGACGAGGCGGCGTCGATGATCGTCGGCTGCTTCACCGGCCTGCAGATCATGTCCCAGGCGTACACCGGCCGGGAGGACCTGGGCGACCGGGTCGGCTCCTTCTGGCGCTTCTTCCTGCCCGGACTCGCCACCCCCGGCCTGATCGGCCGGCTCCGCACCGCGGCCCCCGCGTCCTGACCCCGTTCGCGGACGACGTGCGAACGTTGTCACGGCAGGCGGCGGTGGCCGCCGTCCGCCTGGGGGAACGGCGGGCGTATCAGTCCCCACAGGCGCCGGGAGGTGTCGCCGTCCCACCACCCGGGGTCCGACCGGCCCAGTGTCTCGATGCCGGCCGCCACGACCACGGCCAGATCGGCCAGGTCCCCGGGCGGCGCGCCGTGCCGCCGGCCGGCCGCCTCGTGCGCGGCGGCCACCCGGTCGCGGAGCAGCGACATCAGGTGGTCGCGCAGCCTCGGCGGCCCCGCTGAGCCGTCCGGGGCCAGTTCCATGCCCGCCCGGACGATCTTGTCGCTGCCCAGCGCCTCGGTGAGCGCCAGGCAGAAGCGCTCCGGCGCGTCCACGGCCGCACCGGAGAACGCCACGTCGACGATCTCCTCCAGCCGGCCGCGCGCCTGTTCGTGGACGGCGGCCGCGAGGGCGGCCGTCGAGGAGAAGTGGTGGTAGAGCGCGCCGCGGCTCACGCCGGCCCGGCGGCAGATGTTGACCAGGCCCGCGTCGGCCGGGCACCCGTCCGCGATCAGCTCCGCCGTGGCCCTGATCAGAGCCTCACGAGTCCGCTCGGACCGTGTCTGCATCGGACCCCACCTGCCTTCTTCGTCCTTGTCGGCCTCTCAGCCAAAGGAAGCATACAAGGAGGTCTGTTTTACCGGACCCACACCCGCATGCGACACCCTCATATGATCTTCCTTCATTCACAGATCCCCCACATACATACGTCAAATGGCCTGAACCTTCCCTTCCGAAACGATCGAACGGCACCGAACCGAGTAGACTTGCCTGTATGTTTTCCTGGATCGAACGCTCGCCGAGGCGCCCCGATCTGGGCACTTGGCACGGCATTGACATGGGGCTGACCCAACCTCGAACGCTTGATGGAACCCTGCATCGCTGTCGGTAGAAGTAGCCCCGGGAGCCCGGTGAGACTGAATGTCGTCTTGCGAAACTGCCACGGATCGGGGGATTTCGATGGATGAGCGTGAGAGAGCCACCGAGGAGCACACGAGCAGGGACTGCGCACGGCGGTGCGGCCGGATCTGCACCCGCTGCCTGGACCGGACCGGCCGTGAACTGCGGACGCTGCTCGCCCTGTACAAGGAGAGCGACGAAACCCTGGCCGCCACCCCCGCGACGGCGCTGCGGCAGCGGGTGAGCGGCAGTCGCGGCAGCGTCGGCATCGTGCTGGACGAGCGGGTCGTGTCCCTGCGGAGCCGGGTGACCGAGACCCTGAGCCTGTGGGCCCGGCTCGTCCTGGACGAGCGCGGCGACACCGCCCTCGGCACCACGGAGCGGGGGCTCGGCCGGCTGGTGCGGTTCCTGGGGCAGCAACTGCCGTGGTTCGCCGACCACCCCGCCGGTGTCGAGTTCACCGAGGAGATCACCGAACTGCTCACGGATCTGGACGAGTTGTTCGGTCCTGGGCCGGTGAACAGGTTCCCGCTCGGGCCGTGTCCGCGGCCGGAGTGCGGGGGCGCCCTCTTCGGCGTCCGGCCGGCGGACCGCGACCGCGTTCCCAGCCATGTCTCCTGCGACGCCGGCCACCCGGTGCCGCCCCGCCAGTGGCTGCTGCTGGCCGGCCGTACGGAGAAGGAGCGGGCGGCGTGAGCGGCTTCGCGGAGCGCACCGGCGGGACGGCCCGACGCCGTACGGTGCCCACGGAACTGGCCGCCCTGGCGATGGGCGTCTCCCAGGCCACCATCCGCAAATGGGCCAGCCGCGGAAAGATCACCCGGCACGGCGGCCCGCAGCGCGCGGAGTACGACCTGGAGGAACTGCTGGCCCTGACCCGCCACGACCCCCGCGAATGACCCGGGCCCGGAAAGGGCCCTCCTCTTGACCGACCGTTCCCTCAAGGACCGATCCGTGCGGGGATCGGGTCCACAGCTGCCCCCGCGGCCCACACCGGCCGCGGGGGCAGCTCGGTTTCGTCAACTCCCTTATGTATAGCGGCAGTTGACGACGCGGACGACAACTGTCACACTTTCTGCGGCGCCCCCATGCCCGGACGCCGCCACTTCTTCGGCGGCGGTCTCCACGGGCGGGGCCTCCCGCGGCAGGCTCTTCGCAGCCCCGCGTTCCGCACGTTCCAGGAGATCCGCGGCGAGTCGGCAGCACCGACCCGCCGCGGATCTCCTTTTTTCTGCCGCCCCCATTCGAGGAAGTGTGGTCGATGCCTGTTTCTACCTGGACCCCCGTCGGACGATGGACGGGTACGGTCACGCACGACGACGAGGTGGACGAGTACACGGTCGCCTTCGCCGCGGACGGTTCGCTCTCGGTCACGACGCGGAAGAGCACCGGCTACGGCGCGTGGACCGCCGTCGGCGACGAGACCCTGGAGTTCTCCCTGCGCGAGGACTTCAACGTCGACGTCACCCAGATCAGCCCGAACGGCCACCACGCCGCGTACATACAGATCGACATCACGGCGCGCCTCACCGGGGACACGCTCTCCGGCGAGGGCAAGGCCGTCGTGCACGGTCCCGACGACGCCGTGATCTACGCGACGGGCGCCCGGACCGAAGCGCGCAGGGTGTCATGACCACCCCGGTGCAGGCCGCGGTCCCCGCCGACCTGGCCGCCGAGGTGGCCCGGCTGTCCGACGTCACGGCGCTCAAGGACCTCGCCGACCGTTATCTGGCCAGCCTCGACGCGGGCACCTTCGACGCGGCGTGGGCCGGCGCGCTGTTCACGGACGACGTGGAGATGACGTTCCCGGTCGGCAGCCACCGGGGCAGCGCGGGTGTCGACGGCTTCACCGCGCAGATCATGGCGCGCTGGGGCCGTACGCACCACCACGGCTCCGAGAGCACGGTCGAGGTCGACGGCGACCGCGCCGAAGTGGGCTGGAGCCTGATCGCCTCCCATGTGCACCACGGCTCGCCGCTGCCGCCGGACGCCTCCGAGTACTTCCAGCTCGGCGGCCGTTTCGCCGGTACGGCCCGGCGCACGCCGGACGGCTGGCGCTTCGACCGGCTGCGGCTGCGCATCGTGTGGACCACCGGAGCCGTACCCGCCGGTGTCACCCGGGTCGACGCGCGGACGCTCGACACCCGCGGCGGCCGCGGCACCCCCGCCCAGTAGCCCGATCCCAGCGAAGGAGAACCCGCCATGCCCACCACGCTCACGCCGGACCAGCAGAAGGAACTCATCGAGAAGGTCTTCCACGAGGGCCTCGACCTCGGCGACCTCTCGGCCGCCGACCGCTACCTCACCGCGGACTTCCGCAACCACGGCAGCCACGACGACTCCATGCGCGGACCGGAGGCGTTCAAGCACACCATCCGGATCCAGCAGTCCGCCTTCAGCGACATCAAGTACGAGATCCTCGACTTCATCGCCATGGGCGACAAGGCCGCCATCCGCTGGGTGATGCACGGCCGGCACACGGGCCCCTTCATCGGGATCCAGCCGACCGGGCTCCAGGTCCAGCACCAGGCGATCATCTGGTTCCGCTTCGAGGGCGACCGGATCGCCGAACGCTGGGGCATCGTCGACAACTTCGCCCTGCAGCGCTTCCTGCAGTCGGGCGGCAAGCCGGCCGGCCCCCTCACCCCGGCCGGCCGCCCCGGCGCCTGACCCGCCCCAGCTCCGGCGTCGGCCGCGCGCGCCGCACGGGCGCTGCCGCGGCCGGCGCCGGACCGCCGCAGAAGACACACCACGAAGCAGCACCACGAAGCAGCACGACGAAGCAGCTGGACGAAAAAGCACCAGGAAGCAGCGCAAGGAAGCAGCTAGCGCAAGGAAGCCCAAGGAGGACGTCATGCCCATCGACAGAAAAGTCGCCCGGTTCAACCGGCGGTTCGCCAACCGGTTCGTCGGCCCCCTGTTCAGCCGCCTGCCGGGCTTCGGGAAGGTCCATCACCGGGGCCGCAAGTCCGGACGGGAGTTCGCCACGCCGGTCAAACTGTTCCGGCGCGGCACGGACATCGTCATCACGCTGCCGTACGGGCCCGGCTCCGACTGGGTCAAGAACGTGCTGGCGGCGGGCGGTTGCGAGATCACCACCCGAGGGCGCCGCATCCGGGTCACCGACCCCGTGGTCTTCACCGACGACGGCAGCACGCGCATGCCGGCCGTGACCCGCCGCATCCTGTCCCGGGTCGAGGCCACCGAGTTCCTCGCCCTGACGCCGGTGCCCGCGCCGCTGCCGGCGGGCCGGTGACGCCCGCGCCGGTCCGGGTCGCGCTCCTCGTCGGCTCGGCCCGCGAAGGGCGGCTCGCCCCGGACGTCGCGGGCTGGTTCGCCGGTGTCGCCCGGCGGCGCGGGGACCTCGTCCTGGACGTCGTGGACGTGGCCCACCATCCGCTGCCGTCCGACCTGGCCGCGGACGACCCCGTGGCCGCGGCGCTGCGTCCCCGGCTCGCGGGCGCCGAGGCCTACGCGGTGGTCGTGCCGGAGTACAACCGCAGCATTCCCGGGCCGCTGAAGACGCTGGTCGACAGCTTCCAGACCGAGTGGCGGGCCAAGCCGGTCGGCTTCGTCGGCTACGGGCTCGGCGCGGCGGGCGGAGTGCGCGCGATCGAGCATCTGCGGCAGATCTTCGCCGAGTTCCACTGCGTGGGGATGAAGGACGTCGTCACCTTCCCCCGCGTGCTCGACCACTTCGACGCCGAGGGACGGTTTCCCGCCGAGCCCGAGCGGTGCGAGGCGGCCGCCAAGCTCATGCTCGACCAGCTGATGTGGTGGGCCGACGCCCTGCGCGCGGCCAAGGCGGCCCGCCCCTACGGCTCCTGACCCCTCCGGCGACGCCGCGACGCCACCCGGTGCCCGCACCGCACCGCCCCGCCCCTCCCTGTCTCAGGAGACGTGATGGCCGCTGTTCCCGTCCCTCTCTCCGACCTCCTCATCGCCGTTCCGACGGTGATCCTCGTCAGCCGGGCGGCCGCCCAGTTCCTGCGCCGGGCCGGTCAGCCACCGGTGGTCGGAGAGATCCTCGCCGGCATCCTGCTCGGCCCCTCCCTGCTGGGCGCGCTGTGGCCCGAGGGCCAGGCCTGGCTGTTCGGCCCGTCCGTGATCCCGTACATCGACATGCTCGGCAATGTCGGGCTGCTCGTCTTCATGTTCCTCGTCGGGCTGGAACTCGACCTCGGCGCACTGCGCGGGGACCGCAGAACCGCCCTCGCCGTCTCCCAGGCGGGCACCGCCGTGCCGCTCGTGCTGGGTGCCCTGCTGGCGCTCGGCATGTACGGCCCGCTCGCCCCGGACGGCACCGACCGGCTCTCGTTCGTCCTGTTCATCGGGGTCGCGCTCAGCATCACCGCGTTCCCGGTCCTGGCCCGCATCCTCACCGATCGCGGGCTGTACCGCAGCCGGGTGGGCGCGCTCGCCATGGCCAGCGCGGCCGTCGGCGACGTGAGCGCATGGTGCCTGCTGGCCGCCGTCGTGGCGATCGCGAACAGCGGTTCGCCCTTCGACGCCGTCACGACCGCGCTGTACGCGACGGCCTTCGCGTGCGTCCTGTTCTACGTCGTCCGGCCGCTGCTGACCCGGTGGACCGCGCGGGCCGAACGGGGTCACTCCGACGCCGTGGTGCTGGTCGTGCTGTTCAGCGGCCTGTGCCTGTCCGGATACGTCACCGATCTGATCGGTGTGCACGCGCTGTTCGGCGCCTTCCTGTTCGGTGTGGTCACCCCGCGCGGCAGCCGGCGGACCGCGACGGCGGCGATACGACTGCGTGCCTTCGCGGTGCCGGTACTGCTGCCGCTCTTCTTCGTGAGCACCGGGCTGCGGACCGACGTGTCGCTGCTGGGCGGCGGTTCGGCGCTGTGGCTGTGGGCCGGTGCCGTACTCGCCGTGGCGGGGCTGGGGAAGTGGGGCGGGGCCGCGCTCGCGGCCCGGCTGACCGGCAACGGGTGGCGCGATGCGATGTCCCTCGGCGCGCTGATGAACTGCCGGGGGCTGACCGAGCTGGTCGTGCTGGACATCGGTCTCGGCCTCGGGATCGTCGGCCCCGACCTGTTCACCGTCCTGGTGCTCATGGCCCTGGTGACCACGGCGATGACCACGCCGGCGCTGAGCCTGATCCGCCGGAGGGCGGACGCCGCGGACGTCCCGGACGGCCCGGACGGTCCGGACGGTCCGGACGGTCCGGACGGTCCGGACGGTCCGGACGGTCCCGGTGCACCTGAAGCCGCCGATGCGGAGAACCCCGTGCTGCAACCTGCCGAACGGCGCTGACCTGCTCTTTCGCCATCACCGTCAAGCCCTTGCGACACTGATGGTTGGTGAATTGCTAGTTGGCATCTTGATAGATAAGCAAGTTGACGATACCTTCGCAGTACCGCACGGAGCAGTGAGGCGATGAGGGAGAGAGCCATGAACCAGGACTTCAAGAACCTCGACATGACGATGATGTTCGCGATCCACGACGCCCTGCGGCGTGAGCTGGAGCGCATCGCCCGGATCACCGCCCGGGTCGACGAGGACCCCCGGCACGTACTGAGCACCGCCGTCGGCTGGGAGCTGTTCAAGAAGTTCCTGACCGCCCACCACGTCTCCGAGGACGTCACCGTGTGGCCCCCGATGGAGCGCGCCCTGGCCGGCCGCCCGGACGAACTGGCCCTGCTGGAGGCCATGGAGGCCGAGCACGCGGTGATCGAACCCCTGCTGGCCGACATCGACACGGCCCTCGCCGACCGGGAGTCCGGGCTGCAGCGCCTGGGGGGCCTGACCGACACCCTCGTCACGCAGCTCGGCGGCCACCTCGACCACGAGGAGCGGGACGCCCTCGCCCTGATGGACCTCACCCTGAGCCAGGAGGAGTGGACCGCCTTCAGCGCCGAGCAGCGCACCCGCATCGGCGACGACTCCACCCGCTACCTGCCCTGGCTGCTGGACGACATCGACGCCGCCAAGGTCGCCACCGTCCTCGGCAAGATGCCCGAACCGCTGCGCCAGGCCTACGCCACCGAGTGGCGCGCCGCCTACGAGGACCTGGACATCTGGACCCCGAAGGCCGACGCCGCCCTGCGCTGAACCGCGGCCGCCGTCCGCCCCGGGACCGCCGCACCCATCCCCACCCCGCCAGAGACGCCCGCCCCCTTCCCGCCAGAGACGCCCATCCCCTTCCCGCCAGGGACATCAGAGACATCGGAGAGAACTCATGTCGCTGCAAGACCGCACCCAGGCCGTCCCCAAGGCCGCGGCACCGCCGCGGCAGGACGGCCGGCTCGGCCTCGCGCTGCTGGTCATCGCCGCAGCTCAGCTGATGCTGGTCCTCGACAACACCATCGTCGCCGTCGCCCTGCCGAGCATGCAGAGCGCCCTCGGCCTCAGCGAGTCCGGCCTCGGATGGGTCGTCACCGCCTACGCGCTGGCGTTCGGCGGCCTGCTGCTGGCCGGCGGCCGCGCCGGTGACCTCTTCGGCCGGCGCCGGGTCTTCCGCATCGGCCTGGTCCTGTTCACCGCCGCCTCCCTGCTCGGCGGCGTGGCCCAGAACGGGGAACTGCTCATCCTGGCCCGGGTGATCCAGGGCGCGGGCGCGGCCATCGCCGCCCCCACGGCCCTGTCACTGCTGGCCACCACCTTCGAAGCGGGCCCCGCCCGCAACAAGGCGCTCGGGGTGTACGGCGCCATGGGCGGACTCGGCTCGGTCGTCGGCCTGCTGCTCGGCGGTGTGCTCACCGAGTTCCTGAGCTGGCGCTGGGTGATGTTCATCAACATCCCGATCGCCCTGGCCGTACTGCTCGGCACCGGCGTCCTCGTCGAGGGCGACCGTGAGCGCGGCAAGGTAGACGTGCCCGGCGCGTTCGCCGCCACCTTCGGCTTCGGCGCCCTCGTCTTCGGCATCACCCGGGCCGGCGAGGAAGGCCTCGGTGACGGCCTCACCCTGATCGGCCTGGCCACCGCCCTCGTCCTGCTCGTCGCCTTCGTCGCCATCCAGCGCGGCAGCCGGGCGCCCATGGTCCCCCGGGGTCTGCTCGCCGACCGCAGCCGGGTCGGAGCCAACCTGATCATGTTCCTGGTCGGCGCCGGCATGCTCGCCACCTTCTACTTCCTCACCCTCTACATGCAGGTGGTCAAGGGCTACGAGCCGATGGTCACCGGCCTCGCGTACCTGCCCTTCGCACTCGGCATGGGCATCGCGGCCGGCGGTCTGGGCCCGCAGCTCCTGGCCCGGATCTCCGAGCGTGCCGTCATCTCCGTGGGTCTGGTCGTCGGCATCGCGGGCATGGTCTGGTTCAGCTTCCTGGCCCCCGGCCAGAACCCGATGGTGGCGCTGCTGCCCGCCCAGCTGATCGTCGGCCTCGGGCTCGGCATGGTCTTCGTGACCGTCACCGTCATCAGCGTCCGCGGCGTCGAACCGCAGGCGACCGGGGCCGCATCCGGCCTGGTCAACACCGCCCAGCAGATCGGTGGAGCGATCGGCCTGGCGGCGCTGGCCGCCGCCGCCACCGTGGTCACCGAGAACGAGCTGCCGGGCAGCGTGCCCGACGCGCTGACCACCGGATACTCCTACGGTTTCCTGCTCGGAGGCGGCCTGTACCTGCTGGCCCTGGTCGTCGCCCTGGTGACCGCCCCCGCGACCGCCCCCCAGCCGCAGCGCGACATGCAGCACCCCCCGGTCGCGCTGTGACCGTCCGGCGGCCCCGCCTTGTCCCCCGGGGCGGGCCGCCGGAGCCCCCGACCACAGGACCGCGGGGCGGCACACGCCACCGGATGCTCCCGGACACCGCCCGTATACTCGGGCAGGAGGTGCTGTTCTTGCGGTATGAACGCGACGCCGGGCGAGGCCCCGTCACACGGACCGAGGAGACCGCGGAAGTCCCCGGTGTACTCCCGGAGGCACTCACCGACTTCATCGGATACCTCCTGCGCCGGGTCCACGCCCAGTTCTCCTCGACCGGCACCGGCGGCGACGCGGACTCCCGCGACTTCCTGGTCCTGGACGCGCTCACCGGCCACGACTGGGAGTCCCAGCTCGACCTGGCCGAGCGGCTCGGCATCAACCGCACCATCATGGTGTCGGTCATCGACCGCCTCGAGGAGCGCGGTGAGGTCCGGCGCACCCGCAACCCCGACAACCGTCGCCAGTACGTGCTCTCCCTGACGGACGAGGGCCGCCGGGCACTGGACGTCCGGCGGCGTGCGGTGGCCGAGCGGGACGCCCTGCTCACCTCTGTCCTCACCCCCGACGAGACCGCCCGGCTCGACACCCTCCTCGCCCGTCTGCTGCCCGAGTCCGCGCAGTCCCTGGTCCAGGGCACCGAGTACCTGGTGGCCCAGGCCCACCACCGGCTGCGCCGGCTCGGCGACGAGAAGCTGGCCGGCACCGGCCTGCGGGTGCGCCACTACGGCCCGCTGTCCGCCCTGGCGACGTTCGGGCCCTGCGCCCAGCAGCGGCTCGCGGAACTGCTGGCGATCACCGGGCCCGCCGTCTCCCAGCTCGTGGACGAACTGGTCAAGCAGCAGCTCGTACGCCGGGGCCGCGACCCGCACGACCGGCGCCGCTACGCCCTCGAAGTGACCGACACCGGCCGGGAGAAGCTGGACACCGTGGCGCGGGCCGTGGCCGGCCTGGCGGCGGACGTGACGGATCTGCTCGGTTCCGGCGGCACGGAGGAATTGCGCACCCTGCTGCTGAAACTCCTTTCCCCCACCCATTCCGGAAGCGCCTTCTCCGCTATTTCTGCGCCTTCTGTTCCGGCCGGGGGTTGACCCAGCGGGCAAAGGCTGTCACGCTTAATCCAGCGGTTCTCGCATGCCCTTTCCACAATCTTCCAGAAGCCGTACCAAGGCTCTTCATTCCAAACGGAGTGAAGGGCCTTTTTTCATGCGGTCACACCGCCGTGCCCACCACCGAAACCCGCTGTGCACCGCCCCGACGAAGGAGACAGCTCATGGTCGCGACACGGACCGAAGGCATACCCGAACCGGCCGGCGTCCCCGAGGAGATGACCTTCGACGTCATCGTCCTGGGCTCGGGACTGGCCGGCTCCGTGACGGGGACGATCCTGGCCCGGCACGGCGCGAAGGTCCTGCTGGTCGACGCGGCCGCGCACCCCCGCTTCGCCATCGGCGAATCCATGACCCCGCAGCTCGTCGAGTGGATCCACATCCTCTCCGAACGGCACGGGATACCCGAGCTGAAGAGCCTGTCCAGCGTCCAGGCCTCCACCCGGGACATCGCCCCGACGTTCGGCACCAAGGCGCACTTCGGGTTCATGAAGCACGAGGTCGGCAAGGAACCCGATCCCCGGCAGGCGACGCAGCTGGCGCTGCCGAAGATCTTCCACCAGAACAGCCACATGTTCCGCCAGGACAGCGACGCCTTCATGTTCCACGTGGCGATCAAGTACGGCTGCACCCCCCGCCAGAACTGGCGGGCGAGCGAGGTCGACTTCGACGACGACGGCGTGACGGTCCTCGGCAAGAGCGCCGCCCCCGGCGCCCAGCCCGAGCTGTACCGGGCGAAGTACCTGGTGGACGCCTCCGGGTTCCGCTCACCGCTCGCCGACAAGCTCGACCTGCGGGAGAAGCCGGCCCGCTTCAAGCACCACTCCCGGTCGATGTTCACCCACTACGTCGGCATCAAGCGGTTCGACGACGTCAGCGGGCACCCCGCGGCACTCCGCCCGCCGGCCGACTGGCACACCGGCACCATGCACCACCTCATCGAGCGCGGCTGGTTCTGGATCATTCCGTTCGACAATCACGAGAAGTCCCGGAATCCGCTGTGCAGCGTCGCGCTGACCATCGACGAACGCACCTATCCGAAACCCAAGGACCTGTCCCCGGAGCAGGAATTCCAGCTCTTCCTGGACAAATATCCGGCAGTCAAGCGGCAATTCGACGGTGCCACCCGAGTGCGGGAATGGGTGTCCACCGACCGGCTGCAGTATTCCTCGAAACAGACCGTCGGCGACCGCTGGTGCCTGATGTCGCACGCGGCCGGCTTCCTCGACCCGCTGTTCTCCCGTGGGCTGTCGAACACGCTGGAAGTGGTGGACGCGCTGACCTCGCGTCTGGTGACCGCCCTGAAGGACGGCGACTTCTCGGCCGAGCGCTTCGAGTACGTCGAGCGCCTGGAGCAGGGGCTGCTCCAGTACAACGACGAGCTCGTGAACAGCTCGTTCATCTCATTCTCCCACTTCCGACTGTGGAACGCCGTCTTCCGGATCTGGGGTTCCTTCATCACCCCCGGCACCATGCGGCTCACCCGGGCCCGCCTCAAGCATCTGCGCGACGGCCGTCAGGAGCACTTCGACGAGCTGGAGAACGTCCCCCACCCGGGCCTGTGGTGGCCGCAGAGCGACTCCTTCAAGCAGCTGCTGGAGGCCACGGCGGAGACCTGCGAGAAGTACGAGGCGGGTGCGCTGACCGGTGACGAGGCCGCCGACATCGTCTTCAAGCTGATCGACGAGTCCCCGGTCGTCAACCCGGTCTTCGGCTGGAAGGACGAGAGCCGCCGCTTCATCTACCCCTCGACGATGACGATGGCGCGCTTCCTGTACTGGGCCTCCGCGCAGGCGCCGGCCGAGATGAACAGCGTCGGCCGGGAGTTCCTGCTCGGCATCCTCAAGGCCGGCTCCAAGGTCCGCAAGCTCCTCTGACCCGCGCAGCCCCCTCAGACACCGCCAAGAGCCAAGACCCATGAGCCATGAGCCATGAGCCAGGAAGGGATGCCCATGTCCGCAGCAGCGCGGTCACTGACCCGCGCCCCCGAGCAGCGCCGGCCCGTCGATCCCCTGGGCCTGCGCCGTGTGTGCGGCCTGTTCACGACCGGCGTCACCGTGATCACCACCGGATCGGAGGGCGAGGCGGACGGCACGACCGTCAACTCCTTCACCTCGGTCTCCCTGGAGCCCCCGCTCGTCCTGTTCTGTCTGCACCGGCGGTCCCGGCTGCACACCCTGCTGACCGAGAGCGGCGGGTTCACCGTCAACTTCCTCTCCGGCCGCCAGCAGTCGCTGGCCCGGCACTTCGCCGAGCGGCGGCCGGACATGCTCGCCGGGGTCCCGCACCACTTCAGCGCGGACGGACTGCCCGTGCTGAGCGAGGCGCTGGCCCATCTGACCTGCACGACGGTCGACGTCCACACGGCCGGTGACCACGACATCGTCGTCGGCGAGGTGGTGGACCTCGGAGCGCCGGAGCAGGGCCGCGAACCGCTGGTCTTCTTCGACGGTTCGCTGGGGCCGCTGCAGTCCGGCGCCGGCCGGTTCCACCACGCGGCCCCGGACGCGCCGACGACCGCCCGGCAGGCGTCCTGACATGCGGAGGGTGCTCATCGCCAATCGTGGCGAAATCGCTGTCCGTGTGGCCCGGGCCTGCCGGGACGCCGGGATCGCGAGCGTGGCCGTCTACGCGGATCCGGACCGGGACGCGTTGCATGTCCGTGCCGCTGATGAGGCGTTCGCCCTGGGTGGTGACACCCCCGCGACCAGCTATCTGGACATCGCCAAGGTCCTCAACGCCGCCCGTGAGTCGGGCGCGGACGCCATCCACCCCGGCTACGGATTCCTCTCCGAGAACGCCGAGTTCGCGCAGGCGGTCGGGGACGCCGGTCTGATCTGGATCGGCCCGCCCCCGCACGCCATCCGGGACCTGGGCGACAAGGTCGCCGCCCGCCACATCGCCCAGCGGGCCGGCGCCCCCCTGGTCGCCGGCACCCCCGACCCCGTCTCCGGCGCGGACGAGGTCGTCGCCTTCGCCAGGGAACACGGCCTGCCCATCGCGATCAAGGCCGCCTTCGGCGGCGGCGGCCGCGGCCTCAAAGTCGCCCGCACCCTCGAAGAGGTCCCCGAACTCTACGACTCCGCCGTCCGCGAGGCCGTGGCCGCCTTCGGCCGCGGCGAATGCTTCGTCGAGCGCTACCTCGACCAGCCCCGCCACGTGGAGACCCAGTGCCTGGCCGACACCCACGGCAACGTGGTCGTCGTCTCCACCCGCGACTGCTCCCTCCAGCGCCGCCACCAAAAACTCGTCGAGGAGGCCCCCGCGCCCTTCCTCTCCGACACCCAGGTGGAGGAGCTGTACGCGTCCTCCAAGGCCATCCTCAAGGAAGCCGGCTACGTCGGCGCCGGCACCGTCGAATTCCTCGTCGGAGCAGACGGCACCATCTCCTTCCTGGAGGTCAACACCCGCCTCCAGGTCGAACACCCCGTCACCGAGGAAGTCGCCGGCATCGACCTGGTCCGCGAGATGTTCCGCATCGCCGACGGCGAAGAACTGGGCTACGACGACCCCGCCCTGCGCGGCCACTCCTTCGAGTTCCGCATCAACGGCGAGGACCCCGGCCGCGGCTTCCTGCCCGCCCCCGGCACCGTCACCCGCTTCGACGCACCCACCGGCCCCGGCGTCCGCCTCGACGCCGGCGTCGAATCCGGCAGCGTCATCGGCCCCGCCTGGGACTCCCTCCTGGCCAAACTGATCGTCACCGGCCGCACCCGCGCCGAGGCACTCCAGCGCGCCGCCCGCGCCCTGGACGAGTTCACCGTCGAGGGCATGGCCACCGCCCTCCCCTTCCACCGCACCGTCGTCCGCGACCCCGCCTTCGCCCCCGAACTCACCGGCTCCACCGACCCCTTCACCGTCCACACCCGCTGGATCGAGACCGGCTTCGTCAACGAGATCACACCCTTCACCGCCCCCGCGGACACCGAGGCGGACGAGGAGAGCGGCCGCGAGACGGTCGTCGTCGAGGTCGGCGGCAAACGCCTGGAAGTCTCCCTGCCCTCCAGCCTGGGCATGTCCCTGGCCCGCACCGGCCTGGCCGCCGGCGCCCGCCCCAAACGCCGCGCGGCCAAGAAGTCCGGCCCCGCCGCCTCCGGCGACACCCTCGCCTCCCCCATGCAGGGCACCATCGTCAAGATCGCCGTCGAGGAGGGCCAGGAAGTCCAGGAAGGCGACCTCATCGTCGTCCTCGAAGCCATGAAGATGGAACAGCCCCTCAACGCCCACAAAACCGGCACCGTCAAGGGCCTCACCGCCGAAGTCGGCGCCTCCCTCACCTCCGGCGCCGCCATCTGCGAAATCAAGGACTGACGGCCGTGGCAGCACTCAGCTACTCCGAGGCCGTGAGCGAGGCGCTGGAGCGTCTGCGTCCGGTCGGTTTCGAGCACGGCAGAAGCTTCGTCAACCACGCTCCGATGGCCGCCGAGGCCCTGGCTCACATGGGGTACGCCGACGAGGTGCCGGCGTGGGTCGAGCGGAACCTGCGCAGCCGCTCCTATCACGACGTGCCCGAGCGCCGCTGGCCCATCGATCCCGACGACCCCGCCGACTGGCGGGCCGCGCTGGGAGACTTCTCCCGGGTGGCCGACTGGACGGCGCTGTTCGAGAGGGAGTTGGCGCTGAGCCCGTGGCCCCAAGTGCTGGCCCGCTGGTGGCCCCGGCTGCTGCCCGGCATGTCCGCGGTGCTCACGCACGGCGTGATCCGTACCGCGCACGCGGTCCGGGCCGTGGCCGCCGCCCCCGGCGACAACCGGTTCCAGCTGGGCGAACTGGCCCAGGGCCTGGGCTACTGGGCCGCACGCCATTCGACCCACGGCATCGTCGCCGACCCCGACGACGTGCCGGGACCCGGACGCGCCCCGGACACCGGGCACGACGGGGACGGAGGCCGCGACGAGGTCGCGCGGGCCCTGGACGCGCTCGTCGCCGAGTACGCCGGGATCTACGCCACCGTCTCCCAGCACCATCCGATCCCCCTGATCCACGCGGTCACCGGGCCCGCCGCGGTGCGCCTGGTGGTCGACCACCTGCCGCCCGCCCAGCGCCGCCCGTCCTACCTGACGGCGCGGGCGGTCAGCCGCACGATGCTCGACTGGTTCCGCGCGGCGCCCGGCACCGCCACCCCGGCGCCGGCCGGCCCGCCCGCCCTGGCGGAGGTCTTCGCGAGGGCCGTGGAGATCGGCGACGAGCACACCATCAAGCTCGCCGAGGTCGCGGTGCGCCACGAGGCGTTCTCACCCGATCCCCGGCACGCGGCGGCCGCGCACCTGGCGAACCAGGCCATCGGGCGCCTGTCCCGCTGATCCGCCCCACACCCGTTCCCTGCCCCGCCCGCCCGGCGGGATTCCCGAGGAGTGTCATGGACGCACAAGTCATCGTCGTGGGCGCCGGGCCGGCCGGCATGATGCTCGCGGGCGAGCTGCGGCTCGCGGGCGTCGACGTCGTCGTACTGGAGAAACTCGCCGCACGCACCGGAGAGTCACGGGGCCTCGGCTTCACCGCACGCACCATGGAGGTCTTCGACCAGCGGGGCCTGCTGTCCCGCTTCGGGGACGTCGAGGTCAGCAACGTGGGCCATTTCGGGGGCCTGCCGGTGGACTTCGGCGTGCTGGACGGCGCCCACCAGGCGGCCAAGAGCGTCCCGCAGTCGGTCACCGAGACCGTGCTGGAGGAGTGGTGCACCCGGCTCGGCGCCGACCTGCGGCGCCGCCACGAGGTGCGGTCCGTCACGGAGAAGGAGGACTGCGTCGAGGTCGAGGTGAACGGCCCCGACGGAGTTCAGCGGCTGCGCTGCGAGTACCTGGTCGGCTGCGACGGCGGCCGCTCGGTGATCCGCAAGAAGGCCGGCTTCGACTTCCCCGGCACGCCCTCGACCCTGGAGATGTACCTCGCCGACGTCAAGGGCGTGGACCTGCAACCGCGGATGATCGGCGAGACCCTGGAAGGCGGCATGGTCATGGTCGGCCCGCTGCCCGGCGGGATCACCCGGCTGATCGTGTGCGAGCGCGGCACCCCGCCCAAGCGGCGCGAGCAGCCCCCGACCTGGGACGAGGTCTCCGCCGCCTGGCAGCGGCTGACCGGCGACGACATCTCGCACGCCGAACCGGTGTGGCTGTCGGCCTTCGGCGACGGCACGCGGCAGGTCTCTCAGTACCGGCGCGGCCGGGTCCTCCTGGCCGGCGACTCCGCCCACATCCACCTCCCGGCCGGCGGCCAGGGCATGAACACCAGCATCCAGGACTCGGTGAACCTCGGCTGGAAGCTCGGCGCCGTGGTGCGCGGCCGGGCCCCCGAGTCGCTGCTCGACAGCTACCACGCCGAACGCCACCCGGTCGGGGAGCGGCTGCTGATGAACACCCGGGCCCAGGGACTGCTGTTCCTGTCCGGACCCGAGGTGCAGCCGCTGCGCGACGTACTGACCGAACTGATCCGCTACCCCGAGGTCGGCCGGCACTTCGCGGCGATGGTCTCGGGCCTGGAGATCCACTACGACCTCGACGGCGGCTCCCACCCGCTGCTCGGCCGCCGCCTGCCCGACGTGGAGCTGAGCGGCCACAAGCTGCTGTCCCGCAGCACCGAGGCGCTGCGGGCCGGGCGCGGTGTGCTGCTGGACCTCGCCGACAACGGCCGGCTGCGCGAGCGGGCCCGGCCCTGGCTGGACCGGATCGACGTGGTCACCGCCGCCCCCGTACTGCCCGAGGACAGCGCCTTGGCCCGCACCACCTCCGTACTGGTCCGCCCCGACGGCTACGTGGCCTGGGCGGCCCCCGGCAGCCACGCCGACCTGCCCATGGCCCTGGAGCGCTGGTTCGGATCGGCCCGCTGACCCGCCTGCCCGCACCCGCCCCACCCGCCCAGAGGAGAGACCATGCACAGCACGTTGATCGTCGCCCGGATGGACCCGGGCAGCAGCACCGAGGTCGCCCGGCTCTTCGGCGAGTTCGACGGCACCGAGATGCCCCACCTGATGGGCACCCGGCGCCGCCAGCTCTTCGCCTACCGCGGCCTCTACTTCCACCTTCAGGACTTCGACGGTGACAACGGCGGAGAGCTGATCGAGCAGGCGAAGACCGACGACAGGTTCGTGCGGATCAGCGAGGACCTCAAGCCGTTCATCCAGGCGTACGACCCGGCGACCTGGCGCTCGCCCGCCGACGCCCTCGCCACCCGCTTCTACGACTGGGAGGGCCGGGCGTGAGCGCCAGACGAGTGGTCATCACGGGCGTCGGCGTCACCGCGCCCGGCGGGGTGGGCCGGAAGAACTTCTGGAGCCTGCTCAGCGAGGGCCGCACCGCCACCCGGGGGATCACCTTCTTCGACCCCTCCGCCTTCCGGTCCCGGGTCGCCGCCGAGATCGACTTCGACCCCGAGGAACACGGGCTGAGTCCCCAGGAGATCCGCCGGATGGACCGGGCGGCCCAACTGGCGGTGGTCACCGCCCGCGAGGCGCTCGCCGACAGCGGACTCGACCTGTCCGGCGCCGACCCGTACCGGGTCGGGGTCACCATCGGAAGCGCGGTCGGCGCCACCATGGGCCTCGACCAGGAGTACCGCGTCGTCAGCGACGGCGGCCGGCTCGACCTGGTGGACCACCGGTACGCCGTGCCGCACCTGTACAACTACCTCGTGCCCAGCTCCCTGGCCGCCGAGGTGGCGTGGGCGGCGGGCGCCGAGGGCCCGGCCACGGTCGTCTCCACCGGCTGCACCTCCGGGCTCGACTCCGTCGGGCACGCCGTGGAGCTGATCCGCGAGGGTTCGGCGTGCGCCGTGGTGGCCGGGGCCACCGACGCGCCCATCTCACCGATCACCCTGGCCTGCTTCGATGCCATCAAGGCCACCACTCCCCGCAACGACGACCCGGAACACGCCTCGCGGCCCTTCGACGGCACGCGCAACGGTTTCGTGCTCGGCGAGGGCTCCGCGGTGTTCGTGCTGGAGGAGCTGGAGGCCGCCCGGCGGCGCGGCGCACACATCTACGCCGAGATCGCCGGCTACGCCTCGCGCTGCAACGCCTTCCACATGACGGGCCTGCGCCCGGACGGCGCCGAGATGGCCGAGGCCATCACGGTCGCGCTGGACGAGGCCCGGCTCAACCCCGAGGACGTCGACTACATCAACGCGCACGGTTCGGGCACCAAGCAGAACGACCGCCACGAGACCGCCGCCTTCAAGAAGAGCCTGGGCGACCACGCCTACCGGACGCCGGTGTCCTCCATCAAGTCCATGGTCGGACACTCGCTCGGTGCGATCGGCTCGATCGAGATCGCCGCCTCGGTCCTCGCCATGGAGCACGGCGTGGTGCCGCCGACGGCCAACCTGCACACCCCCGACCCCGAGTGCGACCTCGACTACGTACCGCTGACGGCGCGCGAGCACCGCACCGACGCGGTACTGACCGTCGGCAGCGGGTTCGGCGGCTTCCAGAGCGCGATGGTGCTCGCCCGACCGGAGAGGAGCGCCGCATGAGCACGGCCACCGCACGGACCGTGGTGACGGGGCTCGGCATCGCCGCGCCCAACGGCCTGGGCACGGCCGACTACTGGGCGGCCACCCGGGCCGGGAAGAGCGGCATCGCCCGCATCACCCGCTTCGACCCGTCCTCGTACCCGGCGCGGCTGGCCGGCGAGGTGCCCGGCTTCAACGCGGCCGACCACCTGCCCAACCGGCTGCTGGCGCAGACCGACCGGATGACCCGGCTCGCCCTCGTGGCCGCCGACTGGGCGCTGGCCGACGCCGGCACCGTGCCCGCCGACCTGCCCGCCTACGACATGGGCGTGGTCACCGCGAGCTGCTCCGGCGGCTTCGAGTTCGGCCAGGGCGAGCTGCGCAACCTGTGGAGCCGGGGCAGCCAGTACGTCTCCGCCTACCAGTCCTTCGCCTGGTTCTACGCCGTCAACAGCGGCCAGATCTCCATCCGCAACGGCATGAAGGGCCCGAGCGGCGTCCTCGTCTCCGACCAGGCCGGCGGGCTGGACGCGCTGGCGCACGCGCGGCGGCAGATCCGCAAGGGCACCCGGCTGATCATGTCCGGGTCGATCGACGCCTCGATCTGCCCGTGGGGCTGGGTGGCGCAGCTGGCCGGCGGCCGGCTGACCACCGAGCAGGAGCCCGAGCGGGCCTACCTGCCCTTCGACGCGGCGGCGAGCGGACACGTGCCCGCCGAGGGCGGCGCGCTGCTCGTCCTGGAGTCGGAGCGGTCGGCCGCCGAGCGCGGCGCCCGGGTGTACGGCGAGATCGCCGGCTACGGGGCCACGTTCGACCCCGCCCCCGGCAGCGGCCGGCCGCCGGGCCTGCGCAAGGCGATCGAGCTCGCCCTCGCCGACGCGGGCGTGGACGCGGGCGACGTCGACGTCGTGTTCGCGGACGCGGCCGCGGTGCCGGAGCTGGACCGGGCGGAGGCGGACGCGCTCAACGCGGTCTTCGGGCCGCACGGCGTGCCGGTCACCGCGCCCAAGACGATGACCGGACGCCTCTACTCGGGTGCCGCCCCGCTGGACGTGGCGACCGCCCTGCTCGCCGCCCGGGACGGCCTCGTCCCCGCCACCACCAACGTCGACCCGGACACCTCCTACGACCTCGACCTGGTCACCGAGGCGCGCCCCGCCGACCTCCGCACCGCCCTGGTCCTCGCCCGTGGCGAGGGCGGCTTCAACTCGGCCCTGGTCGTCCGCACCCCCTGACCTCCCGCCCCACGAGCACGACCGGCCGCCGCCGGACGCCACCCGGCCTCCCCTCCCCTCCGCCCGGCCGGCGCACGCCCCGGCTCCGGCGGGGCCGGTCTTCCCGTGCTCCCCCCAACGCGCCCGCCTCCCGGTCCGTCATCCGTGTCCCCCACGCCGGACCGGGCGGCGGGCGTTCGTCCGTCCGCGCCCCGGGGCCCGCCCGGGACGCGGGGCACCGACAGAGAGGACCCCACCCATGCCCACGCAGTCCTTCACCCTCGACGACCTCCGGCGCGTCCTGCTGGAGGCGGCAGGCGCCGACGAGAGCGTGGATCTCGACGGCGACATCCTCGACACCGACTTCGAGGAGCTCAGCTACGAGTCCCTGGCCATCCTCGAAACCTGCGGCCGCATAGAGCGGGAGTACGGCATCACGCTCGACGACTCCGTGGTGACCGAGGCGACGACGCCCCGGGCCCTGCTGGGCCTGGTCAACACGCAGCTCGCCGGCCTGCCCGCCGCCGCCTGACCCACCTGTCCCGGGCCCCCCACTGCCCGCCGCGGCCGGGTCACCCCAGGGCCTGTCCCGGCCCGGCCGCGGCGGCACCGGACGCGGCCGTCCACCCAGCACCCACAAGGGAGTACCAGTCATGTCCGACAAGCATCAGCGGGTCGCCCTCGTCTCCGGGGCCACCAGCGGCATCGGCCGCGCCGCCGCGCGGCTGCTGGCCGAGCAGGGGCACCGGGTCTTCATCGGCTCCCGCGATCCCGAGAACGTCAGCACCACCGTGAAGGAACTGCGCGCCGAGGGCCTCGACGTCGACGGCTCCGTCCTGGACGTCCGCTCCGCGCTGTCCATCGAGACCTTCGTCCAGTCCGCCGTGGACCGCTACGGCACCGTGGACGTCCTGGTCAACAACGCGGGCCGGTCCGGCGGCGGCGTCACCGCCGACATCGACGACGAACTCTGGTACGACGTCGTCGAGACCAACCTGAACAGCGTCTTCCGGCTGACCCGCGCCGTGCTGACCACCGGCGGCATGCGCGGCAAGGACCGCGGCCGGATCATCAACATCGCCTCCACCGCGGGCAAGCAGGGCGTGATCCTCGGCGCCCCCTACTCCGCCTCCAAGCACGGGGTGGTCGGTTTCACCAAGGCCCTCGGCAACGAACTCGCCCCCACCGGCATCACCGTCAACGCCGTCTGCCCCGGCTACGTGGAGACGCCGATGGCGCAGCGCGTGCGCGCCGGATACGCCGCCGCCTACGACACCACCGAGGACGCCATCCTCGACAAGTTCCAGGCCAAGATCCCGCTCGGGCGCTACTCCACGCCCGAGGAGGTCGCCGGCCTCGTCGGCTACCTCGCCTCCGACACCGCCGCGTCCATCACCGCACAGGCCCTGAACGTCTGCGGCGGCCTCGGCAACTTCTGACCCGGCCACCACCGCCCACCCCGACGAGGAGATCCCCCATGTCCGCATCCGAGCCACGGGAAGTCGAGCACGAGATCACGGTCTCGGCCCCGGCCGGCGACGTCTACCGGCTGATCGCCGACGTGACGAACTGGCCGCGCGTCTTCCCGCCGACCATCTACGTCGACCACCTGGAGCGCTCCGGCGACGAGGAACTGATCAGGATCTGGGCCACCGCCAACGGCGAGGCCAAGAACTGGACCTCGCGCCGGGTCCTGGACCCCGGGAACCTGCGGATCACCTTCCGGCAGCAGGTCTCCACGCCCCCGGTCGCCACCATGGGCGGCACCTGGATCGTCGAGCCGGCCGGCGAGCACACCGCGCGCGTCCGGCTGCTCCACGACTACACGGCAGTCGACGACGACCCCGCCGGCCTGGCCTGGATCGAGGAGGCCGTCGACCGCAACTCCCGCACGGAGCTCGCGGCGCTGAAGACCAACGTCGAACTCGCCACCGCCTCCGAGGAACTGACCTTCTCCTTCGAGGACACCGTCGCCATCGACGGCTCCGCCAAGGACGCCTACGACTTCGTCAACGAGGCCGGCCGGTGGGCCGAGCGGCTGCCGCACGTGGCGACCGTGCGCCTCACCGAGGACACCCCCGGCCTGCAGACCCTGGAGATGGACACCCGGGCCAAGGACGGCTCCACCCACACCACCCGGTCCTACCGGGTGTGCCTGGAGGGCCGGAAGATCGCCTACAAGCAGACCACGCTGCCGGCCCTGATGAGCCTGCACACCGGCTACTGGACCTTCCGCGACACGGACACCGGCGCCACCGCGTCCTCGCAGCACACCGTCGTGCTGCGCCCCGAGAACATCGAGCGGATCCTGGGTCCAGAGGCGGGGGTCGCCGAGGCCCGCGAGTACGTGCGCACCGCGCTGAGCACCAACAGCCGGGCCACGCTGGGCCATGCCCGTGACTACGCCGAGGCGAGGCGCTGACCCGTGTCCGGTGCCGACACGGCCGACACGGCCGGCACAGACACAGCCGCCCCGCAGGTCGTCGTGGTCGGCGCCGGCCCCGTCGGGCTGATGCTCGCCGGCGAACTGCGGCTCGGCGGCGCCGAGGTGACCGTGCTGGAACGGCTGGCCACCCCGACCACCGAGTCCCGCGCCTCCACGCTGCACGCGCGGACGATGGAGATCCTCCGGCAGCGCGGTCTGCTGGACGCCCCCGGCGGCTTCGCGGACCCGCTCCCGCCGTGCGAGCCACGGGGCCACTTCGGTGGCCTCCCCCTGGACCTGACGCTGCCCAGCTCCCACCCCGGGCAGTGGAAGGTCCCGCAGGTGCGCACCGAGGCGATCCTCGGCGCCCGGGCGGAACGCCTCGGGGTGCGCGTGCTGCGCGGCCACCGCGTCGTCTCCGTCGAGCAGGACGCCCACCGGGTGCGGGTGGTGGCCGAGCACGCGGGCCGGCGCACCACGTTCACCGCCCGCTACGCCGTGGGCTGCGACGGCGAGCGGTCGGCCGTACGCCGGCTGGCCGGAATCGGCTTCCCGGGCGCCGACGCCGAACGGGAGCTGCTGCGCGCCGACGTCGACGGCCTCGAGATCCCCGACCGGCGCTTCCAGCGGCTGCCGAAGGGACTGGCGATCGCGGCCCGGCGCGGCGACGGCGTCACCCGCGTGATGGTCCACCGCTTCGGTTCCCCGCCGCGCGGCGCCGGGGAACCGGACTTCGGGGACGTCGTGGCGGCCTGGCGGGACGTCACCGGCGAGGACGTCTCCGGCGGCACCCCGCTGTGGGTGAACTCCTTCGGGGACGCCTCCCGGCAGGCCGAGCACTACCGCCAAGGGCGGATCCTGCTGGCCGGCGACGCCGCCCACCAGCAGATGCCGATCGGCGGCCAGGCACTCAACCTGGGCCTCCAGGACGCGGCCAACCTGGGCTGGAAACTCGCGGCCACCGTGTCCGGCCGGGCCCCCGAAGGCCTCCTGGACACGTACCACCGGGAGCGGCACGCGGTCGGACGGCGCGTGCTGTCCACCATCCGCGCGCAGGCCCGCCTGCTGCTCGGCGGCCCCGAGGTGGAGGCGCTGCGCTCGGTGATCGGCGAACTGATCCCGTACGAACCGGTCCGGACGCACCTGGCCGGACTGATCAGCGGTCTCGACGTCCGCTACGGCGCAGACGAGGACCCGGCCCCGGTGGGCGCGCGGCTGCCCGGCCCGCCGCCCGGCGACCACGGCAGCACGCAGGAGGCCCTGCGCCGGGCCCGGGGGGTGCTCCTCGTGGCGACCGGCGACGGGGACCCGCGCGAGGCCCTCGTGCGCGCCGCACGCCCCTTCGCGGGCGCCGTCGACACCGTGACCGTCCCGCCGGCCGGGGACGGCCCGCTGCGGGACGCCGCCGCCGTCCTCGTCCGCCCCGACGGCCACATCGCCTGGACGGGCGACGCACCGGACGGCCTGCGGACGGCGCTCGCCCACTGGTTCGTCCCCGACGAGGAGGCCGGAACGGCCCCCCACCGCGACGGGCACACCGACGGGCGGCCGCGCCCCGCACGCCACCCCGCCGCACGACACCAAGCCGCACGACACCAAGCGGCACGACCTCACGGCAGGAGAGAGAACATGGGCAGTCTGACCGGACGCACGGCGCTCGTCACGGGCGCCAGCCGGGGCATGGGACGGGCCACCGCCGAGCGGCTGGCCCGCGACGGCGCACTCGTCGTCGTGCACTACGGCACCAACGAGGACGCGGCCGCCGAGGTCGTCGACGGCATCGAGCGGGACGGCGGGCGGGCGTTCGCCGTGCGGGCCGAACTCGGCGCCCCCGGCGACGTGCACGAGCTGTTCCTCGCCCTGGAGGAGGGGCTGAAGGAGCGCACCGGCTCCACCGAACTGGACATCCTGGTCAACAACGCCGGGGTGATGGGCGGCGTCAAGGCCGAGGACACCACGCCGGAGCAGTTCGACCGGATCGTCGCCGTGAACGCCAGGGCGCCGTTCTTCATCATCCAGCGGGCGCTCACCAACATGCCCGACGGCGGCCGGATCGTGAACGTCTCCTCCGGACTGACCCGGTTCGCCAACCCCGACGAGATCGCCTACGCGATGAGCAAGGGCGCCGTGGAGCAGCTCGCGCTGCACTTCGCGAAGGCGCTCGGCCCGCGCCGCATCACGGTGAACAGCGTCGCTCCGGGCATCACCCGCAACGGCAACCCGCTGTTCGACATCCCCGAGGCGGTCGAGGCGATGGCCGCGCTGTCCGCCTTCAACCGGGTCGGCGAACCGCAGGACGTCGCCGACGTCGTCGCCTTCCTGGTGTCCGACGACGCCCGCTGGATCACCGGCTCCTTCGTCGACGCCAGCGGCGGCACCCTCCTGGGCTGACGACATGACCAGGACCGTTCCCGGGCCGGTGGCCGACGCCGGGGAAGGACGGTGGAGCCCCCGGCTGTGGGGGCTGCTGCTGGTCCTCGCCGGCAACATGCTCATCGACGCGCTCGAGGTGTCCGTGGCGGTGGTGGCACTGCCCTCCATCGGCACGGACCTCGGGCTGCCCCTGACGAGCGCGCAGTGGGCGATGACCGGCTTCGCCGCCGGCTTCGGCGCCCTCATGCTCTTCGGGACCCGGCTGGTGGCGCTGCTGGGCCGTCGCCGGGTCTATCTGGTGGCGCTCCTCGGGTTCGCCGCCGCCTCCCTGCTCAGCGCCTTCGCCCAGGAGCCCGCGCTGCTCGTCGCGACCCGGCTGGTCAAGGGGTTCTGCGCCGCGCTGACGGCTCCCACGGGGCTGGCCATCATCGCCACCGCCTTCCCCGAGGGCCGTGCCCGCAGCCGTGCCGTCTCCGTCTACACCCTCTTCGGCGCCGGCGGGTTCACCGCGGGCCTGCTGCTGTCCGGCTGGCTGAGCACGTACAGCTGGCGGCTGGCCTTCGCCTTCCCGGCCCCCGTCGTCCTGCTGCTCTTCGCCGCCGCGCTGCGCCTGGTCCCCGGCGGCGACGGCCCGCCGGGCGGCCGCCCGGCCACCCCCCGGCACTACGGCGTGGGGGGCGCGGCCGCCCTCACGGGCGCGCTGCTCGCCCTCGTGCACGGCGTCACCGCGCTGCCCGGGCACGGCTGGGGCGACGTCCGCTTCCTCGGGTCCGTGGCGGCGGCGGCCCTGCTGCTGGCGTGGTTCCGGGCGCTGGAACGCGCCGCGCCGGCCCCGCTGCTGCCTCTCCGGCTGCTGCGCAGCGGGGCCCTGATCCGCTCGGCCCTCGGCGCGGCCTGCCTCAACGGCTCCTATCTCGGGCTGCTGTTCGTGCTGACGTACCAGACGCAGACCCTCGCCGGCTGGTCACCGCCGATGGCGGCCGCGGCCCTGCTGCCGGCCGCCGTGCCGCCGGCGCTCACCGCGCTCGCCTCGGGGCGGCTGATCGCCCGGTTCGGTGCGCCGCGCCTCGTCGCGGCCGGTGCCGCCAGCGCGTTCGCCGGCTGTCTGCTGCAACTGCGGTCCGGCTGGCCCCTGGACTACACCGGGCGGCTGCTGCCCACGCTGCTGCTGGTCGGGCTGGGCTTCGTGCTGTCCTTCGCCGCGCTCAACGTGCAGGCCACCTCCGGGCTGGCGCCCGCCGACCGCGGTGCGGGCAGCGGGCTCTACCAGACCGCCGTGCAACTCGGCGCGGTCCTCGCGGTCGCGCTGGTCGCGGCGCTGCTCGCCGGTGCGGGCGGGGACGGCGGGCCCGCGGCGCGGCTCGCCGCCTGCCGCCCGGCACTGGTCCTGGTGGCCGCGCTCGGCGGTCTCGGCGTGCTCACCTCGCTCTTCGGACTCGCCGGTCCCGGCGCCGCGGGCCGCACGGCCGCACCCCGCACCTGACGTTCACTCCTTCCACTCCACGACGGGGGACGATCATGGATCTGACCACGAGGAACTGGGTCTTCGACGACCTGGACGACCTGGACGACCTCGACTACGAGTTCGAGCGGGACCACGTCGCCGAGCCGGAGCCGCCCGACCTGGCGCACCTGGCCGCCTGCGACCCGGCCGAGCGCACCCGCCTCATCGACGTCTACGTACGAGGCGAACTGGCCCGCGTGCTGCGGGTGCCGCCGGACACCATCGACACCGTGGGGCGCCCCATGAACAGCCTGGGCATCGGGTCCATCAACGGCCTCGAACTGCAACGCCGCATGGAGTCCGTGCTGCGCGTCGACGTCAACCTCAACCGGCTGCTGCGGGCCAACAGCGCGGCCGAGCTGATCGACTGCCTGGCCGGGCAGCTCGGCCCCGAGGACAGCCTCCACAAGCACGACGGGCGCGGCGACCACCTCGTCGCGCACGACGCGCTGGGCACGACGTGATCGGACAGCTCGCGCACCGGCCGGACGCGGCGACCGGCGCGCCGCGGCTGCCCGTGCCCGGGCACCTCGACGTCTGGCTGGTGCGCCGCCCCCGGCTGGACACGGCGGCCGGGACGCTCGCCCTGGACGAGCTGAGCGAGCCGGAACGCCGCCGCACCGCCTCCTTCGTCCGCCCCGCCGACGGGGTCACGTACGCGTCCGCGCACATCGCGCTGCGCCGGCTGCTCGGCGCCTACCTCGGGCTGCCCGCGGCGGGCGTCCCGTTCGTGCGCGAGCCCTGCCCCGGGTGCGCCGGACCGCACGGCAGACCGGCCGTCCGCCATCCCGACCCGCCGCTGCACTTCTCCCTGGCGCACAGCCACGGGATGGCCGTGGTGGCCGTCTCCCGCGCCGTGCTCGGCGTGGACGTGGAGCGGCTGCCGCGGGCCGAGACCGTCGAGGTGTGCGCCGCGGCGCTGCACCCCGACGAGCAGTCCGAGCTGGCACGGCTGGGCCCCGAGGAGCGGCGCCCGGCCTTCGGCCGGATCTGGACCCGCAAGGAGGCCTACCTCAAGGCGCTGGGCACCGGCCTGTCCCGCGATCCCGCCCGGGACTACCTGGGCGCCGACCAGGCCCGCCGGCCGGATGGCTGGACGCTGCTGGACCTGGCGTCCGGCCCCCGGCACAACGCCGCCGTCGCCGTGCGCGGCGCGCCGCCCGAACGGGTCGCCGTGCGCTGGCTGCCGCCCACCGCGACACACGTCGACGGGTCGGTGGACCTGGCCGCCGGCGGTGTGACCACCCGCGTATCCGACTGGGGAGCGTGACACGACGATGTCGACCGACCAGAGAACCGAGCAGACGGCCGATCAGACGACCGAGCAGACCACCGAGCGACAGCCCCTGCACCGGCGCGAGCACCGGGGCCAGTGGAGCGCCGAGGAGCGCATCGAGGAACTCGGCCTGATCAAGCAGGCCGCCCGGCACGGCGACCCGACGGCCACCGAACGGCAGCACGCCAAGGGGAAGCTCACCGCCCACGAACGGATCGAACTCCTGCTCGACGAGGGGTCGTTCACCGAGGTCGAGATGTTGCGCCGGCACCGCGCCACCGGCTTCGGACTCGAGAAGAAGCGCCCCTACACCGACGGCGTGATCACCGGCTGGGGCACCGTCCACGGCCGCACGGTCTTCGTGTACGCCCACGACTTCCGGGTGTTCGGCGGCGCCCTCGGCGAAGCGCACGCACTGAAGATCCACAAGATCATGGACATGGCGATCTCGGCCGGCGCGCCCCTGGTGTCGCTCAACGACGGAGCGGGCGCCCGCATCCAGGAGGGCGTCTGCGCGCTCGCCGGCTACGGCGGCATCTTCCAGCGCAACACCAGGGCCTCCGGCGTGATCCCGCAGATCAGCGTGATGCTCGGCCCCTGCGCGGGCGGCGCCGCCTATTCACCGGCGCTGACCGACTTCGTCTTCATGGTCCGCGACATCGCGCAGATGTTCATCACCGGCCCGGACGTGGTGAAGGCGGTGACGGGCGAAGAGATCAGCCAGGACGCCCTCGGCGGCGCCGACGTCCACGCCACCGCCTCCGGCGTCGCCCACTTCGCCTACGACGACGTGCACGGCTGCCTGGAGGACGTACGCCACCTGCTGTCCCTGCTGCCCTCCAACAACCGCGAACTGCCACCGGCCGCGCCCGGCTCCGACCCGGCCGACCGGCGCACCGACCGGCTGCTGGAGATCGTCCCCGACGACCCCGGCCGGGTCTACGACATCCGCGCCGTCATCGAGGAGATCGTCGACGACGGCGACTACTTCGAGGTGCACCCCGGCTGGGCGACCAACATGGTGTGCGCCCTGTCCCGGCTCGACGGCGAGGTCGTGGGCATCGTCGCCAACCAACCCACGTCGTACGCCGGGGTCCTGGACATCGACGCGAGTGAAAAGGCCGCGCGGTTCGTGCAGTTCTGCGACGCCTTCAACATCCCGCTGGTGACGCTGATCGACGTCCCGGGCTTCCTGCCCGGCGTCGACCAGGAGCACAACGGCATCATCCGGCGCGGGGCCAAGCTGCTGTACGCCTACTGCAACGCCACCGTGCCGCGCGTCTCCCTCGTGCTGCGCAAGGCCTACGGCGGCGCGTACATCGTGATGGACTCCCGCTCCATCGGCTCCGACCTGGCGCTGGCCTGGCCCTCCAACGAGATCGCGGTGATGGGCGCCGAGGGCGCCGCCAATGTCATCTTCCGCCGGGAGATCGCCGCGTCGGACGACCCCGAGGGCACCCGCGCGCAGAAGATCAAGGAGTACCAGGCGGAGCTGATGCATCCGTACTACGCCGCCGAACGCGGCCTCATCGACGACGTGATCGACCCGCGGGACACGCGGCGCGCCCTCGTCGGGGCCCTGTCGATGCTGCGCAGCAAACAGGCCGACCTGCCGTGCCGCAAGCACGGCAACCCCCCGCAGTGAGCGGGACCGACGGCGCGGACGCCACCGACGGGACCGCGGTCGTCCGGATCCTGCGGGGCCGGCCCACCCCCGCCGAGATCGCCGCCCTCACCAGCGTCCTGCTCGCCCACGCCGCCGCCCTCGGCGCCGTCCCGCCCGGCCCGCCCCGCCCCCGGCCGACCGCGGGCTGGCGCCGCCCGGAACGCGCCGCCGCGCACCGCGACCCCCGCGGCTGGCACACCGCCGGCGGCCCGGGCGGCCGCCCACCCCACGGAAAGGACCTCGCCCCATGACCCGCCCACCCTCCGGCCCCGTCGCCGGCCCGGACACGGTCACCCTCGCCCGGGCCGAATTCGACGCCCTGCGCGCCCAGGTCCGGGCACTGAGCGACCGGACGGAGATCGCCGGACTGGTCGACCGCTACGTCACCCTGCTGGACACCCAGGACGAGAACGGTTTCGACGACGGCTGGCCCGCGGAGGTCTTCACCGAGGACTGCCTGCTGGAGTTCCCCGTCGGCACGCTGGAAGGACGGGAGGGCGCCGCCGCCTTCCACTTCGACCGCAAGTCCCGGTTCGCCCGCACCCATCACCTGGCGTCCAACTACGGCATCACCACCGACGGCGACACCGCCCGGATCCGCGTCCACCTCGTCGCCTCGCACGTGCACCACGAGGACGGCCCCGACCCCGGCGGCCGCTTCGACATCGGCGGCCACAGCGCGGCCGAGGCGGTCCGCACCCCCGACGGCTGGCGGATCCACCGCTGGCGGTTCCACCTGACGTGGTCGGACGGGGCCGGCCCGCGACCCGGTCCCGAAGCGCACGCCCTGCGCGCCTCCCAGCCCCGCCCCCGCACCTGACCGACCCGCACCCGCACCCGCACCCGCACCCGCACCCGCACCCGCACCCGACGAAAGGACACCACCGTGCCGGGCAACCCAGTCACCCTCGACACCGACGCCCTGCGAGACCTCCACGGCGCGGCCCGCGTGCGGGCCTTCGAGACGTTCCTGTGCCGCAGCCTGGCACCCCACCTCCACGTCCCGCCGGCCCACCGGGTCTCCCTGACCCGGCCGCTGTACGCCCAGGGCATCGACTCGCTGACCGCGCTGGCCCTCCAGCGCACCCTGGAGTCGGCGCTGGGAATTCCCGTCCCCTCGCACCAGCTGCTGCGGGAACAGACCGTCGGGGAACTCGCCGCCGTCCTCAGCACCACGACGGAGCGGGCGGCTCCCGAGGAGGCCACCGGCTGATCACCGGCCGCCGGACGACGGCCCTGTGAGTAAAGTCTCAGACCCCGGGAGCGGTCCGCTCCGCGGCCCGGCGCACAGCAGAACGGGGCGGCATCTTCACGATGCCGCCCCGTCTTTTTGCGTATCCAGAGCATCTGCCATGCTCCGTGGTGCGCGAGGGGGGAGTTGAACCCCCACGCCCTTGCGGGCACTGGAACCTGAATCCAGCGCGTCTGCCTATTCCGCCACCCGCGCATTGGGTGTGTCTTCCGGGCCTTTCCTTGCGGTCCGGCGCCTTCCGACACGAGAACATTAGCACGCTGGAAGGGGTCGATTCACATCCCTTTCCCCTGGCGGACCGGGGCGCCCGACCTCCTTCGGGCACTCGTCCCGGTCCGTGGCCGTTCACGTATCAACCTCGTACCGGTCCGGCCCGTCTCCCCAGGAGCCGGTGGGGGAGCGCGGTCAGGTGCGGGACACTGGTCTGCGGCCGCCTCTACGATCCTGGGCATGAGTTACCTGCGGGAGCGCATCCCGAAGGTCCGCGGGAGTTCGAAGGGGAGCTCCGGCGGGAACTCCGTCAGGCGTCGACACCCGTCGACCGGGCCGACAGGGGGAACCAGCCGATCGACCGGCGCGTGGATACGATCAGTAAGCAGTACCAGGTGGGCAGTGCACGGACGCAGGGCACTGCGCGAGGCAGCACGGCGCAACGCAGCACGACGCAAGGCAGCAGCACGCAAGGCAGTCGACAGGACGGCAGCGACGGAGGAGGTGCCCCATGGGAGTCCTGAAGAAGTTCGAGCAGCGTCTCGAAGGTCTGGTCAACGGCACCTTCGCGAAGGTGTTCAAGTCCGAGGTGCAGCCCGTGGAGATCGCGGGAGCGCTCCAGCGCGAATGCGACAACAACGCGACCATCTGGAACCGCGACCGCACCGTCGTGCCCAACGACTTCATCGTGGAACTGAGCACGCCCGACTTCGAGCGCCTCAGCCCCTACTCCGGACAGCTCGGCGACGAGCTGGCCGGCATGGTCCGCGACTACGCCAAGCAGCAGCGCTACACCTTCATGGGACCGATCAAGGTCCACCTGGAGAAGGCGGACGACCTCGACACCGGCCTGTACCGGGTGCGCAGCCGTACGCTCGCCTCCTCCACCAGCCACCAGGGCGGCCCGGGCCCCGCCGCACCCCCGGCACCGCCCGCGCGGCCCGCCGCACCGGGCGGTGGTTACGGCTACCCGCCGGCCGCCGCCCCCGCGGGCGCCCCGCCCATGCCGTCCGCGCCGCCACCCGGCGGCCGCCCCGGCGGCTACGGCTACCCGCAGCCCGCCGGCGGCCAGCAGCCCCCGGCCGCACCCGCACCCGGCGGACGCACCCGCCACTGGATCGAGATCAACGGCACCCGCCACCAGATCTCCCGCGCGACGCTCGTGCTCGGACGCAGCACCGAGGCCGACGTGCGGATCGACGACCCCGGCGTCTCCCGCCGGCACTGCGAGATCCGGACCGGAACGCCCTCGACGATCCAGGATCTCGGGTCCACCAACGGCATCGTGGTGGACGGGCAGCACACCACCCGCGCTACGCTCCGCGACGGCTCGCGGATCGTCGTGGGCAGCACCACCGTTATCTACAGGCAAGCCGAAGGGTGATCCGGGGGCAATGTCAGAGCTGACCCTCACGGTCATGCGGCTGGGTTTTCTCGCCGTACTGTGGCTGTTCGTGATCGTGGCCGTGCAGGTCATCCGCAGCGACCTCTTCGGTACGCGGGTCACCCAGCGCGGCGCGCGGCGCGACGCCGCCCGACCGCAGCAGACCGCCACGCGCCAGGGCCAGGCGCCTCCACCGCAGCGCCAGCAGTCCGGCGGTGGCCGCGGCCGCCGGGGCGCGCCCACCAAGCTGGTCGTGACGGAGGGCACCCTCACCGGCACCACCGTCGCCCTCCAGGGCCAGACCATCACGCTCGGCCGGGCACACGACTCGACGATCGTGCTGGACGACGACTACGCCTCCAGCCGCCATGCCAGGATCTACCCGGACCAGAACGGCCAGTGGATCGTCGAGGACCTGGGCTCCACCAACGGCACCTACCTGGACCGGGCCCGGCTGACGACCCCCACACCGATTGGCCCCGGGGCGCCGATCCGCATCGGCAAGACCGTCATCGAGCTGCGGAAGTAGTGCTACACCAATGAATGAGCGCGAGCGGAGCGAGCACGCAGCGGCGGCCGGCACCCCGGGCCCCGGCGCGCTCCCGACCGGAGGGTGGGCAGTGTGGCTCGACACGACCGGCTGCAGTCGGAGCCGACGGGCGAGGTGCGCATGAGTCTGTCACTGCGCTTCGCCGCCGGTTCCCACAAGGGCATGATCCGGGAGGGCAACGAGGACTCCGGCTACGCCGGTCCCCGCCTGCTCGCCATCGCCGACGGCATGGGCGGCCAGGCCGCCGGTGAGGTCGCCTCCTCCGAGGTGATCTCCACCATCGTCGCCCTCGACGACGACGTGCCCGGCTCCGACGTCCTCACCTCCCTCGGCGCCGCCGTCCAGCGCGCCAACGACCAGCTGCGGCAGATGGTCGAGGAGGACCCCGCCCTGGAGGGCATGGGCACCACGCTCACCGCCCTGCTGTGGACCGGCCAGCGCCTGGGCATGGTCCACGTCGGCGACTCCCGCGCCTACCTGCTGCGCGACGGCGTCCTCACCCAGATCACCCAGGACCACACCTGGGTGCAGCGCCTCGTCGACGAGGGACGGATCACCGAGGAGGAGGCGGGCACCCACCCGCAGCGCTCCCTGCTGATGCGCGCCCTCGGCAGCGGCGACCACGTCGAGCCCGACCTGTCCATCCGCGAGGTGCGGGCCGGCGACCGCTACCTGATCTGCTCCGACGGACTCTCCGGCGTCGTCTCCCACCAAACGATGGAGGACACCCTCGCCAGCTACCAGGGCCCCCAGGAGACCGTCCAGGAGCTGATCCAGCTCGCCCTGCGCGGCGGCGGCCCCGACAACATCACCGTCATCGTCGCCGACGTCCTCGACCTCGACACCGGCGACACCCTCGCCGCACAGCTCTCCGACACCCCCGTGGTCGTCGGCGCCGTCGCCGAGAACCAGGCCCAGATGGGCGACAACGGCATCATGCAGACCCCGGCCGGCCGCGCCGCGGGCCTCGGCCGGCCCGGCGGACAGCGCGGCGGGGGCGGCGAGTTCGGCCCGCCCGGCAGCGGCGACGTCACCGGCTTCATCCCCACCGGCGGCTTCGACGACTACGGCCCCGACGACTTCGTCAAGCCCCGCAAGAACCGCAAGTGGCTCAAGCGGTCCCTCTACACCGCCCTCGCCCTCGCCGTCATCGGCGGCGGCACCTACGGCGGCTGGCGCTGGACCCAGACCCAGTACTACGTCGGCACCAAGGACGACCACCTCGCGCTGTACCGCGGCATCAGCCAGGACCTCGCCTGGGTCTCGCTCTCGAAGGTCCAGAAGGACCACCCCGAGATCGAACTCAAGTACCTGCCGCCCTACCAGCAGAAACTGGTCGAGGCCACCATCCCCGAGGGCGACCTCAACGACGCCCGGGCCAAGATCGAGGAACTGGCGGTCCAGGCCTCCGCCTGCAAGAAGCAGGCCGACCGGCGCACCGCGGAGACCGAGAAGAACGCGAAGACGGGCGAGGGCGAGGCCGGAGGCACCACGGGAACCACTCCCGCCTCCTTCACGTCCAAGGCCTCACCCAGCCCGAACCCGTCGGGCTCGCCCGAGGCACCCGAACCGTCCGAGTCCCCGTCCACGACCGCACCCACTCCAGGCTCAGGACCGACCCTCTCGGAGGAAGAGCAGAAGGTCGTCTCGCTGTGCGGTAAGCAGTAGGCAAGCCGTGAGAGGCCCTTTCACACGATGAGCAGTACTACCAACCCGTCGACGCACCACACGTCCACGATCGGCGCCATCGGCGCCCCGAGCCGGCGCAACACCGAGCTGGCTCTGCTCGTGTTCGCCGTCCTCATCCCGGTCTTCGCCTACGCCAACGTGGGCCTCGCCATCAACGACGAGGTGCCCGCGGGCCTGCTGAGCTACGGCTTCGGCCTCGGCCTGCTGGCCGGCGTCGGCCACCTCGTCGTGCGCAAGTTCGCCCCGTACGCGGACCCGCTGCTGCTGCCGCTGGCCACCCTGCTCAACGGCCTCGGACTCGTCGCCATCTGGCGCCTGGACCAGTCCGAACTGCTCCAGAGCATCCACCAGGCCGGCAACGCCGCACCCCGCCAGCTGATCTACACCGCGATGGGCATCGCCCTGTTCGTCGCCGTGCTCGTCTTCCTCAAGGACCACCGCGTCCTGCAGCGCTACACCTACATCTCCATGGTCGGCGCCTTGTTCCTGCTGCTGCTCCCCCTGGTGCCGGGCCTCGGCAAGAACATCTACGGCGCCAAGATCTGGATCCAGGTCGGCTCCTTCTCCATCCAGCCCGGCGAGTTCGCCAAGATCGTCCTCGCGATCTTCTTCGCCGGCTACCTGATGGTGAAGCGCGACGCGCTCGCCCTGGCCAGCCGCCGCTTCATGGGCCTCTACCTGCCACGCGGCCGCGACCTCGGCCCGATCCTGGTCGTCTGGATCGTCTCGATCCTGATCCTCGTCTTCGAGACCGACCTCGGCACCTCGCTGCTGTTCTTCGGCATGTTCGTGATCATGCTGTACGTCGCCACCGAGCGGACCAGCTGGATCGTCTTCGGCATGCTGATGTCCGCCGTCGGCGCCGTCGGTGTGGCCACCTTCGAACCGCACATCCAACAGCGCGTCGACGCCTGGCTCGACCCGATGCGGGAGTTCATGCTCTCCCGCGCCAACCAGGTCGGCCACTCCGAGCAGGCCATGCAGGCCCTGTGGGCCTTCGGCTCCGGCGGCACCCTCGGCACCGGCTGGGGCCAGGGCCACTCCGAGCTGATCCGCTTCGCCGCCAACTCCGACTTCATCCTCGCCACCTTCGGCGAGGAACTCGGCCTCGCCGGCCTCATGGCCCTGCTCCTGCTCTACGCCTTGATCGTGGAACGCGGCGTGCGCACCGCCCTCGCCGCCCGCGACCCCTTCGGCAAGCTCCTCGCCATCGGCCTCTCCGGCGCCTTCGCCCTCCAGGTCTTCGTCGTCGCTGGCGGTGTCATGGGCCTCATCCCGCTCACCGGCATGACGATGCCCTTCCTGGCCTACGGCGGTTCCTCCGTCATCGCCAACTGGGCGTTGATCGGCATCCTGCTGCGCATCAGCGACACCGCGCGCAGACCGGCACCCGCCGCGCCCGCCAGCCCCGACGCCGAGATGACCCAGGTGGTCCGACCGTGAACAAGCCACTGCGCCGAATCGCGATCTTCTGCGGCCTCCTCGTCCTCACCCTGCTCATCCGGGACAACTGGCTCCAGTACGTCCAGGCCGACGAGCTCAAGGAGGACGAGCACAACCGCCGGGTCGCCATCGAGCGGTACGCCAGCCCCCGCGGCGACATCATCGTCGACGGCAAGGCCATCACCTCACACGCCACCACCGAGGGCGACTTCAAGTACAAGCGCACCTACAAGGACGGCGCCATGTGGGCGCCCGTCACCGGTTACGTCTCGCAGGCCTTCGGCGCCACCCAGCTCGAGGCCATCGACGACGGCATCCTCACCGGCAACGACGACCGGCTCTTCTTCCGCAACACCCTCGACATGATCACGGGCAGGAAGCGCGAGGGCGGCAACGTCGTCACCACCCTCAACAGCGCCGCCCAGAAGGCCGCCTACGACGGTCTGAAGAAGCAGGGCGCCAAGGGCGCCGTCGTCGCCATCGAGCCGTCCACCGGCAAGATCCTCTCGATGGCCTCCTACCCGTCGTACGACCCCACCGTCATCGCCGGCAGCAACGACGCGGCCGGCGAGGCCTGGAACAAGCTCCAGAAGAAGAACAACCCCGACGACCCGATGCTCAACCGCGCGCTGCGCGAGGTCTACCCGCCCGGATCCACCTTCAAGGTGGTCACCGCGGCGGCGGCCCTGGAGCACGGGAAGTACGACTCGGCCGACGAGAAGACCGACTCCCCGCTGCCCTGGACGATGCCCGGCACCAGCACCGAGCTGAAGAACGAGGGCAACATCCCCTGCGAGGACGCCACCCTCCGCGAGGCCCTGCGCGTCTCCTGCAACACCGTCTTCGGCAAGCTCGGCTACGACCTCGGCAACGACAAGATGCTGGAGACGGCCAAGAAGTTCGGCTTCACCGACGAGCAGTTCGTCCCGGTCCGCTCCAGCGCCTCGGTCTTCTCCGAGGGCATGAACGACTCCCAGGTCGCGCTCTCCTCCATCGGCCAGTTCAACACCGCGGCCACCCCGCTGCAGATGGCCATGGTCACCTCGGCCATCGCCAACAACGGCACCCTGATGAAGCCGTACATGGTGGACGCGCTCCAGGCGCCCAACCTCGACACCATCGAGAAGACGGACCCCGAGGAGATGAGCAAGCCGCTGTCCGCGGACAACGCCCAGATCCTCCAGTCCATGATGGAGACCGTCGTCGACGAGGGCACGGGAACCAACGCCAAGATCGACGGCGTCAAGGTGGGCGGCAAGACCGGTACCGCACAGCACGGCGAGAACAACAGCGAGAACCCCTACGCCTGGTTCATCTCGTACGCCAAGGCCGACGACGGCAGCTCACCCGTCGCCGTCGCCGTGGTGATCGAGGACGAGAACGCCGTGCGCGACGACATCTCCGGCGGCGGCCTCGCGGCACCGATCGCGAAGAACGTCATGGAGGCCGTCATCGACAGCAAGAAGTGACCGCGCCATGAAGGGGGCGTGACTCCCGTCACGTCCCCTTCACATCGGCGCACGTTGCGATACCGGTCCTGTATCGGCTGCCCGGCTCGGCCAAAGGGCCAGGAGCGAGCCGGGTACGGTAGGCCGGACGGCAGCCTCCGACCGTACAAGCATGCCGGTCGGGACCGACGGAGAGGGCTGGTAGGTAACCATGGAAGAGCCGCGTCGCCTCGGCGGCCGGTACGAGCTGGGCCCTGTGCTCGGCCGTGGTGGCATGGCGGAGGTTTACCACGCTCATGACACCCGGCTCGGACGCCAGGTGGCGGTGAAGACACTCCGCGCGGACCTCGCGCGCGACCCGTCCTTCCAGGCCCGCTTCCGCCGGGAGGCCCAGTCGGCCGCCTCGCTCAACCACCCCGCGATCGTGGCGGTCTACGACACGGGCGAGGACTACATCGACAACGTGTCGATCCCGTACATCGTCATGGAGTACGTCGACGGCTCCACGCTCCGTGAGCTGCTCCACTCCGGCCGCAAGCTGCTGCCGGAGCGGACGCTGGAGATGACCATCGGCATCCTCCAGGCGCTGGAGTACTCGCACCGGGCCGGCATCGTCCACCGCGACATCAAGCCGGCCAACGTCATGCTCACGCGCAACGGCCAGGTCAAGGTCATGGACTTCGGCATCGCCCGCGCCATGGGCGACTCCGGCATGACGATGACCCAGACCGCGGCCGTGATCGGCACCGCCCAGTACCTCTCCCCGGAGCAGGCCAAGGGCGAGCAGGTCGACGCCCGCTCCGACCTGTACTCCACAGGCTGCCTGCTCTACGAGCTGCTCACCGTGCGCCCGCCGTTCGTCGGCGACTCCCCGGTGGCCGTCGCCTACCAGCACGTGCGCGAGGAACCGCAGGCGCCGAGCGTCTTCGACCCCGAGATCACGCCCGAGATGGACGCGATCGTGCTGAAGGCCCTGACCAAGGACCCCGACTACCGCTACCAGTCGGCCGACGAGATGCGCGCCGACATCGAGGCCTGCCTCGACGGCCAGCCCGTCGCCGCCACCGCCGCACTGGGCGCCATGGCCGCCGGCGGCTACGGCGCCTACCCCGACGACCAGCCGACCACCGCCCTGCGCTCGGACGGAGGCGGCGGCGCCACGACCATGCTGCCGCCCATGAACCCGGACGACGGCGGCTACGGCTACGACGAGCGCCCCGACCGGCGCCGCCAGCAGCCCCGCAAGAAGAACACCTCCACGATCTTCCTGGTGCTGGCCGGCATCCTCGTCCTCGTCGGCGCCATCCTGATCGGCAAGTACGCCTTCAGCGGGGACGGCGGACCGAGCAACGACAAGGTCCCGGTGCCCGCCTTCGTCGGCCTGAGCAAGGCCGACGCCCAGCAGCAGGCCGACAACATCGACCTGGTGCTGACGTTCAAGCAGCAGGAGTGCGAGGACCAGCCCAAGGGCAACATCTGCGCCCAGGACCCCAAGCAGGGCACCGACGTCGAGAAGAAGTCCACCGTCAACCTGGTGGTCTCGACCGGCGCACCCAAGGTCGAGGTCCCCGACGTCGAGGGGCTCACCTTCAGCGAGGCCGAAGCCGCCCTCAAGGAAAAGGGCTTCGAGGTCGAGAAGCAGTCGGAGGAGTCCACCCAGACCCCGGACACCGTGCTCACGCAGGACCCCAAGAGCGGTGCGTCACAGGAGAAGGGCTCCACCGTCACTCTCACCGTCGCCAAGGAGACGGCACAGGTGACCGTGCCCGACCTGAGCGGCATGGCGCCCGAGGACGCCAGGAAGCGGCTGGAGGAGCAGGGGCTCGTGCTCGGCACACAGGAGCAGGTCGAGTCCACCGCGCAGGCCGAAGGAACCATCTTCGAGCAGACCCCCAACGGCGGGAAGGACGTCGACCGCGGCAGCACGGTCAACGTGAAGATCGCCAAGGCCCCGGCCAATGAGAAGATCCCGATGCCGAAGGTCACTCAGATGACCGTTGCCCAAGCCAAGCAGGTCCTCGCTCAGAACGGCCTTCAGCTCGAGAAAGTCGAAGGCGGCGGTGACGACAACGCCGTAGTGGTGGCCAGCAACCCGGTGGAGGGCCAGGAGGTCAAGAAGGGCGACAAGGTCATCCTCTTTGCCCCCGCCCAGCAGGGTGGCAACAATGGCGGGGGCACCATCGCTGGCCTCCCCGGATTCGGCAACTGACACCATCTCCCACACTGCCCAGAGCCCCGGACCTCAGCGGAGGGACCGGGGCTCTACAGCGCGTAGAGGCAGCGTCACGTGACGGTCATCAATCCAGCTGTATTTTTGCTATTTTGTCACATTGCAGGGACATGCCAAGCCGGGTAACGTCTCTTTGCGCAAGATCAACTCCCGTCTGAGACATCTTGGAGATGACCTCATGCGCAAAACACTGTCCACCCTTTTCGCGGTATTTGCCATGCTCGCTAGTGGTATCGCCTTCGCACCCAACGCCAGCGCAGCGGCATCCGCCTATGGGTGTAGCGGAAATCTGGTCGGCACTTACGACGTAAGAACCGGCGGTGGCACCAAGTACGGCGTCATCAACGTCTACTACAGCTCCGCAAACGGCGGCACCAACTGCGCCGCCGTCGTCGATACTTACTGGGGTACCGGCACGACCAAGAACATGATCGCCAGCATCTGGAAGTGCAAGGCCGGAACCGTACCAGGCGGCGGCACCTGCAGCATCGACACGCAAGACAACGACAACGGCTACTACTCCTGGTACGCCGGACCCGTCACCGTCACGGGTACGGCTTCTCGCTGCATCTCCGTCTGGGGCACGATCTGGAGCCCCTCCAACTCAACGGACGCCAACGGCCGTGGGGTAGCAGTCCACTGCGGCTAGCCTCGATCTTTCGTGAGGGTCCGCTGACGGAGTCGGCGGACCCTTTCGTCTCCCGAGCTGATGGTCGGCAGACCGGTAGCGCGGCTGTCGCGCCGGGTGGGCGTCGGATTCCGCTGCCCGGGACAGTTGACGGTGCTGGTCAGCCAGGGTTTGGCAGGAGCCCGAGTCGTTCGAGTGCGGTACTGATCTCGCCGGTCAAGGGCCAATGCTTGTTGAGGCAGAGGATCTTGCGGCGGCTGGTGGTGACGAGTTGGGCGGCCGCGGAGGGCTGGCGGAATTGCCGCAGCGGGGTTCCCGGAGCCGGGTAGTGCCGGTGAGAGCGAGCATGGGCAGCCAGGCCGGCAGGTCGGAGCGATCTGGACGATCTCAAGCCAGGCCCTGTTCTGAGCTGCCTGGTGCAGGGGCAGGTTGTGCAGGCCGGTGCCGTGCGGCTCGGATCCGGTGGACGTGCCTTCATATGTCAGAACTCGTTAAGTCCGGTTGACCACGTCATCCCAAAAGGGAAAGCCGGGCAATGATCAACGAGACGGCTCTACTGGAATCGCGCACCCTGCGCAGCGGCACGGCATCCTCGAACGCACGGACGTACTCGACCGCATAAAGGCCTGTCCCTCCTGCCGAACGGCATACACGTGACTACGGTGATGGTGGCGACGTACTTCCAAGTCACCGCCGAAGCCGTCCGACAGCTGACCACGCGCCATCGTGAGGAACTCGAAGTCAACGGAATGACCGTGCTCCGAGGCGCCGACCTGAGGGAATTCGAGAGTAACAACATGTCACTCTCGCTGGCCAGTTATCCACAGGCCCGCCGAAGCCTCACCATCTACTCCAGGCTAGCCGTACTCACCAGCGCTCTGCTCCTGCGCGACAGCGACATCGCCCGCCGGTTGCGCCCCCTGCTCGACACCCAGGGCGACCGCGAACCGATCGTGTCTTCGTATGTCATGACTCGTTAACCCAGGGTGACCACACAACTCCCTCTTTAGGGGCAACGATCATGATCAGCGAGACCGTCCTGCTCGAATCACCGGCCCTACGCAGCAGCGTGCGCGACCGCACGGACGTACTCGACCGCGTCAAAGCACTGTCCTTGCTGCCGGACGGCATGCACGTAACGACGGCAATGGTAGCGACGTACTTCTGCGTCACCACTGACGCCATCCGTCAGCTCAAGGCACGGCACCGTGAGGAACTGTCGAGCAGCGGGCTGCGCACTCTCCAAGGCCCTGCGCTCGCTCAATTCAAGCGTGACGTCCTGTCACGCTATCCGGGAGGTCATCCACAGCCCCGGTCAAGCCTCACCCTCTACTCCCGTCGTTCCGTCCTCAACGTCGCCATGCTTCTCCGGGACAGCGAAGTCGCACGTCAGGTGCGCACCTACCTCCTGGACACGGAGTACCTGGCCCGCAGGCAGCCTGTGGAAAACCCGGCCCCTGCAGACACCTCCGCCCTCGACGCCCGCATCGACCAGCGCATCACCCACATTCTCGGCCGGACGGTCGTACCGATGTTCAATGCCTTGATCGAAACGTCCAGCGATCACCAACGAGAGCTCATCGCTCTCCGGACGGGAGTCCAGCGCATCGAGAAGCGGCTCCGGCAACACAACGCCCGGCTGCAACGGCTGGAAGGCCCGCGGGAAGACCGTCCACTCGCCGGGGTCATGGCCTCCATGGACGCCATGAACGGCCGCGAGTTCGAGGAGCATGTGGCCCTACTGCTCCGCCGTGACGGATGCACCGACGTTCTCGTGCGCGGTGGCAGCAGGGACCGAGGTATCGACATCACTGCGCTCACCGCCGACGGGCGAACGCTCGTCGTCCAGTGCAAGAGGTTCGCGCCGCACCTCAGCATCACCAGTCCCGAGATCCAGAAGTTCATCGGGGCCGCCAAGGTCCTGCACAGCTCCGAGCTCGCCCTGTTCGTCGCGACTTGCCCATTCACACGTGACGCCCAGAACCTCGCCGTCGAGAGCGGCATCACCGCCGTGCACCGCGGACTCCTGGAAGAGTGGAGCGCCGGTGCACCACTGAACGTCTTGCAATAGGCGAACGGAGAGGCCCGAAGCCGCAAGAGCAAGTTGCGGCTTCGGGCCTCCATCATTCTAAGGCGACTGAGGTCCCTGAAGGACCTCAGCCACCTCACCGCAGCTCCTCCGGCGGCGTCCGGTCGCCGTCGACCTTCTCCGTGCGGACCAGCTCGCCCCAGACCACGTACCGGTAGCGGCTCGTGTAGACCGGGGTGCAGGTCGTCAGGGTGATGTAGTGGCCGGCCTTCTTCTTGCCGGACTCCTTGGGGATGCCGCCGAGCACCTCGACGTTGTACTTCGAGGTCTCGGGCAGGACGGCGTACGTCTTGTACACGAACCAGGTGTCCTTCGTCTCGAAGACGATCGGGTCACCCTTCTCGATCTTGTCGATGTTGTGGAACTTGGCGCCGTGCCCGTCGCGGTGGGCGGCGAGCGAGAAGTTGCCCTTCTTGTCCGAGGTGGGCAGCGTCGCCTTCACCGGGTCGGTGTAGTAGCCGGCCACGCCGTCGTTGAGGATCTTCATCGACGTGCCCTTCTCCACCAGGACGTCGCCCTCGCCCATCGCCGGGACGTGCAGGAAGCCGATGCCCGCCTTGGTGTCCAGCGCCCCGGGACCGTCCGGGCCGTTCCCGCCCACCCGGTCCTGGGCCCAGTTGTCACGGACCTTCTCGGCCTGTTTGTCCGCCGCGCGGTCGGCGACCACGTTCGTCCACCACAGCGAGTACACGACGAACAGGCCCATCACCAGGCCCGCGGTGATGAGCAGTTCACCCAGGACGCTGACCGCCTGCGCGACGATCCGGCCGGGACGACGCCGCCCGCGACCGCCCGCCTCGGCCTGCTCCTGGTGCTCCGTGTCGGTGGTCGCTGCCACTGGTCATCCGCCCTTAACTGACGAGCGCATCCGGCTTGCCCTTGCTGCGCGGCCGTTCCTCGACCATCTTGCCCCACACGATCATGCGGTACTTGCTCGTGAACTCCGGCGTACAGGTGGTGAGGGTGATGTAGCGGCCGGGTCCCTTGAAGCCGGACTGCTTCGGGACCGGGTCCAGCACGCTCACGTTGCTCGGCGAGGTCACCGGCAGGATCGACGCCATCTTGTAGACGAAGTACTTGTCCTGCGTCTCCACGACGATCGGGTCGCCCGGCTCCAGCTTGTTGATGTACCGGAACGGCTCGCCGTGCGTGTTGCGATGCCCCGCGAGCCCGAAGTTGCCGGTCCTCGCGTCCGGCATCGCCGTCTTCAGCCCGTCCTCCGCGTAGTGCCCGACCATGCCCCGGTCCAGCACCTTCTTGCTGCTGATGCCCTCCGCGATCGGCACCACCACGTCCAGCTTGGGGATGTGCAGCAGCGCGAACCCCTGGCCCGGTTCGAACGACCCGGGACTGCGCTTGCCGTTCGCCCAGTCGTCCTGGAGGTTGCTCGCGGCCTGGTTCGCCTGCGCGTGCGCCCGCACGTTCGTCCACCACAACTGGTAGGTGACGAACAGCAGCATCAGCACACCGGTCGTGATGAAGATCTCACCGATCGCCCGGCTGGCGACCACCGCGGCCCCGGGCTTGCGCGCCCGGGCCTGCCGACGGGCCTCCACGCGCGACAGAGGCGCCTTCGGGGCCTGCTCGGCCTCTTCCTCCGGAGCCTGGCCCCTGGGCGCCCCACGGCGCCCGTGACGCCGTTTCGCGGCCTTCCTGCGGGCCGCGCGACCGCCACCCACGGGACCGTCCCCGTCAGAAGCGGCGACGGAGCCACTCCCGGCGGCCGTCCGGCGCACCGGGGGCTCCGGGACCCGCAGCGCCACCGTCTCGTCGTCGGGAAGCGGCGGCCGGTACTGCTCCCCGAACGCACCGGAATCCCCGTACGGCTGCCCGTACGAGGATCCCTGGTCACCGGCCGTGCCGGAGTCGCGCTCGGGGCGCAGCGCGGTCACGCCGTGGCCCTGCCCACCACCGGGGCGAGCCCCGCCGACCTCGCCACCGCGTCCTGGTCGCCGCACTCCACCAGCCAGTTGGCCAGCATCCGGTGCCCGTGCTCGGTCAGCACCGACTCCGGGTGGAACTGCACGCCCTCGACGAGCAGTTCCCGGTGGCGCAGGCCCATCACGATCCCGTCGGGCGTACGGGCCGTCACCTCCAGCTCGGCCGGCACCGTGGCCGGCTCCGCCGCCAGCGAGTGGTACCGCGTCGCCGTGAACGGCGAGGGCAGCCCCGCGAAGACGCCCCGGCCGGTGTGCTCCACCGGCGAGGTCTTGCCGTGCAGCAGCTCCGGCGCGCGGTCCACCACACCGCCGTACGCCACCTGCATCGACTGCATGCCCAGGCACACACCGAAGACCGGCACACCGGTGGCCGCGCAGTGCCGCACCATCTCGACGCACACCCCGGCCTGCTCCGGCGTGCCCGGGCCCGGCGACAGCAGCACGCCGTCGAAGCCGTCCTGGGCGTGCGCCGTCGACACCTCGTCGTTGCGCAGCACCTCGCACTCGGCGCCGAGTTGGTAGAGGTACTGGACGAGGTTGAAGACGAAGCTGTCGTAGTTGTCGACGACGAGGATGCGCGCGCTCACTGGTTGTCCACCGTCACATCGTTGAAGGGCAGCAGCGGTTCGGCCCACGGGAAGACGTACTGGAAGAGGACGTAGACCACGATCATCGCCAGCATGAGCGAGAGCAGCGCCTTCACCCACGCGTTCCCCGGCAGATGCCGCCAGATCCAGCCGTACATGCCGTCCCTTCCGTCGCACCACGACGCCAGACTCACGCCGTACCGCACCAGACTAGCGGCGCGCGGCCCCCGGGAACGGCCCTAATCCACAGGCTGGGCATAGTGCAGGTCGGCCGTGCCGGAGTAGCCCGGCAGGGTCACCCGGCCGTCGTCCTCGACCTTCCAGCCGAGCCCGTACACGTTGACGTACACCATGTAGTTCTGGATCGCCGGCGCCTTCGCCAGCGCCTTCTTCAGCCGCTCCGGGTCGCCGACCGCCTGGATCTTGTACGGCGGTGAGTAGACGCGGCCCTGGAGGATCAGCGTGTTGCCGACGCAGCGCACCGCGCTGGTGGAGATCAGCCGCTGGTCCATGACCTTGATGCCCTCGGCACCGCCCTGCCACAGCGCGTTCACCACGGCCTGGAGGTCCTGCTGGTGGATGACCAGGTAGTCGGGCTGCGGCTCCGGGTAGCCGGGGAGCTTCGCGGTGGCGTCCGGCGGGGCGTCGTCGAGCGTGACGGTGATCGCCTCGCCCTTCAGCTGCTGCGTACCCGCCTTCTCCTCCAGCGCCGCCAGCTTGTCGTCCTCCGACTTCGTACGGCCGTCGTCGCGCTCGGCGAGTGATTCGACGTCCTCGCGCAGGGTCCCGTTGGACTCCTCCAGGTCGCCGTTCTCCCGGCTGCGCTCATGGATGAGATCGGACAACTTGAGCAAAGAGGAGTCCGTCCGGATATTGGTGCCCTTCGCGGTATTGAAGCTGGTGAAGAAGATAAGTCCCGCGAGTGCGAAGACGGCCGCCGTGAGCACCCGCACGGGCCGGAAACGGCGCCGGCGGACAGGGCTGGATCCCGTCCCGGGGGAGTCGGCAGAATTGCTCAACGTACCCTTATCTCCTTCGGCGCCACGGAAGGACTACGCTAACGGACGCCCGGGGGAGCGCTCAGAGTCCCCTCGTCCCTTCCACGCCACACCCGAGACCGAGCCCCGTTCCCTGCGCGGCCACGCAGCGCATCGACAGGAGAGACCCTCGTGCCGAAGTCACGTATCCGCAAGAAGGCCGATTACACGCCGCCGCCCTCGAAGCAGGCGACCAGCATCAAGCTGACCAGCCGCGGCTGGGTGGCGCCGGTCATGCTGGCCATGTTCGTCCTCGGCCTGGCCTGGATCGTCCTCTTCTACGTCACCGACGGTTCCCTGCCGATCGACTCGCTGGGCAACTGGAACATCGTGGTGGGCTTCGGCTTCATCGCCGCGGGGTTCGGCGTCTCGACGCAGTGGAAGTAGCCCCGGCGGCGGCTCCGCGGTAGCTCTGCCCAGGGGTATTCGCGGAGTTATCCACAGGCATTGTCCACACGCTGGGGAAAAGAAAGACGATCTGTGGATAACCCGCCCGGCGTTGACGCCGGTGTGACGGAATTACCGGCTGTTCCAGCTTCCGAAAGCATGTTCGCCCCCTGCCTGACCTGCGATAACACTGGTCAGCGACAGGGGGCTCATGTGTTCCCGCACGCTATGCACAAGATCCGCCACCTACTGTGGACAACGGGCGCTCAGGTGAGCTGGGCCGACCTCAGCAGGGTCAGGCCGACGACGACCAGGAGGACCAGCGCACAGGTGCCGTACTGGACGAGCGTGCGCCGCTCACGGGGCGCGTGGAGCATGGCGTAGCCGATCACGGCACCCGCGACGAGGCCGCCGACGTGGGCCTGCCAGGAGATGTTGCTCCGGGTGAAGGTGAAGATGAGGCTGATCACCAGCAGGATGACGACCGGCCGCATGTCGGCGTTGAGCCGGCGCACGAGGGCGGCGGTGGCGCCGAAGAGGCCGAAGATCGCGCCGGAGGCGCCGAGGGTGGCGGTGGTGGGCGAGGCCAGCAGGTAGGCGAGCACGCTGCCGGCGAGGCCGGAGACGAGGTAGAGCGCGAGGTAGCGGGCTCTGCCGAGGGCGGCTTCCAGAGGGCCGCCGAGGAACCAGAGGCTGATCATGTTGAAGCCGATGTGCCAGATTTCCTCGTGGGTGAACATCGTGGTCACCAGCCGGTACCACTCGCCCTCCGCGACGCCCTCGGTCGGGACGAAGGGGGCGGGGGGCCAGCGTCCGATGAGCACCATGTCGCTGAGGAAGGACGACGGGAGCGCCTGGACGGCGATGAACACCGCCACGTTGATCCCGATCAGGATCTTGGTGACGAGGTGGGGGTCGGCAGCGACGGTGCCGCCCGCGAGGGTGCGGGGCCGGGAGGCACTCGGGGCCGGGCCGGTGGCTCCCGGTGTGCGGCCGGCGGCGCAGTCGGGGCAGTGGAAGCCGACGGATGCGTTGACCATGCAGTCCGGGCAGATGGGGCGCTCGCAGCGGGTGCAGCGGATGCCGGTCTCGCGGTCCGGGTGGCGATAGCAACCGGGCAGGCTCTGGGCATCCGGTCGGCCGGCGGCCGCGTGGTCCATGGCATCCCCTCGGTCGTCCCTGCGGGCGGTGTGTGCAGATGCACCGCCCCGCCCTTCTCTACGGATGAGCGGGGCGTTTGGTTCCTGCCCGGTGTGGCGGGGTGTCAGGCGTTCCGTGTCTCGACGACGACCGACTCGATGACGATGTCGGTGAGGGGCCGCTCGGTGCGGGGGTTGGTTCGGGCGGCGGCGATGGTGTCGACGACCTTCTGGCTGGGCGTGTCGGTCACTTCGCCGAAGATCGTGTGTTTGCGGTTGAGCCAGGTCGTCGGGGAGACGGTGATGAAGAACTGCGAGCCGTTGGTCCCGGGGCCGGCGTTGGCCATGGCCATCAGGTAGGGCTTGTCGAAGGCGAGGTCGGGGTGGAACTCGTCGGGGAACTGGTAGCCGGGGTCGCCGGTGCCGTTGCCCAGCGGATCGCCGCCCTGGATCATGAAGCCGCTGAGGACCCGGTGGAAGACGGTGCCGTCGTAGAGCCTGGCCATGGATGTCTCGCCGGTGGCGGGGTGGGTCCACTCCCGCTCGCCGCGGGCCAGCTCGACGAAGTTCTTGACGGTTCTGGGTGCGTGGTTCAGCAGCAGCCGGACCTCGATGTCACCTTGGCTGGTCTTCAGGGTGGCGTAGAGCTGCGCGGCCACGAGGTGCCTTCCGTCGTCCTGTTGTGCGCACCGATCCTCGCACGGCCGGGGGCGCGTTCGGTGCTCTTACCGCTGGGTCACGAGCGTGGGGCGCCGATCCGTGGCATGGTCGTGGACAGGCTCGTGTTGCCCGGTATTCATCGGTTATTGACGTTGATCGGCTCTTGTTCGCAACTTCATCACCACTTGCCCCAGAGGCCGCGGCGGCATCGTCCGTGACCCGGATGCCCGCCCTCGCATGCCTGGCGGCGCGTCCCCAGGCATGATCCGTAAAAGGGTGGAAAGTCGAATTACCGTACGCCACCGAGGAGGAGGAACCCGTGACCCGCATCGACAGCGTGCGCGCCGCGACCGGTTCGGCGAAGGACAGCGTGCTGCACGCCGCGGAAGTGGTGGCGCCCTACGCCGACACGGCCAAGGACAGGGCCGCTCACTATGCACAGGAGGCGCGCGTACGGCTGGCGCCCAAGGTGTCGCAGGCCACGTGCCAGGCACGCCTTCAGTACGGCACGCACGTGGCGCCGCGGCTGGAACAGGCCCGTACGCATGTGCCGCCGAAGATGGACGCGGCCGCGCAGGAGGCCGCTGTCCGTACGCGTCTGGCCGCTCGGCAGGCGGCCGACTACTCACGTCCGAGGATCGAGCAGGCGGTGGCCGCGGCCGGTCCCGTGCGCGACGAGGCCACGGCGCGCGGTGCTGCCGCGCTGGCCGCGCTGCGTGGTCAGGTCACGGCGAAGGAGATTCAGAGGCTGACGCGCAGGCATCAGCGACGGGCCCGGGCCGGCCGGGTCGCCAAGGTCCTCGCGGTGGTCGGTGTCGTCGCGGGTGGTGCCTTCGCCGCGTGGAAGTGGTGGGACAAGCAGGCCAACCCGGACTGGCTGGTGGAGCCGCCGGAGGCGACGGAGGTTCCCGAGTCGGGCCGGCTGACGTCGGTGGACGGCACGGGTGAGGCGCTCCTCGATCCCGAGGTGCAGGCCAAGCAGGCTCAGGAGGAGGCGGAGGGCGACGAGCCCCGCTGATCCCCGCGCGCTGTACTGGCGACGGCCGTTTTCTGTCGTTTCCACATCGCCGCGGGGCGGGAGACCGTGAGTCTCTCGCCCCGCGGCGATGTTTCACGTGAAACGGTGCCGGCGCTCAGCGGCCGTAGCGGCGTTCCCGCAGGGAGTAGGAGCGCAGGGCGCGCAGGAAGTCGATCTCCCGGAAGTCCGGCCAGTACGTTTCGCAGAAGTGGACCTCGGCGTAGGCGGACTGCCAGAGCAGGAATCCGGAGAGCCGCTGTTCGCCGGAGGTGCGGATGATGAGGTCGGACTCGGACCGTGTCTTGGAGTACAGGTGCTTGGAGATGTGCTCCATGGTGAAGGTCTCGATGAACTCGTCGATGTCGCCGCCCTGGGAGCTGTGCTCGGTCAGGGCGGAGCGCACGGCGTCGACGATCTCGCGTCTGCCGCCGTAGCCCACGGCGACATCGACCTTGGTGCCGCCCTTGCGGCCCTGGGTGGCGGCGGTGGCGGTCTTGAGGCGGCCGGCGGACTCCGCGGGCAGCAGGTCCAGGGCGCCGACGGCTTCGACGGGCCAGGGGTTGCCCGGCGCGGCCAGTTGCTCGACGACCTCGGCGATGATGTCGATGAGGGGGTTCAGCTGCTCCTCGGGGCGGGCAAGGTTGTCGTCGGAGAGCATGAAGAGGGTGACGTGTTCGATCTGCGCGGAGTCGCACCAGCGCAGGAAGTCCAGCACCTTGGCGCCGCCGGCCCGGTAGCCCTCTCGGGGGTCGTCGATGCCCGACATCTTGGCCCACCGGCGGTTGCCGTCGAGCATGATGCCGATGTGCTGGGGGCGTGGGCGTCCTTCCAGCTCTCTGACCAGCCGCTTCATATAGAGCGCATCAAGAGCGGCCCGTACCTTCGCCCGCATGGTCTACCCCTTCCACCTCGTCGGTAGCGACCGGACGGCTCCGACGGCGATGAGCCACGTGGCACCGCCCCGCAGGGGTCTGCGCTGATGCCCTGTGGGGTGACGATATCAAGAGCAGACAGCGCCTCCGGGGCACCGAGAGGGGCCCGTCCGGGGGCCGGTTCCCGTGGTGGTGCGGACGTCGGAGCGCTGTTCCACGTGCTCAACTGGCCCTTTCCCTCCGGTCGTTGTTGATCACCCGGGCGGTGCGTGCGGTGTCGGGCACCGTGTGGGGCCGGCGACGGTGAGGAACGTCTCCGTCCGCCGGCGCCCGCGAGGGCGGACGCGCTGCGGCCCCCCGGAAGCGAACAGAGCGCCTCCGATCTACGTTTCCGCAGGTCGGAGGCGCTCTTGACGGTGGAGCCTAGGGGAGTCGAACCCCTGACATCTGCCATGCAAAGACAGCGCTCTACCAACTGAGCTAAGGCCCCTCGGGTGGCGTTGCCGGTCCTGGTGCCGCGGACCGCCGGTCGCCGCGGACAAGAGTACCGGGTCGCCCCCCGTATCTCACAAATGATTGGGGCTCCCGGGGAACGACCACGCTCCGTAAGATGCTCGGCGTGGTTCGCTGGAGCGAACTGCGGTTTTTGGGGAAGCGATGGGGAGACGCAATGGACGCCGCACAGCAGGAAGCCACCGCAAGAGCGCGGGAACTGCAGCGGAACTGGTACGGGGAGCCGCTGGGGGCGCTCTTCCGCAGGCTTATCGACGATCTCGGTCTCAACCAGGCTCGTCTCGCGGGGGTGCTGGGGCTGTCCGCGCCGATGCTGTCGCAGCTGATGAGCGGCCAGCGGGCGAAGATCGGCAATCCCGCGGTGGTCCAGCGGGTACAGCTGCTGCAGGACCTGGCTGGGCAGGTCGCCGACGGCAGTGTGAGCGCGGCCGAGGCCACGGAGCGCATGGACGAGATCAAGAAGTCGCAGGGGGGCTCGGTGCTCAGCAACACCACGACGACCACGAGTAGTTCGGGTGCGCCCACGGTCAAGCGGGTGGTCCGGGAGATCCAGTCGCTGCTGCGGTCGGTGTCGGCCGCCGGGGACATCATCGACGCGGCGGACTCGCTCTCCTCCTCGCATCCGGAGCTGGCGGAGTTCCTGCGGGTGTACGGCGCGGGCCGCACCTCGGACGCGGTCGCGCACTACCAGTCCCACCAGAACTGATCCCTCGGGTCCGGTCGCCGAGGGGGTCGGCGGCCGGGCCCGCGGGAGTGGCGCGACAGGTCCCAGGGGAGGAGCGGCGCACAGCCATGGGTGAGGTCTTCGCGGGCCGGTACGAGCTGGTCGATCCGATCGGCCGGGGCGGGGTGGGTGCCGTCTGGCGTGCCTGGGACCACCGGCGCAGGCGTTATGTGGCCGCGAAGGTGCTCCAGCAGCGGGACGCGCACTCGCTGCTGCGGTTCGTCCGTGAGCAGGCGCTGCGGATCGATCACCCCCATGTGCTGGCCCCCGCGAGCTGGGCCGCCGACGACGACCAGGTCCTGTTCACCATGGACCTGGTGACGGGGGGTTCGCTGGTCCATCTGGTCGGGGACTACGGGCCGCTGCCGCCCGAATTCGTGTGCACGCTGCTCGACCAGCTGCTGTCGGGCCTTGGGGCGGTGCACGGGGAGGGGGTGGTGCACCGTGACATCAAGCCCGCCAACCTGCTCCTGGAGGCGACGGGGACGGGCCGGCCGCGCCTCAGGCTGTCGGACTTCGGCATCGCGATGCGGCTGGGTGAGCCCCGGCTGACGGAGACCAACCTCGTGGTGGGGACGCCGGGTTATCTCGCGCCTGAGCAGATGATGGGTGCGGAACCGGACTTTCCGTCGGACCTGTTCGCGGTGGGTCTGGTCGCGCTGTATCTGCTGGAAGGGGCCAAGCCGGACGCCAAGGTGCTCGTCCAGCATTTCGCCGAGCACGGTACGCCGCCCGCGCCGCGGGGGATTCCCGAGCCGCTGTGGCAGGTCGTGGCGACGCTGCTGCAGCCGGATCCGTCGGCGAGGTTCCGTACCGCCACGGGGGCGCGCAAGGCGCTGGCCGCGGCGGTGGAGCTGTTGCCGGAGCCCGGGCCCGACGACGAGCTGATCGAGATCTTCGACCAAGTGGGGCCGCTGCCAACCGGGTTCGGGCCCGAGGGCCCGCTCAAGAGGGCCTCCGGAGTGGACGACGTACCGACGGACCCGCGAGGCCCTGCGAGCGCGCCTCCGGGCGCGGACCCGTCCCCGCCCGCCGCCCCGCCGGCACCCCCCTGGCCGGGCACGCCCCCGGGCGGCCCGTCCCCGCAACCGGACCGGACGCCTTCGGTTCCGCGACCGGCCGGCTCGCCCCCCGGCCAGGACTGGTCGTCGCCCGGCGTCCCGAGCGCGCCCCCACCGGGCCCGGACTCGACGCCCGCGTCCACACCGCCCGGCGCTCCCGCGACAGCGCCCGGCGCATCGTCCGACACCGGACTGCCGTCCTCCACGCCGGGCCTGCCGCCGCCGGGCGCGCCGCCTGTCTTCGGGGGCACGGTGGGACCGGCCGTTGCCCCGTCCGATCCCGCCGGACACGCGTCCTACGGGGCCGGTGAACCGTCCGGCCAGGGCTGGACGCCGTCCACACCCTCCAGGCCCGCCGCAGCGCCCTCGGCGCCCTCGCGCCCCGGCCGGACGCGTCCCGCCCCGGACGGGACGCATTCCGAGGAGGTGCCGGAAGCCGGGCGGTCGGGTGCCATGTCGGAGACCGGGAGTTTCCACCTGCCGCCGCCGCGGCCGACCGTCACCCCGGCGTCGGCCGCGGCGGCCGACGCGGCGCGGCCGCCCGCACCGCACCCGGCGTTCACGGGCGGACCGCAGCACCTTCCGCCGGACCGGACGCCCGACCGGAGTCAGTACCCGGCGCCGCACGGGCCGCCGCTCCCCGCCCAGGCCCTCGCGCCGTCCCCGGCGCCGCGTGCCGACGTCCCCACCGCCGCGTACACCGCCCGGAACCCGCAGTCCACCCCTCCCGCCCAGCACCGCGGGGCACGGCGCCGCCGCCGTCCCGGCCCTCCGGCACGGGTGGTCCTGCCACTGCTGCTGCTCGCCCTGGCCTGCTACGCGGTGGGCTTCTGGGCGCTGACCCGTATCTGAGCCCAGGGCGCCGGAGGGTTAGGGCGTGTCGTTCGGATCAGGCCGACTCCGGGCCACGGCGCCTTGTGGCCCCGCGACCCCGGCAAGACCCGAACGACACCCTCTAGGTCCTGCGCCGGACTGTCGCCGTCCACACGGCCAGGCCGAGCAGCAGCAGGCTGCCGGTGCCGATTCCGCCGACGGCGACGGCCTTCATGGCGAGGTCGCCGTCCGCCGCTCCGCCGGCCGGGGCGGCCACCCGGTCCTGCGCGGAGATCTCGAAGAGGCCCTTCGGCCGGGACTCCCCCGCGTATCCGGGGCCGGTCCCCGCCGATCCCCCGAGTCGCAGGCGCAGCGTCAGCGCGAAGGGCCCCTGGCCGAAGTCGTCGGCCACCTGGGCCGCGAGGTGGACCACGACGTAGTAGTCACCGGCGAACCGCAGCGCGCCGACCTGTCCCGCGGTGGCGTACCGGTTGGGGTAGGCCACGGGGGGCAGGGGGGCGAGGCCGACCGTGGTCGTCCGCCCGGTGTAGCCCTTGGCCGCGTCGTCGACCTCGGCGCGCACGGGGTTGTGCAGGGCCAGTCGCAGGGCACCGGTGGCATAGCCGGAGGCGTCCGCGGAGCCGGCGAGTTCGGCGGTGGCGTACACCTGGCGGCCCCAGTCGACCGGCACCTTGTAGTAGAGGGTCTCCCCGGGCCGGATGTCGTCGCGCCAGACCCCCTGCCTGACGAGGGCGGCGTGGGCGAATCCGTTGCCGCCCGGCCGGCGTTCCGGCTCGCCGGCGAGGGGTTCGGGCGAGGCGGAGTCCCAGGCCTCGGGGGCCTTCGTCGCGCCGGTCTCACGCGGGCGGGGCTCGGTGGCGACGGTGAGTTCCAGGTCCCAGTCGTCCGGCGGGGAGTCCTGGGGCCGGGTCCGCTCGACGCCCACGTAGTAGGTGCCGGGGTCCTGGCACCGCTGGGCGGCGGGATCGATCTCGCGCATGCCCCGGGCGGTGACCGGGCGGGGGCTGCGGGCGGCGCCGAAGGTCGCGCTCTGCACGGAGCACGAACCGCCGTCGGCGTCCTGCACGGAGACCCGGATGCCGTCGACCGCGGTGACCTCCCCGTCGGCGCCGGGAACGGCGGTGACGGAGACGTAGGCGTCCGAGGCGGCGTCGAGTTCGAGGCGGTAGTAGAGGGTGCCGTTCCTCGGCAGGGAGCTGCGGTAGGTGGCGCCCGCCTCCAGCGGTTCGGCGCCCGCGGTGGCACTCGCGCCCGCGATCCGTACGGCGTCGTCGGCGAAGTCGTATCCGGCGGCCGGACCGGCCGAGCCGGCCGCCGGGCCGACCGCGGGGCCGACCGCGAGGGCGGTCGCGCCGGGCAGGGCGGTGGTCGTGGCCAGTACGGCGGTCGTGGCCAGTACGGCGGTCGTGGCCAGTACGGCGGCCACCACGGCCGCTCGCCCCGCCCCGGCGCTCCGTCGAGCCGTACACCACCGTCCCATGACCCGCCACCCCTCGCGCTCACCGGCTCTGTCGCCGCCCGCCCCGAGCGGACCGTGCCCCCTCAGGGCAACACAAAACCCCGACCGTTTGACGGCCGGGGTCTGCTCAGGACCGGATGTCGGTCGTACTCACGAACCCGTGGGCACGGAGTCAGTCGCCTCCGTCCACAGATCCTGCTCGGCGCGATCCGCCTGGATCTGGCGGTACACGAGGAGCCCGCCGATGGCGGCCAGTGCGACCAGGAGAAGCTTCTTCACCGCGCGACCTCGTCTTTCCTTGACGTAGGGGACCTTCGGCGCCCGACTATACACACCGGCCGATACCGATCGGTGACCTGTGTCGGCGGTCAACTGCCCGTCACCGGACCCCTTTAGAAGCGGACGAACCCATTCTGATCGGAGGGTGATCACACCCTCACGTGCCGTGACTTTTGCCCGCCTCCCTCCCGTCTGCGCACCTTTTCCAGCGCCTTGCGGCTATTCGGGTGGTGTTCATCTGAACATCGACGCGCCACGGGCGTCGGTCCACTACTTCGCGGCCCTCATACACATCATGAGGAAAGTACGCAAATCGCCCAACCCGAAAGTGAGGGGCCATGGCCCGGAACAAGGTCCTGACGCTGTGGACCAGCATCGTCACCGCCTTCCTCGCGCTGTGCACGGCGCTCGGACTCGTCACGACGACGGCCGCCGCGGCCGTACCGCAGACCGGAACGCACAGCAACACCGAGAGCGCCTCCCCCGAGGCGGCACCCGCGGCCGCGCTCCCCCTGCCCCGGTCCCGAACCGGCTCCCTGCCCCCCACCATGAAGCAGCGCATCCGCGCCGAGGCGCACGGCGCGGCGCCCAGCTGCCGCCACCACCCGCTCGCCGGCGCCGCCACCGCCACGACCACCGGCCTTCCCTGCGACGACACCGCGGTCGAATCCCGGGCCCAGCACACCATCCCGCTCCAGCGCTGAGCGCCCCGCGCCACCCCCGACCCTGACGTAACGGCGATCTGCGTACCGCACCACACGCGAGAAACGGCCCGGCCGCTCGACAGAGCAGCCGGGCCGCCGCCGTGTGTGCGCGGAACACCGCGCTGCCCGTCCGGTCCCGCCCCTTCGACCACCCGACCACCCACCCCGGCTCTTCAAGACCTCTTGAGGAGTTGTAGCCTGCGACCGTGCCCAAGGCCTACGAAGTGATCGCGGACGATCTGCGCCGCTCCATCCGGGCGGGTGAGCGGCGCCCCGGCGACCGGCTGCCCTCGGAGGCCGACCTCGCCCACCACTACCGGCGCAGCGTGCCCACCGTGCAGAACGCGCTCCGGCTGCTGAGCGACGAGGGCCTGATCGACAAGCGGCACGGGCTCGGCACCTTCGTCCGCCGCCCCCGCACCCCGGCGGTGCGGGACAACCGCCGCCACCAGTGGGAGAAGGACCGGGCCCGCCGGCCGCTCGCCACCAGGGCCGCCACCGGCGCCACGGAGCACGACACCGGCCTGCGGGGCGACGACCTCGTCTTCCACGCCGAGTACCGCGAGCAGAAGGCGTCCGGGGAACTGGCCGAGGCCTTCGGCGTTCCCGAGGGCACCGTGCTGCTCCAACGCACCTTCCGCACGCGGTACTCGGCCGAAGCCGCTCCCTTCAGCCTCGTCACCTCCTACCTCGTCCGCGATGTGATCGCGGCCAATCCCGACCTCCTGGACGAGGCCAACGAGCCCTGGCCGGGCGGCACTCAGCACCAGCTCCACACCGTGGGCGTCGAACTGGACCGCGTGGAGGAGCGCTTGACCGCCCGCCCGCCGACACCGGAGGAGGCCGCGGCCCTGGACCTGCCGCCGGGCACGTCGGTGATCCTGCTCCGCAAGACCTCGTACGACACCGGCGGCCAGGTGGTGGACGTCTCCGACGTCACCCTGCCCGGCGACCGCACCGAACTGCGCTTCACGACCCGTCTGGAAAGGTGGTGAGTGCCGCCGTGAACCGGCGCGTCGTCATCGTCACGGCCGTCCACGGCCCCTCCGCCCCGTTCCTCCCCGAGGCCTACGCCTCGCTGTGCGCACAGGAGCTGCCCGACGGCTGGGAGTGGCGCTGGGTGATCCAGGAGGACGGCCGTACGCAGGACGTCCGGCCGCACGTGCCCGACGATCCGCGGGTCGTTTTCCACCAGGGGCGCCGCGGACGGCAGGGCGGGCCGGGGGTGGCGCGCACGATGGCGCTGGCCCACGCGGACGGTGCGTACGTGAAGGTCCTGGACGCCGACGACCGGCTCACGCCGGGCGCCCTGGCCCGCGACCTGGCCGCCCTGGAGGGCGACCCGTCGATCGGGTGGGCGACCTCGCGGGTCCTGGACCTCCTGCCCGACGGTTCTACGGCCGGATTCCCCGGCGACCCGGCGCACGGGCCGGTCGAGCGGGGTGAGGTGCTCGACTTCTGGAAGGCGAACGGCTTCCGGGCCCAGGTCCACCCGGCGACCCTGCTGGTCCGGCGCGACCTGCTGCTCGCCGTCGGCGGCTGGATGGCCCTGCCGGCGTCCGAGGACACCGGCCTGCTGCTGGCGCTCAACTGCGTGAGCCGGGGGTGGTTCTCCGAGGACGTGGGCCTTCTCTACCGCAAGTGGGAGGGCCAGGAGACCGGCCAGGCGTCCCACGTGGAACCCGCGGAGCGCGATGCCCGGATGGCGGTGGTGGAGGCCAGGGCGCGCGCCCTCGCGTCCTTCGGATGGCGTCTGCCGGAGGGTACCGGCGGCTTCGACCGCTGAACGGCAGTGGCACCGAACGGCGGGAGCACCGAACGGCAGGAACACGGAACGGCAGGAACACGGAACGGCGGGAACACGGAACGGCAGGAACACGGAACGGCGGGAGCACCGAACGGTCAGGGCAGCCGTTCCGCGTCCACCCGTGAGAAGACCAGGTCGCTCTCCCCGGTCACCGGCCCGCGCAGACGCACCGGCGCCCGGGGCGCACCGCCCAGTGCCGGGGGATAGCTCCCGGGCGCGTAGTCGTTGGCCAGCTGGTAGACGTGGAACCCGGCGTCTCTCATCACCGCCAGCAGGTCGTCGACCCGGTCCCCGAGCCGGGCCATGCGCTCCGGTGCCACCTCGACCGCGATCTCCGCGTCCGGCCGCAGAGCGCCCAGCATCGGCGCGAGACCGCGCACGACACTCCCCTCGGCGCCCTCGACGTCGATCTTGATCACCCGGGCGGTCGCGATCTCCGCCGGGTCGAGGAGTTCCGGCAGCGGCCGCGCCTCGGTCCGGAAGCTGGACTCCACCGGGCCGTCGTACGGGACGATGCTGTTCGCCCCCGTGTTCCGCGAGCTGGCGAGCGCGAAGGTCAGCGTCCTGGGACGGTCCGAGACGGCGGCGTTGAGCGCGCGGATGTTCCCGAGGGCGTTGAGCCGGACGTTCTCCACCAGGCGCCGGTGGACGTCGGGGGAGGCCTCGATGGCGACGACCCGGCCGGCGTCGCCGACCAGCCGGGCCGCCAGGACGCTGAAGACGCCGATATTGGCCCCGACGTCGACGAAGCCGTCCCCCGGGCGCAGCCGACGCCGCAGCCAGGCCGTCAGGTGCGGCTCCCAGGCGCCGAACAGGTACAGGTACCGCTGGATGAGATCCTGCGTGTCCACGGCGAAGCGACCGCCCGAGGGCAGCTCGACGACGGCCCTGCGGGGGTGCTCGCGCAGGTGCGCGTTGAGCCAGCGCGTGGCGAGGGCCGCCTTCCCGAGGGTGCCGGGGCCGTTGCGCACGTACCGCGTCGCGAGGCCGACCAGGGCCTCGGCGACGGCGGCGCCCGGTTCTCCGCGGGTGCTCGGCTCTCCGCGGGTGCTCAGCCTCGGACCTCTTCCGCTTCCGTGCGGGCGATGGTGATCGCGGCGGACGGACACCCGTCGGCCGCCTCGCGCACCCGCGGGGCGTCGACGGCGTTCTCCCTGCCGGGTATGACGGCACCGAGGCCGTCCACCTGGGTGAAGACGGACGGGGCCCGGTGGACGCAGTCTCCGGAGCCGTAACACTGCTCGGGGTCGACGGAGATCCTCATGCGCACTCCAGCGGCGGTCGGTTTCGGAGCCTTCACGACCTGCCTGCCCACGGATCGGCGTACTGAACCCGCCCCGCACGCACGCCTGTTGACCGGCCCGCCGGTTGGCCTGCCCGCCCCGGTCCTCGTAAGATCGTCCGGCAATCCCACATTCCGCCGCGGCCCCGCGGTGGCCTGCGACGGTCCGTGCCGGGTCGTGAGGCCCTGCGGAGGCTGAGGGCGGAGTTGTGACCGAGGGGGGACGGTTTGGGGACCGGCGAGCAACTCGTGACGATCGCGGCCGTGCTGGTCGGCGCGCTGACCACACACGTCACGAATTACCTGATGGAGCGGAGCCGCAACCGCAACCAGCTGCTGACGCGGTGGGACGACAAGAAGGTCGACGCCTACGGGGAGTACGTGGACGCCGCCAAACTGCGGATCGCCGCGTCCGTGCCGCTGTACGAGGCACGGGAGGGGCTGCGCGAGACCCACCGCAGCGAGGAGGAACTCCGCGACGACCTCGCGGAGGCGAGCCTCCGCTGGGGGGCGGCCTTCGAGCGCGTCATGCTGCTCGGCGGGGACGACGCCATCGAGTCCGGGCACGAGCTGAACGTGGTGCTCGCCGAGATCGACTGGCAGGCGAGCGGCCGGGTCGACGGCAGCCTGAAGGATTGGCGGGAGCGGCACCGGGCGGCGTTCCGCGCCATCAACGCCTTCCACGAGGCGGCCAGGGCCGACCTCGGCATCCGGGGCCGCGTCACCGGCGAGAAGCACCCGGAGCGCGACCTGCTGGTCCCGCCCGCCCGTGGCTCGTCCACCGGGTCGTCCGCCGGGGACTGACCCACGGCAGCCGCCACTGCCCGTTCACATGTGCGCGTCGGCATGGTTTGGCTCCGGTCCCTCCCCTCGTGGGGACCGGTGCCAAACCATGCCGGCGCCGTTTTCGCGTGCGGTACCGGACGGGTTCGGGAGGGACGGGCCACCGAAAGCTGACCGAGAACATGCGGCCTCATGGGGTGGCTCTCCGAGTGCTGAGCCGCTGACCTGTCCGGGTGCCGCGGGGCCGCCTCGCCACTGCGACGCGATCCTGCCACCCGAGGTCGCCGCGGAGGAGGTTCCGGAACCCGGACACTGCTGTAGCCGCAGGTCAGCCGTATAGAGTGAGTTTTCCGGTCCGGACGTCCAGGTGCGGGGGAAGTAAGGAGTGGAGACCTTGAGTTTCGACTCAGGGGCACGCACGGCCTTCGCAGAACGCCTCGCACTGCTGTACAGGGAGGCCGGCAACCCTCCCCTCAAACGCGTGTCCGAGGCCGTCGTCCGGCTCCAGCGCGTCGACGAACGAGGGCGGCCGGTACGGGTCTCCGCCCAGCGGATCAGCGACTGGCGGCGGGCCAAGAACGTGCCCGCGCAGTTCCCCGCCCTCGCGGCCGTCCTGCACGTCCTCATACCCCAGGCCCGGCGCGCACGGCCCGTACCGGTCTCCGCCGGCCTGTACGACCTGGTTCAGTGGCAGCGCCTGTGGGAGCGGGCGGTGGCCGACCCGAGCGGGGAACGCCCCGGGCCGGCCGCGGCGGAAAAGCGGATCCCCGCCGAGGCTCCGGCGGCCCCGGGCGGGGTCTGCCCGTACCGGGGCCTGGCCGCCTACCGCCGACAGGACGCCGACTGGTTCTTCGGGCGGGAACGGAGCACGCGGGCCCTCCTCGCCCAGCTCCACGCCACACGGGACACCGGCGGTCTGGTCATGCTGGTCGGCGCCTCCGGGGCAGGGAAGTCCTCCCTTCTGAACGCCGGTCTGGTGCCCGCCCTGCGCACCGGTACGCAGGACGCCGGGGGCGGTCCGCCCAGAAGGGTGCTCCAACTCGTGCCGGGCGCCGACCCGCTCGGCGAACTGACCCGCCTGATCCCACAGCTCACGCCCGTCGTCGGCGCCATAAGGGAGAGGGCGGACCGGGAGACGGCGGCGGCCCAGGACGCGTGCTCCCCCGAGACCTGGAACCCGGGTGATCCGCAGGCCGAGGACGCCGCCAGGGCAGCCTTCGCCGCCTGGGCGGCATCCACGGAAGCACCGTCCGGACGGGCGGACCGGGACGGGCCGGACAGCCGGAAGGGGCGGAAGGGGCTGGACGGACCAGACAGGCCAGACGGGCCAGACGGGCCGGACAGCCGGAACGGGCCGGACGGACCGGACAGGCAGGACAGCCGAAACGGGCCGGACAGGCACCGGGCCAGTCCTGCCGACCCGGCCGACCCGGCCGACCCGGCCACCCAGGCGGCCTGGGTCGGTCGGACAGGACAGGCCGACCGAACGGACCAGGCAAGCGAGGCAGGCCGAACCGACTGGGACAGACAGACCAACCGGACAAACAGGACCAGCCGAACGGGCCTGAGCAGCGGAGGCGGCCCGAGCGTCTCGGCATACCGGAACGGCCGCCCAGGACGGACGGTCCGGGCGAGCCTCGCCGACGAGCCGGGCCAGGGTGCCCGGACCGACCCGGACGGCCTGCACCACCTGGTCGCCCCAGCGGGGCAGACGGGCCGGGACGGCAGCGCCGGCCCGGACGGCCGGACAGGCAACGCGGCCCAGGTCGACCAAGCAGATCAAAAAGATCAAACAGACCAGGCAGACCAGGCAGACCAGAAGGGCCGAACAGGCCAACAGAGCCGAACAGACCAGAGCGGACTGGACAGCCGGGAGATTCGGCCCGCCCCGATCGCCCCAGCGGGGCAGCCGGGCGGGAACGGCAGGGCCGGCTCGGACGGCGGAGACGGCCGGGACGGGCGGATCGGCCTCAGCAGCCAAGGCGGCCCGAACGGCCACTCCGGACAGCTCGACCGGACACGCGACGACCAGGCACGACGGCCCGGCCGGACACACTCGGACGGCGAGCCCCGCCCAGAGGGCCCGCCAGGGCAAGCGGGCCCGACCGGCCGGGCCGGGCGGACGCGCCCGCCGGTCCAGGAACCCTCCGACGGCCGGGAAGACCACCAGGACCCCGATGCCCGGCCGGTCGTCATCGTGGACCAGTTCGAGGAGCTGTTCACGCTCTGCGCCGACGAGGCGGACCGGCGCGTGTTCATCCGGCTGCTCCAGGCGGCCTGCGTGCCCGGCGCCGACGGGGACCCGCCGCCGGTGCTGGTGACCCTGGGCGTACGCGCCGACTTCTACGACCGCTGCCTGCGGTACCCCGAGCTGGCCGACGCGCTGCAGCACCGGCACATGGTGCTCGGCCCGCTGACCACCGCGGAGCTGCGCGAGGCGGTGACCGCTCCCGCCAGGGCCGTCGGCATGGAGCTGGAACCGGGGCTCGCCGAGCTGATCATCCGCGAGGTGAGCACCGACGGCCCCCGCGGCGGGAGCGCCTCCCACGCCTTTCGGGCCGTGGGGGAGCACGACGCGGGCGTACTGCCGCTCCTGTCCCACGCCCTGCTCGCCACCTGGCAGCGGCGCAAGGCGGGCCGGCTGACCCTGGCCGGGTACCGCGCGGCCGGCGGCATCCAGGGCGCGGTGGCCGCGACCGCAGAGCGGGCCTGGTCCGGTCTGGACCCGGCGGCGCGCACGGCCGCGCGGCTGCTGCTGCTCAGGCTGGTCCGGCTGAGCGAGGACACGCAGGCCACCCGCAGGCGCAGTACGCGACGTCGGCTGGCCGAGGAGTCGAGGGACCCCGGCAAGACCGAGGAGTCCCTCGAGGCGCTGGTGCGGGCCCGGCTGGTGACGCTCGACGCGGACACCGTGGAGATCACCCACGAGGCGCTGCTGCACGCCTGGCCCCGGCTGCGCGACTGGATCGACGAGGACCGCGCCGGAAACCTGCTGCGCCAGCGGCTCGAGGAGGACGGCCTGGCCTGGGAGGAGTCGGACCGCGACGCCGCGCTGCTCTACCGGGGCTCCCGGCTGGCGCAGGCCGACGGCTGGGCGAAGTCGGCCGACGACACCTTCCTGACCCGCGGCGCGGTGGAGTTCCTGGCCGCCGCGGTCAGGCTGCGCAGGCGCACCGTCATGATCAGCCGTGCCGCGGTGTCGGCGCTGGTCGTCCTGGCCCTCCTGGCCGTCGGTTCCGCGGTGGTGGCCTGGCAGCAGCGCAACGACGCCGTGTTCGAGCAGGTGGTCGCCGAAGCGGACCGGGTCCAGGACACCGACCCGTCCCTGTCGGCCCAGCTCGACCTGGCGGCACACCGCCTGCGGCCGGACGACGAGGACGTCAGGAACCGGCTGATCTCGATCGTGAACGCGCCCCTGGCCACCCCGCTCCTCGGGCACACCGGCGCCGTCTACCTCACCTCCTTCAGCCCCGACGGGCGGATCCTGGCGACGGCCAGCTACGACCGGACCGTCCGGCTCTGGGACGTTTCGGACCCGGACCGTCCGGAACAGCTGGGCAAGCCCCTCAGCGGACACACCAGCTGGGTGAGCACCGCGGTCTTCAGCCCGGACGGCCGCACCCTGGCCAGCGCCTCGGACGACGGCACGATCCGGCTCTGGGACGTCGCCGGCCCCGGCCGCCCGCGGCCGCTCGGCGCCCCGCTGGCCGGTCACGGCGGCACCGTCTACCTGCTCGCCTTCAGCCCCGACGGCCGCACCCTGGCCTCCGCCCACGACGACCACGCCGTCCGCCTGTGGAACGTGGCCGACCGGCGCCGCCCCGAGGCGCTCGACACCCTGACCGGTTCCACGGGGGCGGTGCGCTCGGTGGCCTTCAGTCCCGACGGGGACACGCTCGCGGCCGGCGGCGACGACGACAAGGTCCGGCTCTGGGACGTGAGCGATCCCCGCCGTCCCGAGCCGGCCGGCGCACCGCTGGCCGGTCACAGCGCCCTGGTGCACTCCGTGGCCTTCAGCCCCGACGGCCGCACCCTCGCCAGCGGCAGCGCCGACGACACCGTCCAGCTCTGGGACGTCTCCGACCCCGCCCGGGCGAAACCCGTCGGCGCGCCGCTCACCGGCCACAGCGGTCCCGTCTGGGCGGTGGCGTTCAGCCCCGACGGCGCCATGCTCGCGGTGAGCAGCGCGGACAGTACGGCGAGCCTGTGGAACGTCAGCGACCCGGCCTACCCCTCGCAGGTCGGCGTGCCCCTCGCCGGAGGCAGCGGTGAGATGTACGCCCTCGGCTTCAGCCCCGACGGCAGCACCCTCGCCACCGGCAGCGGCGACAGCAAGGTCCGCCTGTGGTCGCTGCCGACGTCGGACATGATCGGCCGCATCGGGGCCTTCCGCCCGGACGGGCACGTACTGGCCACGGCGGCCCGCGACGGCCGGGTCCGGCTGTGGGACGTGACGGAGCCCGGCCGGCCCGTCTCGCTGAGCGCACCCTTCGAGCCGGGGGACGGGGACATACGGTCACTGGTGTTCTCCCCGGACGGCGGGACGCTCGCGGTGCTCGTGGGAGGCCGCGCGCTGCAGCTGTGGGACGTCACGGACCCGGCCGGGCCCACCGCCCACGGACCGCCCGTGGCGCTGAGCACCCGCTACGCGGGCCCCGACACGCTGGCGTTCAGCCCGGACGGCCGGACCCTCGCCACGGCCCACGACGACCGCACCATCCAGTTGTGGAACGCCGAAGACCCGGCCCGCCCGCCCCGTCGCCTGGGCAAGCCGCTCACCGGCCACTCGGGATACGTGAACACGCTCGCGTTCAGCCCGGACGGCCACACCCTCGCCAGCGGCGGTGCCGACGACGCCGTACGCCTCTGGGACGTCACCGACCCCGCGCACGCCACCCGTCTCGGCGCGGCCCGTACCGGGCACCTGGGGCCCGTCAACGTCCTCGCCTACAGCCCCGACGGCCACACCCTGGCCAGCGGCAGCGACGACGGCACGGTCCGGCTCTGGGACGTCACCGAGCCGGGCGAGGCGTCCGGGGCCGGGGCCGGGACCACGCTCGCCGGACACACCGACTCGGTGGTGTCGCTGACGTTCAGCCAGGACGGCAACACCCTGGCCAGCGGCGCCAACGACAACACGGTCCGGCTCTGGAGCGTCACCGACCCCGCCGAGGCCGCCCCCATCGGCCGGGCGATGAGCCCCAACTCCAAGACGGGCAACTTCCTCTCCTTCAGCCCCGTGAGCCACATGCTCGGGGTCTCCAGCGGCACGGACACGGTCCGGCTGTGGAGCCTGGACGTGGACGACGCCATCGACCGCATCTGCTCGGCCACCCGGGGTGTACTGACCGAGGAGAAGTGGCACGAGTACCTGCCCCGCCTGGACTACGAGCCACCGTGCCACCAGTGAGGCACTCCCCGCCCCACACGTGATCCCTGTCACATCTCCGGTCCCCGACCGACCAGTCGGCACCCACCGGACACCCGGCCTTGTTAGCCTTGGCCACAGCCCGACCGCTGGCGCATCCCCCGTCGCCAGCGGTCGGGTCTTTTCCTGGACTTGTCCCACCGCGGCGCCCGACGGCGAACGCGAAGACCCCCAGCCGGTACCGGCTGGGGGTCTTCGTGCTGGTGGGGCTAACAGGATTTGAACCTGTGGCCTCATCCTTATCAGGGATGCGCTCTAACCAACTGAGCTATAGCCCCGCCGCGCTCTGCGGTGTACGTCCCGCGCGCTGACTCCTGAAGATTAGCGCACGAGGCGGGCAGTCCCAAAATCGGTTGTCGCGCGGCCCGAGGGCCAGGACGGCCCGGGGATCACTCGTCCTCGGCGAGCGTCAGCTCCACACCGCCGACGAAGCCGGCGGACAGGTTGTAGATGAACGCACCCAGCGTGGCCAGGGCCGTCGCGAGGACGACGTCGATGACCGCGATGATCGTCGTGAACATCAGCACGTTGGGCAGCGACAGGAAGGACTGCAGGTCGAAGCCGTTGGACTCGTTGGAGCCGGTGGCCTCGGCGATGGTCCCGCCGACCGTCGAGAAGACGCCCATGGCGTCCATGACCATCCACAGCACGGCGGACGCGACGATGGTGCAGATGCCCAGCGCGATGGAGAGCAGGAAGCTGACCTTCATCACCGACCACGGGTCGGCCTTCGACACGCGCAGCCGCGCCTTGCGGACGCGGGGCGTGGTGCGAGCGCCGGTGCGCGGGCGGCGCACGGCGGACGCGTTGCCGCCGTGGGTCTGATTGCCGCCCTGGGTCTGGTAGGCCTGCGGCGGGTGGTACGGCCCGCCGGGCTGCTGGGGCTGCCGTTCTCCCGGCAGCGGCGAGGCCGCCTGCTGAGTCCGCTGGCCTCGGGTGTCCGTCACAGTTCCCCCCTGGGATCCATGCGTTGAGGACGAGCTCCCCGAGTGCGAGTCGGTCGCTCCGTCGTCGATCTTGCGCAGTTGAGTCGTGTGCGAATCCGTCGCACGCGCGGCTGAGCCACGGCCGCCGCCGCCCGTTTCCGTACCCGTGGGGGTACCGGCCGATCCGGCGCCCGTGGCTCCGCTCACGATGACTCTCTCCTCGTGCTACTCGGCCGAGGGCGCCTCGCCCTCGTCCGTGCCGGTGGTCGCGGCACCCTCGGCGGTCTCGTCGACGGCCACATCGCCGTCGACCTCCTCCGCCTCGCGTCCCGCCTCGGCGTTGCGTGCGATGCCGACGACGGCATCGCGCTTGCCCAGATTGATCAGTTGAACGCCCATGGTGTCACGGCCGGTCTCCCTGACCCCGCTGACTCGCGTACGAATCACACCGCCCGAGAGTGTGATGGCGAGGATCTCGTCGTGCTCCTCGACCACCAGCGCGCCCACGAGCGACCCGCGGTCCTCGACGATCTTGGCGGCCTTGATGCCGAGGCCGCCGCGACCCTGGACGCGGTACTCGTCGACGGAGGTCCGCTTCGCGTAACCGCCGTCGGTGGCAGTGAACACGAACGTACCGGCTCGAACAACATTCATCGAGAGCAGCTCGTCCCCTTCGCGGAAACTCATGCCCTTGACGCCCGAGGTGGCACGCCCCATCGGGCGCAGCGTGTCGTCCGACGCGGTGAACCTGATCGACTGTGCCTTCTTGCTGATCAGCAGCAGATCGTCCTCGGCCGAGACGAGTTCGGCTCCGATCAGCTCGTCGTCGCTTCCGTCCGCCTGCTCCCGCAGGTTGATCGCGATGACACCGCCCGAACGCGGCGAGTCGTAGTCCTTCAGCGGCGTCTTCTTCACCAGGCCGGCCTTCGTGGCCAGGACCAGGTAGGGAACCGCCTCGTAGTCGCGGATCGCGCGGATCTGCGCGATCGTCTCGTCCGGCTGGAAGGCCAGCAGGTTCGCCACGTGCTGGCCGCGCGCGTCCCGGCCGGCGTCCGGCAGCTCGTACGCCTTGGCGCGGTAGACGCGGCCCTTGTTGGTGAAGAACAGCAGCCAGTGGTGCGTGGTGGACACGAAGAAGTGGTTGACGATGTCGTCTTCCTTGAGCTTCGCGCCGCGCACGCCCTTCCCGCCGCGCTTCTGCGCCCGGTAGTCGTCGGTCTTGGTGCGCTTGATGTAACCGCCACGCGTGACCGTGACGACGATGTCCTCCTCGGCGATCAGGTCCTCGATGGACATGTCGCCCTCGTACGGGATCAGCTTCGTCTTGCGGTCGTCGCCGTACTTCTCGACGAGCGCGGTCAGCTCCTCGCTGACGATCCCGCGCTGGCGGACGGGCGAGGCGAGGATCTCGTTGTACTCGTTGATCTTCATCTGGAGCTCGTCGTGCTCGCGGACGATCTTCTGCCGCTCCAGGGCCGCCAGGCGGCGCAGCTGCATCTCCAGGATGGCGTTGGCCTGGATCTCGTCGATCTCCAGGAGGTCCATCAGGCCGCCGCGCGCGATCTCGACGGTGTCGCTGCGCCGGATCAGCGCGATGACCTCGTCGATGGCGTCCAGGGCCTTGAGCAGGCCGCGCAGGATGTGCGCCCGCTCCTCCGCCTTGCGCAGCCTGAAGCGCGTACGGCGGACGATGACCTCGATCTGGTGGTTCACCCAGTGGCGGATGAACGCGTCCAGGGACAGGGTGCGCGGCACGCCGTCGACCAGCGCCAGCATGTTGGCGCCGAAGTTGGTCTGCAGGTCGGTGTGCTTGTACAGGTTGTTCAGGACGACCTTGGCGACCGCGTCGCGCTTGAGCACGATCACCAGGCGCTGGCCGGTGCGGGAGCTCGTCTCGTCGCGGACGTCCGCGATGCCGCCGATCTTGCCGTCCTTCACCAGGTCGGCGATCTTCTGTGCGAGGTTGTCGGGGTTGGTCTGGTACGGCAGCTCCGTGACCACCAGGCACTGGCGGTTCTGGATCTCCTCGACCTCGACGACCGCGCGCATCGTGATCGAGCCGCGGCCGGTGCGGTACGCCTCCTCGATGCCCTTGCGGCCCACCACGAGGGCGCCGGTCGGGAAGTCGGGGCCCTTGATGCGCTCGATGAGCGCGTCCAGCAGCTCCTCGTGCGAGGCCTCGTAGTTCTCCAGGTACCACTGGGCGCCGGCCGCGACCTCGCGCAGGTTGTGCGGCGGGATGTTGGTGGCCATGCCGACCGCGATCCCCGCCGAGCCGTTGATCAGCAGGTTCGGGAAGCGGGCGGGCAGGACGGTCGGCTCCTTGGAGCGGCCGTCGTAGTTGTCCGTGAAGTCGACGGTCTCCTCGTCGATGTCGCGGACCATCTCCATCGACAGCGGCGCCATCTTGCACTCGGTGTACCGCATGGCCGCGGCCGGGTCGTTGCCCGGCGAGCCGAAGTTGCCGTTGGAGTCGACGAGCGGCATCCGCATCGACCAGGGCTGGGCGAGGCGGACCAGGGCGTCGTAGATGGAGCTGTCGCCGTGCGGGTGGTAGTTGCCCATGACGTCGCCGACGACGCGGGCGCACTTGTAGAAGCCGCGCTCGGGGCGGTAGCCGCCGTCGTACATGGCGTACAGCACGCGGCGGTGCACGGGCTTGAGTCCGTCACGGACGTCGGGCAGCGCGCGCGAGACGATGACGGACATCGCGTAGTCGAGGTACGAGCGCTGCATCTCCGTCTCGAGCCCGACGGGCTCGACACGCATGGCCAGGGCGTCACCCTCGGGCGTCGTCACGGGAGTGTTCTCGTCGGTCATTGCTGGTGAAGGTCCTTCCTGGTGCGGTCAGCTGAGACCGACTCAGATGTCGAGGAAGCGGACGTCCTTGGCGTTGCGCTGGATGAACGCGCGCCGGGCCTCGACGTCCTCGCCCATCAGCACCGAGAACAGGTCGTCGGCCTGCGCGGCGTCGTCGAGCGTGACCTGGCCGAGCACGCGGTGCTCCTGGTCCATGGTCGTGATGCGCAGTTCCTCGGCGTTCATCTCGCCGAGGCCCTTGAAGCGCTGCACGGAGTCCTCACGGATGCGCTTGCCCGCGTTGCGGCCCATCTCGATCAGCGCGTCGCGCTCGCGGTCGGAGTACGCGTACTCGAAGTCGTCCCGGCCCCACTTGATCTTGTAGAGCGGCGGGCGGGACAGGTACACGTGCCCGGACTCGACCAGCGGCCGCATGAAGCGGAACAGGAAGGTCAGCAGCAGGGTGTTGATGTGCTGGCCGTCGACGTCGGCGTCCGCCATCAGAATGATCTTGTGATAGCGGAGCTTCTCGATGTCGAAGTCCTCGTGCACACCGGTGCCGAACGCGGAGATCATCGCCTGGATCTCCTGGTTCTGCAGGATCCGGTCGATGCGCGCCTTCTCCACGTTGAGGATCTTGCCGCGGATCGGGAGGATCGCCTGGTACTGCGGGTTCCGGCCGGACTTGGCGGAGCCGCCGGCGGAGTCGCCCTCGACGATGAAGATCTCGCACTTGGTCGGGTCGTTCGACTGGCAGTCGGACAGCTTGCCCGGCAGCGAGGCCGACTCCAGCAGACCCTTGCGGCGCGTCAGGTCGCGGGCCTTGCGGGCCGCCACGCGCGCGTGGGCCGCCTGGATGCCCTTGCGGATGATGTCCGCGGCCTCGTTGGGGTTGCGGTCGAGCCAGTCCGTCAGGTGCTCGTAGACGACCTTCTGGACGAAGGTCTTCACCTCGGTGTTGCCCAGCTTCGTCTTGGTCTGGCCCTCGAACTGCGGCTCGGCCAGCTTCACCGAGATGATCGCGGTCAGACCCTCGCGGATGTCGTCACCCGTGAGGTTGTCGTCCTTCTCGCGCAGCAGCTTCTTGTCGCGCGCGTACTTGTTGATCAGCGAGGTGAGCGCCGCGCGGAAACCCTCCTCGTGCGTGCCGCCCTCGTGCGTGTGGATGATGTTGGCGAAGGAGTACACGCCCTCCGTGTAGCCGCCGTTCCACTGCATCGCGACCTCGAGGGACAGGCTCTTGTCCCTGTCCTCGGCCTCCAGGTCGATCACGGTCGGGTGCACCAGCTCTCCCTTGCGGGAGTTGAGGTACGTCACGAAGTCGACGATGCCGCCCTCGTAGTGGTACGAGACGCTCTTGACCTCGTGCTTCTCGTCCTCGCCCGCCTCGTCCGCGCCGGCGGTGGCCTTCGCCGACTCGCGCTCGTCGGTGAGGTTGATCTTGAGACCCTTGTTGAGGAAGGCCATCTCCTGGAAGCGCCGGGAGAGCGTCTCGAAGGAGTAGTCGGTGGTCTCGAAGATGTCGCCGTCGGCCCAGAAGGTGACCGTCGTGCCGGTCTCCTCGGTGGCCTCGTGCCGGGCCAGCGCCGCCGTGGGGACGCCCAGCTTGTACTCCTGCGTCCAGCGGTAGCCGTCGGTCTTGACCTCCACCGCCACCCTCGTGGAGAGGGCGTTGACGACGGAGACACCCACGCCGTGCAGACCACCGGAGACCGCGTAGCCGCCGCCGCCGAACTTGCCGCCCGCGTGCAGCACGGTCAGCACGACCTCGACGGCGGGCTTCCCCTCGGAGGGGACGATGCCCACCGGGATGCCACGGCCGTTGTCGACGACGCGGACACCGCCGTCGGCGAGGATCGTCACGTCGATCGTGTCCGCGTGACCGGCGAGTGCCTCGTCGACGGAGTTGTCCACGACCTCCTGCACCAGGTGGTGCAGGCCCCGCTCACCGGTCGAACCGATGTACATACCGGGTCGCTTGCGGACCGCGTCCAGACCCTCGAGGACGGTGATGGCACTGGCGTCGTACGACGCGGAAGCATCGCCGTGCGGGGTGCTCACCGCGTCGTTCACGCCGGTGTCGGTGGACGGGTTGTTCTCGTTGGGGTTGCCGGAATCGGCCACGAAGCGCCCTTTCTGGCACAGCACGAGCCGGGCTCGTCGGCAGGTTGCCGGAGCGGCTGCGGCATGTTGCGTTGGTAAGCCTTGATCAGCGTTGCTCAGCTAGTCCCGGACGGTCCCCACGTTCGGGGCGGGATTCTCTCTCATTCTACCGGTACCACTGACACTGATGGGGGTTTGCCGGTACCTGAGTCCGCATGTGCCGCCCTGAACCAGCCTCGTCCGACTCCCGATATGCGGATGGGGGCCTCAAGAGGCTCACAACGGCACTCAGCGCTTCGGGGCGTCAACCCTTTGCTACTTGGGAGTCAGATCGTGCCGCGCGATCACGCGCGGGGGTACGACGCGGGGCGCGCCGACGGCTCACGCCGCCCACCGTCACCCACTTTTGTGAGGTACATCACGCACCCCTGACGGGGTGCCAGATCGCCCGCACATCACCCGTAGGTGTCACCCGGGCCCTGGCTGCCAGGGGCCCGCAACGGCCCGTACCTCCGACCCGGACCACCCGGCCCACCGGGACCGAGGACCTTGATCATCCGTACCGACCCGTGCCCCAGGTCCTCGTTGAGGCGTGCCACCAGCGTCGGCGCGAGCAACCGCAGGTTCGTCGCCCACGCCGTCGAGTCGCAGCGCACCACCAGCACCCGCTCGTCCTCGTCGTACCGCTCCGGCACACAGTGATTGGCCACGTCCTCACCGACGATCTGCGGCCAGCGGCCCATCACCCCGCCCACCGCCGCCGGTGTCTCCCAGCCGCGCTCGGTGATCAGCCGGTTGATCGCGGAACCCAGCGCCATGGGGTCACGGCCGTCGGCCCGCGCCCCGGAGCGCAGTCCCCCGCGCCGCGCCTGCTTCTTCTGCCGGGCCGCGTCCCCACGCGCGCGTGCCGCCTCCCGCGCCGCCCTGAGTGCCACGCGCGCGAGGTCGACGCCGGACGGCTCCGGGCCGCCGCTCGCGCCCTCGCCGGGGGACTGTCCGGGGCCCGACTCCGGTGCGTCCGCGCTCATACGCGCTCCACCGTCCCCTCCGCCACCGTGAACCGTGCCCCCGCCAGCACATGCGGTACGTCGTCGTCGACCGCGGCCGTCACCAGCACCTGCTCCCCGGCCGCCACCAGCTCGGCCAGCCGCTCCCGGCGCCGCGCGTCCAGCTCGGCGAACGCGTCGTCCAGCACCAGCACCGGCTCGTTGCCCTCGGCCCGCAGCAGGTCGAAGGAGGCCAGCCGCAGCGCCAGCGCGTACGACCACGACTCGCCGTGGGAGGCGTAGCCCTTGGCGGGCAGCGAGCCGAGCTTGAGCAGCAGGTCGTCCCGGTGCGGACCGACCAGGGTGACGCCCCGCTCGATCTCCTGCTTGCGGGCCTCGGCGAGTGCCGCCATCAGCTGCTCGTACAGGTCCTCGCGCGTGTGCGCCTCACCGGGCGCCGACGGCTTGTACTCCAGGGCGACCGGACCCCCGCCCGGGGCCAGCTGCTCGTACGCCTTGTCGGCCAGCGGCTGCACGGCCGCGATCAGGTCCAGGCGCTGGGCGAGCAGCTCGGCGCCCACGCGCGCGAGGTGCTGGTCCCAGACGTCGAGCGTGGACAGGTCCATCGTGCGGCCACCGTGCCGGCGGGCGAGCGCGGCCGACTTCAGCAGGGTGTTGCGCTGCTTGAGGACCCGGTCGTAGTCGGAGCGCACCCCGGCCATCCGCGGGGAACGGGCGGTGATCAGCTCGTCCAGGAAGCGGCGCCGCTCGCCCGGGTCGCCCTTCACCAGCGCGAGGTCCTCCGGCGCGAACAGCACGGTGCGCACGATGCCGAGCACATCACGGGGTTTGACCTGCGAGGACCTGTTGACGCGGGCGCGGTTGGCCCGGCCCGGGTTCAGCTCCAGCTCGATCAGCTGCTGCCGCTCGCCCTGCCGGACCTGGGCCCGGATCACGGCGCGCTCGGCGCCCATGCGCACCAGGGGCGCGTCGGAGGAGACCCGGTGGCTGCCGAGGGTGGCGAGGTAGCCGACCGCCTCGACGAGGTTCGTCTTGCCCTGCCCGTTCGGGCCGACGAATGCGGTGACGCCCGGGTCCAGGGGCACCTCGACCCGGGCGTACGAACGGAAGTCGGCCAGCGACAGATGCGTGACGTGCATGGTCGTGCGCCGACCTCCCCAGCGTTCCGGTTACTTCTTCTCGACCGCGTGGCCGCCGAACTGATTGCGCAGCGCCGCGATCATCTTCATCTGCGGCGAGTCGTCCTGCCGGGACGCGAACCGCGCGAAGAGGGAGGCCGTGATCGCGGGCAGCGGCACCGCGTTGTCGATCGCCGCCTCCACCGTCCAGCGTCCCTCACCGGAGTCCTGTGCATAACCCCGGAGCCCGTCCAGGTGCTCGTCGTCGTCGAGCGCGTTGACCGCCAGGTCGAGGAGCCAGGAGCGGATGACGGTGCCCTCCTGCCAGGACCGGAAGACCTCGCGCACGTTCTCCACGGAGTCGACCTTCTCCAGCAGCTCCCAGCCCTCCGCGTAGGCCTGCATCATCGCGTACTCGATGCCGTTGTGGACCATCTTCGCGAAGTGGCCCGCGCCCACCTTGCCGGCGTGCACGGCGCCGAAGTCGCCCTCCGGCTTGAGGGCGTCGAAGACCGGCCGCACCTTGGCGACGTTCCCGGCGTCGCCGCCGTACATCAGCGCGTAACCGTTCTCCAGGCCCCACACGCCGCCGGAGACACCGCAGTCGACGAAGCCTATGCCCTTGGCCGCCAGCTCCTCCGCGTGCCTCTCGTCGTCCGTCCAGCGGGAGTTGCCGCCGTCCACGACCACGTCGCCGGGTTCCAGCAGCTCGCCGAGCCGGTCGACGGTGGCCTGGGTGGCCTCGCCGGCCGGGACCATCACCCACACCACGCGCGGTGCGCTGAGCTTGCCCACAAGCTCTTCCAGGCTGTGGACGTCGGCGAGGTCCGGATTGCGGTCGTATCCGACGACGGTGTGGCCCGCGCGGCGGATCCGCTCGCGCATGTTGCCGCCCATCTTGCCGAGGCCGACGAGACCGAGCTCCATCAGTTGCGTTCCTTAGGTGTGCGAGGTGGCAAGGCGGCACCTCCGTACCCGCCGGATGGGTGCCGCGGCACTTTCGTACCCGCGTCGAGCCTAAACCCGCACGCCCGTGCACAGCTGTGGGCATACGCGCTCAGACGTACGCCCCCACCTGCGCATTCGTCCCCACCCTGTGGACAGCGACCGACGGTTCGGTGGCTTGCTCAGCCGCTCAGCCGCTCAGCCGCTCAGCCGCTCAGCCGCACCGGCATGATCAGGTACTTGTAGGCCTCGTCCGCCTCGGCGTCCACCGCGGGCCTGCCGCTGAGCAGCGCCGGCTTCGTGGAGGTCGTGAAGGACAGCTGGGCGACCGGGGAGTCGATGGCGCTCAGACCGTCCAGCAGGAAGGTCGGGTTGAAGGCGATCGAGATGTCGTCGCCCTCCAGCTGGGCGTCAACCCTTTCCACAGCCTGTGCGTCGTCGCTGGAGCCGGCCTCCAGGATGAGCACGCCCTGCTCGAAGCTGAGCCGCACCGGGGTGTTGCGCTCGGCCACCAGGGCCACGCGCTTGACGGCCTCCACGAAGGGGGCGGTCTCGATCACGGCGACGCTGTTGAACTCCGTCGGGAACAGCGTCTTGTACTTCGGGAGGTCACCCTCCAGCAGACGCGTCGTCGTCCGGCGGCCCGCGCCCTCGAAACCGATCAGGCCCTCGCCCGCGCCCGAACCGGACAGCGCCAGGATCACCTGGTCACCGCTGGTCAGCGCCTTGGCGGTGTCCTGGAGCGTCTTGGCGGGCACCAGGGCGACCGCGGAGATGTCCGGGTTCTCCGGCTTCCACAGGAACTCGCGGACCGCGAAGCGGTAGCGGTCGGTGGAGGCCAGCGTCACCGAGTCGCCCTCGATCTCGATGCGCACACCGGTCAGGACGGGCAGCGTGTCGTCGCGGCCGGCGGCGATCGCCACCTGCTGCACGGCCGAGGCGAAGACCTCGCCGGGGACCGTGCCCGTCGCCTCCGGCATCTGCGGCAGCGCCGGATACTCCTCCACCGGCAGGGTGTGGAGGGTGAACCGCGAGGAGCCGCAGACCACCGTCGCCCGTACACCGTCCGTGGAAATCTCCACCGGCCGGTTGGGCAGGGCGCGGGAGATGTCGGCGAGCAGACGGCCGGAGACGAGGACCGTGCCCTCCTCCTCGATCTCGGCCTCCACCGACACCCGCGCCGAGACCTCGTAGTCGAAGCTGGACAGGCTCAGCTGCCCCTCCTCGGCCTTCAGCAGCAGGCCCGCGAGGACCGGCGCCGGCGGACGGGCCGGGAGGCTGCGAGCCGCCCAGGCCACTGCCTCCGCGAGTACGTCGCGTTCCACCCGGATCTTCACTGTTGCCGCCTCCTGCTGTTGCCGGCGCTGCTCGCCCTGCTTCGCCTTCGTCGTCTGATCGGTGTCGCCCGCCGCTGTGAGGGGCAGAACACCGGGGACCAGTCTGACGCACCCCACTGACAGTAGGTGCCGTTCGGGGTCAAGTCGTGACGAGGCGCGGTCGGGCCCGAGAGACCGAGTTGTGCACAGGACCCGCTTCGAAACGAATTCCGCTCTCTCTCTAGTCGTCAGTAGTAGTAGGGCCTGTGGATACCGTGGATAACCTCGTTTGCCCAGGTCAGAGCACGAATTTTGTCCACGGGGCCTGTGGGCGGAGCCGGTGGACAACCGGGCGTATCTGTGGAGAACAGAAAGTTCTGCACACACCGTGCACAGGGAGAGGCGACTTCTCCCCAGCGCCGTCCCCAGCTTTGAGCAGGTTTCCCACAGCCCGCCCAGGCAGCTTGGTGTGACGGCTTTCACTCGACGCGGTGACAGGGCGCGTCACGTTGCCGAACAGTGGACAGGCATGTGGAGAACCTGGCGATCGCTGGGGACAACGCCCTCCAGCCTGTGGGTTGCCCGTGGACAACTGAATGCACAGCCTGTGGATCATTTCTTTGTCCACAGCCTGTGGAGATCCTTTGTCCACGAATCCACAGGGATCTGACCTGCCCTGATGATCCCTCACCAGCCTGGCCTGTGGACAGGATCGGGACAACTTCCCAGTCCCCAAGGTGTGGATGGAAAAAACTGGCCGAATCTGTGGAGGACGGCCGTAACCCGGCATGGATTCGAACAGCGGACAGGACAGCCGTACGAGCACCTGGGCGGCCGGGGAGCATGCGAAAGGCGCCCCCGGGGGTCCCGGAGGCGCCTTCGTGACCGGTTCCGGCGGTCGTCAGCCGTTCTTGATGCGGTTGGTCAGCTCGGTCACCTGGTTGTAGATCGAGCGCCGCTCGGCCATCAGATTGCGGATCTTGCGGTCGGCGTGCATCACCGTGGTGTGGTCCCGGCCGCCGAACAGCGCGCCGATCTTCGGCAGCGAGAGGTCCGTCAGCTCACGGCACAGGTACATGGCGATCTGCCGGGCCGTCACCAGCGCCCGTCCGCGAGAGGTGCCGCACAGGTCCTCGACCGTGAGGCCGAAGTAGTCGGCGGTCGCGCCCATGATGGCCGTGGAGGTGATCTCGGGGGCCGAGTCCTCGCCGCCGGGGATCAGGTCCTTGAGGACGATCTCGGTGAGGCCCAGGTCCACCGGCTGCCGGTTGAGCGAGGCGAACGCCGTCACCCGGATCAGCGCGCCCTCCAGCTCGCGGATGTTGCGCGAGATCCGCGAGGCGATGAACTCCAGTACCTCCGGCGGGGCGTTGAGCTGCTCCTGCACCGCCTTCTTGCGCAGGATCGCGATGCGCGTCTCCAGCTCCGGCGGCTGGACGTCGGTGATCAGCCCCCACTCGAAGCGGTTGCGAAGCCGGTCCTCCAGCGTCACCAGCTGCTTGGGCGGCCGGTCGCTGGAGAGCACGATCTGCTTGTTGGCGTTGTGCAGGGTGTTGAAGGTGTGGAAGAACTCCTCCTGCGTCGACTCCTTGTCCGCGAGGAACTGGATGTCGTCGACGAGCAGGATGTCCATCTCGCGGTAGCGCTTGCGGAAGCTGTCGCCCTTGCCGTCGCGGATGGAGTTGATGAACTCGTTGGTGAACTCCTCCGAACTCACGTAGCGCACGCGCGTGCCCGGGTAGAGGCTGCGCGCGTAGTGCCCGATGGCGTGCAGGAGGTGGGTCTTGCCGAGTCCCGACTCCCCATAGATGAACAGGGGGTTGTAGGCCTTGGCGGGTGCCTCGGCGACGGCGACGGCCGCCGCGTGGGCGAAGCGGTTGGAGGCGCCGATGACGAAGGTGTCGAAGAGGTACTTCGGGTTCAGGCGCGCGGTCGGCTCGCCCGGACCGGTGGCCGGCGCGGGCTGGGCCGCCAGCGGTCCGGGTGCCCCGGTGGCGGGCCCGGGGCCGACGGGGCCGCCGCGGTGGACGTGTCCGGATCCCGCCGGGGGCTCGGACAGGTCGCGGCGCGGACCGCGCTGCTCGTAGTCGCCCCGCTGCTGGTCGTAGTTGTCGCGGGGTTTGTCGTAGTCGCCCCGGGCCTGCTCGTAGTCGCCGCGCTGGGCGTCGTACGACGGGCGTTCCGGGGGCTGCGGCCGGTAGTCCTGCTGGTACGGGGTGTGGGACTCGTGGGAGTACGGCGGCGGCTCCTGGCCGTACGGCTCCTGCGACGGGGACGCGTAGGGGTCCCGTTCCGGGAAGCCGAGGCGCTGCTGCTGCCAGCCGTAGTCGTCCTGCTGCGCGGGGCGGGGCCAGGAGCCGGGCTCCGGGCGCTGGTACTCCTGCGGATAGGCGGGCCGGGCGGTGGGGAGCTGGTCGGCGCGGTTGCGGCCGTACCCCTCGTACTCGTCGCGGTCGCGGTACTCCTCGCGGCCGCCCTGGCCTGGGGCGGGGAGCTCGGGCTCCTCGTAGCGGTGCTGGGGACGGGTGGGCGGCGCCTGGGGTGCCTGCGGAGCGGGCCCGGCGGGTTCGCCCGCGGTGTCGTCGACGGTGATCGCGATGCGGATCGGGCGCCCGCACTCGCGGCTCAGGGTCTCGCTGACGACCGGCGCGAGGCGGCCCTCCAGTACGCCCTTCGCAAATTCGTTCGGTACGGCGAGCAGGGCGGTGTCGGCGACCAGCGCGAGCGGCTGGCAGCGGCGGATCCAGTGCTCGTCCTTCGACTCGACGCCCTGCCCGCGGCCCTCTCCGAGAAGTTGCTCCAATACGCGTGGCCACACTGCGGCAAGATCGGCAGGTACGTCAGCCACAGGGCACGCTCTCTCACGAGTCCCTCGAAGGTGTGATTCGGGGACGGGTCGGGATGAAACTCGGGTGGGGCAGGGATAAGGGAACGAATCGGAGTCCAGTCACGGTAGTCAGCGCGACGGGTAGGGTTCAAGTTGTTGTCCCCAGCCTGTGGACAAGTGTCTCCCGGTCACCGCTGGTTTGACCGAATGGCGCAGTCGCACGTACCGTAACCAGGTCGAGTTGTCGATGGCTGCTGCCGCCTGCCTCCGATGGGCACAGGTCACGTCCAAGGTGATCGAAAAGCGGTGCACTCGGGCGTAACGCGAGCTACTCGTGGGCGCACGGTGACAGCCAGGACGGCACCCCGCCAACACCCGAATCTTTCTGGAGCCCCCGAGTGAGCAAGCGCACCTTCCAGCCGAACAACCGTCGCCGCGCGAAGACCCACGGTTTCCGGCTGCGTATGCGTACCCGTGCCGGCCGCGCGATTCTCGCGACCCGCCGCAGCAAGGGTCGCGCCCGTCTGTCCGCCTGATCCCGGTCAGGTCATGACATCGTGCTGCCCACCGAGAACCGGCTGAGGCGGCGCGAGGACTTCGCGACCGCTGTACGACGAGGTCGCCGGGCCGGCCGCCCGGCCCTCGTCGTCCACCTTCGAAGCGGTGCCACGGACCCGCACGCGCCTGGGGAGAGCGCTCCCCGGACACGTGCGGGTTTCGTCGTGAGCAAAGCCGTGGGTGTCGCGGTCGTGCGCAACAAGGTGAAGCGCAGACTTCGCCATCTGATGCGCGACCGGATCGACCTGTTGCCCCCCGGTAGCCTGGTAGTCGTACGAGCGCTGCCCGGTGCGGGTGACGCCGACCATGCACAGCTGGCCCGAGACCTGGACGCCGCCCTGGCGCGGCTACTGGGAGGGGGCGCGCGATGAAGTACCCGCTGCTGGCTCTGATCAAGCTCTACCAGTGGACGATCAGTCCGCTGCTGGGGCCGGTGTGCAAGTACTACCCGTCGTGTTCCCACTACGGCTACACGGCCATCGACCGGCACGGAGCCGTCAAGGGCACGGCACTCACCGCCTGGCGCATCCTGCGGTGCAATCCGTGGTCGCTGGGCGGCGTGGACCATGTTCCGCCGCGCAAGCGCCCGCGGTGGCACGAAATGCTGCGTGCCGCCTGGCGGGCACGCAAGGGCGGGACCTCCGCCGCCGAACCGGCCACCGAAGGAAGGCCTGCTCACCCGAGCCCGTCCGACCCTTCGAGCCCGGCCGCAGAGACCTCGCCCCATGCCCAAGGAGCATGATTAGTGGACACGATTGCCAGCCTCTTCAGCTTTATCACCTGGCCCGTCTCCTGGGTCATCGTCCAGTTCCACACGGTGTACGGGGCGATCTTCGGACCTGACACCGGATGGGCCTGGGGCCTGTCCATCGTGTCCCTGGTGGTCCTCATCCGCATCTGCCTGATCCCGCTCTTCGTGAAGCAGATCAAGGCGACGCGCGGGATGCAGACGCTCCAGCCGGAGATGAAGAAGATCCAGGAGCGCTACAAGAACGACAAGCAGCGTCAGTCCGAAGAGATGATGAAGCTGTACAAGGAGACGGGCACCAACCCGCTCTCCTCGTGCCTTCCCATCCTGGCGCAGTCCCCGTTCTTCTTCGCCCTGTACCACGTGCTCAACGGCATCGCCTCCGGCGACACCATCGGTGCCGTCAACCAGGACCTGCTGGAGAGCGCGCAGAAGGCGCACATCTTCGGAGCCCCGCTCGCTTCCAAGTTCTTCAGCAGCGAGAGCGACGTCGCTGCCCTCAGTGCCTCCCTGACCGACGTCCGCGTCGTGACCGCGATCATGATCGTGCTGATGTCGGCCTCGCAGTTCTTCACCCAGCGCCAGCTGATGACGAAGAACGTCGACACCACGGTGAAGACGCCGTTCATGCAGCAGCAGAAGATGCTGATGTACGTCTTCCCCGTCATGTTCGCCGTCTTCGGTGTCAACTTCCCCGTCGGTGTCCTCGTCTACTGGCTGACCACGAACGTGTGGACCATGGGCCAGCAGATGTACGTCATCCGCAACAACCCGACGCCCGGCTCCAAGGCGCAGGCCTCCTACCTGGAGCGGCTGCACAAGAGCGTCACCGAGCACGGCAAGACCCGTCGCCGGGGCGAGAAGGCCATTGTGAAGGCCATTGTCGCCAAGGGCCGGGACCGCAACGAGGCCGAGCGGAAGTTCATCAACGGTTTGAACAAGGCGGGCCTGGCGGCTCAGGCCGACGGCACCGTGGTGAAGAGCGACACCGCCGTGGCCGCCCAGAGCGCGGACGGCTCGACCGTGGCCACCGCGGCTCAGCCCAAGCGCCAGCAGCCCAAGCGCCAGAGCAAGTCCCAGCGCCAGGCCAAGCCCGCCGGCGAGGCCGAGCCGAAGACGTCGCTGACCAAGTCGGACGAGCCGCAGGACGCCAAGCCGGCCGACAAGGAGGACGCCAAGCCTGCCGCCGGTGCCAAGAAGCCGGCTCAGAAGTCCGGCGGCGGTGGTCGCAGCAAGGCCCAGTCCGGACAGCGCAAGGGCCCGCAGCGGCCCAAGTCCCCGTCGAAGAAGTAAGAAGGAGTCCATCCCGTGACGGAAGGCACCACCTCCGCCGCTGCCGAGGGTGCAGACACCCTCACCCGCCTCGAGCAGGAGGGCGAGATCGCCGCGGACTACCTGGAGGGTCTGCTCGACATCGCCGACCTCGACGGCGACATCGACATGGACGTCGAGGCCGACCGTGCCTCCGTCTCGATCATCAGCGACAGCAAGAGCAGGGATCTGGAGAAGCTGGTCGGCCGGGACGGTGAGGTGCTGGAGGCTCTGCAGGAGCTCACACGCCTGGCGGTGCACCGGGAGACCGGTGACCGCAGCCGGCTGATGCTCGACATCGCGGGGTACCGGGCCGACAAGCGCGCCGAGCTGTCCGAGCTGGGTGCCAAGGCCGCGGCCGAGGTCAAGAGCAGCGGCGAGTCCGTGCGGCTGAAGCCGATGACGCCCTTTGAGCGCAAGGTCGTGCACGACGCGGTCAAGGCCGCGGGACTGCGCAGTGAGTCCGAGGGTGAGGAGCCGGAGCGCTTCGTCGTCGTGCTCCCCGCCTGATCGGTTCTCTCGTTCTCCGGCCCCGTCTGTTGCGCAGGCGGGGCCGAATTTTGTCAGCCTGATAGTTCTGGTGGTTCTGGTACCGGCGCCCGGCGCGCCGGTGCCGTACGGAAGGACGGTCCCCGTGTCGGAGGCAGCGGAGCTCCCGCCTGTACCCGAGCAGGCACGTGATGTGTTCGGTGATCGCTACGCGGACGCGGTCCGCTACGCGGAACTGCTTGCCGAGGCGGGGGTGAAGCGTGGTCTGATCGGCCCACGCGAAGTACCCCGGCTCTGGGAGCGGCACCTGCTGAACTGCGCGGTGCTCTCGGAGGTCGTGCCCGAGGGAGTGACCGTGTGCGACGTCGGCTCGGGAGCCGGCCTGCCCGGAATCCCGCTGGCGCTGGTGCGGGAAGACCTGAAGATCACCCTCCTTGAGCCGCTGCTGCGACGCACGAACTTCCTGACCGAGGTCGTGGAGCTGCTGGGCCTGGACCATGTCACCGTGGTGCGGGGCCGGGCCGAGGAGGTCATGGGCAAGCTGCCGCCGGTGCATGTGGTGACGGCCCGTGCCGTCGCTCCCCTGGACCGCCTCGCCACCTGGGGGATTCCTCTGCTGCGCCCCTACGGGGAGATGCTCGCCCTCAAGGGCGACACGGCCGAGGAGGAGCTGAAGGCGGCGACCGCGGCGCTGAGCAAGCTCGGTGCGGAGCAGACGTCCATCCTCCACGTGGGAGAGGGTGTCGTGGATCCCCTGTCCACCGTGGTGCGAGTAGAGGTAGGCGAGAGCCCCGGTGGTGTGCGCTTCGCCGCCAAGCGGGCCAAGGCTGCCCGGACCGGACGGACACGTCGGCGCCGCGGATAGCATCCGACTTCGCTCGGATGGCCCGCCGTACTCCACACAAGCTGCCCTGCTCACGCATGCCGGAGTGTCGCGGCAGTTCGGCATCAGCTGCTGTGCATCGTGTTTCACGTGAAACGTCGCTCACTGCTGCACGGCATCATCAGCCGCGGCCGCGCCGCGGCCGATCCCCGCGACCGGAAGCCTCTCGGGTCGCTCGGAGAGGGCACGGAGTTGTCCACAGAGGTGGATTTCTCCACAGAAGACCAGGCCTCACTGGTTCATGACCCGGGAGGCATGGGAGGCTCTGTTCATAGCGAGCCTGAAGTCGAGGAGAGTGAATCCTTGCGGTCCGACGCCAATATCGCGGGACCGATGACCGATCCGGTCCCCGGTCCCCGTACCGAGTCGATGGGGGCGGATGTTTCACGTGAAACACCGCCTCCCATGGATGACACACCGATCGGTCGTGCTGCCCAACTGGCGGTGGAGGCTCTGGGCCGCGCCGGCGAGGGGTTGCCGCGACCCGAGCAGACCCGGGTCATGGTCGTAGCGAACCAGAAGGGCGGTGTGGGCAAGACGACGACGACCGTCAATCTTGCCGCGTCACTCGCCCTGCACGGTGCGAGAGTCCTGGTCGTCGACCTCGACCCGCAGGGCAACGCCTCCACCGCGCTGGGTATCGACCATCACGCCGATGTCCCCTCCATCTACGACGTGCTGGTCGAGAGCCGACCGCTCTCTGAAGTGGTCCAGCCGGTCCCTGATGTCGAGGGTCTGTTCTGCGCTCCCGCCACGATCGATCTCGCCGGTGCGGAGATCGAACTGGTCTCTCTGGTCGCACGCGAGAGCCGGCTCCAGCGAGCGATCACGGCGTACGAGCAGCCGCTGGACTACATCCTCATCGACTGCCCGCCCTCCCTCGGTCTGCTGACCGTCAACGCTCTCGTCGCGGGCCAGGAGGTGCTGATTCCGATCCAGTGCGAGTACTACGCCCTGGAAGGACTGGGGCAGCTACTGCGCAACGTCGACCTGGTCAGGGGCCATCTCAACCCCACGCTGCATGTGTCGACGATCCTCCTCACCATGTACGACGGCCGTACGCGGCTCGCGTCGCAGGTCGCGGACGAGGTGCGCAGCCACTTCGGTGAGGAGGTGTTGCGGACGAGCATTCCCCGCTCGGTCCGTATCTCCGAGGCCCCGAGCTACGGGCAGACGGTACTGACCTACGATCCAGGATCAAGCGGAGCCCTCTCCTATCTGGAGGCGGCCCGTGAGATCGCGCTGAGGGGTGTGGGCGTCGCCTATGACGCGACCCACGCTCACCTCGGCGCTCAGAACGATCCGAGCATGGTGGAGGGGACCCAGTGAGTGAGCGACGGAGGGGGTTGGGCCGTGGCCTCGGTGCACTGATCCCCAATGCCCCGACCGAGAAGTCGGTTGCCTCGGCGGCCTTGGGAAGTGCGGCTGGCACGGCCCCGGGGGCGATGCCTCTGCTGCCGAACGAGCGTGGGGTGGCCGCGGCAAGGGTGGCCACGCTGCCGCATGTTTCACGTGAAACGGAAGAGTCGACGGCACCCCAGGGCATGGAAGGGCTCCGGCCGCCCCTGGGGGCGCACTTCGCCGAGGTTCCTCTCGACGCCATCACCCCGAACCCGAAGCAGCCGCGCAAGGACTTCGACGACGACGCGCTGGCCGAGCTCGTCACCTCCATCCGAGAGGTTGGTCTCCTCCAGCCGGTCGTCGTTCGGCCGACGGAGCCGGGGCGCTACGAGTTGATCATGGGTGAGCGCCGATTCCGCGCTTGCCGGGAGCTGGAGCTGGATGCCATCCCGGCGATCGTGCGGGCGACGGAGGACGAGAAGCTCCTCCTGGACGCGCTCCTGGAGAACCTGCACCGCGCTCAGCTGAATCCGCTGGAGGAGGCCTTCGCCTACGACCAGCTGCTGAAGGACTTCAACTGCACGCATGACCAGCTGGCGGACCGCATCGGCCGTTCCCGCCCGCAGGTGTCCAACACGCTGCGTCTGCTGAAGCTCTCTCCCAAGGTGCAGAACCGGGTGGCCGCAGGGGTGCTCTCCGCGGGGCACGCGCGAGCCTTGCTGTCCGTCGACGATCCGGAGGAGCAGGATCGACTGGCACATCGCATCGTGGCCGAAGGGCTCTCGGTGCGATCGGTCGAGGAGATCGTGACCCTGATGGGTTCACGGCCGCAGAAGCCCCAACGAGCCAAGGGCCCCCGGGCCGGCTCTCTGGTCTCCCCAGCGCTGTCGGACCTCGCGACGCGGCTCTCGGACCGCTTCGAGACGCGGGTGAAGGTCGACCTGGGACAGAAGAAGGGCAAGATCACCGTGGAGTTCGCCTCCATGGACGACCTTGAGCGGATCCTCGGCAGTCTCGCTCCCGGTGAAGGCCCCGTACTGCAGAAGGGCCTCCTGGAGGACGAGGACGAGGACGGGGACGGGGACATCGAGTCCTGATCGGCTGTCTTGAGGGCGGGCCGCGGCCGGTGCATACCGGAACACGGTCCGCCCTTTGCTCTGCGTCGGTGTCGGGTCCACCGCATCGTGGATACGATGCGAGCGGGAGGGCGTAGTCACCTGGCGGTACCTCTGGGAGGAAGGCAGGGGCCATGCGAACGATGAGCCGCACCGAATGGGTGAGCGCGGGCTTGGGGCTGGGCGCGGTCGGTGGGTTCATCGGCAGCTTGCTCAGGGAACGGAGCGCTCTGACAGCCGCCCGCGACGCGGCAGGGGAAGGAAGCGAGGAACAGCCTTCATGGGGCGCCGGCTCGTACCGCTCACGCTGGACAACCTTCAGGACCTTCCCCAGCGCTGTCGCTCGTGCGTCTTCTGGGAACTGGACCCCGTCAGCGGCAAGGCCGCGGTAGAGGCCGGCACGCCGGCCCTGGAGAAGGAGTCCTGGATCTCCGCCGTACTGCTGGACTGGGGATCCTGCGGCCGGGTGGTCTACGTCGATGACGTGCCGGTGGGCTTCGTTCTCTACGCACCGCCCGCGTATGTACCGCGCTCAGCGGCTTTCCCCACCAGTCCGGTCTCCTCCGACGCGGTTCAGTTGATGACCGCGTTCGTGATGCCGGGGTACCAGGGCCAGGGACTGGGCCGGGTGATGGTCCAGACGGTTGCCAAGGATCTCCTGCGTCGTGGCTTCAAGGCCATCGAGGCGTTCGGGGATGCCCGCTGGAAGGAGCCCGCATGCGTCCTGCCGGCGGAGCATCTCCTGGCGGTGGGCTTCAAGACGGTCCGACCACATCCCCGGCACCCGCGGCTGCGGCTGGATCTTCGCTCCACGCTGTCCTGGAAGGAAGACGTGGAGATGGCACTGGACCGCCTGCTCGGCGCCGTGCAGAAGGAACCGGCGTTGCGTCCGCTGTAGTGACGCACCGGAGACCGCTGTACACCAAATGGGCCGACCCGTTCGGGTCGGCCCATTCGTGTTTCACGTGAAACGTCGGTCGAGATCATCAGTCGACGATCGTCAGTTGACGTTCGTCAGTCGGCGATGAAGTCCTCGAGGTCGCGGACGATCGCGGCCTTGGGCTTCGCACCGACGATGGTCTTGGCGACCTCGCCACCCTGGTAGACGTTCAGGGTCGGGATGGACATGACGCCGTACTTGGCGGCCGTACCCGGGTTCTCGTCGATGTTCAGCTTGACGATCTCGATCTTGTCACCGTACTCGGCGGCGATGGCCTCGAGGGACGGCGCGATCTGGCGGCACGGACCGCACCAGGCGGCCCAGAAGTCCACCAGGACGGGCTTGTCGTTCTTGAGGACGTCCTGCTCGAAGGAGTCATCGGTCACATGCTTAAGGGTGCCGGCCACGGCGGGCTCCTAACTCGTTGGTGCGAGGGATGGGGTGGTCAGACGGCGGTCTTCTCGGGCTCCGCCTTGTCCTCGTCGCTGAGAGCGGCGAGGAAGCGCTCGGCGTCGAGAGCGGCGGAGCAGCCGGTGCCCGCGGCGGTGATCGCCTGGCGGTAGGTGTGGTCGACCACGTCACCGGCCCCGAACACACCTGTCAGGTTGGTGCGGGTCGAGGGCGCGTCGACCTTCAGGTAGCCCTCCGGGTCCAGGTCGAGCTGGCCCTTGAAGAGCTCGGTGCGCGGGTCGTGGCCGATCGCGATGAACAGGCCGGTCACCGGCAGATCGGAGAGTTCGCCGGTCTTGACGTTGCGCAGCTTCAGGCCCGCCAGCTTCTGGTCGCCCTGGACCTCGGCGACCTCGCTGTCCCAGACGAATGTGATCTTGGGGTCGGCGAAGGCACGCTCCTGCATAGCCTTGGAGGCGCGCAGGGTGTCCCGGCGGTGGACGATCGTCACGGACTTCGCGAAGCGGGAGAGGAAGGTGGCCTCCTCCATCGCGGTGTCCCCGCCGCCGATCACGGCGATGTCCTGGTCCTTGAAGAAGAAGCCGTCACAGGTCGCGCACCAGGAGACACCGCGACCGGACAGCGCGTCCTCGTTCGGCAGGCCGAGCTTGCGGTGCTGGGAGCCGGTGGTGACGATGACGGCCTTGGCCTGGTGGACCGTTCCCGCGGTGTCGGTGACGGTCTTGATCTCACCGCTGAGGTCGACGGCCACGACGTCGTCGGGGATCAGCTCGGCCCCGAAGCGCTCCGCCTGGGCCCGCATGTTGTCCATGAGCTCGGGGCCCATGATGCCGTCCTGGAAGCCGGGGAAGTTCTCCACCTCGGTGGTGTTCATCAGCGCTCCGCCCGCGGTGACGGCACCCTCGAACACCAGCGGCTTCAGGGACGCTCGCGCGGTGTAGAGCGCCGCCGTGTAGCCGGCGGGCCCGGAGCCGATGATGATCACGTTTCGGACGTCGCTCACGGCTTCATTCCTCGTCTCTGGACTGCGTCTTCAGGGCCGGGTGGAGCTGCACTCGGAACTCTCACCCCACCTAACGGATCCTACGGGGCGCGCATTCCCGCTGTGCCCGGGCACACGGCGGCAGGGTCCCGTCGCCTGGTGAGGGGAAGGAAGGACCGCTACGAACGCGCGTAGGAGTGCTTGAGAAGGATCTTGGCCTTGCCCACCGCGGGCTGATCCACGCACGCCGTTTCGACGATGTAGGCGGTGACCCGGGTGTCATTGGTGGCGTCGGGCAGTACCACCAGCAAGGCTTCCCTGCCCTTGTAGACGCCGGGCTCCGTGGCGATCACAGCATCGTCGCGGCCGATCCCCTTACGGATGCACTCGGGGACGGTCGGTTGCTTGAAGACATGGTTCTCGGCGGTCTCGCCACCGTTCTCGGACTCCATGCCGAGACTGCGCGGCGTACGTGATCCGCCACTCTCGGCGCTCCCGTCCGCGAGGAGACCGGTGACCTTGTCCTGGAGCCGGCCCTCGGCGAAGGTGTCCGGGAGCGCGGTCTGCTGCCCGTGGGCGGTGTCGTGGGAGGGGCTCTCTCCGGTGAGGGAGGACACGATGACCGAGCCGAGCCCGATCGCGGCAGCGGCGGCCACGGCGCCGAGTACGGCGATCCTTCGCCGACCGCTTCGGCGGCGGTCCTTGCGGCCGGGACCGGTGGAGGGGGTTCGGGCGTGTCCGGCGGGCCGGTCGGCCGGTGCCGATGTTTCACGTGAAACACGCGGGCGGTCTCCGCTCCCCGGCAGGGGCTCGTTCGCCAGGGCGGCGTCGATACGGGCGGACACGTCGTCGGGCATGGGCGTGGGGGGAGGCAGGGTGCCTAGCAGTCCCTGGATCTCTTCCAGCGACGCGTAGACGTCCGCGCAGAGCTCGCAGCTTTCCAGGTGCCTCCGCACATGGGTGGTCCGTGTGCTCGGGAGGAGGCCTTCGGCGAGGTCGGAGATCTCCGCGACGTCCGGGTGCCCGGTCATGCCTGTCGTCGACGACGTCACGCTCGTCCACCTCCGCCCTTCACTGCGGCTGAATCACTCGACCCTGCTTCCGGCGGACCCGCACGCTGCGGTCCCGCTGCGGGTGGGACGGATGCCCCCGGCGTCCGGTTCCGCTCCGGGCCGGGCTTCCTGCCGTCTCCGCTGCCGTCCGGACGCAGGTGGGCGATCAGCGGCAGGAGTCGGGCTCTGCCCCGGGCACACCGGCTCTTGATCGTGCCATTCGGTACATCGAGGATGCGGGCGGCCTCCGCGACGGGATAGCCCTGCATGTCGACCAGGACGAGAGCGGCCCGCTGGTCGGCGGGCAGGGTGCCCAGGGCCTCCAGCAGCTGGCGGTGCAGATCGTTGCGCTCCGCAGGAGCGGAGGCCGACTCGTGCGGCTCCAGCAGCTGCTCCAGGCGTTCGGTGTCGTCGACGGGCGCGGTCTTCCGCGAGGCGGCCTTGCGGGCACGGTCCAGACAGGCGTTCACCGTGATCCGGTGCAGCCAGGTGGTGACGGCCGCCTGTCCACGGAAGGTGTGGGCGGCCCGATAGGCGGAGACGAGTGCGTCCTGGACAGCGTCGGCGGCCTCCTCGCGGTCCCCCAGCGTCCGCAGGGCCACCGCCCAGAGCCGGTCGCGGTGACGGCGCACGAGCTCACCGAAGGCATCGGGGTCGCCCTCGACGTGGCGGGCGAGCAGTTCCTGGTCGGTCACTCCGTCATGACTCGTGCCGCCCGCCATCACACCCCTCTCCCCGCGGTAGATGCCGTCAGCTGGTCACCTTGATGTCGGCCAGCCGGCCGCGCCAGTTCCCGTCTGACTGCACCGGCAGATCGGTGAGCCACACCAGGAGGTACCGGCTCTGGACGGCCTTGTCGGGCTTGAGTTCCACCGTCGTGCCCGAGCCCCCGGCGACCTTCTCGTACTGGTCGAAGGAGGTCGGCTCCGCCGTCGTGTCCTTGCCCGCACTGCGCAGCTCGACGGAAGTGTTCCCGACGAAGGTGACGGTCACCTTGCCGACCTGCTGTACCTTGCCGAGGTCCAGGATGACGCCGACGCCGGGCTTTAGGCGGCCGAAGTCGGAGCTGAGGTAGTAGTCCGTCTGCCAGTAGGTGGACTTGCTGCCGTCGTAGACATTCCCGATCTCGGAGGGCTTCTCGGACTGGTCGCCGAAGGGGTCGAAGTCCCGGGCACTGGTGATCGGAACGGCCTTGCCGGAGGCCGGGGGCTTCGAGCCCTTGTCGTTGTCACCGTCGACCGTCTGCGTCTGGTTCGGGTCGTCGGCCTTGCCGCCCCGTTCCATGAGCGCATCGGCGAGCTGCCAGCTGCCGAGTCCCAGTGCCGCGATCAGCAGGGCCGACACCCCCCACTTCAGGGCCTTGCCGGTGCGGCTCTGCAGCGGGGGCGGCGGCGTCGGCACGGGCTGGGTGGCACCGGGGCGCGGCGCCGGACGACCGTACGCACCCTGTTGGTAGGCCGTGCGCTGGTATTGGGGCGGTGCGGTGTACGCCGGCTCCGGCGGGCGGATGCGCGGCATCTCCGCGATCGCCTTCACCAGTTCCTCCGGCGTGGTGCACGGGGACTCGTGCCGGGAAGCGGTGGCACCGTCGTTGGCGAGCGCCCGCATGGCCAGTTCGGACAGGCCGCGGTGGACACCGGCACGTACCTGGTCCGGCGGGATCAGGCCGATGTCCTTGGGCAGGCCTGCCAGACCGTACGCGTCGCTCTCGTACGGCCAGCGCTGGGTGAGCGTGGCGTACAGCAGAGCGCCGATGGCCTCGGTGTCGGTGCGCTGTGGAGTGTCGGAACTGATGCCGCGCAGTGCGGCGTTGACGGCCAGCCCGCGGATCCGCCACTGGCCCGTCGACGTGCGCAGCACCGCGTTGGGGCTCAGACGCAGATGGGCGAGGCCCTCCCGGTGCGCGGCCGCCATGGCCGACGCGACCTGACTGACCATCTGGTAGGCGTCGTACACCTCCAGTGGCCCGGCGGCGAGGAGAGCGGTCAGCTCGGTGGCATCGGGGAGCCACTCGTGCACGACGTAGACGAGGTCGTTGTCCTCGACGGCGTCCAGTACCTGGACGAAGCGAGGGTCGCCGAGCAGGGCGGACGAGCGTGCCGCGGCCAGCACCGACCGGGCGCGCGAGTGGTCCGCGGGGAGTAGGTGGACTCCGACCGCGCGGCGCAGCTTCTCGTCGACGGCCCGCCAACTGCTGAAGCCGTCCAGACGGGTGACGCATTCCTCGAGGCGGTAGCGTCTGGCGAGCTTGTGCCCGCTGTGCAGTTCGGGAGGCGAGGCCTTGCCGGACTCCTCGCTCGTGGGGTTCCCCTGTGCCTCGTCGCTGTCCGTGTCCCGCTCCCGGTTGTTGGCCACCCCGTCGGCCGTGGACTGGTCCGCCTGTGCGGTCAGCGGCTCATCGCCACTGTTGTCTGCCACGTCGACGGCAGCTGTGCTCCGTTCCGCCACCGTCGTTCCTGCCTCCCCATTCCGTGCGCGTCGGCCGACTCCCGATCCGCGCGTCCGACGCCGAACCCAATTGTGCCCACAGTCCGCCGCTAAGCACGACACACAGCGGCGGACGATGGTTGTGCGCCTACCCCGGGTCTCAGCGTCCCAGGCGTCCGCGCACCATGCCGACCAGAGAGTTGACCTCCTCGATGCGCATGCGGCGGGCGGCGACGAAGAAGACACCGAACAGGAGCACTCCGCCGGCCAGCAGCGCGGCGAACGATCCCACGACGTCCTGGCCGAGCGAGCGGCTGATCGCGTAGCAGGCGGCGCCACCGACCAGGGCGGCCGGGACGGACGCGATGCACAGCCGGGCGTACGTGCGCAGCACCCGTGCGCCGTCCAGGTCCCCGCCGAGCCGCTTGCGCAGCCTGCGCCAGGCGACGCCCACGCCGATCACGTAGGCCAGGCCGTAGGAAGCGGCCATGCCGACGACGGCCCAGCGCGAGGGCAGCAGGAGGTAACACAGGCCCGAGGCGGCGGCGTTGACCACGGCGACGATGACGGTGTTGTAGAACGGCGTCCTGGTGTCCTCGTAGGCGTAGAAGGCGCGCAGGACGACGTACTGCACGGAGTACGGGATGAGACCGAGGCCGAAGGCCATCAGCATGTAGCCCATGTTGGTGGCTTCGCTGGTGCCCGAGGAGCCGAACATGAGCGTGCACATCGGGATGCCGAGCGCGACGAAACCGAAGGAGACGGGAACGATGGCCACCGCTGTCGTGCGCAGGCCCTGGGAGATGTCGTCCCGGACCGCTCCCCCGTCCTCCTCGGACGCCGAGCGGGAAATGCGGGGCAGCAGGGCGGCCATCAGCGAGACGGTGATGATGGCCTGCGGCAGTCCCCAGATCAGTTGTGCGTTGGCGTAGGCCGCGAAGCCGGTGCCGTCGACGGGCGAGGCCTTGCCCGCAGCGGTGGAGAGCTGGATGACGATCATGGCGCCCGCCTGGTTGGCGAGGACGAACAGGACCGTCCACTTGGCGAGGGTGATGGCCTTGCCCAGCCCGTGCCCCCTCCAGTCGAAGCGCAGCCGGAGCCGGAAACCCGTCTCCCGCAGGTAGGGGATCATGGCCAGGGACTGCACGATGAGTCCCAGCAGCACCCCGATGCCGAGCAGACGCTCGCCCTCCGGCGGGATGCTCGTCACCTTCATGCCCGAGGTTTCCGCGGTGCCGTAGACCCAGATGAACAGGCCGAGGGTCACGATGATGACGATGTTGTTCAGGACCGGGGTCCACATCATCGCGCCGAACCTGCCGCGGGCGTTGAGGACCTGCCCCATCACCACGTGCAGACCCATGAAGAAGATGGACGGCAGGAAGTAGCGGACGAAGGTGACACCGACCTCGTTGGCGGCCGGGTCACTGGCGACGGGGTTGGACAGGAGCCGGATCAGCAGGGGCGCGGCGAAGACCGTGATCACTGTCAGCGTGCCCAGCGCGACCATGACGAGGGTCAGGAGGCGGTTGGCGTAGGCCTCGCCTCCGTCGTCGTCGTCCTTCATGGCGCGTACGAGCTGTGGAACGAAGACCGAGTTGAGGCCGCCGCCGACGGTGAGGATGTAGATCATCGTGGGCAGCTGGTAGGCGACCTGGAACGTGTCGCCGAGCAGACCGACGCCCAGCGCCGAGACGATCAGCGCCGACCGGACGAACCCGGTCAGTCGCGACACCATCGTGCCGGCCGCCATCACGGCGCTCGACTTCAGCAGGCCTCCCGCGCGCCCGCCCTTCTTGGGCGCGGCGGCCGGTGCGGGCTCGGGCTCCTGGAGGGGAGCCTCGGCCGCCTCGGGGGTGGGGGCCACCGCGTACTGGCCGGGGGCGGGCGCCGCGTGCTGCCCGGGTGTCGGAGCGGGACCGCCGTACTGAGCGGGGCCGCCGTACTGACCGTGTGTCTGAGCGTTCCCGTACGGATCGGGGCCCTGGTGCCCGCCGTACTGGCCCGGAGGCTGTGGCGCGCCGTACTGGCCCGGCCCGGCGGCCCCGCCGTACGGCCCCGGTGCCGGTGCGGGGGCCGGTACGGCAGCCGGGTCGTCGTACGAGGGGTGGCCGCCGCCCTGCTGCTGGTCGCGGAACAGGTGCGCGAAGGCGTCCGGCTCCTGACGCTGGTCGCCGGCCTGGCCGACCAGGTCGTCGACGCCCACGAACTGGGTGGTCCGAGGATCGTCGCCGTACGGCAGGTACTGCGTCGGTCCCTCCGGTTCGGGGGCCGGTGTCTGGGCCCACATACGGGGGTCGGGAGCGTAGGGCGACTGGGCGGGCTGGGAGTACAGCGGCTGCTGCGGCGGGTACGTGCCCGGGGGCGGAGGAGGGTGCGCCGCGCGGTCGTAGAGCGCCTCGGAGACCGGGTCCTGGGCGGAGAGGTCCTGAGCCCGGTAGGGATCCTGGTCGTAGGCGTCCTGGAGGTACATGTCCGCGGGCGGCTGCGGCGGCGTCTGGCGGGGGTCCGGCGGCGGGCCCTGGGGGTGACCCGAGCCGTCCGCGGCCTGACCGCGGTCACCGTCGTACGGCGCGTTCATGGTTACCCCACCTCATCGTCCCGGGCCGACCGGCCACGACATCCTCAACGGTCCACTCTCTCACCCGTGCCGGACGGGTCGTCGCTTTCCGCTGCGGTGTCCGGTGTCGGGTCACTCGGCTGCTCCGGATCGTCGTCGGCGTTCTCCGAAGCCTCCGACTCTCCGGAATCACCCTCCTCGACCTCCTCGCCGGCCTCGTCCGACTGCGCCTTCTCGGCGGCGCGGGCCGCGGCGCGCTTGCGCTGCGTGTACATCCGGAAGCCGGCGAGGACGAGCAGCAGGACGCCGCCTCCGATGACGAGCATCACCGTGGCCGTGATCTCGGTGACCTTCACGTCGAAGGTGACCGGCTTGCCGTACGGCCGTCCGTCCGCCGTGTACAGCTGGGCGATCACCGTCGCCCGGCCGTTGGCGTTGGCCGACGTGGTGAACTTCACCGACTGGCTGTGGCCGCCGGAGACCGAGATCGGCTGCTCCTCGTAGCGGGCGCCGTCGATCTCGAGGCGGGTCGGGTTCGTCGAGGTGAGCCGCAGGACCAGGGGGCCGACGTCCTGCACCAGGTTGTTCTGCACCGTTACCGGGATGGTGGCGCTGCGGCCGGAGAGCTTCGTCTCCGACTTGTCGATCAGTCTGACCCGGCCGGACAGACCGTCGAGGTACCTCTTCACTCCGGCGCGGAACGACTGCGCCTCGGCGGGCCGACCGCGCCACGACACGGACAGCTCCCGGTTCAGGGCGCGTCCGAAGGGGGTCACCACCCGGGACGGGTCCGAGAGCACGACCTTGAAGCTGTCCAGCGCGTCCTGCGTCTGCGCGTTCTCCACGAACGCCGACCGGGGCAGCTCCTTCTTGCGCAGTGCCGACGGGTAGGAGGAGGTGCCCGGAACCTTGGTGGCGGCGTCCGGATCCGGTTTGGCCGCGGCGGCCGCCGCCAGCTTCTGGGACTGGGACCACGTGCCGCTCTGGAGAGCCCGCAGGCCTTCGGCCATCGCCCGCGCCTGACTTCCGGAGGGCGTGCGCTGCGGGGCGATGACCACGCTGCGCTGCTTGTCGGTCTGGAGGCCCAGACCCAGGCTCTGGGCGAGGAAGCGCTGCACGGCGAGCGTGGACGCGGACGCCGTCGTCAGGTCGCCCTCGAACGCCGTGGACATCCGGGCGTCCGCCACCACGGCCGTGGTGCCCCCGCCGATGGGGCGGGCGGCGGACGGTGTGTACGGCAGGGCGTCGGTCTCCTGGAGGCTGTCGCTGCGCGCGATCACCTTGTCGGCGCCCGCGGAGGTGGCGACCTTGACGATGGACCGGTCGACGGCGCCTTCCACGGGCCAGGCGAACTCGGTGCTCGGCTTCACATGGAGGATCGGCTCGACGGTGTTGGCGACGACGTCCGTCGCGTCCTTGAGCTGACTCAGCGAGCCGGTGACGTCCGTGCCGTTGTGGGCGAGGGACGCCAGGTCGGGGTCGGCGAAGGGGAGGGCGACGACCTCCTCGTCGGCCACCGCGTCCTGCAGGTCGGCGAGCCACTGCTTGGCGACCGTCTGGTGGGTGCCGGCGGTGGTCTGGTCCCCGTCCCGGACGCGGTAGCTGCCCGTCATCGCGTCGACGGAGGCCAGCAGGTCCGGATCGACCACCCAGGTGACGTCGAGGTCCTTGCCCAGCGTCACCATCTGGTTCAGGCGGCCGCCGGGAGAGATCTCCTTCGCCAGGTCGTCGTTGAGGAAGACCGGGGTCTGCTCCTCGTTCGGTCCCGTTTCGGCGGCCATGTGCGTCGTCGAGACGAGTGGCCACAGCGCCGTGGTCCTGGTCTTGGTGTCGGCCTCGTCGGGCTGCCAGGGCAGGAAGGTCCGCTGGATGCCGAGGATCTGCTCCCACGGCTGTGCGGAGGTCTCCCCGGACAGCGAGACCGCGAATTCGTAGACGCCGTCGCTGCCGAGGTTCAGCTCGTCGACCGGCACCGAGATGTTGAAGTGCTCTGCCACGCCGGGAGTGAGCTTGGAGAACTTCTCGGTGTACTCGTTGTCGATCTCCGGGGAGATGGAGCCCTGGAGATCGTCGCTGTCCTTGGCGATCGCGTCGACGGACGAGCGGGTGTCGAGCGGTGGGCCCACACGCAGGCCCACATGGGCGTCGGTGACGGTCCGCTTGCCGTGGTTGGTCACGGTGCCCGCCACGGTCACCGTGTCCCCGTCCGTGGGCGCGGAGGGGGTGAGGGAGTCGACGGCCACGGCCACCGAGCCCGAGTCGGAGTCGGCCAGGGCGGCGGCCGCCTCGTCGGCGTGCGCCGAGCCGGCGGCGGGCAGCTGGACCAGACCGGCCAGCAGCGGCGCCCCGGCGAGCAGCGCCGTGGTGCGCCGGAGCCACCGGCGGGCAGGTGAGGCACTGGTCCCCTGGAAGTCTGCCGCCTCGGCCACGCGCTCGCCCGTCCCTCGTCGTGATCAGTGGTCGTCGGAATGTGCGTCCACGCATGGTAACGAGGTGCGCGGAGGGGAAGTGCCGCGGACTACGTCACAAGATCCGCTGCCAGGCCGGGCTTCCCTCTATGTGCGCCTATAAAGGGAGCGGTACGAAAGCGGGGGATTCGGTGCGCGCTTTATGGGGCGCCCGTCTCCGCCGAGGCCACGTACCCTGTTTTGTTGTGCCGAACGCCAACGAAGTCAGCCCCAGTGTCCTGAGCCAGGAGCAGCACCGCGCGACGGGTGAGCCGCTGCGGATCGCCCCTGTCGCCGACGATCTCGCCCGCCGATTTCAGGAGGCCGGGTTCTCACTCGCCCTGGTCGGCGGCTCGGTCCGGGACGCCTTGCTCGGGCGGCTCGGCAACGATCTGGACTTCACCACCGACGCCCGTCCTCAGGACGTACTGAAGATCATGCGTCCCTGGGCGGACGCGGTCTGGGAGGTCGGGATCGCCTTCGGCACGGTCGGGGGGCAGAAGGACGGCTGGCAGATCGAAGTGACCACCTACCGCTCAGAGGCGTACGACCGCACCTCGCGCAAGCCCGAGGTGTCCTACGGCGACTCCATCGAGGAGGACCTCGTCCGGCGGGACTTCACGGTGAACGCGATGGCCGTCGCGCTTCCGGAGAAGGTGTTCATCGACCCGCACGGGGGACTTGACGACCTCGCGGCCCGGGTGCTGCGCACTCCGGGTACTCCCGAGGACTCCTTCTCGGACGACCCGCTGAGGATGATGCGGGCCGCGCGCTTCGCCGCGCAGCTCGACTTCGAGGTGGCGCCGGAGGTGGTCAAGGCCATGCACGACATGGCCGGACGCATCGACATCGTCTCCGCCGAGCGGGTCCGGGACGAGCTGAACAAGCTCATCCTCTCCCCTCACCCGCGCAAGGGACTGAGTCTGCTGGTGGAGACGGGCCTCGCCGAGCGGGTCCTGCCCGAGCTGCCGGCCCTGCGGTTGGAGCGTGACGAGCACCACCGGCACAAGGACGTCTACGACCACACTCTCATCGTCCTGGAGCAGGCGATGGCGCTGGAGAGCGAGGGACCCGACCTGCCCCTTCGTCTGGCCGCCCTGCTGCATGACATCGGCAAGCCGCGCACCCGTCGCTTCGAGGAGGACGGCAGAGTCTCGTTCCACCACCACGAAGTGGTCGGGGCGAAGATGACGAAGAAGCGCATGCTGGCGCTCAAGTACTCCAACGAGCTGGTGAAGGACGTCTCGCGCCTGGTCGAGCTGCATCTGCGTTTCCACGGCTACGGCACGGGCGAGTGGACGGACTCCGCGGTCCGCCGCTACGTCCGGGACGCCGGGCCGCTGCTCGACCGACTCCACAAGCTGACGCGGTCGGACTGCACGACGCGCAACAAGCGCAAGGCGTCAGCCCTCTCCCGTGCGTACGACGGTCTGGAGGAACGGATCGCGCAGCTTCAGGAGCAGGAGGAGCTCGACGCGATCCGCCCGGACCTGGACGGCAACCAGATCATGGAGATCCTCGGCATCGGGCCCGGGCCGGCCGTCGGGCAGGCGTACAAGCACCTGCTGGAGCTTCGCCTGGAGAACGGGCCGATGGCGTACCCCGCGGCGGTGGCGGCACTGAAGGAGTGGTGGGCTCAGCACCCGGACAACGCATGAGAACGGGCGGCACGTTTCACGTGAAACGTGCCGCCCGCTGAGCCATGTTTCACGTGAAACATGGCTGTGAAGCAGAAGAGGAGAGAACTCTCTTCCCTCAGGCCTCGCCGAGGCAGAGCAGGAACTCTTCACCGTCGCCGGTCTCGGCGTAGAAGCCGGTGGCTCCGTCGACCTTCCGGCACTCCGTCTCGGCGGTGAGCGACGTGAAGTGCCCCTTCACCTTCGACAGCACCTTGCCCTCGGCCTCCGAGGAGGAGCAGTCCACGACCTCCATGCGGTCCGAGGACGACGACGCGGACTTCAGGCAGTCACCCACGCCGGCCTGGTCGGCGTCGTCCCGGCTGGCGATGTAACCGCCGACCGCGACACCCACGATGACCACCGCGATGACGATGTTCTTGATCGTCTTGAAGCTCGGCTTGCGGCGGGCCGGCTGCGGCGGCACCGGAGCGTACGGTGCGCCCTGCTGCGGAAAACCGGGCTGACCAGGCTGTCCGGGCTGTCCGGCCTGCTGCGGGAAGCCGGGCTGCCCCTGGGCGTAGGGGTTCTGACCCTGAGGCTGCTGCGGAGCCTGCGGCTGGTTCTGCGCGAACGGGTTGCCCTGGGGCGGCGGCTGGGTGGTCACTGGGGGTCCCCCTGAAATAGGTGCGTGTCGCGGACATGCCCGCGAGATAAGACGCACGTAAGCTACCGGGTCCCACTGACAACTCTGTAGTCCGGTGGGGCTCTGTGTCACTGATGTGACACTTGCCGACTCTCAAACCGGGCCATAGCTGCCGCAACCACTCCGTAGATGGCGGCGACCGTCACGACCAGCGGCACCGACCGGCCGTCCGGCGGCAGCATGAGCGCGGCAACCCCGGCCGCGCCGACGAAGGCCACGTTGAACAGCACGTCGTAGACGGAGAAGATCCGGCCCCGGAAGGTGTCGTCGACCGAGGACTGCACGACCGTGTCGGTCGCGATCTTCGCCCCTTGTGTCGTCAGGCCCAGCACGAACGCGGCGGCGAGCAGGGGCGCCGTTGCGAACGGCAGGCCCAGCGCCGGCACCAGCACGGTGGCGACTGCCGCGCACACTGCCATCCAACGGCCGGGCCCCAGCCGTCCCGCCGCCCAGGGGGTGACCACCGCCGCCGCGAAGAAGCCCGCCCCCGAGACCCCCAGCGCCAGCCCCAGCAGGGCGAGCCCCTCGTCCGTGTCCGAGGTCAGGGAGTACCGGCACAGCATCAGCAGCATGACCAGCAGGGCGCCGTAGCAGAACCGCATCAGCGTCATGCCCGCGAGGGCCCAGGCCGCTTCGCGGCGGGCGGGGGCGGCGAGGTGGCGTACGCCCGCGGCCAGGTCGCGGGCGGTGCCGTTGAGCGCCGAGGTCAGCCTGGGCGGCACGAGTGCCGGATCGGGGCCCAGCAGTTCCACGGCGATCCGCAGCGACGCCAGGGCTCCGCACAGATAGAGGCCGGCACCGAGCAGCACCACGGCGGCGTCGGAGTCCGAGACCACGAGGCGTACGACGAAGGCGAGGCCACCGCCCGCCGTGGCGGCCAGGGTGCCGGCCGTCGGGGAGAGCGCGTTGGCGATCACCAGTCGCTCGGCGTCGACCACCCGGGGCAGTGCGGCGGACAGGCCCGCGAGTACGAAACGGTTGACGGCCGTGACGCAGAGGGCGGAGACGTAGAAGAGCCAGTCGGGGACGGAGGCGATCATCAGAACGGCCGTCACCGAGGCCAGCGCGGCGCGCAGCAGGTTGCCGTACAGGAAGACCTGGCGGCGGCGCCAGCGATCCAGCAGGACACCGGCGAACGGGCCCACCAGGGAGTAGGGGAGCAGCAGGACCGCCATCGCGGAGGCGATCGCGGCGGGCGAGGTCTGCTTCTCCGGGGAGAACACGACGTAGGTGGCGAGCGCGACCTGGTAGACGCCGTCAGCGCCCTGGGAGAGCAGGCGAACGGCGAGCAGGCGCCGAAACCCCTTCAGGCGCAGCAGGACGCGCAGGTCACGGACGACGGCCATGGGGCACAGCCTCACATATGGGAAGGGTCCCCGGGTCATGCGACCCGGGGACCCTCGGCAGACCGGGGTCAGCGGCTGATCAGCGCTCGACCTCGCCCGCGATGAACTTCTCGACGTTGGCGCGGGCCTCGTCGTCGAAGTACTGGACCGGCGGGGACTTCATGAAGTAGCTCGACGCCGACAGGATCGGGCCGCCGATGCCGCGGTCCTTGGCGATCTTCGCGGCGCGCAGGGCGTCGATGATGACACCGGCCGAGTTCGGGGAGTCCCAGACCTCGAGCTTGTACTCCAGGTTCAGCGGGACGTCACCGAAGGCGCGGCCCTCGAGGCGGACGTAGGCCCACTTGCGGTCGTCCAGCCAGGCGACGTAGTCGGACGGGCCGATGTGGACGTTGTCCGCACCCAGGTCGCGGTCGGGGATCTGGGAGGTGACGGCCTGCGTCTTGGAGATCTTCTTGGACTCCAGGCGCTCGCGCTCGAGCATGTTCTTGAAGTCCATGTTGCCGCCGACGTTCAGCTGCATCGTGCGGTCCAGGACGACGCCCCGGTCCTCGAACAGCTTCGCCATGACGCGGTGCGTGATGGTGGCGCCGACCTGAGACTTGATGTCGTCGCCGACGATCGGGACGCCCGCCTCGGTGAACTTGTCCGCCCACTCCTTGGTGCCGGCGATGAAGACCGGGAGAGCGTTGACGAAGGCGACCTTGGCGTCGATGGCGCACTGGGCGTAGTACTTCGCCGCGTGCTCGGAACCGACGGGCAGGTAGCAGACCAGAACGTCGACCTGCTTGTCCTTGAGGACCTGGACGATGTCGACCGGCGCCTCGGCGGACTCCTCGATGGTCTCGCGGTAGTACTTGCCGAGACCGTCGTGCGTGTGGCCGCGCTGGACCTGGACGCCGCTGTTCGGCACGTCGCAGATCTTGATGGTGTTGTTCTCGGAGGCGCCGATGGCGTCCGCGAGATCCAGGCCGACCTTCTTGGCATCCACGTCGAATGCGGCGACGAACTCGATGTCACTGACGTGGTAGTCGCCGAACTGGACGTGCATCAGGCCGGGGACCTTGGCCGCCGGGTCGGCGTCCTTGTAGTACTCGACGCCCTGCACCAGCGATGCGGCGCAGTTGCCCACACCGACGATGGCTACGCGAACCGAACCCATTCCGGTTGCTCCCTGTGTGTACGAGTGAGGCCCTGACTGGGCGCTCACGTGGCGGTGTCGCCGGGCGTATCCGGCCGGGGGTCGTCCCCCGGCCGGGGCAGGCCGCCCGTCGCTCCAGATGTCGTGTCCTGTTGAGCGGTCCCCTCGGTGGCGGAACCTCTGAGGTCCCGCCCCGCCCGCTCGCTCTCGATGAGCTCGTTCAGCCAGCGCACCTCGCGCTCCACGGACTCCATTCCGTGGCGCTGCAGCTCAAGCGTGTAGTCGTCGAGTCGCTCCCGGGTGCGGGCCAGCGAGGCCCCCATCTTCTCCAGGCGCTCCTCCAGCCGGCTGCGCCGGCCCTCGAGCACGCGCATGCGTACGTCTCGCGACGTCTGCCCGAAGAACGCGAAGCGGGCGGCGAAGGTCTCGTCGTCGTACGCGTCCGGGCCCGTCTGGGAGAGGAGCTGCTCGAAATGTTCCTTACCGTCGGCCGTCAACCGGTAGACGATCTTGGCGCGGCGTCCCGTGAGGGAAGCGGCGGCCTCGCCGACGTTCCCCGGTTCCTCGATCAACCAGCCGTTGGCGACCAGCGTCTTGAGGCAGGGATAGAGCGTTCCGTAGCTGAACGCCCGGAACACACCCAGTGACGTGTTGAGCCGTTTACGCAGCTCATAGCCGTGCATCGGGGACTCGCGGAGCAGGCCGAGTACGGCGAACTCGAGGATGCCGGATCTCCGGCTCATCGTCGCCTCCTCTCGCCCTTATGCCGTGCTGATGTATCGAGTCGATACATCAGCACGATAGAACGAGCTTCTGCGTGCGACAAGGGGGGAACTGGTGAACGGGATCACATCAGGGTTTCATCGCGAGCAAGTTGCCTGATTTGAGGTGAACTTCGGGCCGCGGGGGTTTTGACGGTGCGTAGTGTGTGCGCCATGCAAACCACCGGGAACCGAGTGACGTCTGGGGGCGTCCCTGTCCCCGGTGCAGTACGGGTGAATGCGGAAGGGGCCGCATCCGTACTTCGGGGGGACCGGAAACCAGCCGCCTTTACCAGGCGCGCAAAGGTGCGCCTGCCCGAGGAGTAGTCGTTCGATGAGCGAGCACCGTCGCAAACCGCCGCAGCCGCAGGGAGGCGGACGTGCCGCGGCCCGACGCGGTCAGTCCGGCTCGTCCTCCGGCCGCCGTGCGGCACCGCGAGGCGCCACAGGGTCTCCGTCCGGCTCGTACGGTCCGGAGAACGAGGAGCGTGAGTACGGGAGCCGCGCCGAAGCCCGGCGCGCGGCACAGCGGAACGGGGGCGGCCGTCGCAGAGCGGCCGAGCCGGGCCGCGGCGGCCGGCGAGGGACACCCGGCGGCCCGGCAGGCCCCGGGCGAGGTCGTGCCGCGGCGCCCGGCAAGAAGCGAATGATCGACTACCCGCGCCACGACAGGGACGGGTGGCAGCGCTGGGTGCCCTCCTGGAGGCTCGTCTCCGGGCTGTGCATCGCGTTCTTCGGCTGCCTGATCGGTGCCGCCGGCCTCGCGTACGCCATGGTGAGCGTCCCCGTCATCGACGAGAGTGCCACCGCCCAGAACAACGTCTACTACTGGGCCGACAACACCCAGATGGTGGCCACGGGCGGTGACCGCAACCGCCAGAGCGTCAATCTCTCGCAGATTCCCAAGGAGATGCGCTACGCCGTCATCTCGCAGGAGAACAAGACGTTCTACTCCGACAGCGGCATCGACCCCAAGGGCATCGCCCGCGCCGTGTTCAACATGGCCAAGGGCGGGGACACCCAGGGTGGCTCCACCATCACCCAGCAGTACGTCAAGAACGCGATGCTGAACGACCAGTCGCAGACGATCTCCCGCAAGGTCAAGGAGATCTTCGTCTCGATCAAGGTCGGCGCCGAGGAGCCGAAGGACAAGATCCTCGAGGGCTACCTGAACTCCGCCTACTACGGCCGCGGTGCCTACGGCATCCAGGCGGCCGCACGGGCGTACTTCAACGTCGACGCCGTCGACCTCAACCCGGGACAGTGCGCCTTCCTGTCAGCGGTGCTCAAGGGCGCCACCTACTACGACCCGGCGGGCTCGATCGCGATCGACCCGGCGGCCACACCGGACGCCAACAAGAAGCGGGCCCAGTCCCAGATGCAGGACACCCTCGACAAGATGGTGGAGTACGGGCATCTGAGTCAGGCGGAGCGGGCCAAGTACACCGAACTCCCCACCACGCAGAACCCGCAGTCGAACGCGAAGCTGGGCGGCCAGATCGGCTACCTCGTCAGGCTCGCCAAGGCCTCCGTGGTCAGGAGCGGTGCGGTGACGGAGCAGCAGCTGGAGAAGGGCGGCTACTCGGTCTACACGACCTTCGACAAGAAGAAGGTCAACGAGATGGAGAAGGCGGTCCAGAAGGTCTACAAGGAGGAGATCGACCCCAAGAAGCGGCCCGAGAAGGACACGCACGTCCAGTTCGGCGGGGCGTCCATCGATACCAGGACCGGGGCCATCAAGGCCATCTACGGTGGTCAGGACGCCACGAAGCACTTCACCAACAACGCCGACGTGACCGGTGCCCAGGTCGGTTCGACGTTCAAGCCGTTCGTGCTCGCGGCGGCGATGAAGTGGGGTGTGCGCGACCCGGACCTCGGTCCGGTCCAGGCCCAGGACGAGCGCACCGTCGTCTCCCCCAAGAGCCTCTACAGCGGCAAGAACGACCTGAAGATCAATAAATATGACGGGTCGATCTGGGAGAACGAGAAGGGCGAGCAGTGGCGTCAGGAGAACGACGGTCAGGACGACGTCGGTAGCCCGCCGGACTACAAGATCGACCTTCGTGAGGCGATGCGGGAGTCGGTGAACTCCGCCTTCGTGCAGCTCGGCATGGACGTCGGTCTGGACAAGGTGAAGGAGTCCGCCGAAGACGCGGGACTCCTGGAGGACAGCCTGGCCGGCGCCGGCTACCCGTCCTTCTCCATCGGTGTGTCGGACCCCAGCGCCATCCGCATGGCGGGCGCGTACGCCACCTTCGCCGACAGCGGCAAGCAGCGCGAGCCTTACTCCGTCACGAAGGTGACGAACAAGGACGGCACGCTCTACACGCACAAGGTGGAGGAGAAGCAGGCGTTCACGGCGAAGGTCGCGGACAACGTGACGGACGTCCTGAAGACCGTCGTCGAGAAGGGAACGGGTACGAACGCCAGGCTTCCCGGTCGTGAGGTGGCGGGCAAGACCGGTACCACCGACGGCAACAAGTCCGCCTGGTTCGTCGGCTACACCCCGCAGCTGTCGACCGCGATCAGCATGTACCGCTATCCGGACGACGAGACCATCAAGGACCGCACGTTCCTGGAGATGTACGGAACGGGTGGCGAGAAGAAGATCCACGGTGCCTCCTTCCCGTCCACGATCTGGCAGGACTACATGTCGGACGCGGTCAAGGGCATGAAGGTGGAGAAGTTCCCGAAGCCGGAGTCCATCGGCGAGGTCATCAACGACACGCCGTCGCCGACTCCGACTCCCTCCCCGTCTCCGTCCGCTTCCGAGACCGAGGAAGTCAGTCCGTCGCCGAGCCCGTCGCCCAGCGACACGGGGACCAGCCCCTCGCCTTCCGCGACTGAGACGTGCAGCGTCTGGGACTGGAACTGCGACGACGGGAGTAGCGCCGGCAACGGAAACGCGGGCACCGGCCCAGGCGGCTCCGAGGGCAGCGAATCGCCTTCACCATCAACCAGCGAGACGGAGGGCGACGGCGACAACAACGGAAACAGCCGTGGAAACTCCATCTTGGGGCCAAACGGCTAGCTGGTCCCGGAAGTCGCTGAGAATGGGTGTTTCACGTGAAACACCCGCAAGTTTCACGTGAAACAGGGGCCGCCGCACCCACGAGGGTGCGGCGGCCCCGCCGTGTTCCCAGGCGCGTACGGCAGGATGTGCCCCATGCCCAGTGCAGAATCGACGCCAGCGAGCGTGCACGAGCCGGACCCGGTGCCGCCGACCACGCAGGACACGGTCGCCGCAGCCGGCAGCGAGCTGATCGGCGGCCCGCTGGGACGACGTGCCCTGCTCGGCACGTCCTGGTGGACCCCCGTACGGGTGATCGCGCTCGTGGCGATCGGCATGTTCGCCCTAGGACTGGTGCAGAAAGCACCCTGCTACAACGGGGCCTGGTTCTTCGGAGCCAGTTCCCAATACACGCACGCGTGCTACTCGGACATCCCGCACCTCTATCAGGGACGTGGATTCGTCGACGGGCTCGTGCCGTACTTCGACAAGCTCCCCGGCGACATGGAGTACCTGGAGTACCCCGTGCTGACCGGCCTGTTCATGGAGGTCGCGTCCTGGCTCACGCCGGGCGGCGGCTCCATCCAGCACCAGGAACAGTGGTACTGGATGGTCAACGCCGGGATGCTCATGGTCTGTGCGGCCGTGATCGCCGTCTGTGTGACCCGCACGCACACCCGGCGCCCCTGGGACGGTCTGCTGGTTGCCCTGGCCCCCGCTTTCGCGCTGACCGCCACCGTCAACTGGGACCTGCTGGCCGTCGCCCTCACAGCCGCCGCCGTCCTCATGTGGTCCCGGGAGCGTCCGCTGGCCTTCGGCGTGCTGCTGGGCCTGGCCACGGCCGCCAAGCTCTACCCCTTCCTCATCCTCGGGCCCCTGCTCGTCCTGTGCTGGCGTGCGGGGAAATGGCGGGCGTTCGGAACGGCGCTGGGGGGTGCGGCCGTCGCCTGGCTCGTGGTGAACCTGCCGGTGATGCTCTACGCCTTCGACGGCTGGTCGAAGTTCTACACGTTCAGCCAGGAACGGGGCGTGGACTTCGGGTCCTTCTGGCTGATCCTCGTCCAGAACTCCGACAACCCGCCCAGCACCGAGACCGTCAACACCCTCGCCACGCTTCTGATGCTGCTGTGCTGCGGCGCCGTCGCGGCGCTCACGCTGACCGCCCCCCGGCGCCCGCGGTTCGCCCAGCTCGCCTTCCTGATCGTCGCGGCGTTCATCCTCACCAACAAGGTCTACTCACCGCAGTACGTGCTCTGGCTGGTGCCGCTGGCCGCGCTGGCCCGGCCGAAGTGGCGGGACTTCCTGATCTGGCAGGCGTGCGAGGTCGCCTACTTCCTCGGCATCTGGATGTACCTCGCGTACACGACCAGCGGCGACGCCCACAAGGGATTGCCGACGGACGGCTACCACTGGGCCATCGGCCTGCACCTGTTGGGAACGCTGTTCCTCTGTGCCATGGTCGTGCGCGACATCCTGATGCCGGACCGGGACCCTGTCCGGCGGACGGGTGACGACGACCCGTCGGGCGGCGTGCTGGACGGCGCGGAGGACGTCTTCGTTTTGGGCCCCGCGGCTCGGACCGAGCGGCCCACGGCTCACTTCGAGGGGCCCCAGGTGCACTGGGGCAAGGGCCGACAGCCGAACGGTTCGCTCTGAGCGAGCGTGTGAAGGGCCGTACACGAGGATCACGAAGACGTCGTGTACGGCCCTCTCGCCGGCGGAGCCGGCTCGCTAGCGATCGAGGATGCGGTCGAACTGCGTGGTGGTGTGCCGAAGATGGGCCACCAGCTCGTCACCCACCTGGGGCTCCGACGCGTCCGAGGGAACGAAAAGGATCGACACCTGCATGTGCGGCGGCTCCGCGAACCAACGCTGCTTGCCGCTCCAGACGAACGGCGAGAGGTTCCGGTTGACCGTGGCAAGGCCGGCCCGGGCGACACCCTTGGCGCGCGGCATGACGCCGTGCAACGCCTTCGGGGCCTCCAGCCCCACCCCGTGCGACGTGCCGCCCGCCACGACCACCAGGAAGCCGTCCGAGGCGGCCTTCTGCTGCCGGTAGCCGAAACGCTCGCCCTTGGCGACGCGCGTGACGTCCAGGACCGCCCCGCGGTACTCGGTGGCCTCGTGGTCCCCCAGCCACAGCCGGGTGCCGATCCGGGCGCGGAAGCGGGTCTGCGGGAACTGCTGCTGGAGCCGGGCCAGTTCGTCGGCCTTGAGATGGCTGACGAACATGGTGTGCAGTGGCAGCCGGGCCGCGCGCAGCCGGTCCATCCAGCCGATGACCTCCTCGACGGCGTCCGAGCCGTCGGTACGGTCCAGCGGCAGGTGGATGGCGAAGCCCTCCAGCCGGACGTTCTCTATGGCGGCGTGCAGCTGTGGCAGGTCCTGCTCGCTGATGCCGTGCCGCTTCATCGAGGACATCACCTCGATGACCACGCGCGCGCCCACCAGGCCGTACACGCCGTCGATGGACGACACCGAGCGCACGACCCGGTCGGGCAGCGGAACGGGCTCCTCACCGCGGCGGTACGGCGTGAGGACCAGCAGGTCGCCGCCGAAGAAGTCCTTGATCCGGGCGGCCTCGTAGGTGGTGCCGACAGCCAGCACGTCCGAGCCCAGCCGCGTGGCCTCCTCCGCCAGCCGCTCGTGACCGAATCCGTAGCCGTTGCCCTTGCAGACCGGGACCAGTCCGGGGAACTGCTCCTGTACGTGCTTGTGGTGCGCCCGCCAGCGCGCGGTGTCGACGTAGAGCGTGAGCGCCATGGCCGGACCTGGAACCTTTCTCGTGGCTGTCAGAGGTGCGGATCGGGGATGGGCGGTGCGGTCAGCGGCGCGACATGTAGATGTCGAGCGCCTTGTGGAGCAGCTTGTTCAGCGGGAAGTCCCACTCGCCGAGGTACTCGGCCGCCTGACCGCCCGTACCCACCTTGAACTGGATCAGGCCGAAGAGGTGGTCGCTCTCGTCCAGCGAGTCGGAGATGCCGCGCAGGTCGTAGACGGTGGCGCCGAGCGCGTAGGAGTCGCGGAGCATGGCCCACTGCATGGCGTTCGACGGCCGGACCTCGCGACCGATGTTGTCGGAGGCGCCGTAGGAGTACCAGACGTGTCCGCCGACGACCAGCATGGTCGCCGCCGACAGGTTGACCCCGTTGTGCCGGGCGAAGTACAGCCGCATGCGGTTGGGGTCCTCGTTGTTGAGGGCCGCCCACATGCGCTGGAAGTACGACAGCGGCCGCGGCCGGAAGTGGTCGCGCACGGCCGTGATCTCGTACAGGCGCTGCCACTCCTCGAGGTCGTGGTAACCGCCCTGGACGACCTCGACACCGGCCTTCTCGGCCTTCTTGATGTTGCGGCGCCACAGCTGGTTGAAGTTCTTGTGGACCTCTTCCAGGGAGCGGTTGGCCAACGGCACCTGGAAGACGTAACGGGGCTGCACGTCACCGAAGCCGGCGCCGCCGTCCTCGCCCTGCTGCCAGCCCATGCGGCGCAGCTTGTCGGCCACCTCGAAGGCGCGCGGCTCGATGTGGTCGGCCTCTATGTCCCGCAGTCGCTTGACGTCCGGGTCCTGGATGCCCTTCTTGATGGACGTCGCGTCCCAGCGCCGGATGATCACCGGCGGGCCCATCTTCACGGAGAAGGCGCCCTGCTGCTTGAGGTGCGCCAGCATCGGCTCCATCCAGTCCTGGAGGTTCGGCGCGAACCAGTTGATGACCGGGCCCTCGGGGAGGTAGGCGAGGTAGCGCTTGATCTTGGGCAGCTGCCGGTACAGGACGAGACCCACACCGACGAGCTCACCGGTCCGGTCGTCGAACCAGCCGAGGTTCTCCGAGCGCCATTCCGCCTTGACGTCCGCCCATGCCGGGACCTGCATGTGACTCGCCGCCGGCAGGCTCTGGATGTAGGCCAGATGCTGCTCGCGGCTGATGGTCCTCAGGGTCAGGCTCATTCGGGGCGCTCCTCGGGCTGGTGTGTCCCCATGGGTACAGGGGCTCCGGCTCTCGCGCGAAGCCTACTGCGCCCTGTGAGCGCCCCGTCCGGCGTACGGCTGGAAGGGCTTGTGCGGCGGGCAGCCGCCGACGGGGCTCAGCCGACGAGCCCGCCGTGGTAGATGCCGAAGAACAGACCGAGTGCGGAGGCGCCGAGTCCGAGTACCAGGCCGAAGCGCTCCCGTGTCGTCTCGGACACGTACTGACCGTACCCGCCGGTCAGGACGCCGAGCAGCCCCGCCCAGGAGGTCAGGACGTGCAGTCCGCGGAAGCTCGCGGTGGCCAGGGCGAGCACCCCGAGCACCACGGTCACGGCCAGCAGTGCGTCCTGGAGGGGGTGTCGTTTGCCGTCGGTGGCCAGCAGGCCGGTCCGGGGCCTGGCGGGTCGCATGATCTGTGCCATGGAGAACCTCCTGCCGAAGGCAGTGTGTTTTAGCCCTCACATCCCTGACTACCGATTGTGTCCCCTCGGGGCCGGATTTCAACCGCAAGGCAGGGGCCGGGTACGCTGTACCTTCCGCACCGGTGTCTGTTGCCGGCCCCGGCCGGGCCACCTCCTCGGAGGAGACCCGATTGTCAGTGGGTCCTGGTTAACTCGTTGATGCCGGTGCGAACGCATCGCAACCCTCCTGCCACGGAACGACCGTGGCCGCTGAGTCCAAAGGAGGTGGGTTCCACATGCGTCACTACGAGGTGATGGTCATCCTCGACCCCGATCTCGAGGAGCGCTCTGTCTCCCCGCTGATCGAGAACTTCCTCTCTGTCGTCCGTGACGGCGGCGGAAAGGTCGAGAAGGTCGACACCTGGGGCCGTCGTCGTCTCTCGTACGAGATCAAGAAGAAGCCCGAGGGCATCTACTCGGTCATCGACCTGCAGGCCGAGCCTGCGGTCGTCAAGGAGCTCGACCGCCAGATGAACCTGAACGAGTCGGTCCTCCGGACCAAGGTCCTCCGTCCCGAGATGCACTGAGCCTTCCCGCTCAGCTGATCCCGGGATTCGAGTAGCAGCAACCAAGCAGCCAGAGCAGCAAACCCGCCGAGAGGTTCCCCATGGCAGGCGAGACCGTCATCACGGTCGTCGGCAATCTTGTCGACGACCCCGAGCTGCGCTTCACCCCGTCCGGTGCGGCCGTCGCGAAGTTCCGCGTCGCGTCGACTCCCCGCACCTTCGACCGCCAGACGAACGAGTGGAAGGACGGCGAAAGCCTCTTCCTGACCTGCTCGGTCTGGCGTCAGGCGGCGGAGAACGTCGCCGAGTCGCTCCAGCGAGGCATGCGCGTCATCGTGCAGGGCCGGCTGAAGCAGCGGTCCTACGAGGACCGTGAGGGCGTCAAGCGCACGGTCTACGAGCTGGACGTCGACGAGGTCGGCGCCAGCCTGCGCAGCGCCACGGCCAAGGTCACCAAGACCTCCGGCCAGGGCCGCGGAGGCCAGGGCGGTTACGGCGGCGGTGGCGGCCAGGGTGGCGGCGGCTGGGGCGGCGGCTCCGGCGGCGGCCAGCAGGGCGGCGGCGCTCCGGCCGACGACCCCTGGGCGACCGGTGGTGCTCCCGCCGGTGGCCAGCAGGGCGGTGGCGGCCAGGGTGGCGGCGGCTGGGGCGGTGGCTCCGGCGGCGGCCAGCAGGGCGGCGGCTACTCGGACGAGCCCCCCTTCTAAGGGGACGGGCTCTACCCACACTTCTTGATCACACAGGAGAAACATCATGGCTAAGCCGCCTGTGCGCAAGCCGAAGAAGAAGGTCTGCGCGTTCTGCAAGGACAAGGTCACGTACGTGGACTACAAGGACACGAACATGCTGCGGAAGTTCATTTCCGACCGCGGCAAGATCCGTGCCCGCCGCGTGACCGGCAACTGCACCCAGCACCAGCGCGACGTCGCCACGGCTGTGAAGAACAGCCGTGAGATGGCGCTGCTGCCCTACACCTCCACCGCGCGATAAGGGAAGGGTGACCGAAACATGAAGATCATCCTCACCCACGAGGTCACCGGCCTCGGTGCCGCGGGCGACGTCGTCGACGTCAAGGACGGTTACGCTCGCAACTACCTGATCCCGCGGAAGTTCGCGATCCGCTGGACCAAGGGTGGCGAGAAGGACGTCGCGCAGATCCGTCGGGCTCGCAAGATCCACGAGATCCAGACCATCGAGCAGGCCAACCAGGTGAAGGCCCAGCTCGAGGGTGTGAAGGTCCGTCTGGCCGTCCGCTCCGGCGACGCCGGTCGTCTCTTCGGCTCCGTCACCCCGGCCGACGTCGCTTCGGCGATCAAGGCCGCCGGTGGCCCCGAGGTCGACAAGCGCCGCATCGAGCTGGGCTCGCCGATCAAGACCCTGGGCGCCCACGAGACGTCCGTGCGTCTGCACCCCGAGGTTGACGCCAAGGTCAGCGTCGAGGTTGTCGCTGCCTGAGCACTGCTCTCGCTGAAGCGATGAGAGGGGCCGCATCTCCCGTCGGAGATGCGGCCCCTCTTCGTGACCGCACTCGTAGCCGTGTTTCACGTGGAACGTCGCGTTTCACCATTTCACCGTTCACCGTTTCACGTGAAACGGTCAGCGCGTCGCCCCGGTGACGATCCAGCGCCCCGATCGGGTACGCAGCCACAGCGTCACCAGACGCATCGCCATCATCAGCGTCATGGCCGCCCACAGGGCGGTGAGCCCACCGCCGAGCGTCGGGACGAGAAGCGCCGCGGGAGTGAAGACCGCCAGAGTGAGCAGCATGGCCCAGGCCAGGTAGGGTCCGTCGCCCGCACCCATGAGGACGCCGTCCAGGACGTAGACCACGCCGCAGACCGGCTGTGCGACGGCCACGATCACCAGCGCGGGCAGCGCGGCGTCCTTGACCAAGGAGTCGCCGGTGAACAGGGGCAGGAACGCCGGGCGGGACAGCACCACGAGCAGACCCAGTACGACCCCGACCGCGACGCCCCACTCCACCATCCTGCGACACGCGTCGCGCGCACCCTGGGCGTCGCCCGCGCCCAGATAGCGCCCGATAATGGCCTGCCCCGCGATGGCGATGGCGTCGAGGGCGAACGCGAGCAGGCTCCACAGGGACAGGACGATCTGATGCGCGGCGATGTCGGCGTCTCCGAGGCGGGCCGCCACGGCCGTCGCGATCATGAGAATCGCCCGCAGGGAGAGCGTGCGCACGAGCAGGGGCATCCCGGCCTGGGCGGAAGCCCTGATGCCGGCCAGGTCCGGGCGCAAGGAGGCGCCGTGACGTCGGGCTCCGCGGACGACCACCCACAGGTAGACCGCGGCCATGCCGCACTGGGCGATGACGGTGCCCCAGGCGGAGCCCGCGATGCCGAGTCCGGCGCCGTAGACGAGCAGGACGTTGAGGACGGCGTTGGCGATGAAGCCGGCCACGGCCACGTAGAGAGGGGTCCGGGTGTTCTGCAGTCCCCTCAGGACACCGGTCGAAGCCAGCACGACGAGCATGGCGGGGATGCCGAGGGAGGAAATCCGCAGATAGGTGGTGGCATAGGGGGCTGCGGTGTCGGAAGCGCCGAAGAGTTCCACGAGGGAGGGGGCCGTGGGCAGAAAGACGGCGATGACGGCGGCGCCGAGCAGCAGTGCCAGCCAGATGCCGTCCATGCCCTGACGGATCGCTGCTTGCAGGTCGCCCGCGCCGACGCGGCGCGAGACGGCCGCGGTGGTGGCGTAGGCGAGGAAGACGAATACGCTGACGGCCGTGGTGAGCAGGGCCGAGGCGATGCCGAGTCCGGCGAGCTGAGCGGTTCCGAGATGGCCGACGATGGCACTGTCGGCCATGACGAAGAGGGGCTCGGCGACGAGCGCTCCGAAGGCCGGAACGGCCAGCGCGACGATCTCTCGGTCATGCCGACGCCGGACGGACCGGGTACGCGCGGGGGCCTGTGTCATGAGCACCAATCTAATCGTCCACAGGTAAGAGATGCAAAGCTTTGATGACCCTTACGTCTGGTCTCGAACCGTGTACTTCCGGGTACGGTTCGAAGTGATCTTGGTCCAACTGGGAAAGTTTTTCTTCTGCACAGGCGGTGGACGGCAAAGGTGCAGCTCAAGGGGGGTTGCCGGGTCAGGGTGCGGGCTTGTTCACAGGGCTGTCCACCGGGTCGTGCACAGGTTTCGCGGGGTTCTCCACAGCATCTGGCCAGTCGTCCACATGGCCTGTGGATAACCAGATTGGCTGACGGTGCCCGCGGGCCTACGGTTATCCGGCGCCCGCTCCGTCCGTCGGCCGGTGAACCCTCACAAAACCGACGCGCCAGAACCGGAGTTGGGCGTCTTATTTGTCAGTGCCGTGCCGTAGAAATGAGGGGCACGGCGAGGTCCGCTCGGCGGACGGGAGGAGGTGGCTCGGTGAGCATTTCCGAGCCCTTGGACGACCCGTGGGCCGACAGTGGTCCCAGTGATCGTCTGCCTGCTTCCCGCCGCCGCAGCGAGGGCGGCCGCAGCCGGGACGAGCAGCACGAGCGCGGCCCGGACAGCGGGTGGGACGGCGGTGGCGCGTCCTTCGAGCGGGTGCCGCCGCAGGACCTGGACGCCGAGCAGTCCGTCCTCGGCGGGATGCTCCTGTCCAAGGACGCCATCGCCGACGTCGTCGAGATCCTCAAGGGCCACGACTTCTACAAGCCGGCCCACGAGACGGTCTACCAGGCCATCCTCGACGTCTACGCCAAGGGCGAGCCGGCCGACCCCATCACGATCGCCGCCGAGCTCACCAAGCGCGGGGAGATCAACAAGGTCGGCGGCGCCTCGTACCTGCACACCCTCGTCCAGACGGTGCCGACGGCCGCGAACGCCGCGTATTACGCGGAGATCGTGCACGAGCGCGCGGTGCTGCGCCGCCTGGTGGAGGCCGGTACCCGGATCACACAGATGGGGTACGCGGCCGACGACGACGTCGACGAGATCGTCAACCGCGCCCAGGCCGAGATCTACGCCGTCACCGAGCAGCGCACCAGCGAGGACTACCTTCCGCTGGGCGACATCATGGAGGGCGCGCTCGACGAGATCGAGGCCATTGGATCGCGCAGCGGCGAGATGACCGGGGTGCCGACGGGTTTCACGGACTTCGATTCGCTGACCAACGGCCTTCACCCCGGGCAGATGGTCGTGATCGCCGCACGTCCCGCGATGGGCAAGTCGACGTTGGCGCTGGACTTCGCCCGGGCCGCCTCGATCAAGAACAACCTGCCGAGCGTCATCTTCTCGCTCGAGATGGGGCGGAACGAGATCGCGATGCGACTGCTGTCCGCCGAGGCCCGCGTCGCCCTGCACCACATGCGGTCGGGCACGATGACGGACGACGACTGGACCCGGCTGGCCCGCCGGATGCCCGACGTGTCGGCCGCCCCGCTCTACATCGACGACTCCCCCAACCTGTCGATGATGGAGATCCGCGCCAAGTGCCGTCGCCTCAAACAGCGCAACGACCTGAAGCTGGTCGTCATCGACTACCTCCAGCTGATGCAGTCCGGTGGTTCGAAGCGCGCCGAAAGCCGACAGCAGGAGGTTTCGGACATGTCCCGAAACCTGAAGCTGCTGGCGAAGGAGCTGGAGCTCCCGGTTATCGCGCTCTCCCAGCTGAACCGTGGTCCGGAGCAGCGCACCGACAAGAAGCCCATGGTCTCCGACCTGCGTGAGTCCGGTTCGATCGAGCAGGACGCCGACATGGTCATCCTGTTGCACCGCGAGGACGCCTACGAGAAGGAGTCACCGCGCGCGGGCGAGGCGGACCTGATCGTGGCCAAGCACCGTAACGGTCCGACGGCGACGATCACGGTCGCCTTCCAGGGCCACTACTCGCGCTTCGTGGACATGGCACAGACCTGACGGTCACGGTCCGATTCGGCTCCGCCCTCGTCGGTTCGCTGCGGCCTCAGCGGAAATGGGCTCGACGTGAGGTGTCCCGGCCGGTGGACTGAGCCCATGACGACACCTCAGGGAGAGCTGCTCCCCACCACCCGGCGAGCGCTGACGCACCGGATCGCCGTGGCCCAGGCGGAGGGGCGTACGCCGTCGCTCGTCGCGGCGGTGGTCCGGGGCGGGCGGGCCGTGTGGCACGGTGCGCGGACCTCGGTCGACGGGCACGGTCCGGACGAGAACGTGCAGTACCGGATCGGCTCGATCACCAAGACGTTCACCGCCGTCCTCGTCCTGCGGCTGCGCGACGAAGGCGTGCTCGACCTCGGGGATCCGCTGGAGAAGCACCTGCCGGGCACCGGGGCGGGAGAGGCCACCATCGCCGAACTGCTCGCGCACTCGGGAGGACTGGCCGCCGAGTCACCCGCGCCCTGGTGGGAGCGGACGCCGGGCTCGCTGCGGCCCGAACTCGCCGATGTGCTGGGCCAGCAGCCGCTCCTGCACCCGGTGGGCCGTCGGCACCACTACTCCAACCCCGGCTACACGCTTCTCGGCGCGCTGGTCGAGAAGCTGCGTGGCGCTCCGTGGGAAGAGGTGTTGCAGCGAGAGGTGTTGGACCCGCTGGGGCTGCGGCGTACGGCCACCCGGCCCAGCGCCCCGCATGCCGGTGGCTGGGCGGTGCACCCGTGGGCCGACGTGATGCTTTCCGAGCCCGTCGAGGACCTCGGCCGGATGGCCCCGGCCGGCCAGCTCTGGTCCACCACCGGGGACCTGGCACGGTTCGCCGTCTTTCTGACGGCGGGGGACGACCAGGTCCTCGCGGCGGAGACCGTGCGGGAGATGCGGGCGCCCGCCGCCCCGGCCGAGGCCGCGGATGTCGTGGACGGCGCGGCCTACGGACTGGGGCTGCAGATCCAGCACCGGGACGGGCGGCTGCTCGTCGGGCACTCCGGGTCCCTGCCGGGCTTTCTGGCCAACCTCACCATCGCGGTGGAGGACGACGTGGCCGCGGTGGTCCTGACCAACTGCACCTCGGGGCCGCTCCTCGCCGGGGTCGGCGCCGACCTCGTGCGCATCGTCGCCGAGGCGGAGCCCCGGATTCCCGAACCGTGGCGTCCACTGCGAGAGGTCGACTCCTCCGTACTGGAGTTGGCGGGGCAGTGGTACTGGGGGACGCACGCCTTCGCCCTGCGGCTGACGCCGGACGGAGGGGTCTCGCTGGGGCCGCTGTCCGGCCAGGGGCGCCGCTCACGCTTCCGGGTGAACGGTGACGGCAGCTGGACGGGCCTGGAGGGGTATTACGCGGGGGAGTCGCTGCGTGCGGTGAGGCGTCCGGACGGCAGTGTCAGCCATCTGGACCTCGGTTCGTTCGTCTTCACGCGTCAGCCGTACGACGAGGGTGCTTCCGTACCGGGCGGAGTGGACCCGGAGGGTTGGCGGGGGATCGGCTAGCAGCCGTCCGTGCTGAAGCGGCCCTGTTTCACGTGAAACAGGGCCGTGCGCCGTTGACGGCGGGTGACGGGATCCGGGCACTCAGAGCTGGAGTTTGAAGCCCGTGTGGGAGGCCTCGAAGCCGAGTCGCTCGTAGAAGCGGTGGGCGTCGGTCCGGGTCTTGTCGGAGGTGAGCTGCACCAGGTGGCAGCCCTGCCGCCGGGACTCGTCGATCGCCCACTCGATCAGCTGCGTGCCCAGTCCGCTGCCGCGTTCGTCACCGTGGATGCGTACCCCTTCGACGATCGAACGGGTGGCTCCGCGCCGGGACAGGCCGGGGACGATCGTCAGTTGGAGCGTGCCTACGACGCGACCGTCGCGGAGGGCCACCACCAGATGCTGGTTCGGATCAACCCTGAGGCGTTCGAAGACGGCCAGGTACGGGCCCAGGTCGTCCGGTGATTCGCGCTGTGCGCCCAGCGGGTCGTCGGCGAGCATCGCGACGACCGCCGGGATGTCCTCGGCGGCGGTGGGGCGTATTTCGAGATCTCCCATGCCGGCACTCTAGAACCGGACCCGGGCTCGATCGGACAGTTCCTAGGCGGGCACCGGTGCCTTCAGGGTCTCCACGGCCCGGACCAGCGGGGCGAGGTCGGGGTTCGTCGCTGCCTCGTCGAGGGCCTCGCGCAGGGCGGCGTCATTGGTGGGCCGGGCCTCGTCCAGCAGTTGCAGTCCCGCAGCGGTGACGTTGGTGTAGATGCCGCGCCGGTCGGTGGGGCACAGGTAGCGCTCGAGCAGGCCCCGGTCCTCGAGCCGGGTGACCAGCCGGGTGGTCGCGCTCTGGCTGAGGACGACGGCGTCGGCGACCTGCTTCATCTGCAGATGCCCCCCGTCGCCGTCGTGCTGGCGGCTGAGCACGTCGAGCAGGGAGTACTCGCGGACGCTCAGGTCGTGCCCGGTCTGCAGAGCGCGCTCGATGTGTGCCTCGATCCTCCCGTGCAGCAGGGAGAGGGCGCACCAGCCCTGGGAGAGGGCGGTGAGCGCGGGGTCCGTCGCTGTCATGTGGATCCTCCGTCCAGGAGCGGCTCACACCAGGGTAGACCAGTCGCGCGATTGTCGGCGCTTGCATATTGCCCGCGTGTGCAATTATTGTGAGCGAACGCAAAGCGCTCCTGCAATCGTTTGGGAAGGTGTACTCCTCCATGCCTCTCGCGCTTCTGGCCCTCGCGATCGGGGCCTTCGGGATAGGAACGACCGAGTTCGTGATCATGGGCTTGCTGCCCGAGGTCGCGAGCGACTACGGGGTCTCCATCCCCACCGCCGGCTACCTGGTGACCGGATACGCGCTCGGTGTGATGTTCGGCGCCCCGCTGATGACCGTGCTCGGCACCAGGGTTCCGCGCAAGCGGATGCTGATGCTGCTGATGGGCCTGTTCATCGTCGGCAACCTGCTCTCCGCCCTCGCCCCCGCCTTCTCGGTCATGCTGATCGGCCGCGTGGTCGCCTCGCTCGCCCATGGCGCCTTCTTCGGCATCGGATCGGTCGTGGCGGCCGGCCTGGTCGCTCCGCACAAGAAGGCCGGCGCCATCGCGATGATGTTCACCGGACTGACCGTCGCCAATGTCGTCGGCGTCCCGCTGGGCACGCTGATCGGGCAGTCCGTCGGCTGGCGCGTCACCTTCGCCGTCGTCGCCGCGCTCGGAGTCGTCGGCCTGGCCGGAGTCGCCAAGCTGGTCCCCGACGTGCCCAGGGCCGAGGGCGTGCGGCTGCGCCACGAAATGGCCGCTTTCAAGAACGTGCAGGTCCTGCTCGCGATGGCGATGACCGTTCTCGGATTCGGCGGGGTCTTCGCGGCGATCACCTACATCGCGCCGATGATGACCCATGTCGCGGGCTTCGCCGACGGCTCGGTCACCTGGCTGCTGGTCCTCTTCGGCCTCGGCATGGTCGGCGGCAACCTCGTCGGCGGCCGGTTCGCCGACCGCGCCTTGATGCCCATGCTGTACATCTCCCTGGGCGCCCTGTCCGTCGTACTCGCCCTCTTCACCCTCACCGCGCACGACAAGATCGCGTCCGCCGTGACCATCGTCCTGATCGGGGCCCTGGGCTTCGCCACCGTCCCTCCGCTGCAGAAGCGCGTCCTGGACCACGCGCACGGCGCCCCGACGCTGGCCTCCGCGGTGAACATCGGCGCCTTCAACCTCGGCAACGCCCTCTCCGCATGGCTGGGCGGGGTCGTGATCGCGGCCGGCTTCGGATACACCGCCCCCAACTGGGTCGGCGCCGTGCTCGCCGCCGCCGCGCTGGTCCTCGCCGTCCTCTTGGCCGCCCTGGAACGGCGCGGGAGCGCTCGCGGCACGGTCGTCGCGGGGTCCGTGTCCTCCACCGAGCAGCAGGCAGCCGTCGTCCACCACTGAGCCACCCACCCCGGCCCCCGGGACACGGGGCCAGGGCCGTCCCCACACCACCACCGCCTCGACGACCACCGAGGCACCGCACCGCTCGGCACAGCCAAGGAGAAGGACCCATGAGCACCACCACTGTCACCCCGCTGACGATCCAGGACGCCGAAGCGCTCGTCACCGCGGCCCACCGCGCGGCCGAGGCGGCCGGTGTCACCGTCAGCGTCACCGTCCTCGACGCCGGGGGGCACCTGCTCGCCTTCCGGCGCGACGACCGGGCCGTGCTGATCTCCGGGGAGACCAGCACGCGCAAGGCCTACACGGCGCTCCAGCTGAACGCTCCCACCGCTGACCTGGTCGACGCCGTGCAGCCCGGAGGCCTCTTCCACACCCTGCCCACCGCCCTCGACCGGCCGCTGCTGTTCCTCGCGGGCGGCGTGCCCCTGCACCGCGACGGCCGGCTGATCGGAGCGATCGGTGTGGGCGGCGGCGCGCCCGACCAGGACCACGGCTTCGCCTCGGCCGCCGCACGGGCGCTCGCCTGACCCTCGTGCGACGGCAACAGCCGTCCAGCGGTCGGCGGCGCGGCCGCCGACCCGACCGCCGGTTCCCGAGAGACCCGGGAACCGGTCGCGTCGTTTTGGAGGCCCCACCCGCCGGAGTCAGCCCGCCGCCACCGTCAGCGGCGCGAAGCGCCGGGTCCAGTCCCCGGGCAGCTCGGTGATCCCGTAGGTCATGACCGCGTTGGGGGCGACCGAGGAGAGGCCTCGCTCCCTCACCCACTCCAGCAGCTCCTGGTGCCGTACGTCGATGTCCGTGCGCAGCGGTCGGTCGGTGCGGGCGGCGAGCGAGCCGATCAGAGCCTTGGCCGTCTCGGTGTCACGGGCGATCAGTGGGCCCACCACGTGGGTGTCCATGTTCGGCCAGGCCGCGGCGTATCCGATGATCCGGCCGCCCTCCTCGGCGACGCGCAACTGGTCGGCGAAGGCCGGCAGCCGCGTGAGGATGGGGGTGCGGTCCGCACCGAAGACCTCCTCGTCGAGCCGGAGGACGGCGGCGAGGTCCTCGGCGGTGGCCGCGCGGGTGGCGGTCTTCGATTCCGGCCCGCCCGGGACGAAACGGCCCCGCACCATCTCCGCCCCGCCCGTCACCTTGAAACCGAGCTCCTCGTAGAGCGGCCGGCCGTACGGCGTCGCGTGCAGGGTCAGCGGAAGGGTGCCCAGCCCGGAGACGATGTGCCGCATCAGACGGCGTCCGACGCCCTGACGGGCGTGCCGCTCGGCGACCAGCACCATGCCGATGGCGGCGAGCGAGGGGCGTTCCTGCGGTCCGTACTCGGTGACGGTGCAGGCGGCGACCAGACCGCCGCCGGGGTCGTCGATGCCGTACCCCTGTCCGGCCGTGAGGAGGAACCCCCACTTGTGCTCCTCGCGCGGCCACCCCCGGTCCTCGGACAGGTCGGCGCAGGCGGTGAGATCGCGCAGCGTCAGACGGCGGATCGGAGCAGAGGCGAGGAAAGGTGTCGGCACGCAGGTCAGGCTGTCCGACGGCGGCCTCCCGCGTCCACCTCTTTCCGGTGGAACCTGCGAGCTTTCGGCCAAGTCGGTTCAGCCGAGGTCGGGGGCGTGCAGAGCACGTACACCTTCGATGTTGCCGTCCAGGTAGTGCCGCAGGGACAACGGCACGAGGTGGACGGAGGCGATCCCGACCCGGGTGAAGGGCACTCTGACGATCTCGTACTCACCGGCCGGCTCGTCGACCTCGGGACCGTGACGCAGGGACGGATCCATGGATTCCAGGTGACAGACGAAGAAGTGCTGCACCTTCACGCCGGTCGCGCCGCCGTCCTCGCCGATGTGCTCGACGGTGTCGACGAAGCAGGGCACCACGTCGCTGATCTTGGCGCCGAGTTCCTCGTACACCTCGCGGTGCAGGGCGTCCACGACGGTGGTGTCGTCCGGCTCGACCCCGCCGCCGGGAGTGACCCAGTAGGGGTCGACGCCGGGCTTGGTCCGCTTGATCAGGATCAGGTGGCCGCCGTCCAGCAGGACGGCGCGAGCGGTGCGCTTGACCACGGGTCGGACGGTCATGGGAGAAATGTGGCCCGGCTGGTTCCACGTGAAACATCGTGGCGCGCGACCGGTTCGTGAGTCCGCCGGCTCAGTTCCAGTCGGCTGCCGCGCGCAGCAGCCACTCGTGGGCCCGGGCGATGCGCGGCACCGCCACCGTGCCGGCGCGCACCACCAGGAAGTATGTCCGCAGCGGCGGCACCGGCGGATCGTGCAGGGCGACGACGTCACCGCGCTCCAGCGCCTCCGCGCACAGATAGCGGGGCAGGACGGCCAGCCCGGCGCCCGCGACCGCGCAGGCGAGAACTGCACGCAGGTCGGGGGCGACGACCGTGGCCGGGGCGGCCGGACGGGAGTCGAAGACGGAGGCCCAGTAACGGGAGACAAAGGGCAGTGACTCGTGCACTTCGACCACGGGGACGTGTTTCAGGGCGGGAGCATCGGTGTCGCGTGCTTCTTCGACGCCCGCGCGCTCCGCCCAGTGCGGCGTGGCGACCAGGACGTGCACTTCGTCGCAGAGCGGAGTCGCGGTGAGCAGCGCCCCGCGTGGACGAGCCGTTCCGATGGCCAGATCGTGATGCCCGGCGGCCAGGCCCTCCAGGGTCTCCTCGGCGTTCCCGAACGAGGCGCGCAGGGCGAAGGCCTGGCCGTCCTCGCCGGTGAGTTCGCCGAGCGCGGGCAGTGCCCGTTCGGCGGTGAACTCGGGCGGTCCGGCCAGGTGCAGGGTCCGCAGGGAGGAGTCGTCCTCCAGTCCGGTCTCGGCGATCTCCACCAGGGCGTCGAGATGCGGTGCGGCCTTGTGGGCGAGTTCGTCGCCGATGGTCGTCGGGGTCACGCCGCGGGCCTGTCGAAGGAACAGCGGGCGGCCGAGCTGACGCTCCAGCGTGCGGATCTGCGAGGTGACGGCGGGCTGCGAGAGGCCGAGCAGAGCGGCCGCGCGGGTGAAGGAACCGGACCGGTGCACGGTGACGAACGTGCGGAGCAAGGCCAGATCCACGGAAAACCCGTCCCCTCTTCTGTTCTTCTCCAGCCCCCGCCCGTGCCCAACTATAAATAAGTCGATAGGTCGCTGTCGCTACCGTGATTGGACACTGACACTGAGTCAACTAGCCTTGTGCGCGCGGTTCTTCGCGCGCGGAACCGGAGGACGGTCCGAGCCACGAGGGGGGAGGCTCGGACCGTCCGTCGACGTCCGCCGACGTCATTGAGCCGACGTCATTCCGTCGTTTCGTCCAGCGCACGCAGCAGATCCGCCACCAGGTCGTCGGGGTCCTCCGCGCCGACGGAGAGCCGGATGAAGCCCTCCGGCACCGCGTCGCCGCCCCATCGCCCGCGCCGCTCCGCGGTGGATCGCACCCCGCCGAAGCTCGTCGCGCCCTCGACGAGGCGCAGCGCGTCGAGGAAACGATCGGCACGCGCGCGCGAGGGCAGCGTGAAGGAGACGACACAGCCGTAGCGCAGCATCTGCTGCGAGGCGACCTTGTGGGACGGGTCGTCGGGCAGTCCGGGGTACCGCAGGCCGGTGATCTCGGACCGCGTCCGGAGGGCTTCGGCCACCTTGAGCGCGGTGGCGTCCTGCCGGTCCACGCGCAGCTGGAGGGTGGCGATCGAGCGGTGGGCGAGCCAGGCCTCCATGGGGCCGGGAATCGCACCGACGATCTTGCGCCAGCGCCGAACGGCGGCCATCGCTCCGGTGTCGCGGCCGGCCACGTAGCCCAGCAGGACGTCTCCGTGGCCGGTGAGCTGCTTGGTTCCGCTGGCCACCGAGAAGTCCGCGCCGAGCTCCAGCGGGCGCTGCCCGAGCGGTGTGGCGAGGGTGTTGTCGACGGCGACCAGGGCACCGCCCGCGTGCGCCGCCTCGACGAGCCGCCGTACGTCGCACACGTCGAGGCCGGGGTTCGACGGCGTCTCGATCCACAGCAGCTTCGCCCCGTCCAGGACGTCGAGCTGGGCGTCCCGGCCGGTCGGCGCGGTGCGCACCTCGATGCCGTACGCCTCCAGCTGCGCACGGACCAGAGGCAGCGCCTGGTAGCCGTCGTCGGGCAGGACGGCCGTGTCGCCGGCGCGCAGCTGCGAGAAGAGCACGGCGGAGATCGCGGCCATGCCCGAGGCGAAGACGATGGTCTCCGCGTCGGACCGTCCCGGAGCCTCCAGCTCGCCGATGGCGCGCTCGAGATGGGTCCAGGTCGGATTCTCGTCGCGGCCGTAGGTGTACGGCCCGGTCGGGTCGCCCGGCAGGTGGAAATGGGCGGCGAACACCGGGCCGGGCAGGGTGGGCTCGTGTTTGACCGGTTCGGGCAGCCCGGCCCGCACCGCGCGCGTGCCGTCACCGGTGCCGGTGGCGGATCTCTCCGCGCTCCCACCGGAGCCGTCGTTCGTAGCGGAATCACTCATGCCGCCCGTCCTTCCACTTGCTCGCGTACCGCGGCGAGCAGTCCGGTGCTCGCCGCCTCCACCATCTCAAGGCATTCCTCGAAGCCGTCCCGGCCCCCGTAGTACGGGTCCGGGACGTCCAGGTCATCGCCCCTGGCCGCGGGGTCGTACGACCGCAGCAGACGCACCTTGGCCGCGTCCCGCTCCGTGGGGGCGAGACGCCGCAGCGCCCTCAGGTGACCGGCGTCGAGGGCGACGACCAGGTCGAGACGGGAGAACCAGGACTGCTGGAACTGCCGGGCCGTGTGATCGAGGGCGTACCCGTGCTCCGCCAGCACGGCCACGGTGCGCGGGTCGGCCCCCTCGCCCTCGTGCCAGCCGCCGGTGCCGGCGCTGTCGGCCTCGACCCGGTCGCCGAGCCCGACGTCCGCCACGCGCGCGTGGAAGACCGCCTCGGCCATCGGGGAACGGCAGATGTTGCCCGTGCACACGAAACAGACGCGGTAGGTCATCGGGATCAGTCCCCGTCGGGCAGGAAGGCGTTGAGGGCCCAGGAGACGATCGAGATGATCAGGCCGCCCAGTACGGCGGTCCAGAACCCGTCCACGTGGAAGCTCAGGTCGAGCTTGTCGGCCACCCACGACGTGAGCAGCAGCATCAGCGCGTTGACCACCAGCGTGAACAGGCCGAGGGTCAGGATGAACAGCGGGAAGGTCAGCACCTGCACGATCGGCTTCACGACCATGTTGACCAGGCCGAACACCAGGGCGACCACGATCAGCGTGAGGGCCTTCTCCCCGGTGCTGCCCCCGGACAGGGTGATCTTGTCCAGCAGCCACACGGCGACGGCGAGGGCGCCGGCGTTGGCGATCGTCTTGACTAGGAAATTCTTCATGTGTCTGATCGTGGCAGACGCGATCGGACACGAACGGCGAGGCAGGGGCGGACGAGGCGATGAAGGCATTCCGGCTGGACGAACTGGAGGCGGAGCGCGCCGCCAACGACGGTGCCTACCTGCAGTTCCTGCGGGAGCGGAACATGTCGGTCGGTCTGTACGCCCTCGACGCGGGCACGACCGACCCGCAGAAGCCGCACGCGCAGGACGAGGTGTACTTCGTGGTGAGCGGGCGGGCCGCGATCACCGTGGGCATGGAGACCACCCAGGTCGCCCGGGGCAGTGTGGTCTACGTTCCGGCCGGGGTCGCCCACAAGTTCCATCACATCAGCGAGGACCTGCGGGTTCTGGTGGTGTTCTCTCCGCCGGAGAGCTGACGCGCGACGCCGGGGTTCCCTAGGGGATCGGTCAGGGGGAGACAAGGGGTGCGGGGCCCCCGCCATGGCGCTCGCGGCTCTAGCATCGAGTGCAGGACATCAGAGGATTCCCCAGACTCCCTGGGGCTCCCCGAAAGGTGAGGCAAGGGCGATGCGAGAGATCTTCACGGGACTGCCGTGGTGGGTGAAGTGGATCGCGGTGCCGGTCATCGCCCTGGTCGTGTTCGGCGGGCTGATCGCCAGCGTGGTCGGGTTCGTGGTCGGACTGCTGTTCAAGCTGCTGGTCTTCGTCGCGCTCGTCGGCGGACTGATCTACGTCGTACGCAAGTTCATGTCGAGCTCGTCGTCGCGCAGCGACTGGTGAGAGAGGTGGGACACCGGTGGCGGTAACAGGAACCACCGGTTCCCTCGGGCGAGGGAAGTTTCCCGGACGGGGCGTCGGTGAGCGGTGACCGACGGTTAGAGTCCGGAACTCCACGCGGGGGTGACTCCGCGAACGGCGTACACCCCCACTCGTGTTCCCCGCACGGGCTGCCACCTCGCGTTCCGGGAGTGACCCTTGGCCACGGCTGACACCGCATTCGCTCAGCTGCACGCCCCTCCCGTGCAGCCCTGCTCGACGCCTCGGACACCCCCCGCGCCGGCCTCCGCCGACCCGCCGTCCGCCACTCTGATCGGCTCCGTGCAGCGGGCGATGCGCCTGCTCGAGCGCGTCGCGGAGCACGAGTACGGAGCCCCCGCCAAACAGCTGGCCCGCGAGACGGGGCTGGCCTTGCCCACGGCGTACCACCTGCTGCGCACCCTGGTGCACGAGGGCTATCTGCGCCGGGAGAAGGGACTGTTCTTCCTCGGTGAGGCCGCCGAGCGGCTGAGCAGCAGCGGGGCCGAGCAGAAACGTCGCAGCACGGTGGTGGACACCATGGCGCGCTGGCGCGACGCGATCGGCGTTCCCGTGTACTACGCCATGTACCGGGACGGCGAGATCGAGGTCATGTGCGTCTCCGACACCCCGGGCAATCCGGCGGTCGAGGAGTGGGCGGACTTCCGGGAGACGGGACACGCACACGCCATCGGACAGTGCCTGCTGTCCCAGCTGGACGAGGACGCGCGCCGCGACCACCTGCACCGCTACCCGGTGCAGCCCCTCACTCCGTACACGGTGCGTGACGGCCACAGTCTCCTGAAGCGACTGGAACGCATGCGCCGGATGACGCCGGTGACCGAGCGCCAGGAGTACGCGCTGGGGACGGTCTGCGCGGCGATCCCGATCACCGTCGGCACCACGGCCGCCACGATGGCCATCTCACTGCCCCTCCATCAGGCGGACCGTTTGCTCCCCGCGGCTCAGCGGCTGCAGAACGAGGTGGGGAGGCGTCTGGGGTCCCTCGCGCTCTCTATCAGTATCTGAAAACTCACTCCTTGTGATCTGGTGTGTACGTTGAGCAAGATGCCACCAGTGTTAGAGGTTTGATTCCCGGACAGTCGACGGCGAATGACGGGGTAGGCGAATGGGCGAGTCCGTACAGGCAGAGGTCATGATGAGCTTTCTCGTGTCCGAGGAGCTCTCTTTCCGCATCCCGGTGGAACTGCGCTACGAGACCCGGGATCCCTATGCCGTACGCCTGACCTTCCATCTGCCCGGAGACGCGCCGGTGACCTGGGCCTTCGGCCGGGAGCTGCTGGTCGACGGGGTGGGCCGGCCCTGCGGCGACGGTGACGTACGCATCGCACCGGTGGAGCCCGAGCCGCTGGCCGAGGTGCTGATCCGCCTTCAGGTCGGCAGCGACCAGGCACTGTTCCGTTCCTCCGCCGCGCCCCTGGTGGCCTTCCTCGACCGCACCGACAAGCTGGTGCCGCTGGGCCAGGAGGGTGCGCTCGCCGACTTCGACAGCCACCTCGACGAGGCCCTGGACCGCATCCTGGCGGAGGAACAGAGCGCGGGCTGAACCGTTCCGGCAGCCAGGCGGTGGTGGCGTAACGCTTCGCCGGACGCGTCAGCGCTTGCGGCGACGGCCCCGCCCGCCACGGGCCGGGGCACTGGCCCCGCCACCCGCCGTCGCCGCCCGGGCCGGTCGTTCGGCCGGCCGGTCCGCCGACACGACCAGGGCGGCCAGGGCCGTGGTGACCGGCACGGAGGCCACCAGCCCGATCGAGCCGACCAGCGTCCGCACGATCTCCTCCGCGACCAGCTCGCTGTTGGCGACGGTCCCGACACCGCTCTGCGCGATCGAGAACAGCAGCAGCAGGGGCAGCGCCGCGCCCGCGTAGGCGAGGACGAGCGTGTTCACGACCGAGGCGATGTGGTCGCGGCCGATGCGGATGCCCGCGCGGTACAGACCGCGCCAGCCCATCGTCGGGTTGGCCTCGTGCAGTTCCCACACCGCCGAGGTCTGGGTGACCGTCACGTCGTCGAGGACACCGAGCGAACCGATGATGACCCCGGCGAGCAGCAGACCACTCATGTCGATGGACGGGTACAGGCCGTGGATGAGGCCGGTGTTGTCGTCCGTGTTGCCGGTGAGCGCGGCCCAGCCGATGAAGAGCGACCCGAGCACGCCGATCAGCAGCAGCGAGATCAGGGTGCCGAGCACCGCCACGGAGGTGCGGGCCGACAGTCCGTGGCACAGGTACAACGCGATCAGCATGATGGCGCTGGACCCGATCACCGCCACGACCAGGGGGTTCGAGCCCTGCAGGATGGCGGGCAGGATGAAGAAGTTCAGCAGCAGGAAGCTGATGGCCAGCGAAACCAGCGCCATGAGTCCGCGCAGTCGTCCGACGACCACGACGGCGAGGGCGAAGATGCCGGCGAGCAGGGCCAGGGGGAGCCTGCGGTTGATGTCGGTCACCGAGTACTGCAGGTCCTTCGGCGCGGAGGGCTCGTAGGCGACCACCACCTCCTGCCCCTCGTGCAACTGCCGTGACTGGTCCGGCTGCACGATCTCGTCGAACGTGCGGCCCTTGTCGTCGCCGGTGTCGACGCGGATGGTCGCCCGTTTGCAGTCGCCCTTCGCCTGCTGCACCGCGGAGGAACCCTCGGCGGTGGATGTGTCGCCGGTCGGGACACCGCCCGAGGCGTTGACGGACTGGCAGCTCAGTTCGACCACCTTGGTGACCGTGGCCTGCTGCGTCTGCCGGTCGAAGCCGACGCCGGTGCGCTCGTGCGGCGGTGCGCCGCCCGGCCACAGCACCGCCAACCCGACCAGTACGGCCGCGGTGAAGGGGATCAGGATCGCGGCGATGACCTTCCGCAGATGCCGGGAGACGGGAGCCGCCGGTCCGTGCCCGTGCGAGTGCCCGTGCCCGCCGCCGTGTCCGTCGCCCGCGCCGTGCCCGCCGCCCGCGCCGTGTCCACCGCCCGCGCCGTGTCCATGGTCCGCATCGTGCCCGTAACCCGCCTCATGTCTGCCGGCGTTCACGTCGTCAGCGACGCCGGGGACGTGGCCGGCTGCCCGGCCGTCGCCCTCTTCGGCGTTCGGTCCCCGGCGGGGCCGGCGCGGCGGGAAGGAGGGATGCTGCGGTGTGGTCACCGCCCGATCATCGCAAGAACGAGGGGGGCCCTCTGTTCACCGCGCCCGAATGGGGGCTAGCGTGGAGGCACCTTTGTACACGCGGGAGCTCGGAGCACCGGGCTGAGAGGGCGCTGACCTCCGTTCCAGCGATGTTTCACGGGAAACGTCACCGAAGTCGAGTGACGTATCCCACGAAGCGTCGACAGACGGAAGCCGCTGCGTCGACCGCCGAACCTGTTACCGGGTAATGCCGGCGTAGGGAGTAGGTCTCATGACCATCAAGGACGCACGCACGCCTGCCTCCGCACAGAGCACCGCACAGCACTCGACGCAGGACTCCACGCAGGACTCCGCACAGGAGGACACCGCGGAGACCACGGAGGCCGGAAAGTCCATCGGCTGGCACAAGGCGTACGTCGAGGGATCGCGCCCCGATCTGCGGGTGCCGGTCCGTCAGGTGCACCTCACCAACGGGCAGTCGGTCACGCTGTACGACACCTCGGGCCCGTACACGGATCCACTCGTCGACACCGATGTCCGCAGGGGACTGGCGCCACTGCGGGAGAACTGGATCATCGCTCGCGGCGACACCGAGGAGTACGCGGGCCGTCCCGTCCGTCCCGAGGACGACGGACTCAAGCACACCTCGCCGCGCGGCGGCCTGCGCAACCTCGATGCCGTCTTCCCCGGACGCCCGCGCCAGCCGCGCCGGGGCCGGGACGGCAGCGCGGTCACGCAGCTCGCCTACGCGCGACGGGGCGAGATCACGCCGGAGATGGAGTACGTGGCCGTCCGGGAGAACGTCTCCCCGGAGGTGGTCCGCGAGGAGATCGCCGCGGGACGTGCCGTGCTGCCCGCCAACGTCAACCACCCCGAGATCGAGCCGATGATCATCGGCAAGCGGTTCCTGGTGAAGGTCAACGCCAACATCGGCAACTCGGCCGTGACGTCCTCCATCGAGGAGGAGGTGGACAAGATGACCTGGGCGACCCGGTGGGGTGCGGACACGGTCATGGACCTCTCCACCGGCCGCAACATCCACACCACCCGCGAGTGGGTCCTGCGCAACTCCCCCGTTCCCATCGGAACCGTGCCGCTCTACCAGGCCCTGGAGAAGGTCGACGGCCGTGCCGAGGAGCTGACCTGGGAGATCTACAAGGACACCGTCATCGAACAGGCCGAGCAGGGTGTGGACTACATGACGGTCCACGCGGGCGTGCGCCTGCCGTACGTCCCCCTGACCGCGAACCGCAAGACCGGCATCGTCTCGCGCGGCGGATCGATCATGGCGGCGTGGTGCCTGGCGCACCACAAGGAGTCGTTCCTCTACGAGAACTTCGAGGAACTCTGCGAGATCCTCGCCGCCTACGACGTCACCTACTCCCTCGGCGACGGTCTGCGTCCGGGGTCGATCGCGGACGCCAACGACGAGGCGCAGTTCGCCGAGTTGCGCACGCTCGGGGAACTCAACCGGATCGCCAAGCGTTGCAACGTACAGACCATGATCGAGGGCCCGGGACATGTCCCGATGCACAAGATCAAGGAGAACATCGACCTTCAGCAGGAGATCTGCGATGAAGCTCCGTTCTATACGCTCGGCCCGCTGACGACGGACGTCGCGCCGGCGTACGACCACATCACCTCCGGCATCGGTGCCGCGATGATCGCCTGGTGGGGCACGGCCATGCTCTGCTACGTCACGCCCAAGGAACACCTGGGCCTGCCCAACCGTGACGACGTCAAGACCGGCGTCATCACCTACAAGATCGCCGCCCATGCCGCCGACCTCGCCAAGGGTCACCCAGGTGCACAGGAGTGGGACGACGCGCTGTCGGACGCCCGGTTCGAGTTCCGGTGGGAGGACCAGTTCAACCTGGCCCTCGACCCGGACACGGCCCGGGAGTTCCACGACGAGACACTGCCGGCCGAGCCCGCCAAGACCGCTCACTTCTGTTCCATGTGCGGGCCCAAGTTCTGCTCGATGAAGATCTCGCAGGACATTCGCCGGGAGCACGGGGGCAGCAAGGGCGAGATCGAGGAGGGCATGGCGCAGAAGTCGAAGGAGTTCGCGGCGGCGGGCAACCGCGTGTACCTGCCGATCGCGGACTGAGTGCACCCGCGTGGGGAGGGGGACAGGCCGCAGGGTCGGCCCTCTCCCCGCGGAGGGGCCCTGCTCGGCAGACTGGGCGCATGACAGCCACCTCCCTGAGCAAGGGTGCCAACGTCGCCGTCGACTCCCCCGCGGTGCGCGCCGAACTCGTGTGGTCCCCGGGACCGGGCGTCCCCGAGGTCGACGCCTCCGCCCTGCTGCTCACCTCGGCCGGACGGGTGCGGGACGACGGTGACTTCGTCTTCTACAACCAACCCCGTCACACGTCCGGCGCGGTGGGCCACCTGGGCAAGCGGGTCGGCCCCGGCACGGAGGCGGGTGTCACGACCGATGCCGTCGAAGTGGATCTGAGTGCGGTCGAGTCGGCGGTCGAACGCATCGTCCTGTGCGCCTCGGCGGACGGCGGCACCTTCGGCCGGGTCCCGGGGCTGTCGCTGCGGCTGCTGGACGCCACGAGCGGTACCGAACTGGCCCGGTTCGACATCACGGCCGGTACGGAGACCGCGCTGGTCGGCGGCGAGTTGTACCGGCGCCAGGGGGCGTGGAAATTCCGTGCGGTCGGGCAGGGCTACGCCTCCGGGCTCGCGGGGCTGGCGACCGACTTCGGCATCACCGTCGACGACGAGGCTCCCCCGACGGGGCCCGCCACCCCGGCCACCGTCCCGCCGACGGCTCCTCCGGTGCCCGCCCGGCCGACGACGGCCGTACCGCCGCCGCCACCGGCCTCGGCCCCGGCGCCGGCCGCCACCGGCCCCCGGCTCACCAAGGGCGAGGAGCGCCTGCCCGTGGACATGCGCAAGCGGTTGTCCCTGCGCAAGGAGCAGGTCGCGGTCAGCCTGAGCAAGCACGGGGCGGCCGGGATCACCGCGCGCGTCGTCCTCGTACTGGACGCCTCCGGGTCCATGTCCTTCCTCTATTCCAAGGGCGTCGTAGCGGACGTCGTGGAGCGGATGGCCGCCGTCGCCGCGCAGTTGGACGACGACGGGGAGATGCAGGCCTGGACCTTCGCCTCCCATCCGGCCCGCCTGCCCGACCTGCGCCTGGGCGAGCTGCCCGAGTGGCTGCGGCTGCACGTGCGGGTGGGGGAGATCAGCCTGTTCCGGCGGGGCAGGAAGAAGGGCCTGCACCCCGATCAGGTCGACATGCGGGCGGTCGGCATCCAGAACGAGGAGCAGAAGGTGATCGCCGAGGTCCGTGCCTTCGTCCGGGCCGATCCGGCACCGGTCCCGACGCTGGTGCTGTTCTTCTCCGACGGCGGTGTCTACCGCAACGCCGAGATCGAGCGGGAGCTGCGGGAAGCCGTGGAGGAGCCTGTCTTCTGGCAGTTCGTCGGGCTCGGGCGCTCCAACTACGGGGTGCTGGAGCGGTTCGACACCCTGCCGGGCCGTCGCGTCGACAACGTCGGCTTCTTCGCCGTCGACGACATCGGCACCGTACCGGACCCGGAGCTGTACGACCGTCTGCTGTCCGAGTTCCCGTCCTGGATCACTGCCGCCGGCCGGGCGGGCATCCTCTGAACCGCTGCCCGCCCGTGCCGGTGGCTATTCGGGCCGGTGTTCCGGGCCCCCGAAGTCCGGGCTGCTGTAGTCCGGGCTCGAGTAGCTCGGCCGCGGGCCCGCGTCGGGCCCGCCGTCGGGGCTGGTGAACCCGGGGCGGCCGTAGCCCAGGTGCGGCATACGACTGCTGCCCGGGGCGGCCGGTGCGGTGCGGCGCAGTGCCGCCGTGCCCGGGTCGCTGAGCGCCTCCCGGAGGAAGGGCAGTATGCCGCGTTCCAGCAGGGCCTCGTGCCAGGCGTCCCTGGCTCGGGCCACCTCCTCGTCGCGTGCGCTGTAGAAGCCGGACTCGGCCGAGGGGCGGTTGCGCAGTGCGGTGAGCAGTAGCCCCACGGCGGCGACGAGGATCGCCACCGCGGTCACGGCGCCGAACACCCATCCCGTGGTGAGCATGGTCTGGGCGAAGGTCTGCCCCGGGTCGAGCATCTTCAGGAGATAGCCGACCAGCAGGAATATCGCCGCGGCCGTGCCGGCCAGGACCGGCGCCAGGACGGCTACGACGGCGACGGCCCCCGCACCGGTCGCCTCGGCCATCTCGCCCATGGTGGCGGCCAGTCCCCCCGCGCCGGTGGCCTGCTCCTGGGAGCCTGACTCGCGCGTGGCGGGCGACGGTGCCGAGGGCGCCGGGTGGCGCAGTTCCTCGCGGACCTTCACGTAGTGCTGGTACTCGGTCGTGGCCGCCGCCGTGATGAGGGCGGTGGCGTTGAGTGCCATGGTGCGCAGTTGTTCGGAGTTGAGCCGCTGACCGACGGCGGCCAGCTCCGGGCGGTGTGGTGCGGAGCGCAGCGCCTCGTCGAGGATCCGCTCGTACTCTTGGCGGTCCTCGCTCGGCAGGTGCTGCGGAACGCTGTTCATGTGCATCCCCCGATGCTCCGTAGGGCTTGGGGCTCGCATGCCAACGAGCCGTCGGGCAGAAACGGAGGGGAGCCTGCTACGGATAAGCCGATGGTAGAGCGGTGACGGCGGACGGTGACAGGGGGTTTCCAGAAATTGGGTGCCGGTCTGTACGAACGGTACCCCCGCGAAAGCCGTCCGGTGAACGGTCAGACGTCCAAGGGAAGCTGTTGGACCAGCAGCTTTCCGGCCATGGTCACGCCGCCGTCCATCGCGATGGCCAGGCCCTCCGCGTAGACGTGCGGTCCCTCGACCACGGTGCGGGTGTCGTCCTCGCCGTCCTCGGAGCCGACTTCGCCCAGCAGGTAGGGGATGGGGCTGTGACCGTGAACGATCCGGGTGCCGCCGTACGTATCAAGCAGTGAGCGCACGGCGTCGGCGCCGCCCTCGTCGCGGAAGGAGAAGCGCTTGGTGAACTTGCGGAACAGGTCCCACACCTCCTCCGCGTCGTTGCGCGTGAGCGTCTCGCGGACGGTGTCGTTGACCTCTTCGATGGAGCGGCCGTAGTCGAGGTAGGTCGTGGCGTCCGAGTGGACCAGGAGGTGGTCGTCGACCTCCTCCATGGCGTCGAGGCGGGCCATCCACTGCAGGTGGTGGTCCTGCAGGCGGTCCATGTCGGTCTTCTGGCCGCCGTTCAGCAGCCAGGCGGCCTGGAAGGTGGCGGTGCCCGCCCCGGAGTTGACGGGCGTGTCGCCGAAGCGCTTGGCGCCGAGCAGCAGCAGCTCGTGGTTGCCCATCAGCGCCTTGCAGTAGCCGCCGGCCGCGGCGGCCTCGGCGGACAGCCGCATCACCAGGTCGATGACGCCGATGCCGTCCGGGCCGCGGTCGGTGAAGTCGCCGAGGAACCACAGCCGGGAGGTGCCCGCGCACCACTGGCCGGCGTCGTCGACGAGGCCCTTCTCCCGCAGGGCGGCCAGCAGCTCGTCCAGGTAGCCGTGCACGTCGCCGACGACGAACAGGGGGCCCTGCCCGGTGGCGGGCTGCTGCACCGCCGCCGGTGCCGGCTCGACGGTGACCTGAACCGTGTCACCCCGACGGATGACGGGCAGATCGCGCTGCGTGGGCGTGTAGCCCTCGGGAAGGGCCTCCTCGAGCTCCTCCTCGGAGGGAGGCGCGGACTCGCCCGTGTGCGTGCCGGGGGCAGCGTACGGAGCGGTCTCGTGGACGTACGCGGGTACCCGGAAGTCGCGCACCGTCGCCGTCCGCTCCACCTCGGGTCCCTGACCGGCCCCCTGAGTCATCGACCCCTCCACCATCGCGCCGCATCTGCACCGCTTCGGACTGCCTGGTCGCAGCGGCCCGCGGTGTGTGGGCCCATCATAGGAATGCGGATCGCGCTGTGTGATGACCCAGGGGTGGTGAATCAGGCCAGGACTCCGGTTCGCTGCGGCTTTCGCCCTGATTGGGCCCGGCTTCGCCCGCCCGCGACCGTGGCCCGGCCGTGGTTCTGCCGTGTTCCGGACGTGCCGGGTGTGGCCCTCGCCGCCCTGTTTCGCCGTCGTTCCGCGTCGTCGTTCTTCGTCGTTCTTCGGGGCAGCTCGCCGCTCTTCGTCGTGCTTCGCCGTTCCACCGTGCTTCCCGCCGCGACCGGGACGCGCCGCCGTGCGGTGCGCTGCCGGGCTCCAGGGGGCGTCGGCCGGGTCGTGCGTACGGCCGCGACCCGGTCCCGCATCCGGCGTCCCGGGGGTGCCGGACGACCCCTACTCGCCCTCCGGCGACCGCGGTGGGCTGACCGTCGTACGCGGCGGGCGCCGCTGCGACGAGGTACGCACGATCAGTTCGGTCGGTATGACCTGCTCGACCGGCTGGTCGGAGTGCAGCCCCTCGATCGCGTCGATGAGGACCTGGATCACGGCGGTGCCGATGCGGCGGGGCTTCAACGAGAGGGTGGTGATGGGCGGCTCGGTGCTGGCGTACACGGTGGACTCGCTGCAGCAGACCAGCAACAGGTCCTCGGGAACGCGCAGGCCGTAGCGGCGGGCGGCGGCGAGCAGGTCGGTGCCGTTCGGATCGAACAGCCCGTATACGGCGTCGGGCCGGTCGGGGCGGGCGAGCAGCCGGTCGGCGGCGACCGCGCCGGCGCACGGGTCGTGCGCGGGGTAGGCCTCGTAGACCGGGTCCTGGCCGACGCGCTCGCACCAGCGCAGGTAGGCGGTGGTCGACAGATGGGTGTACGTGTCGGTCGTGGTACCGGTGAGCAGGCCGATCCTGCGGGCGCCCGCGTCGGCGAGGTGGTCGAGGATGCCGAGTACGGCCGCCTCGTGGTCGTTGTCCACCCAGGCGGTGACCGGCAGTGAGCCGGCCGGGCGACCGTCGGAGACGACGGGCAGGCCCTGGCGGACGAGTTCGCTGACGACCGGGTCGTGGTCCGAGGGGTCGATGACGACCGTGCCGTCGAGCGCGACGTTGGACCACACGTCGTGACGGGACGTCGCCGGGAGGATGACGAGGGCGTAGCCGCGGGCGAGCGCGGCGGACGTGGCGGCGCGCGCCATCTCGGCGAAGTACGCGAACTCGGTGAAGGTGAAAGGTTCATCCCCGTACGTCGTCACGGTCAGGCCGATGAGTCCGGACTTGCCGGTGCGGAGTGTGCGGGCGGCCGCCGAGGGCCGGTAGCCCAGTCGGTCGGCGACCTCGCGCACATGGCGCCGGGTGGCATCCGGGAGTCGGCCCTTGCCGTTGAGGGCGTCGGAGACGGTAGTGATGGATACTCCGGCGGCGGCGGCCACGTCCCTGATGCCTGCCCGACCCGGCCGACTGCCTCGACGTGAGGTTTCCGCGCGGCTCACCTGGTGCTTCCCTGCTGCTGTCATGGCGAGCCGATAGTAGGGCTCATGGGGTGGGGTAGTGCGGACGCATATGCACGCGTTGACAGTCACGTTTCTGCAAGATCATTAATGCTTAACGGCCTTGGAAAGTAAGCCAGTTGAGCCCATCCACCCCATTACCTGGCGCGTTGACCAGTGAGGGCCTGCGGGGTGGCGGATGTTGCGAAGAGGTCTCAACTCACCTGCACGAGGGATGCGCGCCACGGCGCGAGCCACCGGCGCGTAGATATATGTGCGGCGCGCCCCCCGAATCGTGCGCCTTCGTGCACTGATGCCCCTGATGCCAGTGTGACGAACGAGGTCTGCTCCCACCTCTCCCGTCTCTCCCGCCTATACGCAGCGGCGGTGAATCCTCATAAGGTGAGAAGTATTCGATGCCGGTGCTGGTCACGAGGAGGACTGCGGTGAGCGAGACGAGCCCCAAGCTGCGCGCCGAGCTGGAGGGGATTCCCACCTACAAGCCGGGCAAGCCCGCCGCGGCCGACGGCCCGGTGGCCTACAAGCTGTCCTCCAACGAGAACCCGTACCCGCCGCTGCCGGGAGTGATGGAGACGGTGACGGCCGCCGCTTCCTCCTTCAACCGCTACCCGGACATGGCCTGCACGTCGCTGATGGCCGAGCTGTCCGACCGCTTCGGGGTGCCCCTGGCCCACCTGGCCACCGGCACCGGCTCGGTCGGTGTGGCCCAGCAGCTGATCCAGGCGACCTCGGGCCCCGGCGACGAGGTGATCTACGCCTGGCGCTCCTTCGAGGCGTACCCGATCATCACGCAGATCAGCGGCGCGAGGTCCGTGCAGGTGCCGCTGACGCCGGACGAGGTGCACGACCTGGACGCCATGGCGGACGCGATCACCGACCGCACCCGCCTGATCTTCGTCTGCAACCCCAACAACCCCACGGGCACGGTGGTGCGGCGGGCCGAGCTGGAGCGGTTCCTGGACCGGGTGCCGAGCGACGTGCTGGTGGTCCTGGACGAGGCCTACCGCGAGTTCATCCGGGACGCCGAGGTTCCGGACGGCGTCGAGTTCTACCGTGAGCGGTCCAACGTCTGCGTTCTGCGCACCTTCTCCAAGGCCTACGGCCTGGCGGGACTGCGGGTCGGGTTCGCGATCGCCCACGAGCCGGTGGCGGCGGCGCTGCGCAAGACGGCGGTGCCCTTCGGGGTCAGCCAGATCGCGCAGGAGGCGGCGATCGCCTCGCTGCGCGCGGAGGACGAGCTGATCGGCCGGGTCGGCTCCCTGGTGTGCGAGCGCACGCGGGTGGCCGACGCGCTGCGCGCGCAGGGCTGGACGGTGCCGGAGACCCAGGCCAACTTCGTCTGGCTGCGGCTGGGGGAGCGCACGCTCGCCTTCGCGAACGCCTGTGAGCAGGCCGGCGTGGTCGTCCGCCCCTTCGCGGGCGAGGGCGTGCGCGTGACGGTCGGGGAGAGCGAGGCGAACGACATCTTCCTGAAGGTGTCGGAGGAGTTCCGCAAGGAGCTGTAGCCCCGCACGGGTCGGGACGACGAAGCGCGGGACGGCAGGTGCCGTCCCGCGCTTGCGCATGCCGCGAGGCCGTCACCCTCCCTCTAATTCAACGGTTTGTTGAAGTTCCGGCGGAGGGGTTGACGTCACAGGGGACCCCCCTTCCGGTGTCGAAAAGCAGTAGGTCATAATTGCTTGTGAATGTGAACGCGTTCACAAGCGTGTCCCGATTGCGCCCGCGCTGGGTGTGACAAACACGCTCAAACTGCCGCTGACCACGGCGGTGTGGCGATGTGAGGAGAGTGACCACGTGGACCTGGCTCTGGCGCCGGAGACGCTGGCGCGATGGCAGTTCGGCATCACGACCGTCTACCACTTCCTGTTCGTCCCGCTGACGATCTCGCTGGCCGCCCTCACGGCCGGACTGCAGACCGCCTGGGTCCGCACGGAGAAGGAGAAGTACCTCAGGGCGACGAAGTTCTGGGGGAAGCTCTTCCTGATCAACATCGCGATGGGTGTCGTCACCGGCATCGTGCAGGAGTTCCAGTTCGGCATGAACTGGTCCGACTACTCCCGCTTCGTCGGTGACGTCTTCGGTGCCCCGCTCGCCTTCGAGGCGCTGATCGCCTTCTTCTTCGAGTCCACCTTCATCGGCCTGTGGATCTTCGGCTGGGACAAGCTGCCCAAGAAGATCCACCTGGCCTGCATCTGGATGGTCTCGATCGGCACCCTGCTGTCGGCCTACTTCATCCTCGCGGCCAACTCCTGGATGCAGCACCCCGTCGGCTACCGGATCAACGAGGAGAAGGGCCGCGCCGAACTCACCGACTTCTGGCAGGTCCTCACCCAGAACACCACCCTCAACCAGGTCTTCCACAGCTTCTCGGCGGCCTTCCTCACGGGCGGCGCCTTCATGGTCGGCATCGCCGCCTTCCACCTGATGCGCAAGAAGCACATCCCGGTGATGCGGACCTCGCTCCGGCTCGGCCTGGTGACCCTGGCGGTCGGCGGCCTGCTCACCGCGGTCAGCGGCGACACCCTCGGCAAGGTCATGTACGAGCAGCAGCCCATGAAGATGGCCGCCGCCGAGGCCCTGTGGGACGGCGAGAAGCCCGCACCGTTCTCGGTCTTCGCCTACGGGGACGTGGACAAGGGACACAACAAGGTCGCCCTGGAGATCCCCGGACTGCTCTCCTTCCTCGCCCACAGCGACTTCGAGTCCTACGTGCCCGGTATCAACGACACCAACAAGGCCCTCCAGGAGCAGTTCGGGCCCGGTGACTACAAGCCCATCGTCCCCGTCGCCTACTGGGGCTTCCGCTGGATGATCGGCTTCGGCATGGCGTCCTTCTCCCTCGGCCTGCTGGGCCTGTGGCTGACGCGGAAGCGTTTCCTGCTGCCACCGGCCCTGCGTACCGGGGAGGACGAGGTCCCGCACCTGGTGCTGCTGAGGAAGCCGCTCGGGGCGAAACTCTCCCGGATGTACTGGCTGCTGGCGCTGTGGACGATGGCGTTCCCGCTGATCGCCAACTCCTGGGGCTGGATCTTCACGGAGATGGGCCGGCAGCCCTGGGTGGTCTACGGCGTGATGCAGACCCGGGACGCCGTCTCCCCCGGTGTCTCCACTGCCGAGGTCATCATCTCGATGTCCGTCTTCACCCTGCTGTACGCCGTCCTGGCCGTCATCGAGGTCAAGCTCCTGGCGAAGTACGTGAAGGCCGGACCGCCCGAGCTGACCGAGGCCGACCTCAACCCGCCCACGAAGATCGGCGGCGATCTCCGTGACGCCGACAAGCCGATGGCCTTCTCGTACTAGGCCGAGGGAGCTGCACAGTCATGGAACTGCACGACGTCTGGTTCGTTCTGATCGCCGTCCTGTGGACCGGCTACTTCTTCCTGGAGGGCTTCGACTTCGGGGTGGGGGTGCTCACCAAGCTGCTCGCCCGCAACCGGGCCGAGAAGCGGGTGCTGATCAACACCATCGGGCCCGTGTGGGACGGCAACGAGGTGTGGCTGCTCACGGCCGGCGGTGCCACCTTCGCCGCCTTCCCCGAGTGGTACGCCACGCTCTTCTCCGGGTTCTACCTTCCCCTGCTGGTCATCCTGGTCTGCCTGATCGTCCGCGGGGTCGCCTTCGAGTACCGCGTGAAGCGGCCCGAGGAGAACTGGCAGCGCAACTGGGAGACGGCGATCTTCTGGACCTCGCTGCTCCCCGCGTTCCTGTGGGGCGTGGCCTTCGGCAACATCGTCCACGGCGTGGAGATCGACCGGAACCTGGAGTACGTCGGCTCGGTCTGGGACCTGCTCAACCCGTACGCCCTCCTCGGCGGCCTGGTGACGCTGACGCTGTTCACCTTCCACGGCACGGTGTTCACCGCGCTCAAGACCGTCGGTGAGATCCGTGAGCGGGCGCGGACCCTGGCGCTGCGGGTCGGTCTGGTCACGGCCGTACTGGCCCTCGCCTTCCTGCTCTGGACGCAGGCCGCCAGCGGGGACGCCAAGAGCCTGGTCGCCCTCGTGGTGGCCGTGGCCGCCCTGGTCGCCGCGCTGATGACGAACCAGGCGGGGCGGGAGGGCTGGTCGTTCGCCCTGTCCGGCGTCACCATCGTGGCCGCCGTGGCGATGCTCTTCCTGACGCTCTTCCCGAACGTCATGCCGTCGACGCTGAACGCGGACTGGAGCCTCACCGTCACCAACGCCTCGTCCAGCGCCTACACGCTGAAGATCATGACCTGGCTGGCCGTGATCGCCACGCCCGTCGTCCTGCTCTACCAGGGCTGGACGTACTGGGTGTTCCGCAAGCGCATCGGCACCCAGCACCTCGCCGACGCCGCGCACTGAGTCCTGGGGTGCGTTTCACGTGAAACGTTGCGAAACGCTGGAACGCATCCCGCCGGGCAGGAAGGCCTGTTTCACGTGAAACCCATCGATCCACGTCTTCTGCGGTACGCCCGCGCCACGCGGTTCTTCCTGGCGGCGGTGGTCGTCCTGGGCACCGTCGGGGCCGGACTGCTCGTCGCCCAGGCCATGCTCGTCGCCGAGGTGGTGGTCGGCGCCTTCCAGCACGGCACGACGGCCGCCGGACTCCGCACCCCGCTGCTGCTGTTGGTGGCCGTCGCCTGCGGCCGGGCGCTGGTCGGCTGGCTCACCGAACTGGCCGCGCACCGGGCCAGCGCGGCGGTCAAGTCGGAGCTGCGGGGCCGACTGCTGGAACGGGCCACCGCGCTCGGCCCCGGCTGGCTGGGCGGACAGCGGACCGGCTCCCTGGTCGCCCTCGCCACCAGGGGAGTCGACGCCCTCGACGACTACTTCTCGCGCTACCTTCCGCAACTGGGCCTCGCGGTGGTCGTGCCCGTGGCGGTGCTGGCCCGCATCGTCACCGAGGACTGGGTGTCGGCGGCCATCGTCGTCGGCACCCTCCCCCTCATCCCGGTCTTCATGATGCTGATCGGCTGGGCCACCCAGTCCCGGATGGACCGCCAGTGGCGGCTGCTGTCGCGGCTGTCGGGACACTTCCTGGACGTGGTCGCGGGGCTGCCCACGCTGAAGGTCTTCGGCCGGGCCAAGGCGCAGGCCGAGTCGATCAAACGCATCACCGGCGAGTACCGCCAGGCGACCATGCGCACCCTGCGGATCGCCTTCCTGTCGTCCTTCGCGCTGGAACTGCTGGCCACGCTGTCCGTCGCCCTCGTCGCCGTCACCATCGGTATGCGCCTGGTCCACGGGGACATGGCCCTGTACGACGGCCTGGTCGTGCTGGTCCTCGCACCCGAGGCCTATCTGCCGTTGCGGCAGGTGGGGGCGCAGTACCACGCGGCGGCCGAGGGTCTCGCCGCCGCCGAGGACATCTTCTCGGTGCTGGAGCGTCCGGTACCGGCGTCGGGAACCGGCCCGGTTCCGGCGGACAATGCGCTGCGCTTCGAGGGCGTGACGGTCCGCTATCCCGGACGTGCCGCGGCGGCCGTCACGGACGTGGACTTCACCGTCGAGCCCGGGGAGACGGTCGCACTCGTCGGTCCCAGCGGGGCGGGCAAGTCGACGCTCCTGAACGCCCTGCTCGGCTTCGTGTCCCCGGCCGGGGGGCGGGTCCGGGTAGGGGGAGCCGACCTCGCCTCGCTCGATGTCGCGCAGTGGCACACCCGCGTCGCCTGGGTGCCGCAGCACCCGTACCTGTACGCCGGCACCATCGCGGAGAACGTACGGCTGGCCCGGCCCGACGCCGACGACACCGCCCTGCGCCGGGCCCTGCGGGACGCGGGCGCCCTGGAATTCGTGGACGCGCTGCCCGAGCGCACGGCGACCGTCCTCGGGGAGGACGGAACCGGTCTGTCCGCGGGACAGCTGCAGCGGCTGGCGCTGGCCCGGGCGTTTCTCGCGGACCGGCCGGTGCTGCTGCTCGACGAGCCGACGGCGGCCCTGGACGGTGCCACCGAGGCGGAGGTCGTGGACGCGGTCCGCAGGCTGGCACAGGGGCGGACGGTCCTGCTGGTGGTGCACCGTCCGGCGCTGCTGGAGGTCGCCGACCGGGTGGTGCGGCTGGACGTGCCGGCGAGCGACGCCGGGGCCGAGGACACCAGCGGGCCGCCGGTCGCTGCGCAGGTCAGCCCGCGCGCCGCCGCTCCGGACTCCTTCGACGAGCCGCGCTCCGCGTCCGCCGGGCCCGCTGAGCCCGCCGCGATGGTGCGGGGAGGCGTGCTGCCCCGGGTCCGCGCCATGTCGGGCGCCCGGCGCGGGCGGCTCGGCCTGGCGCTGCTGCTCAGCAGCCTGGCACTCGGCAGCGCCGTCGGCCTGATGGCGACCTCGGGGTACCTCATCTCGCGGGCCTCCGAGCAGCCGCCGGTGCTGTACCTCATGGTGGCCGTGACGGCGACGCGGGCCTTCGGCATCGGGCGGGCCGTGTTCCGCTACGCGGAGCGGCTGGTGTCGCACGACGCCGTGCTGCGGATGCTGGCCGACACGCGGGTCGCCGTGTACCGGAGGCTGGAGCGGCTGGCCCCGGCGGGGCTGCGCCACAGCCGCCGGGGCGACCTGCTGTCCCGGCTCGTCACCGACGTCGACGCCTTGCAGGACTACTGGCTGCGCTGGCTGCTGCCCGCCGGAAGCGCGCTGGTCGTCTCCGCCGCCTCGGTCGGGTTCACGGCCTGGCTGCTGCCGGAGGCGGGCGTCGTGCTCGCGGTCGGCCTGCTCGCGGCCGGTGTCGGTGTTCCGCTCCTCACCGCGGCCGTGGCACGGCGCGCGGAGCGCCGGCTTGCCCCCGCGAGGGGCGTGCTCGCCAACCGGGTGACGGACCTGCTCACCGGTACCGCCGAGCTGACCGTCACCGGCGCCCTGCCCGGTCGTGCCGCCGAGGCGCGGCGGGCCGACGGCGCCCTCACCCGGATCGCCTCGCGTGCCGCCACGGCCACCGCGCTGGGCGACGGGCTCACCGCGCTGGTCTCCGGCCTGACCGTCGCGGGCGCCGCCCTCGTCGGGATCCAGGCGGTCGCCGACGGCCGGCTCGCCGGCGTGGCCATGGCCGTCGTCGTCCTGACCCCGCTGGCCGCCTTCGAGGCCGTCCTCGGACTGCCGCTCGCCGTGCAGTACCGCCAGCGTGTGCACAGGAGCGCCGAGCGCGTCTACGAGGTGCTCGACGCCCCGGAGCCGGTGCGCGAGCCGGAGAGGCCCGGGCAGGCGCCCGCCTCGCCGTTCCCGGTGGTCCTCGAAGGGCTGGCCGCGCGTCACCCCGGGCAGGACAGGGACGCGCTGGCGGGGCTGGACCTGACCCTGGAGAAGGGGCGCCGCGTCGCCGTGGTCGGTCCGTCCGGGTCCGGCAAGACGACCCTCGCCCAGGTGCTGCTGCGCTTCCTCGACTCGGCGGCGGGCTCCTACACGCTGGCCGGTGTCGACGCCTACGCCCTGGCCGGCGACGACGTACGGCGCCTCGTCGGGCTGTGCGCCCAGGACGCGCACCTCTTCGACAGCTCGGTGCGCGAGAACCTGCTGCTGGCCAGGAAGGACGCCACCGAGGCCGAGCTGCGCGACGCGCTGGCGCGGGCCCGGCTGCTGGAGTGGGCCGACAGTGTGCCCGACGGTCTGGACACGCTGGTCGGCGAGCACGGGGCCCGGTTGTCCGGCGGTCAGCGCCAGCGGCTCGCCCTGGCCCGGGCGCTGCTCGCCGACTTCCCCGTCCTCGTGCTCGACGAGCCCGCCGAGCACCTCGACCTGCCGACCGCCGACGCGCTCACCGCCGATCTGCTGGCCGCCACCGAGGGCCGTACGAGCCTGCTGATCACACACCGGCTCGCGGGGCTGCGGGCCGTGGACGAGGTAATCGTCCTGGACCGCGGTCGGGTCGTGCAGCGTGGTACGTACGAGGAACTGGCGGCCGTTCCGGGGCCGCTGCGGGAGATGGCCGGACGGGAGGCTGCCGCGGAACTGCTGGTGGGAGCGGTGTGACCGGCCGACCCGGCCACGGGTCCGCGAAAATATGCCGCAATACGACTTTCGTGAACAAAAAGGTCTCATTAGGCTCGGGGTCATGCCTCAGGCGCCGCCTCCCGGTTCCCCGCCGCCCCGTGCGGGAGCCTCGGCCGAACTACTGGCACGGGTGCCGAAACTGCTGGACGCGATGCGGTCCGTCGGCAGCGGACTGGAGCTGCACTCCACCCTGCACCGGATCTGCGAGACGGCCGCCGACCTGGCGCACGCCCGCTACGCGGCCATCGGCGTCGCCGACGAGGACGGCGACGGCCTCGCCGACTTCGTGCACCACGGCCTCGACGAGGCGACGGTCCAGCGCGTCGGCCGCCTCCCGGACGGCCGCAGGGGACTGCTCGGCGCGCTCATCCGCGCCCCCGAGCCGGTCCGGGTGACCGACCTGACCCAGGACCCGCGCTCGTGCGGCTTTCCCGAGCACCATCCGCCGATGCGCAGCTTCCTGGGGGTTCCCATCCGGGTGCAGGGCGAGATCTTCGGCAACCTCTACCTGACCGACAAGCACGGGGGCGAGCCCTTCGACGACCACGACCTCGCCATGGTCCGGGTCCTGGCCACGGAGGCCGGTATCGCCATCGGCAACGCGCGACTGCACGAGGCCGCCCAGCAGCGGGAGCGGTGGATCGACGGATCGGTCGCCGTCACCACCGCCCTGCTGTCCGGCGGCGACACCGACGACGCCCTGCAGATCGTCGCCGAGCAGGCCCGCCGCCTCTCCGGGGCGGCCGCCGGGATCGTCCTGCTGCCGGCCGACGGGGGCGGCCTGGAGATCGTGGCCGTCGACGCACCGCATCCCACGAACGCCCTTGGCGCGGTCATCCCACCGGAGAACGGCATCGTGGCGGAACTGCTCGCCGGACGCGCCGTGTTCGTGGACGACGCCGCCACCGACCCGCGCCTGAACGCCGGACCGGCGCGCTCCTACGGTCCGGTCATGCTGGTGCCACTGTGCCGGGACGGGAAGGTCCTCGGGAGCCTGGTCATGCCGCGCGCCCGGGGAGAGCGCCCGTTCACCCGGACGGAGCGAGCGCTCGGCGACCAGTTCGCCTCGCAGGCCGCGCTGGCGCTCATGATGGCCGAGGCCCAGCGTGACCGGGAGCGGCTCGCCGTGTACGAGGACCGGGACCGGATCGCCCGGGACCTGCACGATCTCGTCATCCAGCGGCTGTTCGCGACGGGGATGATGCTGGAGAGCGCCCAGCGCAGGTCGGCCGTGCCCGAGGTGCGCGACGGGGTCGGTGGAGCCGTCGACGAACTCGACGTCACCATCCAGGAGATCCGCTCGGCGATCTTCGCGCTCCAGCAGCCCGCCGAGGTGCCCACGGGACTGCGCACCCGTGTACTGCGCGAGATCAGCATGGCCGCCGCCCCGCTGGGCTTCACGCCCTCGCACCGCTTCCTCGGCCCGGTCGACACCGCCGTCGGCGACCTGACCGGCAAGAACCTCATCGCCGCGCTGCGCGAAACCCTGTCCAACGCCTTCCGGCACGCCCACGCCGGCCGGATCGAGGTGGTCGTGGACGCGACGGTGACTCTGCCGGACGGCCGGCCGGGCGTCCGGCTGACCGTCGCGGACGACGGTGTCGGCGTTCCCGAGGGCGGTCGGCGCAGCGGCCTGCACAACCTGGAGCGCCGCGCCGAGACCGTGGGCGGCGCCAGTCGGCTCGGGCCGGGCATCGGGGCGGACGGGGGTGGCACGACGGTGCTGTGGGAGGCGCCGTACTGAGCGCCGCCGACGCCGCGTTACCCCGTGTGCAGCAGCCGCACTGAGCTGTGTGCAGCAACGGGTCCCCCACTCGTACGACCTGAACGAGACCCCGGGCGCCGAGCAGGTCCACGATCGCTGACATGTGCTCATCCCGCCGACGTCCGCTGCTGGTTCCGGTGCTGCTGTGCGCACTGGCCCTGCTCGCCGCCCGCCCCACCGACGGCATGGACGGGGACGCCGGGCCCGGCACCGGCCTCGGCCCGCAGGTGGCGCGACTGTACGAGGACGCGGCGAAGGCCACCCGGCAGTACGAGGACGGGCGGCGAGAGGCCGAGGCGCAACGGTCGAGGGCCCTGGAGTACGAGCGTCGGCTCGACGGGCAACGGCAGAGGACCGATGCCATGCACGAGGACCTGGGGCGTATCGCCCGTGCCCAGTACCGCGACGGCGGGCTTCCGCTCACCGCGCGGATGCTCCTCGCCGACGACCCCGAGGAGCTGATGCGCGGTCAGCGGGCCGTCTCCCGAGCGAATCTGGCCGTCGACCGGGCCATCGGGCAGAACCTGCGGGCCGAGGCCCGGCTCGCCGCCGAGGAGGCCAAGGCGCGGGCGGCCTGGCAGGCGCTGGACAAGCGCAACGCCGACCTGGCGAAGCTGAAGAAGGAGATCGAGAGCAAGCTGGAGGCGGTCCGGTCACGGCTGGAGGGGCAGGCGGACTCCTCCGTCGCGGCCGGCGCGTGCCCCGGAGCGGTCCGCCTCGACCAGCCGGACATGCCCTCGGGCCAGGCCTGGGTGGCCCCGGTCGAGGCCTACGAGCTGTCGGCGTCCTTCGGCAGCGGCGGATCGCGGTGGGCGCACCGGCACACCGGCCAGGACTTCGCGGTGCCGGTCGGGACACCGGTGCGGTCGGTCGGCACGGGCCGGGTCCTGAAGGTGTCCTGCGGCGGGGCCTTCGGCATCCAGGTCGTCATCGAGCACGCGGGCGGCTACTACACGCAGTACGCGCACCTTGCCGCCGTCGCCGTCGACCAGGGCGACCGGGTCGACGCCGGGCAGTGGATCGGGCAGTCCGGCAGCACCGGCAACTCCACCGGTCCCCACCTGCACTTCGAGGTCCGGGTCACCCCGGAGATGGGTTCGGCGCTGGACCCGGTGCCGTGGCTGTCACAGCGCGGGGTGCCGCTGTGACAGCCACGGGTGCGGGGCGGCACCGGGCGGTCCGCCGAGGTGGGAGGTCAGGGCAGGTCCGCCAGCATCCGCTCGATCACGACCGCCACCCCGTCGTCGTTGTTGGCGACCGTCCGCCCCGACGCGGCGGCGATCACGTCCGGGTGGGCGTTGCCCATCGCGTACGACCGTCCCGCCCAGGTGAGCATCTCGACGTCGTTCGGCATGTCGCCGAAGGCCACGACCTCCTCGTGCGAGATGCCGCGCTCGGCGCAGCACAGGGCGAGCGTGCTGGCCTTGGAGACGTCGGGGCCGCTGATCTCCAGCAGGGAGCTGGGGCTGGACCGGGTGACGTTGGCGCGGTCGCCGACGGCGAGGCGGGCCAGCGTGAGGAAGCCGTCGGGGTCGAGCTCCGGATGGAAGGCAAGGATCTTGAGGACGGGCTCGGTGGCGGCGCGCCCACCCGGCGCCAGGATCTCCTCGGCGGGCAGAAGGTCGTCGGGGACCTCCATGTGCAGTTTCGGGTACGCCGGCTCCTGGTGGAAGCCGTACGTCTGCTCGACCGCGAACACCGTGCCGGGCGCCGCCTCCCGCAGCAGCCGTACGGCGTCCAGCGCGTTCTCCTGGGGCAGCTCGCGGACCTTCACGAACCTGTGTTTGCCGGGGCCGCCGTGCAGGTCGACCACGGCGGCACCGTTTCCGCAGATGGCGAGGCCATGCCCGTGGACGTGGGCGCTGACCACGTCCATCCAGCGGGCGGGGCGTCCGGTGACGAAGAAGACCTCGAGGCCCGCCTTCTCCGCGGCGGCCAGCGCGGCGACCGTACGCGGGGAGACCGACTTGTCGTCGCGCAGCAGGGTGCCGTCGAGGTCGGTGGCGATGAGTCGCGGGCGGGTGGCGGCGGCCGGGGGCTCGGGCTGTCGGGTCGCTGAGGTCACCCGGTCATTGTCACGCATATGCGTGCACGCCCGTGCGCGGGTCCGCACATATGTGAGCTACGGCTCTCCTGCCCGGCCTGCCCGGCCTGCCCGGCCTGCCCGGCCTGCCCGGCCTGCCCGGCCTGCCCGGTCGCTCCCGGCCTGCCCGGCCTGCCCGGTCGCTCCCGGCTTCCAGTCGCTCCTGGCTCCGAGTCGCTCCCGGCTCCCCACCCCGCTCGATTCCGTGCCCTCATTCCTTCAGCTGGGCCAGTGCCTCCATCGCGATCCGCTCGAAGACCTTCTCGTCGGCGGCGAAGTCCGAGTCGGGGATCGGCCAGTGGACGGCCAGCTCGGTGAAGCCCAGGTCGCGGTGGCGTCCGGCGAAGTCCACGAACGCGTCCACGGACTCCAGCGGGCGGCTGCGCTCCGGAGTGAAGCCGGTGAGGAGGACCCGCTCCAGCTCGCCCGCCTCGCGGCCGATCGCGGCACAGGCGTCGGCCAGCCGGTCGCCCTGCTGCCGCAGCGCCCGGTCCGACTGCTGGGGGGTGCCGTTCTCGAACAGCTTCGGGTCGCCGGTGGTCACCCATGCCTGGCCGTGACGGGCGGCGAGCGCCAGACCCCGCGGGCCGGTCGCGGCCACCGCGAAGGGCAGCCGGGGCCGCTGTACACACCCCGGGATGTTGCGGGCCTCGTGTGCCGAGTAGAAGTCGCCCTCGTACGACACGGCGTCCTCGGTCAGCAGCCGGTCGAGCAACGGCAGGAACTCGCCGAACCGGTCCGCCCGCTCGCGCGGCGTCCACGGCTCCTGGCCCAGCGCCGTGGCGTCGAAGCCGGTGCCGCCCGCTCCTATGCCGAGGGTGATCCGGCCGCCGGAGATGTCGTCGAGGGAGATCAGTTCCTTGGCGAGCGTCACCGGGTGCCGGAAGTTCGGCGAGGTGACGAGGGTGCCGATGCGGATGCTTTCCGTAGCCGCAGCCGCTGCGGTGAGAGTCGGCACAGCGCCGAACCACGACTGATCTCGAAAGCTCCGCCAGGACAGGTGGTCGTAGGTGTACGCGGTGTGGAAGCCGAGCTCCTCGGCCCGGCGCCAGACCTTCCGGCCCTCGGCCCAGCGGTGGATGGGCAGGATGACAGTGCTCAGACGCATGCCGTGACCTTAATCCCTGTGGGCGGGCGGCTCGTGGCGGTCGGCCGAGCCGACGGACGTCGCGCACGAGGTCGCGTCGTACGACCTTGACCTGTGGTGGTGACGCCGCTTCGAGGCCTGTGACCCAGGTCTCAGTGCAGTCGTGCAGCAGATGAGGCGGTGTTCACGTCGAGGAGGGGTGACAGGAAGGGAGGAGCGTATGGAGACGGACTTCCAGGCTTTCGTCGCCGCGAGGTCGACCGCGCTGTTCCGGGGAGCCTTCGTCCTGACGGGCAACCGTGAGGCAGCGGAGGATCTGGTCCAGGAGACCCTGGAGCGGGCCTGCCGCAAATGGCGCACCATCGCAGGGAAGGACGCTCCGGACCTCTATGTGCGGCGGATCATGGTGAACCTGGCCAACGACCGCTGGCGCAGGTTCCGCCGTCTGGGCATGACCTCCGATCCGGAGAGCGACGACAAGGCCGCTGCGGGAGACGAGTTCGGCCAGGTGGACAACCGGGACCAGTTGGTGCGCGCCCTGCAACAACTGCCCATGCGGATGCGCACGGTCGTGGTGCTGCGGTACTTCCACGACCTCTCCGACACCGAGATCGCAGCCGACATGGGCATATCGCCCAGCACGGTGCGCTCCCAGCTGGCTCGTGGGATCGAGAAACTCAGAAGTCAGATCCCCGTGCTCTCCGCCCCTTCGCCACGGCAGCACACGGAAGGAATCCGATGACCTCTTACGGCGACGCACGGCCTTCCGGCTGCACACCTTTCGAAGAGGAACTGATGAACGCCATGGACCGATTCGCGAACTCCGCCAACGCCCCCGACTTCGACGCGTCCCAGATCCTGCGCCGCACCCGGCGCAGGCGCACCATCGGCGTCGCCGCCGTTGCCGCCGCCCTCATCGCTGCGGGCGGGGGCACCGCCCTGGCCACCTCGGTAGCCGGCGGCAGCAGCTCGACCCCGGCGGCTACCAGCGCGGCCACCAACAGCGCGGCCACCAACAGCGACGCCACCAGCAGCGACGCCACCACCATGCTGTACCTCTTCTCCAACGGCCAGAGCGTCCCGATCGACTTCGCGGGCTGGAGCCAGTACGAGGCCAAGAGGTACATGCAGAAGACGCAGACGACGCTCGGCACCGTCACCGAGAAGGCCGTCAAGGGCTGCAAGCCGGGCTCGGTGCTCGGCGTGTCCCCGCACGCCCCGAAGACCGTCAAGAAGGGCGACACGGTCGACTTCACCGTATGCGCCGGCTGACCAGGTCCTGAGCCGATAGGACGCCCGCCCCTGCGTCAATCAGGGGCGGGCCCCCGTCACAACATCACACCGGACCAGACTCCCGCAGCGGAATTGGCTGGAGAGGGACGACTGGTGGACACGCGCTCTCTGGTGCGATCAGGTCCGGGCACTACCCCGCTGCCCAGACGGTTCTCCGGAAGGATCACGGTGCTCAGGCTCAGACTCATGTCTCCGAGCCTGAGCGGCCGTCCCCCGGTTTCACGTGAAACAGCGTCCGTCGTCACCGTACGCGACTGCTCAGCCACGGGGTGAGGAGGAGCATCGACACGTGCTCCTTGTGGGCCCGGTCGCCCGGCAACGGAACGATCAGGCGGTATCCGGGCGGAAAGCGGCGCCCGTGGACGTGGGCGAGGCCGCCGAAGACGGAGCGCAGGAACGCGGGCACGTCGTCGCGTTCGACATCAGGAAACTCCACGTTCTCGACGGTGATCAGGGCATCGCCCTCGTGGAAGAGCCGGACGCTCACCCGGGGAGCACCGCCGAACTCGACGAACGCCTCGTGCGGGAGAGAGCCGTCGGTGTCGGTGGTCACTCCCACCCCGGCGGCGCTGTGGCGGGAGGTCTGGTCGGCGCCGATGTCGTCGGTGACCTCGATCTCCAGCGCGTACTCCTGGGCGACGGCGCGGAGGGCGGTGACGGCGGCCTGGGTGGTGGGCAGGTGCTCCATGCCTTCGATCATGCTGGGTCAGTGCGGAGCGGGAAAGCGCAGATAGCGGGACGGCACGTGCTGCGTCAGCCAGACCCCGTTCGCGCTGACGTGGAAGAGGTGTCCGTCGTGGTGCATGGCGGCGGCGTCCACCGGGAGGACGACCGGCCGGCCACGGCGTGCTCCGACCCGGGTCGCGGTCTCCCGGTCCGGCGAGAGGTGGACGTCGTGCCGGTTCATCGGCCGCAGGCCCTCGGCGCGAATGGCCTCCAGATGCCGGGCCACGGTCCCGTGGTAGAGGTACGGCGGCGGGGTGGCCACGGGCAGCTGGAGATCCACCTCGATGCTGTGGCCCTGGCTGGCCCGGATGCGGGTCCCCTCCACCGCGAAGCGCCGCTTGTCGTTGGTGGCGACCACGTGGTCGAGCTCTTGGCGGGTGAAGCGGAAGCCGTGCGCGGCCGCCGCGGCGACGAGTGTGTCGATCTCGACCCAGCCGCCCTCGTCGAGCGTGAGGCCGATCCTCTCCGGCTGGTGGCGCAGGTGCTTCGACAGATACTTGGACACCTTCACCGTGCGTTCCTGTTGCATGACACCAGCCTGCCTAGTGAGACGCGTGTCACGCGATCGATTTTGGCGCCAGGGTTTGATCCACAGTCAAGTCGAGTTATCCACAGGATGGTTGGGGGATCCTGTGGAAACTACAGGGGCGGCTTCACCCGGGCGAGGCGCCGCAGCACCCGGGGTGCGAAGCGGGACACGAGGTGAGCACCGCGCGCCTCCGGCGTCACCGGGACCACCGCCCGGTTGCGCACGACCGCCTCCAGTACGGCGTCCGCCACCTTCTCCGGCGGATAGTTGCGCGCCCCGTACAGCCGGGCGGCGCGCTGCTGCCGGCGCTTCTCCTCCTCGGCGTCCACGCCCGCGAAGTGGGCCGTGGAGGTGATGTTGGTGTTGACCAGGCCGGGGCAGATCGCCGTGACGCCGATGCCCTGGTCGGCCAGCTCGGCACGCAGGCACTCGCTCAGAATCAGCACGGCCGCCTTGGAGGTGGCGTAGGCGGGCAGCACCCTGGAGGGCTGGAAGGCCGCCGCCGACGCGGTGTTGACGATGTGGCCGCCCTGCCCGCGCTCGGCCATCTGCCGGCCGAACAGACGGCAGCCGTGGATCACACCCCACAGGTTGACGTCGAGGACCTTCTTCCAGTCCTCCGGCGTGGTGTCGAAGAAGGAGCCGGACAGCCCGATCCCGGCGTTGTTCACGAGCACGTCCACCACGCCGTACTCGGCGGCGACCCTGGCCGCCAGCTTCTCCATGGCCTGCTCGTCGGAGACGTCCACGGCCTCCGCCCAGGCGGCCGGCGCGCCGATCAGCCGGCACAGCTCCGCGGTCCGGGCGGCGGCCTCGGCCTCCCGGTCGACGGCCACCACGCGCGCGCCGGCCTCGGCGAACGCGAAGGCCGTCGCCCGCCCGATGCCGCTGCCCGCGCCGGTGACCAGGACCAACTGCCCGCCGAAGCGGTCCGCGTACCTCCCGTTCGCCGCGATCTCGGACCGGCCGTCCTCGGTGGCGGTGACGAACTCCGTGATCCAGTCCGCCAGCCGGTCCGGCCGGGTGCGCGGCACCCAGTGCTTCGCGGGCAGCGTGCGCCGGGTGAGCGACGGCGCCCACTGCTCAAGACCGTCGTAGAGCCGCTCCGACAGGAAGGCGTCGCCGAGGGGTGTGATGAGCTGCACGGGCGCGTGCGCGTAGGCGTCCTCGCGCGGCCTGCGCAGCCGGGGCCGGACGTTGTCCCGGTACAGCCACGCCCCGTGTGCGGCGTCCGACGGCAGCGACGGGGTCGGGTAGTCGCCGCCGGGCACCTTCTCGAGGCGCTCCAGGATGCCCGGCCAGCGCTTGCCGAGGGGGCCGCGCCAGGCCAGCTCCGGGAGCACGGGGGTGTGGAGCAGGTAGACGTACCAGGACTTGGCGCCCTGGCCGAGCAGCTGTCCGACCCGGCGCGGGGTGGGACGCCTGAGGCGCTTGTTGATCCAGTGCCCGAAGTGGTCGAGGGAGGGTCCGGACATCGAGGTGAAGGAGGCGATGCGGCCCTCGGTGCGCTTGACCGTGACGAACTCCCAGGACTGCACCGAGCCCCAGTCGTGGCCCACCAGGTGCACGGGACGGTCAGGGCTGACCGCGTCGGCCACCGCCAGGAAGTCGTCCGTCAGCTTCTCCAGCGTGAACCCGCCCCGCAGCGGGCTCGGCGCGGTGGACCGGCCGTGGCCGCGGACGTCGTAGAGGACCACGTGGAAGCGGCCGGCCAGGCGGGCGGCGACCTCGGACCAGACCTCCTTGCTGTCCGGGTAGCCGTGCACCAGGACGACCGTGGGCCGCCGCGGATCGCCCAGCTCCGCCACGCACAGCTCGACCCCGCCCGTGCGCAGCCGGCGCTCCCGCGCACCCTCCAGCACCGTCATGTCTCCTCCGCCCAGCGCCGCACGTGCGGCAGATCGTCGTCCAGCCAGAAGGCGCTCTCCTCGGGATCCGCGGAGTCGGTGACGACCAGGATCTCCTCGAACTTCGCGCCCGTACCCCGGAGACCGGGGCGGGGTTCGACCGCCCACAGCCCCGCGCGGGGCGGGTGGGCGGAGAAGCGGTACGGGCCGAGCGCCCCGGAGCGGCCGATGTCGGCGGTGCATCCCCGGTACACGGGTGCCAGGTCCAGGATGAACGGCATTCTCGGCTCCCGCCGGGCGGCCACGGAGTCGGCGCACTCGTAGGCGAGGCGCCGCACCTCGCGGAACCCCCGCAGTCCCGCGCGGAGTCCGGTCGCCGTCGTCATCGTCATCGCCGTCGCCGTCGCCGTCGTGCCACCCATGCCGTGTCACCCCCGTCCCACCGTCCCGGCGCGGTCCGCGCCGACCGTGCTACTCGCCCGTAACGTGACGCCGCCGAATCTCCCAGTTGTTAGACCCATCGTCAATAGGGTGGTCGGTGCGGACTCGGAAGCCGGCGCCGTGGCTCTCAGGTACGGCATCCCCTACGGGCCCGTACTACTCGAGACTGACGCCAAGACGGCTCTGCGGTCTGACGACCGCAGTGGCGGACGTCACTACTGTCATCGATGTGACTGTGATCGCGACCGAAAGCCTGAGCAAGCGGTTCCCCCGGGTGACCGCGCTCGACCGGCTCTCCGTGGACGTCGGACCCGGTGTGACCGGACTCGTCGGTGCCAACGGCGCCGGCAAGTCCACCCTGATCAAGATCCTGCTGGGTCTGTCTTCCGCCACCGAGGGCCGGGCCGAAGTGCTCGGACTCGATGTCGCCACCAAGGGCGCCGACATCCGCGAGCGGGTCGGCTACATGCCGGAGCACGACTGCCTGCCACCCGACGTCTCGGCCACCGAGTTCGTCGTCCACATGGCACGCATGTCCGGCCTGCCGCCCACCGCCGCCCGCGAGCGCACCGCCGACACCCTGCGCCACGTCGGCCTCTACGAGGAGCGCTACCGTCCCATCGGCGGCTACTCGACGGGCATGAAGCAGCGTGTGAAGCTCGCGCAGGCCCTCGTCCACGACCCCCAGCTGGTCTTCCTCGACGAGCCGACCAACGGCCTCGACCCGGTCGGCCGCGACGAGATGCTCGGCCTCATCCGCCGCATCCACACCGACTTCGGCATCTCCGTCCTGGTCACCTCGCACCTGCTGGGCGAGCTCGAGCGCACCTGCGACCACGTCGTCGTCGTGGACGGCGGCAAGCTGCTGCGCTCCAGCTCCACCACGGACTTCACCCAGACCACCACGACCCTCGCGATCGAGGTCACCGACACCGACGCCCACCCCGACGGCACCCTCGCGGTGCGCGACGCGCTCGACGCGCGCGGGGTGACCGTCCAGGACGGCAGCGGCCTGCCCGGCGCCGGCCACGTCCTGCTGCTCACCTCGGCGGGCGAGGAGACCTACGACCTGGTCCGCGACGTCATAGCGGACCTCGGCGTCGGCCTGGTGCGCATGGAGCAGCGCCGGCACCACATCTCGGAGGTCTTCACCGACAGCGACGCAGCACGGAAGGAGGCGGTCGGCCATGGCAGCTGAACAGCCCACAGCCACGGTGCCGGGTGACCAGACCCGCATCCACAACATCGGCTACCGCAGTTACGACGGCCCCCGCCTCGGCCGCGCCTACGCCCGCCGTTCGCTGTACTCGCAGTCCCTGCGCGGTGCCTACGGCCTCGGCCGCTCGGCCAAGTCCAAGGTGCTGCCGATGCTGCTGTTCGTGGTGATGTGCCTCCCGGCGGGCATCATGGTCGCGGTCGCCGTCGCCACCAAGGCCGACGACCTGCCCGTGGACTACACGCGCTACGCGATCGTCCTGCAGGCCGTCATCAGTCTCTACGTCGCGGCCCAGGCCCCCCAGTCCGTCTCGCGCGACCTGCGCTTCAAGACCGTGCCGCTGTACTTCTCCCGGCCGATCGAGACCTCCGACTACGTGCGCGCCAAGTACGCCTCGCTGGCCTCGGCCCTGTTCATCCTCACCGCCGCACCCCTGCTGGTGCTCTACGTGGGTGCGCTGCTCGCCAAACTCGACTTCGCGGACCAGACCAAGGGGTTCGCCCAGGGGCTGGTCTCCGTGGCACTGCTCTCCCTGCTCTTCGCCGGCCTCGGCCTGGTCGTCGCGTCGGTCACCCCCCGTCGCGGCTTCGGCATCGCGGCCGTCATCGCAGTCCTGACCATCACCTACGGGGCGGTCTCCACGCTCCAGGCCATCGCGGACGTCCAGGGCAGCTCCGGAGCCGTCGCCTGGATAGGCCTGTTCTCGCCGATCACCTTGATCGACGGAGTCTCATCGGCCTTCCTGGGAGCGACCTCGGCCTTCCCCAGCGGGGTCGGCCCGAGCAACGGCGAGGGCGCCGTCTACGTCCTCGTCACCCTCGGCCTGATCGCCGGCGCCTACGGCATGCTGATGCGCCGCTACAAGAAGGTGGGACTGTGACCACGCTGAACATCGACCACGTCTCCCGCTGGTTCGGCAACGTGGTCGCCGTCAACGACATCACCATGACGATCGGCCCCGGCGTCACCGGCCTGCTCGGCCCCAACGGCGCCGGAAAGTCCACCCTCATCAACATGATGGGCGGCTTCCTCGCCCCCTCCACCGGCAGCGTCACCCTCGACGGCCAGGCGGTCTGGCGCAACGAGGACATCTACAAGCACATCGGCATCGTCCCCGAGCGGGAGGCGATGTACGACTTCCTCACCGGCCGCGAGTTCGTCCTCGCCAACGCCGAACTGCACGGGCTGGGGGCCAAGGCGGCCGACGAGGCCCTCGCCACCGTGGAGATGGCCTACGCCCAGGACCGGAAGATCGCCACGTACTCCAAGGGCATGCGCCAGCGCGTGAAGATGGCGTCCGCCCTCGTCCACCAGCCGTCGCTGCTCCTGCTCGACGAGCCGTTCAACGGCATGGACCCGCGCCAGCGCATGCAGCTGATGGACCTGCTGCGGCGCATGGGTGACGAGGGCCGCACCGTGCTGTTCTCCTCGCACATCCTGGAAGAGGTCGAACAGCTCGCCTGGCACATCGAGGTCATCGTCGCCGGACGCCACGCGGCCAGCGGCGACTTCCGCAAGATCCGTCGCCTGATGACCGACCGGCCGCACCGCTACCTGGTGCGTTCCAGCGACGACCGGGCCCTCGCGGCCGCGCTGATCGCCGACCCGTCGACGTCCGGCATCGAGGTCGACCTCGCCGAGGGAGCCCTGCGCATCCAGGCAGTCGACTTCGGCCGGTTCACGGTCCTGCTGCCGAAGGTCGCCCGCGACCACGGCATCCGGCTGCTCACGGTCTCGCCGTCCGACGAGTCCCTCGAGTCCGTCTTCTCGTATCTCGTCGCGGCGTAGGAGGCCGAAGAATGTACGACCCCACAGTCGCCCGACTCACCTACCGGGCCCTGCTCGGCCGCCGCCGGGCCCTCATCCTGGGCGTGCTCCCCCTGCTGCTGCTCGTCATCGCCGTCGCGGTGCGCGCGCTCGCCGGGGCCGACGACCAGACCTCGGTCGACGTGCTGGGCGGGTTCGCCCTCGCCACCATGGTGCCGATCATCGGCGTCATCGCCGGTACCGGCGCCATCGGCCCCGAGATCGACGACGGCTCGGTGGTGTATCTGCTGTCCAAGCCGATCAAGCGGCCGACGATCATCTTCACCAAGCTGATCGTCGCCATAGCCGTGACCATGGTCTTCTCCGCCGTGCCCACGCTCCTCGCGGGCCTGATCCTCAACGGCAACGGCCAGCAGGTCGCCATCGCCTACACGATCGCCGCGTTGGTCGCCTCCATCGCCTACGCCGCGCTGTTCCTGCTGCTGGGCACGGTGTCCCGGCACGCGGTGGTCTTCGGGCTCGTCTACGCCCTCGTCTGGGAGGCCCTGTTCGGCTCCCTGGTGCCGGGGGCCCGCACGCTGAGCGTCCAGCAGTGGTCGCTGGCGGTGGCCCAGAAGGTCGCCGACGGGGACATGGTGACCTCCGACGTCGGTCTGCCGACCGCGACGGTGCTGCTCGCCGCGGTGACCGTGCTCGCCACCTGGTACGCCGGCCAGAAGCTGCGCTCCCTGACCCTCGCCGGGGAGGAGTGACCGCGAGCCGTCGGTAACGCGGCGTACGTCCGCTTTTAATCGGTGGCGCCCGGCTTCCCGCGGCGGCACTGTGGGGGATGCACGAGGACGGACGGTGCCGACGCAACGGGAGGCCGCTTCGAGCACGCGGGTCACCCCGCGTGGGCCGACCGACGGGGACGTCGGCGCCGTCCGGACCGTGTGCCGGGGCCACGCCGAGGGGCCGGGCGCCGCGTCGGTATCAGGCCGACAGACGCTCCAGCACCACCGCGATGCCGTCCTCGTCGTTGGAGGACGTCACCTCGTCGGCCACCGCCTTCAGCTCCTCGTGGGCGTTGGCCATCGCGACACCCCGCGCCGCCCAGCCGAACATCGGGACGTCGTTGGGCATGTCGCCGAAGGCGATCGTGTCCGCCGCCTTCAGACCGAGCCGCCGTGCCGCCAGCGACAGACCTGTCGCCTTGGACAGACCCAGAGGCAACAGCTCGACCACGCCCGCCCCGGCCATGACGACCGTGACGAAGCCACCCGCGGCGCGGCGGGCGGTCTCGGCCAGCTCGTCGTCCGACAGGGTCGGATGCTGGATGTAGATCTTGTTCAACGGCGCCGACCACAGGTCCGAGGCGTCCGTGAACGGCACGGCCGGCAGGTCGCCCCCGACCGCGTAGCCCGGGCCGACCAGCACGTCGCCCTCCAGACCGTCCCGGCTCGCCGCCAGATACAGCGGACCGGTCTCCGCCTCGATCTTGGCCAGCGCCACCCCGGCCAGCTGCCGGTCCAGGGTCACGGAGGTCAGCAGCCGGTGCTCCCCGGCGTGGTAGACCTGCGCGCCCTGACCGCAGACGGCCAGCCCCTCGTAGCCGAGGTCGTCCAGGATGTGCCGGGTCCACGGCACCGCCCGCCCGGTGACCACGATGTGGGCCGCGCCCGCCGCGGTGGCCGTGGCGAGTGCGTCGCGGGTGCGCTGCGAGACGGTGTCGTCGCCGCGCAGCAGCGTGCCGTCGAGGTCGGTCGCGATCAGCCGGTAGGGGAAGCCCCCGCCGGTGCCGGTGCCGGGGACCGCGGCGGTGCCGGTGTCAGTCACTTGGCCACCGGCTCCAGGACCTCCCGGCCGCCCAGGTACGGGCGCAGCACCTCGGGAACGCGGACCGAGCCGTCGGCCTGCTGGTGGTTCTCCAGGATCGCCACGATGGTGCGCGGAACGGCGCACAGCGTGCCGTTGAGCGTGGCCAGCGGGCGCACCTTCTTGCCCTCGCGGACGCGGATCGACAGCCGACGGGACTGGAACTCGGTGCAGTCCGAGGTCGAGGTCAGCTCGCGGTACTTGCCCTGGGTCGGGATCCACGCCTCGCAGTCGTACTTGCGCGCGGCCGAGGAGCCCAGGTCGGCCGAGGCCACGTCGATCACCCGGAACGGCAGCTCCAGCGACGTCAGCCACTGCTTCTCCCAGTCCAGCAGGCGCTGGTGCTCGGCCTGCGAGTCCTCGGGGAGGACGTAGGAGAACATCTCGACCTTGTCGAACTGGTGCACGCGGAAGATGCCCCGGGTGTCCTTGCCGTGCGAGCCCGCCTCGCGGCGGAAGCAGGGCGAGAAGCCGGCGTAGCGCAGCGGCAGGCGGTCGCCGTCCAGGATCTCGTCCATGTGGTACGCGGCGAGTGGCACCTCGGACGTGCCGACCAGGTACAGGTCGTCCTTGTCGAGGTGGTAGACGTCCTGGGCGGCCTGGCCGAGGAAGCCGGTGCCGGCCATCGACTGCGGGCGCACCAGTGCCGGGGTCAGCATCGGCGTGAAGCCGGCCGCCGTGGCCTGCGCGATCGCCGCGTTGACCAGCGCCAGCTCCAGGAGGGCGCCCACGCCGGTCAGGAAGTAGAAGCGCGAGCCGGAGACCTTGGCGCCGCGCTCCACGTCGATGGCGCCGAGCAGCTGGCCCAGCTCCAGGTGGTCCTTGGGCTCGAAGCCCTCGGCGGTGAAGTCGCGGTGCGTGCCGTGCGTCTCCAGCGTGACGAAGTCCTCCTCGCCGCCGACGGGTACGTCGGGGTGGACCAGGTTGCCGAGCCGCTGGAGCAGTTCCTGGGTCTCGGCGTCGGCCGCGTCGCGCGCGGCGTCGGCGGCCTTGACGTCGGTCTTGAGCTGCTCGGCCCGCTTGAGCAGCTCGGCCTTCTCGTCTCCGGTGGCCTTGCCGATCAGCTTGCCGAGGCCCTTCTGCTCGGCACGCAGCTCGTCGAAACGGACGCCGGACGACCTGCGCCGTTCGTCGGCGGACAGGAGGGAGTCGACGAGCGCGACGTCCTCTCCACGGGCGCGCTGCGAGGCGCGCACACGGTCGGGGTCCTCACGGAGCAGGCGAAGGTCAATCACGTGGTCAAGGCTACCGGTGCGTGGTGTCGGCTCTCGACCCACTATTGCCGTACGCGGGCCGCACGTCCCCTCCCACGGTCAATGAAGCGTTGCGGAATCCCCGGAACGAGGCGCCGCACGGGCGTCGGGTTGACCGGATTCCCTTGTGGAGAACGGGACTTGGAGTGTGACTGTCCACAGGAATCCACAGTCGGGAAAAGTTATCCACAGGCTGTGCGAAAGATCTGTGGATGCACGGAAGAGATCCTTCCTCATTCCTGGAGGCGGGCTGCCCAAACCCTCCAGGGCCCCACTTTCGAGTGGAAACGGGGCACCCGGTGTCACTCCGGAGGATGGGCGGCAAGAAACAGGTGGACGAAGGGTGACCTGGACCCCTGTGGGCGAAGCGGGGGACTGCAGGCGGATATGTCGACTGAATACCACTTCGTTGTCGACTTGTCCCCAGGTCGAGAAGCGGACCTGTGGATAACTTCTGTGGACAACGAAAATCGGCAGATACGCCCGACGCCGGCACCCGACGTCAGCGGAGGGGCCCGACGGTCAGAACCGGCCGTCCTGGCAGCGTGCCACCCAGTCCGCCGCCGCCACGAACGCCTCGTCGGAGGTGCCCGGTCGCAGTGCGTCCACATCCGCGGGCGTGACCTCCGCACGCGGGTACGACCCCAGGTAGCGCACCTGGAGGCAGGTGCGCTTCAGGCCCATCAACGCGTCCGCCACCCGCCGGTCGGAGATGTGTCCCTCGGCGTCGATGCAGAAGCAGTAGTTGCCGATACCGGCACCGGTGGGCCGGGACTGGAGCAGCATCAGGTTGATGCCCCGGGTGGCGAACTCGCCGAGCAGATCGCGCAGGCCGCCGGGGTGGTCGTCGCGCTGCCAGAGCACGACGGACGTCTTGTCCGCCCCGGTCGGTGCCGCGGGCCGGGCAGGCCGCCCCACCAGCACGAAGCGCGTCTGGGCGTTCTCCGCGTCGTGGATGTCGGCCTCCAGCACCTCCAGGCCGTAGCGCTCCGCGGCGAACTCACCGGCGAAGGCGGCGTCGTACCGCCCCTCCTGCACCAGACGGGCACCGTCCGCGTTGGAGGCGGCCGACTCCCAGGCGACGTCCGGGAGGTGCGCCTTGATCCAGTTGCGGACCTGGGGCTGGGCGGCCGGGTGGGCGGTGACCGTCTTGATGTCCGACAGCTTGGTGCCGGGGCGGGCCAGCAGGGCGAAGGTGATGGACAGCAGCACCTCGCGGTAGATCATCAGCGGCTGGCCCGCGACCAGCTCGTCCAGGGTGGTGGTGATGCCGCCCTCGACGGAGTTCTCGATCGGCACGAACGCGGCCTCGGCCTCGCCGGTGCGCACCGCGTCGAGCGCGGACTGCACGGAGACGTACGGGACCAGTTCCCGGGTCGCCGTTTCCGGGAGAGTGCGCAGGGCGACTTCGGTGAAGGTGCCTTCAGGGCCGAGATACGCGTAACTGGCTGGCATGTCCTCACCCTAATGGGCCCTGGGACACCCGGCTCACGCGTCTCGCACAAGCCCCTCCGCGGGGTGACGGACCCCCGGATTCACCCCTCCAGCAGCGGCTGGCCCACGTACTCTCCCTCCGACGCCCCGCCCGGCACCGCGAACAGGCCGCTCGCCTCGTGCCGGATGAACTTCGACAGCGCGTCGCCCCGGTCCAGCTTGCGCTGCACGGGCACGAAGCCCCGCAGTGGATCGGCCTGCCAGCAGATGAAGAGCAGGCCGGCGTCCGGGACGCCGTCGGTGTCGAAGCCGTCGTGGTACGAGAAGGGCCGGCGGACCATCGCCGCGCCGCCGTTCTGGTCGGGGCGGGTGATCCGGGCGTGGGCGTTGATCGGAACGACGAGCTCTCCGGACGCGTCGGTCTTCTCCAGGTCCATCTCCGTCGTCTCGGTGGCCCCGCCCCCTCCGGACAGCGGTGCCCCGTCGGACTTGCGGCGCCCGATGACGTCCTCCTGGTCCTTCAGCGACAGCTTTTCCCAGTCGTCGAGGAGCATGCGGATGCGGCGTACGACGACGTAGGAGCCGTTCGCCATCCAGGCAGGCACGCCGTTCCCGGACTCGGGCTCCTCGGGGACGAAGATCCGCCGGTCGAAGTCGGTCTCGCCGGGCTTCGGGTTGCGGGTGCCGTCGACCTGGCCCATGAGGTTGCGGGCGGTCATCGGGTGGGCGGTGGCGCCGGGGGAACGGTTGAAGCCGTTCATCTGCCAGCGGACGCGGGCGGCCGCCCCGGCATCCCGCTGGATCGCGCGCAGCGCGTGGAAGGCCACCAGCGCGTCATCGGCGCCGATCTGCACCCACAGGTCGCCGTTGCTGCGGTTCTTGTCGAGATGGTCGGAGGAGAAGTCGGGGAGCGGGTCGAGCGCGACCGGGCGCTGCTTCTCCAGGCCGGTCCGGCCGAAGAAGCTGTGCCCGAACCCGAAGGTGACGGTCAGCGAGGAGGGTCCGGCGTCCCGGGCCACGTCCGTGTCACGGCTTCCGGCGGGCTCGCCCGCCATCAGCCGCCGGGCGGTGTCGGACCAGCGGCGCAGCAGCGCGGCGGCCTCCTTGCGGCCGGCGCCCGCCGCGAGGTCGAAGGCGACGAGGTGCCCGCACGCCTGCATGGGGGTGGTGATGCCGGGCTGATGTTTCCCGTGAAACATCGCCCGCTCGCTGCCGAGCGAGGTGAGGGGGGTGGCGGCGGAGGAGGGTGCGGCGGCGTAGCCCGCGGCGGCGCCCGCCGCGCCGAGGACGAGCCCGGTGGCACCGGCGGTGCCGATCAGCCGCCGGCGGGAGATGCCCTCGGGGGCGGTGGCGGCCCCGGCGTTCTCGGAGTCGAGTGCTCCGGGCGTCCCACGAGTCGCCTCGGGGTCTCGGGCCTGCGGAATGGACTGGTCAGCCATGGTGCGGTTCAGCCGATCTGCGTGTTCTTGGAGATGGTGACCTGGTCGATGTCGGAGGTCCGCACGGTGACGGCGACTTCCCAGTCTCCGGCCATCGGGATCTGTACTCCGCTCGCCGACCAGTGGCCGGTGGTGATGTGGTCGGGGGCGACGGGCAGCGGCCCGATGTCCTTGGCCTTCTGGGTGAGGGCCACCTTCACCTCGGGAATGTCGAAGGCGGTGCCGTCGGGGCGCTCGACGTAGAGGTGCATGTCGTTGGCGCCGACCCGGGCGGGGTCGAGTTCGACCCGTACCACTCCCTTGCCGTTCTGGCTGCCGGTGTCGAAGGGTATGTCCAGCGTCACCGCGCCGGTGGAGGGCGCGGAGGCGGCCGCGGAGGACCCGGCGGCGGCCTTGGCCTCCTCCTCGGTGCGGCCCGGCTCGGTCTGCGTGAGGACGGTGGTGACCACGAGCAGGACGACGGCGACACCCGCCTCGGCGAGTACGGAGCGGCGCAGTCCGAAGCGGTGCGGATCGGCGTCCCGCTGCCGCTTCTGCCGGGCCGCGTCCACGGCCGCGCGCTGCCGCGCGAGCTGAGCGGCGCGCTGGGAGCCGCCGGAGCCCTTCGCGGTGCCGGACGTCTTCGTGGTGCCGGAGCCCTTCGTGGTGCCGGACGTCTTTTCCGCGACCTTCGCGTTCCCGGACGTCTTGGCGGACGCGTTCCCGGACGTCTTCGTGAGCGCCTTCGCGGTCGCCTTGCCGGTCGCCTTTCCGGACGCTTTCCCGGCCCTTTTCTCCGCGCGCCGTGCAGCCGACGAAGCCCCGATGACGGCGGGTGCCGCCGCCAGCTGTGCCGTCCACCGCCGCGAGAAGTAGGCGACGCCGACGAGCACGGCGACGAGTCCGATCTTCACCAGGAGCAGCTGTCCGTACCGGGTGTCCGTGAAGGCCGTCCAGGAGCCGAGCTGGCGCCAGGACTGGTAGGTGCCGGTCACCACCAGCGCGATCACGCTGCCGAAGGCGATGCGCGAGAACCGGCGTACGGCGAGGGCGGGCACCGGTGTGTCCGCCGGGCCGCGGTACAGGGCGACGAGCAGCGCGGTGAGTCCGCCGAGCCAGGTGGCGACGGCGATGAGGTGGACCACGTCGACGGGCATGGCGAGCCCGGCCTGGAGGCCGACGGAGGCGTGTTCGGACATCGCCCAGGTCGCGGCGAGGCCCGCCGCCACGACGCTCCCGCCGACCGCGAGCCCGAAGGTGAGGTCCCGCTTCTCCTCGTCCTCGCGTTTGTCGTACGCGCCGAAGAGCACGGCGATGAACAGCGCGGCCGCCGCGAGCAGCAGCAGCCGGGAGACCAGCGCGGCGCCGGACTTGGTCTGCAGCACCTCGCCGAGCAGGTTGAGGTCGAAGACGTCGGCGAACTTCCCGGAACCGGTGTACGAGCCGCGCAGCAGAAGGAGCAGGAGGGTGGCGGCGGTCAGCGCGAGCCACCCGGAGACGACGACCCGCTGCAGGACGCGCACCCCGGAGCCGCGCGGCCAGCAGGCGAGGACGAAGGCGGCGCCGCCCACCAGCACGGCGAACCCGGTGTACGACACGTACCGTCCGACGCCGTACAGCCCGCCGACGAATCCGCCGCCGGCCGACTGCCCGGAGACGGCGACCGAGGTCTCGGAGGGGGCGCCGACGGAGAAGGTGTAGGCGCCGGCGACCGGGTGGCTGTCGGCGGAGACGACCTGGTAGGTCACGGTGTACGTGCCGTCGGGCAGCCCGGCGTGCAGTTTCACGGAGTACGTGGTGCCGCCCGTGCCGGACGGCTTGCCGTCGTCGACGCGCTTGCCCTTGGGGTCGAGGACGCGCAGTGAGTCGTCGTCCATGGAGACCGACTCGGAGAAGGTGAGCGACACCTGGGCCGGAGCCCTGTCGACCACCGCCCCCTCCCGGGGGTCGCTGCCGGTCAGCGCGGCGTGCGCGGAGGCCGGTCCGGCGCCGGCCAGCAGCGCGCAGGCCGCCGCCAGGAGCAGCAGCACCAGGGTCCGGAGGCGCGGGGCGATGGTCTGCGTCAAGGTGGTCCCTCCCTCAGTGTCCGGAGTCTTCGGAGTGCCCGGAGTGTCCGGTGGTGGGCTGGTAGGTGGCCGCCTTCACGGGCAGCTTGACCGTGACGGGGTCGGAGTGGGCGAAGTGCAGTTCGACGGTGACGGACTGTCCCTGCTTCGGCTGTTGCTTCAGCTTCTCGAACATCAGGTGGTTTCCGCCGCTCTTGAACACGAGTTGACCGTGCGCGGGGACCTCGAGGCGGTCGACCTCCGTCATGGTCCCGTCGACGGTCTCGTGCACGGTGACCTCGCCGGCCTCGCTGGTGACGGAGGTCAGTTCGTCGGCCGACCCGCCCTCGTTGGTGATCGTGAGGAATCCGGCCGCCATCGAGTCGGAGACCGGCTGCGGTATGTAGGCGGCGTCGACCGAGAGTTCGGCACCGGAGGCCGCGGAATCGGAGTCGGAGTCCGAGCCGCCGCACCCCGCGAGTGCCAGGGCGCCGATCACCGCGACGGCGGCGAGGGCGTGGCGTCGCCCCACGGGGCCCCCCGGGAACCGCCTCACGGGGCTTCCCGCGAACCGCTTCACGGGGCCTCCCGCGATCCGCCTCACGGGGCTTCCCGCCGGCCGCCTCACGGGTTCTCCCCCTTGATGAGCTTGGGGAGGTCCTTGGTGTAGTCGTCGACCGTGGCGTCCTCGCCGTACAGGACGTAGCCCGCGTCGGACTTCGGGGAGAAGGCGACGACCTGGGTGCCGTGGGTCGAGACGATCTTGCCGTCCTTGTCCTTGGTCGGCGGGTCGATCGAGATGCCGAGTGTGCGGGCGCCGGCCTGGATGGTGTCGAATTCGCCGGTGAGGCCGACGATCTGCGGGTCGATGCCCTTGAGCCACTTGCCGAGCGCGGCCGGGGTGTCGCGCTCCGGGTCGGTGCTGACGAACACGACGCGGAGTTTGTCCTGCTCCGCCTGGGCGAGCTGCTTCTTGGCCACGGCGATGTTGTTCATGGTCAGCGGGCAGACGTCGGGGCAGTGGGTGTAGCCGAAGTAGATCAGGGTGGGCTTGCCGGCGGTCTGCTCGCGGAGGTCGTACTTCTTGCCCCGGGTGTCGGTGAGGACCAGGTCGGGCTTCTCGAAGGGCTTGTCGAGGACGGTGGCGGCCTGCTGGCTGTTGTCCTCGGAGACCACGGTCACGGGCTTGTCGCTGTCGGCACCGCTGCCGCACGCGGACAGCGTCAGCGAGGCGGCGGCGAGCAGGGCGGCCGTGGCGAACGTCTTCTTGCGCATAGAAAAATGTCCCAGATGTGAGGTGCACCGGTGCGCGCCGGGGTCCGCCGGAGGACCGGCGGACGGTGTCCGGCGCGCACCGGACGAGATGATGCGCCGACGCGGTCACGCCGACGCACCGGCACGGGTGCTGTTACGCCGCCGCGCCGGAGTTGCGCCGACGGCCGGCCAGCACGCCGTACGCGACGCCCGCGGCACCGACGACGATGCCGACGATGCCGAGGACCCGGGCGGTGGTGTCACTGCCGTCGCCGGAGCCGGAGTCCGACGAGGAGGCGTCGGCGGCGGTGTTCTGTGCGGCCGCCCCGGTGTCGTCGGCCTTGGCGTCCGAGGCACCCGACGCGCCGTGGGCGTCGTCCTCGGCGGCGGAGAGCTTGAGCACGGGTGCCGGGGTGTCGGGCTCGTCCTGGCCCTCCTGCGGCACCTCGATCCAGCGCACGACCTCCTTGTTGGAGTACGTCTGGATCGCCTTGAACACCAGCTGGTCGGCGTCCTCGGGCAGCGCGCCGATGGAGACCGGGAACTTCTGGAAGTAACCCGGCTCGACACCCTTGCCGTCGGCGGTCCAGGTCACCTTGGTGACGACCTCGGTGATCTGCTTGCCGTGCGCCTCCAGCGGCTTGGCCGGCTTGGCCCTGGTGACGTCGGCCTTCCAGCCGGGGACCGGCTGCGGCATGACGGACGCCAGCGGGTGGTCGGTGGGGAAGCTGACCTCCAGCTTGGTGGTGGAGGCGTTGTCGCGCTCGTTGGGGACCTTGAAGTCGACGACCGCGTAGCCGCCCTTGGCGGCCGCGCCCTCCGGCTGCACGCTGACGTGCGCGAAGGCGGGGGCGGACAGGGCGAGGACGGCGATGCCGGACACGGCGCCGGCGGCGGCGATACGGGAAGCCTTCATGGACGGAGTACTCCGCTTCGTGGGGACACCGGTGCTGGCCCGGTGCCGAGTGACGGGAGGAATGCGCGCACGCGCGCGTGCCGCACGACGGCGGCCTCTCCCGGAGCGGGACGGTGGTCGCGTCGTGTCAGGCGGCGAGGGCGAACGCGTCACTCGGCGGGCCGCGCCTGATGACGGTGTGCTGGAGCGCGGTGGTACGGGGCCGGGGCGGCATCCACGGGCCGGGGCGCGGCGGGCGCGGACCCGTACCGGGGGCGCCGGCCAGCCCGGCGTGCAGGGCGCGCACCAGGGAGAGCGCCGCGCGCAGGGCGCGGACGAAGGCCGCTTCGGCCATGGACTGGGCCGAGTGCGCCGACAGTTCGACGAGCCGGGCCACGGCCAGGTCCCCGCGCCGCAGCAGCCAGCCGGCGGCCAGGGCCGCGAGGACGTGCCCGAGCAGCATCGGCAGGGACGGCAGCAGGGAGGCGGAGGCACCCGCGGTGGACAGGGCGTCGGCGGAATGGTGCGCCGCACCCGTGGGGACGTCCGGCGCGATCCGCGCGTCGGTGAGGATCCGCTGTGCCTGGGTCGGGCTGATCGCCGCCGCGGTGGTCCCGCAGACCAGGCGTGCGGCCTGCTGGACCAGGGAGGCGTCGGACAGCGCACCCGCCCCGCCGCCGGAAGCGGCGGCCGTACCGGAGGCCGTGGCCGCGGCGGTGCCGTGCTGGCCGAGGCCGAACAGGGTGTGCAGCGCGGTCTGTCCGACGGTGAGCAGTACCGCGATGCCGGGCAGCGAGCGCCGGCGGCCGGCGAGCGGCGCGGCGACCAGGACCACCCCGAGGAACCCCGCGCCCAGCGACCACAGGGGAACGGTGGCGCAGGAGGCGAGGGTGTGCCCCGCCGCGGCCAGCACGACGCAGACCGCGGCGAACACCGCGGCCCGCAGGATCCGGAGATCGTTCCCGGAGCGCGCCGTTGGCGGGTGGGGGGCAGTCATGGCGGGCTCATCATCGCACTCACGGCCCGCACGCCGTACGGCAGGTCCACAAGATGCCGTACGACCGGAACGCGGGGACAGGCACCGAAGGTCACGTTCTGTTCCGGGCCGCCCCGCATACACCGGTCGGCGGCGGCGACGCATCCGCCAGACGAGCGGTGTCACGGGTGCGGCGTGCTTACGCCACGCCGTGAGGGGCAATACGTATCGGTATGTCGAGCCGCGGCCGGGAGGCTGGAGCATGAGCATCTGGTGGTCACTCCATTTGCGGCGCGAGGCTGCGAGCGTGCCCCTGGCCCGCCGCCTGCTGATCGGCACCATGGAGACCGCGGGCGTCGACCCCGACATCTCCTTCGACCTCTCCGTCGCGCTGAGCGAGGCCTGCGCGAACGCCGTCGAGCACGGCGGGGACGACGGGTCCGGCGGCCCGGGCGAGGCGTACCGCGTCACGGCCTACCTGGACGGCGAGCGGTGCCGGATCGAGGTCGCCGACACGGGCCCCGGTTTTCCCGCCCCCGCTCCGGGCGGGCCGCACGGTGTGATCCGCCCGGCGGCCCCGGAGGCGGAGAGCGGTCGCGGCCTGTGTCTCATCCGGGAGCTGGCCGACCACGTCCACATCGGCAGTGCGCCGGGGCGGGCCGGTGCCGTCGTGAGCTTCGACAAGGTCCTCAAGTGGCGCGAGAACGCCCCGCTGGTGGCGGTGTGACGGCAGGGTCCGGACACGCCGACGGCCGGGCACCCGCGTGGTGCCCGGCCGTCGAACGGCAGGTGCGGGTCAGCCCTTCAGCGCGGCCATCCACTCCTCGACCTCGTCCGACCGGCGCGGCAGCCCGGCGGACAGGTTCCGGTTGCCGTCGGCGGTGACGAGGATGTCGTCCTCGATGCGCACACCGATGCCCCGGTACCCCTCGGGCACGGTCAGGTCGTCGGCCTGGAAGTACAGGCCCGGCTCGACGGTGAGCACCATGCCGGGCTCCAGCGTGCCGTCGACGTACGACTCGACGCGCGCGGCGGCGCAGTCGTGGACGTCCATGCCGAGCATGTGGCCGGTGCCGTGCAGCGTCCAGCGGCGCTGCAGGCCCAGCTCCAGCACGCGCTCGACGGGGCCCTCGACCAGGCCCCACTCGACGAGCCGCTCGGCCAGCACGCGCTGGGACGCGTCGTGGAAGTCGCGGTACTTGGCGCCCGGCTTCACTGCCGCGATGCCGGCCTCCTGGGCGTCGTACACGGCGTCGTAGATCTTCTTCTGCAGCTCGCTGTAGGTGCCGTTGACCGGCAGCGTGCGGGTGACGTCGGCGGTGTAGTAGGTGTGCGTCTCCACGCCCGCGTCGAGCAGCAGCAGGTCGCCGGAGCGGACCGGGCCGTCGTTGCGGACCCAGTGCAGGGTGCAGGCGTGCGGGCCCGCGGCGCAGATGGAGCCGTAGCCGACGTCGTTGCCTTCCACGCGCGCGCGGAGGAAGAAGGTTCCTTCGATGTAGCGCTCGCTGGTCGCCTCGGCCCTGTCGAGGACCTTCACGACGTCCTCGAAGCCGCGCACGGTGGAGTCGACGGCTTTCTGCAGCTCGCCGATCTCGAACTCGTCCTTGACGATGCGGGCCTCGGAGAGGAAGACGCGCAGTTCCTCGTCGCGCTCGGCGGTGACCTTGTCGGTCAGGGCCGCCTCGATCCCGGCGTCGTAGCCGCGCACGACGCGCACGGGGCCGGTGGCCTCGCGCAGGCTGTCGGCCAGTTCGCGGACGTCGGAGGCGGGGATGCCGTACAGCGTCCCGGCCTCGGTGAGGGAGTGGCGGCGGCCGACCCACAGCTCGCCCTGTCCGTTCAGCCAGAACTCGCCGTTCTCGCGGTCCGAGCGCGGCAGCAGGTAGATCGTCGCGGTGTGGCCGTCGCCGCGGGGCTCCAGGACCAGGACGCCGTCCTCGGTCTGGTTGCCGGTCAGGTACGCGTACTCGACCGAGGCGCGGAAGGAGTACTCCGTGTCGTTGGAGCGGGTCTTCAGGTTGCCCGCGGGGATCACCAGGCGCTCGCCGGGGAAGCGGGCGGACAGGGCGGCACGGCGGGCGGCGGTCTCGGCGGCCTGGGCGATCGGCTCCAGGTCGTGCAGCTCCGTGTCGGCCCAGCCGGACTTCATGTTCTCGGCCAGCTCGTCGGACACGCCCGGGTACAGGCCGTTCTTGCGCTGCTTGATCGGCTCTTCGGACTCGTCCGGGGTCTCCGGGTTCTCCGGGTTCTCCGAGATCTCCGGGGTGAGCTCATCCGCCACGGTCATCCTCCTAGTACGGCACTGGACCACCCCCATCGTACGGTCGTACGGAAGGGGGCCCAGGGCCGAAGGGCCTGTTACACGGAGGCGCTACCGTCCGCTGTCCGGTACGGAGCGGGTGTATGTGTCCGATATTCGGCCACTGCCGGAATCCGTTATTCGAATCTGACCGCCAGCAGGACGACGTCCTCCTCGGAGTCCGTCTCCGCCTTCCCGTCGGGCAGCACCGTGCGCAGCACGTGCTCGACGACCGCGTCCGCGTCCTGCCGAGCGGCCCGGGGGACGCCGGCCGCCGCGGCGTGCAGCCGGGCGAAGGCGCGGTCGGCCGGGTCGCCGGTGCGGTGCAGCAGTCCGTCGGTGTAGAGCAGAACCGTCTCTCCGGGTTCGGCCTCGAGCTCCACGCTGGGCGCCTCCCAGCAGGCGAGCATGCCGAGCGGCGCGGAGAGGGAGGTCTCGACGAACTCGGTGCGCCGCTGACCGATCAGGAGGGGCGGGCTGTGCCCGGCGCCGGCCAGGGTGATCCGGCGCAGCGCGGGCTCGCAGTAGCCGAACAGCGCGGTGGCCGAGCGGGCCGGCTCGGTGAGCCGCAGCAGCAGCTCCAGGTCGGACAGGACGGCGACCGGGTCCTCGCCCTCCATCACGGCGTACGCCCGCAGCGAGGCGCGCAGCCGCCCCATCGCCGCGACCGCGCTCGGTCCCGACCCGGTGACGGAGCCGACGGAGAGGCCGAGGGCCGCGTCCGGCAGCGGCAGCGCGTCGTACCAGTCGCCCCCGCCGAGCGGGCCGGTGCGGTGCCGGGCGGCGAGCTGCACGCCGGGCACCCGGGGCAGCCGGGAGGGCAGCAGCTCCTCGGCCATGGTCGCCATGGACGTGCGGGTGCGCTCGATCTCCAGGAGGTGTGCCAGGTGCGGGGCGGCGTAGCGGGCGTACAGGCCGGCCAGGTGACGCTGCCGTTCTGCCGGTTCGGCGGGCTCGTCGTAGAGCCAGACGGCGGCGCCGAGGCGCGCGGTGCCCTCGGCGGACAGCGGGATCGCGTAGCTGGCGGCGTAGCCGAGGCGGGCGGCGACCTCGCGGTGGCGGGGGTCGAGGGTCTTCTCGGCGAGCAGGTCGGGTTCGGCGATGCCGTCCTCGTCGAGGGGCGGTCCGTCCAGAATCCGCCCGTGGGGCAGGGCACTTCGGGGCACGGTCTCGATGTGGCCGAGATCGGCGCGGGCGAGTCCGAGACCGACGGTGGTGTCGGGGCCGAGTCCATCGGCCGGTTCCAGTGCGACGAGCCCGCGACGGGCGCCGACCAGGGCGGCTCCGGCGCGCAGCACTTCCTGGAGGCCGTCGGCGAGGGTGCCCGTGCGGACCAGGCGTTCGGTCAGTTCGTGCAGGGTCGTGAGGTCCGAGACCCAGCCGGCGAGCCGGTCCTGGAGCAGGGCCCCGGGGGCACAAGGGGTGCCCGAGGCGTCCGTGACGGCCGCGGCGTCCGCCGTGTGGGACTCGGCAGCCGGGGAGGTGTCCGCGGCGGCGGGCGCGACAGTGTGTGCGGGGGACGGAACCGTTGAATCGATTCCGGCCACTTTCGCAGGGTGCGGGGCGTTCATGGCGTCCGGCCTTCCGACCGGCGCTTACTGCTCAAAAGCATCGCAAACCCCCATGTCATTCTGCGCCGCCAGCAGTGTCTCCACATGTACACGCACTCGTAAGGGGATGTCCAGCATTGTCCTGCCGGGATTCCTGGTGTCCATGGGGTGTGAGCGGCCTCCTTCTCGACCCCTTGCGGAAAAGCGAAATTGGCTTGAAACTGCCCCAGAGGACGCCTTGTTGCGGTCGACTGGGGGTGCTTCACGGAGCGTCACAGCGGTCGCGATGGGTACGTACTCGGAGAAAGCCGGGGGTGGTTGGGGGCCACCTGGAACCCGGCGACGGACCCGGGCGTCCTATCCACCGACGACCGTGCCCCATCCTCCCGTGGCGGAGGCGAAGAGAAATACGCGCGACGGCAAAACGCCAGACTTCGCCACCCCCGCGCCACGCCCCTGCTTTTGCCAGACGCAGTGGCCGGTACCGTCACGGACGAAGTCAGTGCTCGACCGTGTTCGACCCACAGGGGTTTCCCTTGCCCTTGGCGGAGGTGTTCCTCGTGGGAACACCCCTCGGCAGGGGTGTGATGCGCCACCAGCAACGCACAGCGAAGTGATCGACACATGGTGTGAAGTGACCACGGTGTTGCCAGGCGTGCAACGGAAAGGAACGAGCGCTCATGCGCGAGATCCTCGGAAGGCGACGCAGGCTCCTGTCCCAGCACGACGACGGGCAGCCTGAGCTGATCGGCGCGGCCCTGACCTACGCGACACAATGGCAGTGGCCCGTACTCCCGGGCGCGGCGGCGGACCCGCGGTCGCGGTCGCGCTGCGGCTGCCCCGACCCCGAGTGCACGGTGCCGGGCGCGCATCCCTTCGACCCCGGTCTCCTCGCGGCGACCACCAATGCGCGCATGGTGCGCTGGTGGTGGACCAACCGGCCGGCCGCGCCGATCGTCCTGGCCACCGGGGGCAGCGCCCCGTGTGCCGTCTCCCTGCCCGCCCTGCCGGCCGCCCACGCCCTCGCCGCGCTCGACCGCGACGGGCTGCGGCTCGGCCCGGTCGTCGCCTCGCCCACGCGCTGGTCGCTGCTGGTCAGGCCGTACTCCATGGAGCAGTTGGGAGAGCTGCTCTACGCCAAGGACTTCGTCCCCGGCTCCCTGCGCTTCCACGGTGAGGGCGGCTACCTCGCGCTGCCCCCGTCCGAGACCGGCAGCGGCGCCGTCCGCTGGGAGCGGGCGCCGCTGCCCGGCTCCGCCTCGCCCTGGGTGCCCGACGTGGAGGCCGTGGTGGACGCGGTGGTCGACGCCCTCACTCGTACGGGTGTGAGCGCGCCCGAGTTGTAGGGGTGTCCGGCGCGCGCCGGGTCCGCGACCGCCCTCGGTCGTTATCGTCCGCCCCATGCCGCTTCATGCACGGGAGCACCGCGCCGTCGGACCCCACCGCGCCGGGACACGCCGCGGCGGGCCGGACCGACGGCGGATCCGTCTGTACGGGCTCGCGGTGGTCGTGGTGTGTGCGGTCGTACTGCCGTTCGCGGTGGCGTCCGCGGGGCCGTCGGGCGACGACACGGACGGGGAGACCGCGGTGACCGTCCCGCTCCTCGCCCGGGGCGGTGACGGCAAGGCGTCCGCGGTCCCGGCCGCGGAGGGGACCGCGCCCACCCGTCCGCCGCTGCCGCCCGGCCCCGCGCTGGCCGCGCGCTGCGGTCCCGAACTCACCTCCCCCGCGGGCGTCGAGGCGCAGACCTGTGTCCTGGCCCGGGGCTCGGAGACCTGGGCGCGGACCTACTACCGCAACGCCACCGGCGGCCCGCTCGAGACCGTACTGAGCCTCATGGGGCCCGGCGGACGAAGCGTGCGGATGAGCTGTGCGGTGAGCGCCGAGGACGCGCCGGGCACCTGCGAGACGCCGCCGGGGGACACCGGCGGCGCGAGCCGCGGCGGGCTGGCGGGGTACTCCGCGGTCGCGGAGTTCGCGCGCCGGGCCGGGTACGGGCCGTTGCTGCTGCGTGCCGGGAGCGGTGCGGACGGCGCGAGCAAACACCCTGCGGAAACGGGGAGTTGACCGGCGACTGCGTTGCGTGTGCGACCGCGGTCATGGAAAGACCCGGTTGCTGGCGACGGGGGATGCACCAGCAACCGGGCTACTGAAACGGTAACAAGAGATCGGCGGTTAGCAAATTCGATCTCCTGTTTTCCGGTCACCGACTGGCCTGTCCCTACCGGGAGTTGTGACTGGAGTCACCCGTCCACGGGTCGCCGCCCGGCTGACCGGTCGGTCAGCCGGGGGCGGGCCGGTGCGGCTGTGCGTCAGCTGAGAGTGACCTGCCGGTTGGTCAGGCCGCCGCGCGCCCGGCGCTCGTCGTGCGTGAGCGGAGCGTCGGCGGCCAGCGCCTCGGCGAGCCGCTCGGCGAACTCCGCGGCCGGCTTCTCGATGTCCTGCGCGGTGACCTCGCTCGGCAGGTCCCACACCGGCACCGTAAGACCGTGGGCGCGGAAGGAGCCGACGAGGCGGGTGCTCTCGCCGAGGGACGACCGGCCCGCGGCGTGCAGCCGGGCCAGAGCGTCCAGAAGCCGCTCCTCCTCGTGCGGCATGACCCAGCGCAGGTGGTTCTTGTCCGGGGTCTCGCACCAGTAGGCGGCGTCCACGCTCTGCAGCCGGACGGTCGGGATGGCCGCGGCGTTGGCCCGCTCCAGGGAGGCGGTGACGTCGGGCGTGGCGTTCTCCGGGTCCGGCACCCAGAACTCGAAGCCCGAGTGCACCTCGGGCTCGAAGGCGGCCTCGGGGGCGAGCAGGTCCTGCAGCCGCGGTCCGTCGGCCGGCGCGCGGCGGCCCTGCACCGGGGTGCCCGGGGCGGCGGTCAGCGCCCGCGCGAGGGTGTCGGCGAGGTCGCGGCTGATGTCACCGGACGCCGTGTCGTTCTGCAGGCCGAGGAGGACCGAGCCGTCGTCGCGGCGCAGCGCCGGCCAGGCCATCGGCAGCACCGTGGCCAGCGTGACGGAGGGAACGCCCTCGGGCAGTCCGTCCCGCAGGGTCAGCTCGACCGTGGCGGCCGGCACCAGCTCCCGCAGCGCCACCCAGTCGCGCTCCCCGGCCAGCCCTTCGAACGGGCGCTGCACCAGCGCGGTCGTGGCCTGTGCGGCGGTCCGGCCGTGACAGGCCTTGTACCGCCGGCCGCTGCCGCAGGGGCAGGGTTCGCGGGCGCCGACGACCGGGACCTCGGCATCGTCGAGCTGGGGCCGCTTGGCCTTGGTCTGGGGTCGCTTCTTGGCCATCGTGGGTGTCTCCCGGTTACGGCTCTACTCGTACGGGCGCGAGCCTAGCCGTTCCCACACGGGCCGACGGGACCCTGTGGACGACGGGCCGTCTGTGGACAACTCGCCCCGTCCCACGCGGAACGCGGCCCGCAGGGTCGGCCCGGGGCGTCGAACGGGTCGGCGCGGACCGGCGAACGGGATGCCCCGGACCGGCGAACGGCGGGGTCGGCTCCGGCCGCCGAGGGGCGGGGACGGGCCCCGGCCGTCGAGGCGAGGGGCGGGGGTGGGCCCCGGCCGTCGAGGGACGGGCCGGCTCCGGCCGTCGAGAGACGGGGTGGGCTCCGGTCGTCGAACGGCGGGTGGCTCCGGTCGTCGAGAGGCCGGTCGTTCCGGGCCGTCGCGCGGCGGGTGGGCCTCCGCCGTCGCACGGCGGGTCCGCTCAGGCCGTGGAACGGCTGGTCAGCCGTTGGGAGACCGGTCGCCCCGGGCCGTCGAGAGACGGGGTGGGCCCCGGCCGTGGAGCGGCGGGTCCGCTCAGGCCGTTGGGAGACCGGTCGCCGCCCCTGGCTGTCGCGAGGTGGGTCGGCCCTGGTCCTCGAACGGCGGGTGGGCCCCGGCCGTCGGGAGGCCTGTCACCCCAGGTCGTCGAAGGCGTCGGCGAAGTCCAGGCCGGGGATCTCCGACACCGCCGGTGCCGAGATCCGGGCGGCGAAGTCGTCGCGCCGGTGCCCTGCGTCGGGGTCGTGCACGTCGTCGTGGACGACGACCCAGACCGTGACCTCTCCGCGGGCGTCGTCCCGTACGCCCCAGTCGTCGGCGAGCGCCGTGATGATGTTCAGCCCCCGGCCGCCGTGCGCGGTGACCGAGGGGGTCGCCGGAGCCGGGCGGGTCGGGCCGCCGCCGTCCGTCACCTCGACGAGGAGCCGGCCGTCCATGTCCACCTGCCACGCGGCCCGGACGTCGCCGTCCCCGGCCAGGGCGTCGCCCAGCGGGCGGCCGTGCTTGCAGGCATTGCTCAACAGTTCGGAAAGGACCAGTACGGCGTCGTCGATGACCGATTCCGCCACGCCGCCTCTGCGCAACTGATCACGCATGCGGTGTCTCGCTTTCCCCACGCCCGCAGGGCCATGGGGCACGGCCATGCTCGACGACGTGGGCACTTCCTGTGCCACCACCAACGCCACCCCCGAGACCTCCTTCGCCCCACGCCACGGTGTGGATGCCCCATCGCCCTGAGCCGGAAACCGGCCGATCTCCGCACAGTGACGCATTCGACACGGTCGAACACGTACCGAACGCGCCGGAGCACTCCCTGTAGTCGCCTGGCTGGATTTGGTCGGTGTGGCCGAGACCGGAGAATGGGGCAGCCGGGGCGCCGGGTCAAGAGCCGTGGACGAATCAGCGGCCCAGGTGGTCCAGGACCGCGCGCGGCCGGTTGGTGATGATGGCGTCCACGCCCAGGTCGGAGCAGAGGTCCACGTCGGAGGTCTCGTTCACCGTCCACACGTGCACCTGGTGACCTGCCCGCTTCAGGCGCTCGATGTAGGCGGGGTGATTGCGCACGATCCGCATCGAGGGGCCCGCGATCCGGACACCCGCGGGCAGTCGCCCGTCGCGCAGCCGGGGCGAGACGAACTGCATCAGATAGACCGTCGGCAGCGTCGGCGACGCGGCCCGCACCCGGTGCAGCGACCGTGCCGAGAAGCTCATCACCCGTACCGGGGACTCCTCGGCCGAGTCCGGGGCGTCGAGTCCGAACCGCTTCAGGAGCAGCAGCAGCCGCTCCTCCACCTGCCCCGCCCAACGGGTGGGATGCTTGGTCTCGATGGCCAGCTCCACGCGCCGCCCCGCGTCGGCGACCAGTTGCAGCAGTCGTTCCAGGGTCAGGACGGAGGTCTCCTCCCGGTCCTCGGGCCGGTGCTCCCAGTCGGGCTGCTCGTCGCGCGTGCGCCAGAACTCCCGGGTCCGGCGGGCGCCGAAGTCCAGGGCGGCGAGATCGGCGAGCTCCAGCGCGGACACCGCGCCGCGGCCGTTCGACGTACGGTTGACGCGCCAGTCGTGGACGCAGACGAGGTGGCCGTCGGCGGTCAGGCGCACATCGCACTCCAGGGCGTCCGCCCCGTCCTCGATCGCCTTCCGGTACGCGGCCAGCGTGTGCTCGGGCGCCTCCTCGGAGGCACCTCGGTGGGCGACGACCTGAATCCGGTGCTGTCGTGCGTGGGTCACCGCGTCATGGTGCCACCGCGGGCGGGTAGACGTGCCATCGGCGGAATCGGCAACGTGTCCGTTTAGTCTTGGATGACCTATGTAAAGGACGGTCGGGGACCCACAGCTACCGCTTATGGTGCTCTGACGGCCCGTGGGAAAAGCTGATGGCATACAAAATCACCAGCACATCCGCATCGCGCCGGACCGTGGAGCAGCGCGTGAGCGTGGCTGAGCGCGACCAGGGTGAGCGACAAACAGCCGTGGAACGAGGAGAGAAGCTGTGAGCACCGAGAACGAGGGCACCGCGGTACCCCCGGCCCCGTCCGCACCTCCCGTGCCGGTGGATGCTCCCGCTGCCTCCGCCCAGCCCCCCGCGCCGCACGCCCCGCACCAGCCCCCGTCCGCCCCACCCGAGGCCCCGGCGGCTCCCCCCGTCCAGGCCCAGGATCCGGCGTCCCGGAACGACCCGGCCCCCCAGGACCGGCCGGCACCCCAGGGCGGCGAAGCCCCGCACGGCTCCACGGCTCCCGACGCCTCGTGGCCCCCGCCCCAGCCGCCCGGCACCCCGGCGCAGACCCCGGCGTACGGCGCGGACGGAGACAACGGCTTCGGCAACGGCGCCACCTTTGGCAACGGCACCAGCAACGGCACCAGCAACGGCACCGGCTTCGGCGAAGGCCCCGGTGAAGGGGCCGGCGGCGGTGCGGGCGGCTGGGGTGCGGGCGGCTGGGGCTCCTCGTACCAGCAGCCCGCGCCGAAGCCGGGCCGCGGCCGCGGCGGTGTGCTCGCCGGTGTCCTGATCGCCGCGCTGGTCGCGGGCGGCCTGGGCGGCGGCCTCGGCTACACCCTGGCCAAGAACAACGACGAGGGCGGCTCCACGACGGTCTCCGCCTCCGACACCGGCGGCTCCGTCAAGCGTGACGCGGGCACCGTCGCCGGTGTGGCCGCCAAGGCGCTGCCCAGCACGGTCACCATCCAGGCCGAGGGAAGCAACGGCGAGGGCGGCACCGGCACCGGCTTCGTCTTCGACAAGGAAGGCCACATCGTCACCAACAACCACGTGGTGGCGGAGGCTGTCGACGGCGGCAAGCTCAGCGCGACCTTCCCCAACGGCAAGAAGTACGACGCCGAGGTGGTCGGCCACGCCCAGGGCTACGACGTCGCGGTCATCAAGCTCGAGAACACTCCCTCGGACCTGAACCCGCTCCCCCTCGGCGACTCCGACAAGGTCGCCGTGGGCGACTCGACGATCGCCATCGGCGCCCCCTTCGGCCTGTCCAACACGGTGACGACGGGCATCATCAGCGCCAAGAACCGCCCGGTGGCCTCCAGCGACGGCAGCGCGGACAGCAAGGCCTCGTACATGAGCGCCCTGCAGACCGACGCGTCGATCAACCCGGGCAACTCCGGCGGCCCGCTGCTGGACGCGCAGGGCAACGTCATCGGCATCAACTCCGCGATCCAGTCGACCGGCAACGGCGGCTTCGGCACCGGTCAGGCCGGCTCCATCGGCCTGGGCTTCGCGATCCCGGTCAACCAGGCGAAGTTCGTCGCCCAGCAACTGATCAAGAGTGGCAAGCCGGAGTACGCGAAAATCGGCGCCTCCGTCTCCCTGGAGGAGACGACGAACGGCGCCAAGCTCACCGAGCAGGGCGTGGGCGGCTCCGACCCGGTCGAGAAGGGCGGTCCCGCCGACGACGCGGGCCTCAAGCCCGGTGACATCATCACCAAGCTCGACGACCGGGTGATCGACAGCGGTCCGACCCTGATCGGCGAGATCTGGACCCACAAGCCCGGCGACGAGGTCACCGTCACCTACGAGCGCGGCGGCAAGCAGCACACCGCCGAGGTCACCCTGGGCTCGAAGCTCGGCGACGACTGACGCCGGGTTCCGAACACCACGATCATCCATTTCGCCACCGGGAGCCGGCCCCCGGTGGCGAAATGCGTTCGGTCAGGCAGGCGGCCGGGCCACGGGACCGGACACCGCACTCCGGGCAGGCTCAGATGACGAGGACGCGGCGCCCGCGCGTGTGACCGGCCTGGCTGTCGACGTGCGCGGCGGCGGCCTCGGCGAGTGGGTACGCCTTCTCGACCGGGATGTGGAGCTTCCCGCGCGAGATCAGGTCGACGGCCTCGGCGAGCGCCGCCGGCACACTGCCGGCCACACCGGAGAACCGGACGCCGAACTCGGACGCCCCCAGATCGGCGATGCTGACGACCCGATCCGGATTCCCGGTCAGCTCGACCAACTCGCGGATCACGCCCGAACCGGCCAGATCGAGAGCCGCGTCGACAGCACCGAGCCGCCGCACCCGCTCGACCCAGCCCTCGCCGTACGTCGTGGCGACGGCGCCGAGGTCGCGCAGGTACTCCTGGTTGGCGGCACCGGCCGTACCGATCACCGTGACGCCGCGCTCGCGGGCGATCTGCAGCACCGCCGACCCGACGCCCCCGGAGGCCCCGCTGACCAGCAACGTCTGCCCCGGCCGCACCCCGACCTCCCGGATGACGCGCAGCGCGGTCTCCACCACGGAGGGGTACCCGGCCGCCTCTTCGAAGGCCAGCCCGTCCGGCATCCGCGCCCACGCCCCGAGCACGGCGAACTCGGCGTACGTGCTGGCACCCTCGCCGAACACCCGGTCCCCGACCTCGACCCCGGCGACCCCCTCGCCGACCTCGTCCACCACCCCGGCGGCGTCCAGCCCGACCCCGGAGGGCAACTCGATCGGATGGGCCCCCAGCACCTGCCCTTCCCTGACCCGCCAGTCGACGGGATTCACGCCCGCCGCCCGCACGGCGATGCGTATCCGACCAGGCCCCGCGTGGGGCTCCTCGGCGTCGACCAGCTGGAGAACGTCCGGACCGCCGAACTCGGCGAAGCTCACTTTCTTCATACTGCCGAACGTAGCACTAACAGATAGCGTTTCATAACGGTTATTGTTTCCTACCTGCTAGCCTGCGCGTCATGACCGTGCAGCAGTCGGGCCGCCGTGAGCGCAAGAAGGCCGCGACCCGCCAGAAGATCGCCGACACCGCGCTGCGGCTCTTCCTGGAACGCGGGTACGACGCGGTGGGCATCCGTGACGTGGCCGCCGAGGCCGACGTGGCCGTCACCACGCTCTTCTCCCACTTCGCCTCGAAAGAGGCCCTGGTCTTCGAGCAGGACGAGGACTTCGAGCACCGCCTCACACGGGCGGTCACCGACCGGGAGCCGCAAGCACCCCTGATCCCCGCTCTGCGCCATGAGATCCTGGCTCTGGTCCGGCACTGCACCGCGGACGGCGCGGCCCCGATCTGGCGCATGATCGACGCGTCCCCCGCCCTGCGGAAGTACGACGAATCGGTCCGCCTGCGCCACGCGGAAGCCCTGGCCGCGGCCATCGCCGCCGACCCCACCCTCACCCGGAGCGAAACCGCCGCCCGCACCCTCGCCAGGTTCGTGATCGACGCCTATTCGCTGTCCCGCGAGGCCCCCGACCCCGAGGCCGCCCTCGACGAGATCTTCCCGATGATCGAGGCGGCCTGGGCGGCGGCCCGCCCTCCCCACCACACGTGAGCCCGCGCCCGGACGGGGCCGGTAGGCTGTACCCGCTCCGCCCCGGGCGGGACGGCGCGAAGGTGGGTTGCCCGAGCGGCCTAAGGGAACGGTCTTGAAAACCGTCGTGGCGCAAGTCACCGTGGGTTCAAATCCCACACCCACCGCGGTGATTGACGGCCCCTGACCAGGCGTTACGGTCGGGGGCCGTCGTCGTGTGCGCTACCTCTCGGGGACCGCCGTTCCCCGCGATTTTCCTGCCCCGTCTGTGGTGTGCAGGTGGTGACCAGTCGGCCGTGCTCCCTCCTGGTGCCTTCCTTGATCCGAGATGGCCGGCCGCTGCTAGCGTCCGGCACCATGTGGGCTCAAGAGATCGTGGCCGGCCGGCCGGCTTGGCGGCACGTCCCCTCCGGTGTGGTCTTCCGGGCCGTTCCCGGTGGGACGTTCCGGATGGGTTTGTCCGACGCGGAACTGGAGGCGGTGCGTGCCATCGAGCGGGCCGACGGCGCCGATGACAGCCTCGAACCGTTCTTTGCCGGCGCCGCGCGGGCCCGGCCGGTGCGAGAAGTGCGGGTCGAGCCGTTCCTGATCGCACGGCATCCGCTCACCGTGGCGCAAGTACGGCATTGGCAGCCCGCGTACGAGGACAGCTTCGCCGAATCGGCGTCGAACGCGGCCCGGCTGGAGGACGACTTGGACGACCTGCTCGGGGCATTGCCGTTCCGGCTGCCCAGCGAGGCGGAGTGGGAGTATGCGGCCCGGGCGGGCACGACCACTCTGACCTTCCGCGGGGACGGGAGGCCGGACGAGGACCAGGTGCTCGGTGACTTCGCCGACGAGAAGCGCACGGCCGCGGCGGAGAACGCCTTCGGGCTGGCGGCGATGGGGTCGGCGAACGAGATCTGTGCCGACGTGTGGATCCCCCATTTCACGGACGCCCCCGCGGACGCCCGCCCTCGCACCGGGGACGGGCCGCGGGTGGTACGCGGAGGCGGCGGCGACCTCCATCCGTGGCAGGGCTGCGACGAGTGGCTGCTGTTGCTCTCCGCCACCCGCTACGAGCTCCAGGACTTCACCGCGGTCCGTCCGGCGGCACCTCTGCCAACCAGTCAGGGGACGTGATCTGCTCGGAAGGGGGCGCGGTGCGTCCTCATGCCCCGGGAGGCGGCGGCCTTGCTTGTCGCTCGCCGACTTGGCCGAAGCAGAACCGGGCCCTTCGCGAAGGGCTCTCCTGGAGTCGTTTCCCCGCGCCATGTCACGCCCGGCCGTGCCGCCGAGGACTGCCGGCGGGCCGTCAACGCACCGCACCTGGTTCCGCTGGCCCGGGCCGGCGCGACGTTGGAGCGCGGCGTTTGGTGGAGTGCAACGAAGTCGTCGCCGCGTGAGCGCGCCTCACCCGCGACACGGAGGCGATCACACGACAGGCTGCCGGAATGAAATCTCGAACTGATGGTATGTGGTGGGGAACGGCGATCGAGGCGCCGGACCCCGGTGGTCTGGCGAGGTTCTACGCCGAGCTCCTCGGTTGGCACGTCGGACACGAAGAACCCGGGACGGCCATCGTCGCGGCCTCACCGCACGGGCCATTCTTCGTATTCCAGCAGGCCGAAGGCTACCGGGCTCCGGTCTGGCCGCCGGTCGACGGCGAACAGCGCCCGATGATGCACTTCGACTTCCAGGTCGGGGACCTGGACTCGGCGGTCGCCGAGGCGGTCGCCCTGGGCGCCACGCCGGCCGAGGACCAGCCGCAGGAGAACGTCCGAGTGCTCCTCGATCCCGCCGGCCACCCCTTCTGCCTCTGCCTCGACGAGGGGTGACCGGGCCAGGCACCCGCCACGCAGTCCACAGCTCCTGACGATTGCTCCCGCCCTCGGCGCCCTCTTGCCGCTCGATGCCGAGCTCGCCCCTGGCCAGGCGTTGTGGTCAGGGGCCGTCGTCGTTCCGGTTGTGACAGGGCTGTGACCGGAGGTGTGGCTTCCGCCACGGCCGGGGTGTGGCGGGGCTGGTGGGGTGGGGCGATGCGAATTCCCCCGTTCCGCACGGCGTTGGCGGTCTCCGGTGTTCTTGTGGCCGGTCTTGTGTTGGGCGGCTGCGGTACTCAGACCGCCGGCTCCGCGCCAGGTGGTGGCGGGGAGACGAAGGGGCCGTGTGCGAGCGGTGCCACCGCCGACGGGGCTTCCGGCGGCACGGCCGGCGCCTGGGCTGAGCGGGACGGGGTCCGGGTCGTCGGGGTGGTGGAGCGGGCCGGTGCCGGGGCGAGTGCGTCTCCCAGTGGGCGGGCGAGTCGGAGGCCCGGGGTGTCGGTCACGGCGGACAGTCTGCCGGGGGCCGGGGCAGCGGCCGGGCCGTGTGCCGTCCAGTACGACGTGACCAATCCGGGGGCCGAGCCCTTCACGTACACCATCACCTTCTCCCTGATGGACGAGCAGGGCCGGGCGATGTCGAACGTCGAGGAGACGGTGGCCTCCGTGGGGGCGGGGAAGACCGTGCGGAGGACGCTCGAGCCGGGCACGTATGCGGGTGGCGGGCCCGTCGACGCCGCGCGGGTGCGGATTCTCGGTGTGGAGCGGGTGCCCTCCGACGAGGCACCGGCCTCCGCGGGTTCCTGCCCGGAGTCCGGGCTGCGGCTGACCGCCGACCGGGGCGACGCGGCGATGGGGCTGCGTGTCGTGGGGCTGCACCTGGAGAACTGCGGGGGCCGGACGTACTCCCTGGAGGGTTACCCGGCACTGCAGTTGCTCGACGCGGAGCACCAGCCGGTGGAGGGGATCGCGATCCTGCGCGGTACCGACGGCATCCCGATGGCGGGCGGGGACGAGGGGCCGCCGCGGCCGGTGACGCTGCGGCCCGGTGAGTCCGCCGTGTCGGGGCTGGCGTGGCGCAACACCACCGAGTTCGGCGAGGCGGTGTCCGTGCCCTACGTCAGGGTCCGGGCCGAGGCCGGTTCCGAACCGGTGATGGTCGCACCGCACCTCGACCTCGGCACCACCGGCGAGTTGGGGGTCCGGCCGTGGCGGAAGGACGAGACGCATGCGGACGGGGGCACGGGGGAGAGCGGCAGCGAACGGCCGGGGGCTCAAGGCCCGTACGGCAGGTCTTCCAGCTCGTAGTCCTGTGCCAGGGACGTCCAGTCGACGTCCCGCAGGGCCTGGTCCGTGTCGTACGGGTCCGGAACCCGGGTCGTCGGCTGGAACCAGATGACGGTCAGGCCGGAGCGGTGGACGACCGGGTCCTTGGCCGGGGCCAGGGGCATGGAGGAGAAACGGCCGACGCAGGCCACGCGCGGGAGTGTCTCGACGGGGCCCAAGGCGCCCGCGTACTGGTCCGGGTACTCGCGCGGCGGCGGGATCAGGTGTACCGGCACGGTGGGGGTCATCCCGGCGGCGGTGTGCAGGAGTGCCCGGATGCGCAGGTCGTTCACGGGGCGGCACGGGTAGCTCGCCGGCAGGTCGCCGTAGGTCGGTGTGAGGCGCAGTTCGGTCAGTTCGACGCTGCGGCCGCAGGACAGGACGATTCGGGTCAGCGACAGGGTCGGCACTCTGGGGTGGTCGTGCATCGGGGTCTTTCGGTTGCGTGCCGGTGAGGTGCGTGGAGTGCGGAGTGGGGGTGCGGAGGGGGTGCGGGGTGGGGGCGGTGCGGGGTGGAGAGTGGGGCGCAGCGCAGGGGCGGGTGCTCGGTTTCCGTCCGGCCGGTTTCCACCGGGCCGCTTCCACCGGGCCGCCGGGCCGGTTTCCACCGGGGCATCGGGCCGCTTCCACCGGGCCACCAGGCCGGTTTCCGCCGGGTCGTTTCCGTCAGGGGTGCCGGCCCGTCATGCGGGCCGCCGACGCGATCGTCGCGCGGGCCTCGCGTTCGGTCAGGCCGGTGGCCCGGGCGGCGTCCAGCAAGGGGGCGAGGAGGGCCGCGCCGACGCCGTTCTCGTAGGCGCGGCAGGCCGCCCAGAAGAGGCGGGTGTTGCGCTGGCCCTCGTGGGCGGCCAGGACGAACTGGACGAGGCCGCGCCCGGCGCCCGCGGTGTCGCCGCCGGCATGCCGTACGGGGGGCGGGAGCAGCAGGCGCAGGAGCGCGGGCGGGCAGGGCGCGGGCCTCAGGTGGGACGTGCCGGGGGCGATCGTGTAGGCGCCGTGGCGGGTGCGGGAGCCGGGGCCGACGAGGTAGCCGCCGGCGCCCCGGATGTCGATGCCGGGGGCGAGCCGGCCGGCCGAGTTGGGGACGACGTGGTCCGGCGGGCCGGTCAGCCAGAGGTGGCGGCCTCCGCTGGGGGTCAGGACGACGACCGTGGGCGGGATCGTGAACAGGTGGCGCAGGGCCAGTTCGCGCAGGGCGGTGGAGGAGTCCGTCTGCGACATGGCCGACTTCGTGTCCAGGTCGACGCCGATCAGGTCGTGTGGCGGCAGTCCGCAGGCGATGCCGTAGCCCGTGGCCCACGGGGCGGCGGCGAACAGCGCGCGGACGCGGTCCGGGTCGGTGGAGGCGTCGTGGACGCCGTGGCCGAAGCGGCCGCACTCGCCGCGGCAGGCGAAGGGCTCGGAGGCCGGGGCGTCGCGGTGGGGGGAGCGCAGCGCCGGGAGCTTCGTCCGGGCCAGCGGGATGACGGCCAGTCCGCGTTCCGCGGCTGACAGGGCGTGTGCGAGGGCCAGTGTCGTGGCCCGCCGGTCGGTGGTGGCCATGGGTCTATGTTCGTACGTATGTTCGAGAAAGGGAAGGGTGAGGGGTGCGACACGCCGGGGCGGCGGGGCGTGGGGAGAAAGTGGCGGAACGCTTCACCTCTTGCGGGGCTTGAGGAGGAGTCGTCCGTGCTGACCCGAGGTGGGAGGGAAGGGAAGCAAAGGGGTTTATCGACTTGTCCTCACGCTTGAGGGCGAATCAGGGCTTCCGGGGTGGTTCGCCGGGGATTCGGTGGGCAATTCTGATCACGCGACGTCGTGCACAGCGTCGAGGCGGTCGGCCAACTGCCTTGGCACAAGCCGTAGTTCACGTACTTCTCGCGTTGTCGGCTGGAAGCCGGTGCGCACTTGTTCTGGAGGAACAACATGGCAAGCATCCGTACCGCCCGTGTCGTCGCCGCCGTTGCCGCCCTTCCGCTCGCCGCCGCTCTCTTCGGCGGGGTGGCGACGGCGGACAACGGCGCCTTCGCGGACGACGGATCGAACGCGACCGCCGCCAGCGCCTCCGCGGGCATCATCGGCAGCGGCGTCGGCGACGACAACAACGGCAACTCGTCCACCACGCAGCAGCAGGCGGTCGGCTCGGGGGCCTCGAACCAGAGCAACACCGCGCAGGTCGACGGCTCCGCCTTCACGTCGATCAACCAGGGCAACGACAACGTGGCCGTCACCTTCTCCCCGCTGTGGTGGTGAGCTGAGGGACCGGCGCGGGTGCGCTGCCGCGCCGGCCCCTCGGTTCTTGTGCGGGTGTGCTTCATGGGGTCTCAGTGCGTCCGGGCGACGGTACTCCGGTACCGTCGCCCGGACGTTTTCGTGCCCGCGCCGGCCGTGCCGCGGGTGCCGGCACGTCCTCGCCAGGTGCGTGCTTCGCGGTACTCCGGGCCCCCTCCGGTGCGCGCCTCGTGGGAACCCCCAGGGGTCAACCCGCAGTACCCCTCCTCCCCCACTCCACCTACAGGAGGTGGGGCCAACACCACCCCTACAACCTGAGGCGGACTCGGCTTCGGGACCTGCGGCCGATCCGCGGGGTGCCCCCTCGCTCATAGCGTTGAGCCATGACCACACCCGTCTGCACCAGCGCTTCGAACGCCGCCACAGCCATGGCGCCGGCCACGGCGAGGGCCACCGCGCCGGCCGCGGCCACAGCAAGGACGCAGACCTTCCCGTACCCGTCGTTCTCGTCGTACGTGAAGGCTCGCCAGCCGGTGCTGCTGCGTACCGCCCGGTCGCTCACCGCGAACCCGAGCGACGCGGAGGACCTGCTGCAGACCGCGCTCACCAAGACGTACGTGGCCTGGGAGCGCATCGAGGACCATCGCGCCCTGGACGGCTATGTGCGCCGGGCGCTGCTGAACACCCGGACGTCGCAGTGGCGCAAGCGCAAGGTCGACGAGTTCGCCTGCGACGAGCTGCCCGAGCCGGAGCCCGTGTCCGGCGACGACCCGGCGGAGCGGCAGGCCCTGCACGACGCGATGTGGCGGGCGATCATGAAGCTGCCCGCGCGGCAGCGCGCGATGGTCGTCCTCAGGTACTACGAGGACCTCAGCGAGGCCCGTACGGCGGAAGTGCTCGGAGTTTCCGTGGGTACCGTGAAGTCGGCCGTCTCCCGGGCCCTCGGCAAGCTCCGTGAGGACCCTGAGCTGGGGTTCGTGCGGTAATGACCTGGTATGTGAACACCGGGTGGGATCGCGTATTCGGCGCCGCCCACTGATCGATCACCCGGGACTAGTGACATACCGCGCGGTATGTGCGCAGAATCAGCGCAACCCTTACCGCCGCGTAGGCAATGTCGCCCCGGGAGGACACCGTGCTGAGCACGATGCAGGACGTACCGCTGCTGATATCGAGGATCCTGACCCACGGGTCGACCATCCACGGCAGCTCGCAGGTGACCACCTGGACCGGTGAGGACGAGCCGCACCGCCGCTCCTTCGCCGAGATCGGTGCCCGCGCCGCACAGCTGGCGCACGCCCTGCGCGAGGACCTCGCCGTCGTCGACGACGAACGCGTGGCGACCCTCATGTGGAACAACGCCGAGCATGTCGAGGCCTACTTCGCGATCCCCGCCATGGGCGCGGTCCTCCACACCCTCAATCTCCGCCTCCCGCCCGAGCAGCTGGCCTGGATCGTGAACCACGCCGCCGACCGGGTCGTGCTCGCCAACGGTTCGCTGCTGCCGCTGCTCGCCCCGCTGCTGCCGCACCTGAAGACGGTCGAGCACGTCGTCGTCACCGGGCCGGGCGACCGCTCCCTGCTGGACGGGGCCGCCGTCCAGGTGCACGAGTACGAGGACCTGATCGCCGGCAAGCCCACCACGTACGACTGGCCCGAGCTGGACGAGCGGGCGGCGGCCGCCATGTGCTACACCTCCGGCACCACCGGCGACCCCAAGGGCGTGGTCTACAGCCACCGCTCGATCTACCTGCACTCCATGCAGGTCAACATGGCCCAGTCGATGGGCCTGACCGACCAGGACATCTCGCTGGTCGTGGTCCCGCAGTTCCACGTCAACGCGTGGGGACTGCCGCACGCCACCTTCATGACCGGCGTGAACATGCTGATGCCGGACCGCTTCCTGCAGCCCGCGCCCCTCGCCGCGATGATCGAGGGCGAGCGGCCGACGCACGCCGCCGCCGTCCCCACCATCTGGCAGGGCCTGCTGGCGGAGCTGACGGCCACGCCCCGGGACGTCTCCTCCCTCACCCAGGTCACCATCGGCGGCTCGGCCTGTCCGCCCTCCCTCATGGAGGCGTTCGACGCGCTCGGCATGCGGGTCTGCCACGCCTGGGGCATGACGGAGACCTCGCCGCTCGGCACCATCGCCCGGCCGCCGGCCCACGTGGTCGGGACGCCGGAGGAGTTCGCCTACCGCCTCACCCAGGGGCGTTTCCCGGCCGGTGTCGAGGCCCGGCTCACCGGTCCCGGCGGCGAGCGCCTGCCCTGGGACGGCGAGTCCGCCGGTGAGCTGGAGGTGCGCGGCAACTGGATCGCCGGTGCCTACTACAACGGCCCCGGGGCCGATCCGCTGCGTCCCGACGACAAGTTCAGCGAGGACGGCTGGCTGAAGACCGGCGACGTCGGCACGATCTCCCCGGACGGTTTCCTCACCCTCACCGACCGGGCCAAGGACGTCATCAAGTCCGGCGGGGAGTGGATCTCCTCGGTCGAGCTGGAGAACGCGCTGATGGCCCACCCGGACGTCGCCGAGGCCGCCGTCGTCGCCGTACCGGACGACAGGTGGGGCGAGCGCCCGCTGGCCACCGTCGTCCTCCGGAAGGGCGCCACCACCGACTTCGCCGCCCTGCGCACCTTCCTCGCCGAGGACGGCAAGATCGCCAAGTGGCAGCTGCCGGAACGCTGGACGGTCATCGAGACGGTGCCGAAGACGAGCGTCGGCAAGTTCGACAAGAAGGTGCTGCGCCGGCAGTACGCCGACGGCGGCCTGGACGTGACCCGGCTCTGAGGCGTACGCGCGGGAACCCGGGCGCGATCGCCCGGGCGGCGGGAGGTCCGCACGGCCTTCCCGCCGCCCGGCACGCGCCCGTCGTCACCGCGCAGGCCTTGCGGTCCGCGCCGGCCGTACGGCCGTAGCCGTCCACCCCAGCACCAGCCAGGCCCCCGCCACCGCGCACACGCCGCCCCAGCCCCAGTGGCCGAACGCGGGCCCCACGAGGGCCGAGGCCAGCGCGCCGCCCGCGAAGCTCGAGACGACGTACGCCGTGTTGGCGGTGGCCGGGGCCGAGGTCGTGGTGAGGGCCAGGGTCTGGTTGGCGACGTGGGAGGCGACCAGGGCGGCGTGTACCAGGACGGCCGCCGCGCACAGGGCCGCCATCACCTGCCCGCCCAGCCAGAACAGCGGCACCGAGAGGGCGGCCAGGGCGTACGCGGACCGTACGACCTTGGCGGCGCCGAACCGGTCGACCAGGCCCCCGGCGAGCGGCGCGACGACGCTCGCCGCCAGCCCGAACAGGCCGAACAGGCCGGCCGCGGCGGTGGTCATGCCGTACCCCTCGTCCTCCGCGAGCAGCAGGGCGAGCGAGGTCCACAGGGCGCTCCAGGCCCCGTACATCCCCGCCTGGCGCACGCATGCCCGCCACAGGTCGGGCGAGCGGCGCACCACGCCCGGTATCGCGACGAGCCCCGCGAACAGCGGGCCCTGCCGCTGCCGCCGCTCCACGGGCAGGACGTACGCGGTCGTCAGCCCCAGCACGGCGGTGAGCACGGCCGCGCCCACGAACACCGTGCGCCAGCCGAAGGCCTGCCCGGCGAGACCGCCGAGCACCCGGGCCGCGACGACGCCGGTGAACAGGCCCGCGACGACGGCCGCGACGTGCCGGGCCCGGCGGTCGGCGGGGGCGCGCCCGGCGACCAGCGGGACGAGCAGCTGCGGTACGACGGTGGCGGCCGAGGCGACCAGGACGGCGCCCGCGAGCGCGCCGGTCCCGGCCGACGCGGCGGCGGCGAGCAGGGCGGCGGCGGCGACCAGCGAGAGGACGGCGACCAGACGGCGCCGGTTCACGCTGTCCCCGAGCGGCGCGAAGAAGAGCAGGCCGGCCGCGTACCCCAGTTGCGCTACCGAGGCGAGCCAGGCGACCGCCGACGGGGTGGAGCCCATGTCGTGGGCGATGAGGGGGAGCAGCGGCGCCGCGAGGTAGATGTTGGCGGCCGTCACGGCGGTGCACAGGGCGATCAGGGGGAGGAAGAGCCGGGCGGCGGCACCGGACGGCCCGTCCCCGGCCCGGGTGGACGTGTCGGTGGACGTGGACGTGGACGTGGACGCGGACCTGGACGTGCCAGTTGGAGTGGGAGTGGGAGTGGGAGACGGCGATGACGGCATGGGTGGAGCGACTCCTTCGGGCGCACGCCAGTAACTAACTGGTTGGTTGGAACTAACTCCGGGAGCCCGGCCCGCATTCCCGAGCAGGCCAACCAAATAGTTGGTATCCGTTCCGCCCCGCTACCCTTGCCCCATGGCAGCAAGGGACCCCGAGGCCACCAAGGCCCGGATCTTCGAGGCGGCGGTGGCGGAGTTCGCCCGCCACGGCATCGCCGGCGCGCGCATCGACCGCATCGCGGCCGAGGCCAAGGCCAACAAGCAGCTGATCTACGCCTACTACGGCAACAAGGGCGAGCTGTTCGCGTCCGTCCTCGAGAAGAAGATGCTCGACCTCGCGATCTCCGTCCCCGTCGACCCGGACGACGTCGAGGGCTGGATCGACCGTCTGCTGGACTACCACGCCGCCCACCCGGAGCTGCTGCGCCTGCTCTTCTGGGAGGGCGTGGAGTACGGCACTGCCGAGCTGCCCCACGAGGCCGAACGCCAGGCCCACTACGCCCGCAAGGTCGCCGCCGTGCGGGACGCCCAGGAGCGCGGCGTGGTCACCGCCGCCATCCCGGCGCCCGACCTCCTGTTCCTGCTGATCGCGATGGCCAACTGGGCGGTCGTCGTGCCCCAGATGAAGCGCATCCTCGTCGGCGGCGGGGACGACGACGCCGACCGCCTGCGCGACTCGATCAAGAAGGCGGCCCGCCGCATCGTCGAGGGATGACCCGGCGGGAGGGGCGTCAGTTGGTCCCGATCCGCGAGAGCAGCTCGACGATCCGGGACTGCACCTCACCGCTGGTGGAACGCTCCGCCAGGAACAGCACCGTCTCGCCCGAGGCCAGCCGCGGCAGGTCGTCCTGGTCGACGGCGGCGGTGTAGACGACCAGCGGGGTGCGGTTGAGCTGCCCGTTGGCGCGCAGCCAGTCGACGATCCCGGCGGACCCCTCCTGGCGCCGCTGCACCCGCATCAGGTCCATCACGACCAGGTTCGGCCGGAACTGCCCGGCCAGCGTCACCGCGTCGGCGTCGCTCGCCGCCCGCGCCACCTGCATCCCGCGCCGCTCCAGCGTCGAGGTCAGCGCCAGCGCGATCTCCGCGTGCTCCTCGATCAGCAGGACGCGCGGCGGGTGCTGCTCGCTGTCCCGGGGCGCGAGCGCCTTCAGCAGGACGGCCGGATCGGCGCCGTAGGCGGCGTCCCGTGAGGCCTGTCCGAGCCCGGCCGTGACCAGCACCGGCACCTCGGCCGCCACCGCCGCCTGCCGCAGCGACTGGAGCGCCGTACGCGTGATCGGCCCGGTCAGCGGGTCCACGAACAGCGCGGCCGGGAACGCCGCGATCTGCGCGTCGACCTCCTCGCGCGAGTTCACGATCACCGGCCGGTAGCCGCGGTCGCTGAGCGCCTGCTGCGTGGAGACGTCCGGCGCGGGCCACACCAGCAGCCGACGCGGGTTGTCCAGCGGCTCCGGCGGCAGCTCGTCGTCCATCGGCTGCGGGCGCGGCGGGTCGGCCACCTCGACGGCACCGCCGGGTCCGTCCAGCGGTTCGGGTCCCTCGGCGGCGTTCCGGTCCGGCGCCCCTATGGCGTACGACCGTCCGGCGCCCTCGGTGACCGGCGCGAGCCGTCCCTGACCGCCGGCCAGGGACGGCTGATCCTGGGACTGCCTCGGGGGCTGCGGCTGGGCCTGCTTCTTCGGCTGCGTGCCCGGCGGCTGCTCGGCGGGCGGGTGCGGGCGGGCCGACGGCGCCGTCCCGGTGGCGGCCGGGTCGGGCGGCGTGCCCAGCTTGCGGCGTCGGCCGCCGCCGCCCGGCTGGTGCGGGGCGGGTGTGGCCGACGGCTGCTGCACCTGGACCGCCTGCCGGTTGAACGGCACCCCCTGGCCCAGGGTCCGCACGCTGATCGCCCGTCCCTGTGTCGAGTTCGGGTCGACGGGGGCGGAAGCCTCGGCGGGCAGCGGCTGCGCCGCGCGCGGGGCGGGCGCGTTCTCGGGCGGCAGCGGGGTGCCCCGGCTCGGCGTGTTGGCGGGAACGCCCTGTGCGGCCGCGGGGGCGGCAGGAGCGGCGGGAGCTGGAGAGGCCGGAGGCGGAACGGGAGCGGCGGGCGCTCCGGACGCCGGCGGTACGGGGGCCCCGCCGGGCGGTACGGAGGCGCCGGCGCCCTGGGTGTCCGCGGCGGCGGGCCACGGCTGCGGCGCCGGGGCGGGCGACCCCGGGACGGCGGGCGTCGCGGTCCCGGCACCGGACCCGGCGGGCCGGGGCGCCGGTGCCTCGGCGCGGGCGCGGGCCGGGGCGGGCACGGGGGCTCCGTGCACCGGCGGCGCCCCCTGGACCGGGACGCTCTGCGCGGGCGCGTTCTGCGGCGGGACCGGAGCCGCCTCGTCGGCCGGGCGCGCGGCCCCGGCCCGTCGGCGGCGCCCGGTCGGTGCCTCGGCCGGGTGGGGCTGCGGCGGCGTGTGGTCCTCGGACTGGTCGTGCGGTACCGCGTCGTGACGGCCGACGTGGGGCAGGGCGTCACCGGGAGCGGCGGGCCCGGGCACCCGGACCCGACCGGGCTGCCCCTGCACCGGGGCCGGCACCGGCGTCGGTCCCTGAACCTGAACCTGCCCCTGGGCCTGCGCCCCCACCGCCTCGGTCGTCTCCTCGGAAGGACGGTCGGCGTCGGCGGGAGGCAGGGCGAACACCTGGCGCGGAGCGGCCTCCTGCGCCGCGGCGCGCTCGTTGGCCGAGGCCAGGGCACGGCGTCGGCGCCCCGTCGGCCGGTCGGTGTTCGCCGGGTCTGCCGCGTCTGCCGGGTCCGACTCGCCGGCCTGGGCGGGCAGGGCCGGGGGCAGCGCGTGCTGCTCGCCGCCGTCCTGTCCGGCCCGGCGTCCGGTGGGCGCGGGCACGCCCTGCGGCGGGACGGTCCCACCGAGACCGGTGTTGGACGCCGCGGCCCCTCCGCCGTGCTCGCCGGCCATGACGACGGCACCCTCGGACACCCCGCCGAGCGCTGCCTGCGGCATCCCGGCGGCCTCGGCGCCCGACCCCTCCGCGGACCGTCCACGCCGACGCCCGGTACCCCCGGCCCCGGCATCCGCGCCGGGCCCGGCCTGCGCGGGCACGGGAAGCGGAGCCGATACGTCGTCCGGCCCCTGCCCCGGCAACTGCGCGCCGGTCTCGGCCCCGGTCTCGGCCTGGGCGGCACGCCGCCTGCGCCGTCCGGTCGGTGCGGAGTTCCCCGCCTCGGGCCCGGCAGCACCGGCACCGCCCGGCGCACCGGGGACCTCGCTCTCCAGGAACGCGTCGACGGAGGCCCGGCGCGCCCTCCGCCGCCCGCCCCCGGGAGCGGGCTCGCGAACGGCCACGGTGCCCTGCGAGCCCACGCCACCGGCCGCGCCGGCCCGGGCGTCCGGCACGGCGGGGGCGACCTGCGCCAGCTCGGCACCCTGGGCGGTGACGGCACCCGCCCCGCCGCCGATCGGCACCTCCAGCACGAACGCGCTGCCGCTCATGCCCGGCACGTCGTGCGTCTGCAGCACGCCGCCGTGCGCCCGCACGATCCCGCGCACGATCGGCTCGTGCACCGGGTCTCCCCCGGCGTACGGCCCGCGCACCTCGATGCGCACGACCTCGCCGCGCTGCGCCGCCGCGACCACGACGGTGTTGTCCAGGTAGCCGCCCGTCGCCGACACGGGCGAGTTGCCGGTGGCGTCGACGCCCGCGACGTCCGCGACGAGGTGCGCGAGCGCGGTGGCCAGCAGCCGGGGATCGACCTCGGCCTCGATCGGCGGCGCGTGCACGGCGAACTGCACCCGCCCCGGGCCGATCAGCTCCACGGCCCCGTCGACACCCGCGGCGACGACGGCGTCGAGCATCACCTTCGTACGGGCGACCTGTTCGTTGCCCACGTCGAGGCGCTGGTAGCCGAGGACGTTGTCGATGAGGGTGGTGATGCGCGAGTAGCCGGCCGACAGGTGGTGCAGCACCTGGTTGGCCTCGGGCCACAACTGCCCGGCGTCGTCCGACGCCAGCGCCGCCAGCTCCCGGCGCAGCTCGTCCAGCGGTCCGCGCAGGGAGTCGCCGAGGAGCACGAGCAGCTGTTCGTGCCGTCCGGCGATCGCCTCGTAGCGGTCCTTCTCCCGCTCACCGAGGGCGGCGTAGCGGTCGGCGTCCGCGGCGAGCTCCTCCGCGTGCTGCTCCCGCAGCTCCTCCAGCTCGGCGGCGTGCCGCTGCCGCAGCTCGGTCAGCTCGGCGGCATGCTCCTCGGCGAGCCGCTCCAACTCCTCGGAGTGCCGCCGCTCCGCGTCCTCGTGCTCCTTGACGAGGGCGTCGTAGGGGCGCCGGTCGGTGAAGGTCATCACGGCGCCGACGAGCTGGTCGCCGTCGCGCACGGGTGCGGTCGTCAGGTCGACCGGCAGCTGTTCGCCGCTCTTGGCGAACACCACCTGCCCGCGCACCCGGTGCTTGCGTCCGGAGCGCAGGGTGTCGGCGAGCGGGGACTCGTCGTACGGGAAGGGCGAGCCGTCGGCGCGCGAGTGCAGGACCAGGGTGTGCAGCTCCCGGCCGCCCAGTTCACCGGCGCGGTAGCCCAGGATCTGCGCGGCGGCCGGGTTGACGAGGACGATCCGCCCGTCGGTGTCGGTGCCGACGACGCCCTCGGAGGCGGCCCGCAGGATCATCTCGGTCTGCCGCTGCGAACGGGCCAGCTCGGCCTCGGTGTCGACGGTGCCGGAGAGGTCGCGGACGACCAGCATCAGCAACTCGTCGCCGGTGTAGCCGTAGGTGTCGTAGGCCTGCTGGCCGGTCTCCAGGTTGGCGCTGGTGACCTCGACGGGGAACTCGGAGCCGTCGGTGCGCCGCGCGACCATCCGCGTCGGCTTGGTGCGCGCCCGCGGGTCGATGTGGTCGGGGCGCCGCATGGAGCCCGGGATCAGCCGCGAGTCGAACTGCGGCAGCAGATCCAGCAGCCCCCGCCCCACCAGCGCGGTGCCCGGCGTCTCGAACGCCTCCAGCGCGATGGTGTTCGCGTTGACCACGGTGCCGTTGGCGTTGACCAGGACCAACGCGTCCGGCAGCGCGTCCAGTATGGCTGCGAGGCGAGCAGTGCCTCGGGATGGCCTGCTGCTCACGAGACGCTTCCCTCCTGTTACCGCACTTGCCGACCGCCTGGGCCATCTTGCCAATCGGCCCGCAGCGTGTCACGCGAGGGAGTCTAAGGGTTGGGGCCCCGCGGGCGGCGGGGGATGGGACGGAGGTCGCACGAGGAAGTGACGTAGAACGTGTGACCGATGACCGTCCGGGCCCTACGACCGGGCCGGGGTCCCCACCTCGGGCAGTAGCGGCACCATGCGGTCCCAGCGGGAGATCTCGCAGCCGTCGCGGCGGTCGTACGTCGCGTCGACGGGGCGCCCGGCCCAGGTGCCGGTGACGTGTGCGGTGGCGGGTCCGCCGTACTGCATGGTGCAGACGCTGCCCTCGGGCACCGGCGCGAAGACCTCCTGACCCCACCGGGTGTCGCGGTCGACGACGGCACAGGCGCCCTCCGGGTCGGGGTGGTCGCCGTTGGCGGGGTGGCAGGACAGCTCGTACGTGCCGTCCATGCCCGGGCCGGCGTCGCGGAAGGTGACCGTGAGGCGGTCACCGTCCCGAGCACCGGGACCGGCGACCGCGGCCGAGGGCGCGGCGCAGACGGAGGCGAGGGCGGCGGCGGACAGGGCGGCGGCGCCGAGGAGGCGGGCGGCGGCGGGGGTGCGGGTCACCTGGAACATGACCTGACCAACGCGCCGGCCGCCCGGACGTTGCGCGCCGGGCCGGTGGACTACGCCGTAAGGGCTTTGCTCTGTGGCCTGCCCGCCTAGTACCGTAGGGGTCGATTGGTGACAGCGCGCTCAACTGTGTCATCATCGGCACGCGCCACTCGCGCTCGCCCGCGAGATGGTGATGTTGTCTGGAGGCGTCGCCTAGTCCGGTCTATGGCGCCGCACTGCTAATGCGGTTTGGGTTTTAAAGCCCATCGAGGGTTCAAATCCCTCCGCCTCCGCACGATCACTGAAGCCCCGGCCCCACACGGTCGGGGCTTCGGTGTTGTCGGCAGCCCGCAACAGTCGTTTGCCCAGGTCACAAGGGGTGCGGCCAATGGATTTCACATGACGGCGGCAGTCATGTAATGTTCTTCCTGTCGCCGCGAACGGGCCGGAAGGAACGGGAGCGGCGGTAGAACTGAACAAGACAAGCACTCGTAGCTTAACGGATAGAGCATCTGACTACGGATCAGAAGGTTGCAGGTTCGAATCCTGCCGAGTGCACAGTGAGTCGGAAGCCCCGTGGATATCTCCACGGGGCTTCCGCTTTCTCTTGAGGTAGCTGAGTAGGCGTACTCATGTGCCCGTTCCGCGTGCGGGACAGGGTGGCGGACATGGACCTGCCTGTTGCTCCGCCGGCGTTCGACGCCACCAGCGGCACCGGACGCCGGCGCCGTGCGGACGTCGGTGTCGACATCGGGGCCGGGTGCGGTCTCGTGCTCCTGGAGTTGACCGCCCTGGCGGTGATCTTCGGCCTCTGGTTCCTGTCCGGGTTCAACCTCGACCCGGCGGAGAGCGCCGCGCCGGACCCGCTGTGGAACTACCTGGCCGCCGTCGGCGGAGTCGGAGTCCTCGCCGGGGTGGCGGCTGCGGTCGCCGCGCGGGCCAGGGCCGTGGTGACGGTGGTCGGTCAGGCCGTCATGGTCGGCTTGGTCTGTGTCGTCGTTTTCGGTGGTGTCGTGCTTCAGTCCCATCAGGAACAGCGGTGCCGTGACATGCCGTCGGCGGTGGGGTGCACGTAGGGCGAGCAGGGCGTGCGGCTCGTCACGTGAGCTCGCGTCGGCCCGGAACGCCGCGCCCCGGGAGGAGTTCGCGCAGGGGCGGCCCGCCGCGCAGGCACCACAGGGCGATGACCGGGTCGCAGATCGCGCAGCCCAGGGACGAGTCGTGGGCGAAGGGGAGGATCGGGTTGCCCTTCAGGTGGTGGACGACGTCCCACGCGGTGTGCAGCAGCCAGCCGATGCCGATGAACGTCCAGGACGTGAGGCCCCGGTAGGCGACGTACAGCATGAGCGCGCCGAACGGGAGCTCCCAGACGCCCAGGCCGCCGCCCGAGAAGTAGACGCCCCCGGCCCCGGCGATCCCGAGGGCGTTCAGGGGACGGCGGTGCGGGTCCGGGACGAGGGACAGGAGCAGGACGACGAGGAGGCCGATGCCGATCGGCATGACGTGAGGGAGGAGGCCGGCAGGGTTCATGCGGGCACGCTATGCACGGCACGAGGGGTGTCCCAGTGGCGCGAGTGACAGGTTCCGACGGATTGTCGCCGACGGAACTCGACGGCCGTGGGCCCCGGGAGCCGGGCGACACGGCGGGTGCGGCGGCCGACCGGACGTGAGTACGGTCCGCAACTGTGTCTAGGGTGTGCGCATGTTGAGAGGACCAGTCTTCATATCCGACCGGGCGATATCCGACCGGCCGAGCCTCGACGGAGGCGCACGGTGAACAAGCCGCTGAGGGCCGTGGCGATCTTCTGCGGACTGCTGGTGCTCGGCCTGCTGATCCGCGCGAACTGGCTGCAGTACGTCCGGGCCCCGGAGCTGGCCTCCGACACCAAGAACAGACGGGTGCAGATCGAGCAGTTCGCCACCCCGCGCGGTGACATCATCGTCGGCGGCCGGGCCGTCACCGGTTCCAAGGAGACCGAGACCACCGACCTCAAGTACAAGCGCACCTACGCCGACGGGCCGATGTACGCGCCGGTGACCGGATACGCGTCGCAGGCCCAGGGCATGACGCTGCTGGAGAAGACCTACGACTCGATCCTCACCGGCAAGGACGACCGGCTGGCCTTCCAGCGGTTCGCCGACGTGGTCAGCGGTGAGGGGAGGCGGGCCGGCTCGGTGGTCACCACCATCGACCCGAAGGCGCAGAAGGCCGCCTGGGAGGGGCTGACCGACCTGAAGGGCGCCCGGGGGGCCGTGGTCGCGCTCGACCCGCAGACCGGGAAGGTGCTGGCGATGGTCTCGGCGCCCTCCTACGACCCCTCCACGTTCGCGGGCAGCACCTTCAAGGAGTCCGACCGCTTCGTGGCGCTGGACAAGAAGAAGAACAAGCCGCTGGCCAACCGCGCGCTGCGGGAGACCTACCCGCCCGGCTCCACCTTCAAGATCCTCACCGCGGCGGCCGCGCTGGAGCACGGCATCGTCACCGACGTCGACGCCCGCACGGACGCCGTCTCCCCGTACCCGCTGCCGCAGTCCACCAACAAGATCGGCAGCGAGGCCGGTGACGCGGTCTGCAACAAGGCCTCGATGAAGACCGCCATGCAGTACTCCTGCAACAACGTCTTCCTCGACGCCGCCTCCAAGCTGGGGCAGGACAAGATGCGCGAGACGGCCGAGAAGTTCGGCTTCAACGAGGACGTCTACTCCGAGGACTTCGGCGACCTGCTCGCCACCAAGAGCCTCTACCCCGAGGACCTCGACAAGCCCGGCACCGCGCTCACCGGCATGGGACAGGGCAGCCTCACCAGTACGCCGATGCAGATGGCCCTGGTCACCGCCGGGATCGCCAACGACGGAAAGGTGATGCAGCCCTACGTCGTCGACGAGGTCAAGGGCCCCGACCTGGACACCCTGGAGAAGACCGAGCCCGCGGTGATGAGCGAGGCGGTCTCCGCCGAGACCGCGCAGAAGGTCCAGGAGATGATGGAGTTCACCGCCAAGGAGGGCAGCGCCAAGCGCGCCCTGATCGACGGCGTCACGGTCGGCGGCAAGACCGGTACCGCGCAGCGCGGTGTCGACGTGAACGACGAGGTGCCGTACGGCTGGTTCGTGTCCTACGGCAAGAAGGACGACGGCTCCTCCGTCGCGGTGGCCGTGTTCATCGACCCGACCGACATGGACATCTCCCGCGAGGACATCTCCGGTGGCGGGCTCGGCGCGCCCATCGCCAAGAGCGTCATGAAGGCGGTCCTGAAGTCGTGACCCCGCAGGGGGCGGCGACGCGTCACGCCCTGTCCGCGTCGTACGCCCCCCGGGCCCGCTCGACCGCCGCCAGCCGCCGCTCCGTCCAGCGCGCGAGGTCCCGGACCTGTTCGGCTGCCTCGCGGCCGAGGCCGGTGAGGGAGTAGTCCACGCGGGGCGGGATCACCGGCTTGGCGTCCCGGTGGACCAGGCCGTCGCGCTCCAGGGTCCGCAGGGTCTGGGACAGCATCTTCTCGCTGACCGAGCCGATCTCCCGGCGCAGTTCGCTGAAGCGGTGGGGGCGGTCGAGCAGAGCGATCAGGGCGAGGGTGCCCCAGCGGCTGGTGACGTGCTCCATGAGCAGGCGCTCGGGGCACATCGGTTCACTTTCTGCCATGGTCATACGGTACGTCCGGGCGGGCGCTCACCATGAGTGAGTGCCCGCCCGGACGTCGTTGCCGGGCCGGGGCACCGGCCGTTGTCAGTGGTGCCCTCTACTGTCGGTGGGGATGGCACAGGCGTGGAAGTGCGCGGGGCTGCGGTGGGCGGCGGACGGTCCCGTGCTGACGTGGGTCGGGGGCCGGCGCAGTGCGCCGGCCCGGGGGAAGCGGGTGGCCTTCGGGGTCGCCGAGGGGGGTGTGCGGACGTGTGTGGGAGCACGGGGGCACGCGTGTCCGGTGCGGGCCGGCGTGCCGGGGCGGAGTACGGGGGCGCGGTGCGAGGAGTGCGCACGGCTGGACCGGGCCCACTCCGTGGCCGCCGACACCATGGCGGACGATCCGCGGCCGTACCGCGTCTATCTGGCGTGGTTCGGTCCGGGCCTCGTCAAGGTGGGGATCACCGCATACGAACGGGGGTCGGCCCGGCTGCTCGAGCAGGGCGCCGTGTGCTTCAGCTGGCTGGGGTGCGGTCCGCTGATGGCCGCGCGCCGGACCGAGGAGCTGCTGCGGGCCGCGCTGGGCGTGCCCGACCGCATCCCGTACGCCCACAAGCGCGCGGTGCGGGCCGCCCTGCCCGAGTCGGAGGCGGAGCGGGCGGCCGAGATCGCCGGGCTGCACGAGCGGGCGGTGGCGCTGGGCGGCTGGCCGGAGGCGCTGGTGCCGGAGCCGTTCCGGGGCGTCGACCACGCGGGCGTCTTCGGGATCGCGGGCGCGGAGCGCGGGCCGGCCGCCGTGGCGGAGGTGGCCGAGCTGGTGGCGGGCGGTGCGATCGGGGGTGAGCTGGTGGCGGCCGCCGGGCCGGATCTGCATCTGGCGACGGAGCGCGGGGTCGTCGTGCTCGACACCCGGCTGATGACCGGGTGGGAGCTGGTGGCCGCCGAGGGGGAGCCCTGCACGGTGCCCCTGCGGGCGCTCAAGCGAGCGGCGGGGGTACAGGACGGGCTGTTCTGACCTCGCCCCGCGGGCGCCCCCTCGCCCCCCGGGTGCTCCTTCGCCCCCCTCGCCGTCCCTCCTCTCCCTCGCCCTCCGGGCGCCCCCTCGTCCCTCGGGTGCTCCTTCGCCCCCCTCGCCGTCCCTCCTCTCCCTCCCCGCTCGCCCTCCCCTCTCTCCCTCGTCCCTCACCGTCGCCCCCTTGTCCGTGGGAGCGCGGGGCGCGATCGTGGCCGCATGAGTGATCACGAAGTCGGGCAGGTCCGCCGGTTCTGGGAGGGGCTCGGGCTGCCCGGGCTGGTCGACGTGCACACGCACTTCATGCCCGAGCGGGTGCTGCGCAAGGTCTGGGCCTACTTCGACGCCCTCGGGCCGCTGACCGGCGGGGTCGAGTGGCCGATCACCTACCGGCAGGAGGAGGACGAACGCGCCGAGCTGCTGCGCGCGTTCGGGGTGCGGGCCTTCACCGCCATGCTCTACCCGCACAAGGCGGGCATGGCCCAGTGGCTGAACGACTGGGCGGTGGACTTCGCCCGCCGCACGCCGGACTGCCTGCACACCTCCACCCTCTTCCCCGAGCCCGGCGTCGAGACGTACGTGCGCCGGGCCGTCGAGGCGGGGGCGCGGGTCTTCAAGGCGCACGTGCAGGTGGGGGCGTACGACCCGGCAAACGAGCTGCTCGACCCGGCGTGGGGCGTGCTCGCCGAGGCGGGCGTACCGGTCGTCATCCACTGCGGTTCGGGCCCGGCGCCCGGCAAGCACACCGGGCCCGAGCCGATCGCCCGGGTGCTGGCACGCCACCCCCGGCTGCGGCTGGTCGTCGCACACCTCGGGATGCCCGAGTACGAGGACTTCCTGGACCTCGCCGACCGGTACGGGGAGGTGCGGCTGGACACGACCATGGCGTTCACCGACTTCAGTGAGCGTCTCGCGCCCTTCCCGCGCCGGGCGCTGTCCCGGCTGGCGGACCTCGGCGACCGCGTCCTGCTCGGCACCGACTTCCCCAACATCCCGTATCCCTACCTGCATCAACTGCACGCCCTGGAGCGGCTGGGACTGGGCGACGCGTGGCTGCGCCGGGTGTGCCACGACAACGCGGCCCGGCTGTTCGGGCTGCCCGGGAGCCAGCAGGTCCGGGGCAGCTGAGGTGCGGGCTCAGAGCGGGGCGACGAAGACGTGCGCGGCGGTGCGCGCGGGGAGCCGGGCGGTCCCCTCGCCGCTGCCGACGGTCACACCGCCGGGCCACGGCGTGACGGTCACGAGCGCGCCCGGCAGCACCCCGGCCCGCCGCAGGGCGGACAGCAGCCCGCGGTCGGTCTGGACCGGCTCCCCGATGCGCCGGACGACCGCGGTCACGCCGTCCGGGCCGGGGAGGAGGTCACCGAGGCTGACCGTGCTTCCGGCCGGGGACGGGCGCGGGGGTGCGGGGTTCGTCCTGCCCAGCTCCTCCAGGCCCGGGATCGGGTTGCCGTAGGGCGACTCGGTCGGGTGCCGCAGCAGGCGCAGGAGGCGGCGTTCGACGGCCTCGCTCATCACGTGCTCCCAGCGGCAGGCCTCGGCGTGGACCTGCTCCCACTCCAGGCCGATCACGTCGACGAGCAGGCACTCCGCGAGCCGGTGCTTGCGCATCACGCGCGTCGCCAGCCGCCTGCCCGTGTCGGTCAGCTCCAGATGCCGGTCGGCGGCGATCCGCAGCGGGCCGTCGCGTTCCATGCGGGCGACGGTCTGGCTCACGGTGGGCCCGCTCTGGTCCAGGTGCTCCGCGATGCGGGCGCGCAGTGGGATTACGCCCTCCTCCTCGAGTTCCAGGACGGTGCGGAGATACATCTCCGTGGTGTCGATGAGCCTGGACACGCGGTGGGTCAGGCGGAGGTCTCGGCGGTGGCGGTCAGGACCGCGCGGCCGAGGATGTGCCCGGCCATGGTGAAGCCGAGGACGGCCGGGGTGGCGTCGGCCGGGACGCCGATGGACTCGACGTCCAGGGCGTGCACCACGACGAAGTACCGGTGCGGGCCGTGCCCGGCCGGCGGGGCGGCGCCGAGGTAGCGGGCGGCGCGGGCGTCGTTGGGGAGCTGGAAGGCGCCCTCGGGCAGGCCCGGGCCGGTGTCGTCGCCGGCGCCCTCGGGCAGCTCGGTGACGGCGGCCGGGATGTCGGCGACCGCCCAGTGCCAGAACCCGGACCCGGTGGGGGCGTCGGGGTCGTAGACGGTGACGGCGTAGCTCCGGGTGCCCTCCGGCGCGCCGCTCCACGACAGCTGCGGGGAGACGTCCTTGCCGCCGGGGACGCCGGAGGAGTGCTGCGCGGGCGGCCAGGGGGCGCCGTCGGTGACGGTCGTGCTGGTGAGGGTGAAGGAGGCCGCCTCGGGGAGGCGGGCGAACGGGTCGTTGGCGCTCATCGCGTCGTTCCTTTCGGGCGGGCCGGTCCCTGTGGACCCGGCCACTGCAATCGACCATAACACTAATAATCGATTATTCAATGGATCGTCTATGCTGTCCCTCATGACTCAGACCGGCCCCACCCCGCCCCCGCAGACGGGCAAGCGGATGCTCTCCGAGCAGGTCTACGCACATCTGCGGGACGCGATCATGCGCGGCGACCACGCCCCGGGTGCCGCCCTCAAGCCGCAGGACCTCGCCAAGGAGCAGGGTGTGAGCCTGGCCGTGGTGCGCGAGGCCCTCGTGCGGGTGGTCGGTGACGGGCTCGCCGACCGGCTGCCCAACCGCGGCTTCGCCGTGCCGGCCTACTCCGACCGCCGCTGGCAGGAGATCGCGGAGGCCCGCCGCACCATCGAACCGGTCCTGCTGCGCATGTCCGTCGAGCGCGGCGACGTCGACTGGGAGGCCCGGGTGCGCGCCGCCCACCACCGGCTGTCCCGCACGCCCGCGTACACGCCGGAGGAGGGCGAGTACTACAGCGAGGCGTGGTCCGAGGCGCACCGGCTCTTCCACCGCGCCCTGATGGAGGGCTGCGGCAACCCCGTGCTGTTGGAGACCTTCGACCGGCTGTGGACGGCGAGCGAACTGGCCCGCCGCTGGTCGACGCACCGCAACCCCGGCCGGGACGGCGTCGAGGAGCATCGCCGGCTGGAGGAGGCGGCGCTGGCCCGCGACGCCGACACCGCCGCCGAGGTGCTGGTCCGCCACCTCACCCTCACGGCCGAGGGCCTGGCCGCGGACGGCTGAAGGCCGGTGCCGGAGCGCTTGAGGACCCGTGCCGGTGCGCTGAGGACCCGTGCCAGGGGCTGAGGACCGGTGGCCGGCGGCTCCCGCGGGCTTCTCAGAGAAATCACAGCTTGGGGAAAGGACCCTCTCAGAGCGCCTCGACAAGGTGACCGTCATGACCACGACCTCGCCCCAGGGGCGCACCGAACTGCTGAGGCCGGACGGGAGCCCCGTCCGGGTGCTTGTAGTGGACGACGAGCAGTCCATCACCGAACTGCTGTCCATGGCCCTGCGCTACGAGGGCTGGCAGATCCGCAGCGCGGGCGACGGCCACGGCGCCGTCCGGACCGCGCGCGAGTTCCGGCCCGACGCCGTCGTACTGGACATGATGCTGCCCGACATGGACGGCCTGAGCGCGCTGGGGCGGCTGCGCCGTGACCTGCCGGACGTGCCGGTGCTGTTCCTGACCGCCAAGGACGCCGTCGAGGACCGGATCGCCGGGCTGACCGCGGGCGGCGACGACTACGTCACCAAGCCGTTCAGCCTGGAGGAGGTCGTCGCCCGGCTGCGCGGGCTGATCCGGCGCTCCGGCGCCGCCGACCGGCGCTCCGACTCCGTCCTCGTCGTCGGCGACCTCACCCTCGACGAGGACAGCCACGAGGTCACCCGGAGCGGCGACGGCATCCACCTCACCGCCACCGAGTTCGAGCTGCTGCGTTTCCTCATGCGCAACCCCAGGCGGGTGCTGAGCAAGGCGCAGATCCTGGACCGCGTGTGGTCCTACGACTTCGGCGGCCAGGCCAACGTCGTGGAGCTGTACATCTCCTACCTGCGCCGGAAGATCGACGCGGGGCGCGAGCCGATGATCCACACCCGGCGCGGCGCCGGATACCTGATCAAGCCCGCGGTCTCGTGAACGGACGGCGACGACCGCGGCCGCGCACCCTGCGGACGCGGCTCGTCGTCGTGTCCGTGGCGCTGATCGCGGTGGTGTGCGCGGTGATCGGGACGGTGACGACGGTCGCACTGCGCTCGCACCTGTACGAGCAGTTGGACGGGCAGGTGGGCGAGGTCGTGCGGCGCGTGTCCGGCTTCGGGCCGCCGGGCGAACCGGGGCCCGGCGGCGGGGTGAAGCAGCGGATGGACCTCGACGACTTCGTCACGCGCGGCGGTCCGCAGCCGCGCGACACGATCGTCGCCGAGACGCGGGACGGTGCCGTCGTCGACGCCAAGTACGGCAAGAAGGACGACGAGAGCACGGACCCCAGCAGGACCACGGCGGTCTCCCTCGACCAGGCCCAGCGCACCGCGCTCGCCTCGGTCCCCCGGGACGGCGCGGCGCACACCGTCGAGATCGCCGGCCTCGGTGACTACCGCGTCGAGTACCACGACGGCTACTACGCCGCCCTGCCCACCTCCGACGTCGACGGCACCATCGGCACCCTGATCCTCGTGGAGGCCAGCGTCACCGCAGCAGGACTCGTCGCCGCCTCTCTCGCCGGGGCCGTCATCGTCGGCGTCGCCACCCGCCCCCTGCGCCGGGTCGCCGCCACCGCCGGCCGGGTCTCCGAACTCCCGCTGCACACGGGCGAGGTGAACCTCGACGAACGGGTCCCGGAGTCCGAGTGCGACCCGCACACCGAGGTCGGCCGGGTCGGCTCCGCGCTCAACCGCATGCTCGACCACGTGCACGGAGCCCTGCACGCACGGCAGCAGAGCGAGACGCGGGTACGGCAGTTCGTCGCCGACGCCAGCCACGAACTGCGCACCCCGCTCGCCTCCATCCGCGGCTACGCCGAACTCACCCGCCGGGGACGCGAACAGGCCGGCCCGGACACCCGGCACGCGCTGGGCCGCATCGAGTCCGAGGCCGGCCGTATGACGCTGCTGGTCGAGGACCTGCTGCTGCTCGCCCGCCTGGACGCCGGACGCCCGCTGGAGTTCGGCCGGACCGACCTCGTACCGCTGGTCGTCGACACCGTCGGCGACGCCCGTGCGGCCGGTCTCGACCACACCTGGCGGCTCGACCTGCCCGACGAACCGGCCCTGGTGTCGGCGGACCCGGCCCGGCTCCAGCAGGTGCTGGTCAACCTGCTGGGCAACGCCCGCGACCACACCCCGCCCGGCACGACCGTCACCGCGCGCGTCCGACGCGAGGGGGCGTGGCTCTGCGTGGACGTGGCGGACAACGGGCCGGGCATCCCGGCCGAGTTGCTGCCGCGCGTCTTCGAACGGTTCGCGCGCGGGGACTCGGCACGGTCCCGCGCGACCGGCTCGACGGGCCTCGGGCTCGCCATCGTGCAGGCCGTGACGACCGCGCACGGCGGTGCTGTGACCGTGGACAGCGCGCCGGGCCGGACGGTCTTCACCGTGTATCTCCCCGCGGTCCACGACCGGTCCCTGCCCGCGGTCCACGACCGGTCCCTGCCCGCGGTCCACGACCGGCCGGGCCGGCGGGCGCACTCACAGGCGCAGCACAGCACCACCACACGGGTGCGACAGGGGAGTTGAGAAGAGTCGGTCCCATGCGAACCGACTCTTCTCCCGGCTCCCTGCCGGCGCGGGAGCACCTCCCGGCCGCCGGAGCCGGTACGCCTGTCCTGGACGTAGTGGTCCCCGTCTACAACGAGGAGAAGGACCTCGGGCCGTGTGTCCGGAGACTGCACGAGCACCTCATCCGGACGTTCCCCTACGCCTTCCGCATCACGGTCGCCGACAACGCCTCCACGGACGGCACCCCGCAGGTCGCGGCCCGTCTGGCGGCCGACCTCGCGGCGGTCAGGTCGGTCCGGCTGGAGCAGAAGGGGCGCGGCCGGGCCCTCCGGACCGTCTGGTCGGCCTCGGACGCCCCGGTCCTCGCCTACATGGACGTGGACCTCTCCACCGACCTGAACGCGCTGCTGCCGCTGGTGGCGCCGCTGATCTCCGGCCACTCGGACCTCGCCATCGGCTCCCGGCTCGCCCGCAGTTCGCGGGTGGTGCGCGGCGCCAAGCGGGAGTTCGTCTCCCGCACCTACAACCTCATCCTGCGCGGCTCCCTGCAGGCCCGTTTCTCCGACGCCCAGTGCGGCTTCAAGGCGATCCGCCGGGACGTGGCCCAGGTGCTGCTGCCGCTGGTGGAGGACACCGGCTGGTTCTTCGACACCGAGATGCTGGTGCTCGCCGAGCGCGCCGGGTGCCGGATCCACGAGGTACCCGTCGACTGGATCGACGACCCGGACTCCACCGTGCACATCGTGCGGACGGCGACCGAGGACCTCAAGGGCGTGTGGCGGGTCGGCAGGGCCCTGGCCACCGGTTCGCTGCCGCTGGACCGGCTGGTCCGCCCCTTCGGCGACGACCCGCGCGACCGCGACCTGACCGGCGTACCGCAGGGCCTGGCCCGGCAACTCGTCGGCTTCTGCGTGGTCGGCGCCCTGTCCACCCTCTTCTACCTCCTCCTCTACAGCGGCTTCCGCCACTTCGCCGGCTCCCAGCTCGCCAACGCGCTCGCGCTGCTGGTCTCGGCGGTCGCCAACACCGCCGCCAACCGGCGGCTCACCTTCGGGGTACGGGGCCGGGGCGGCGCCGTGCGGCACCAGGCGCAGGGACTGGTCGTGTTCGGCATCGGCCTCGCGCTGACCAGCGGTTCGCTGGCCGCCCTGAGCGCGGCGACGGCCCACCCGGACCACTCCACCGAGCTGGCGGTGCTGATCGCCGCCAACCTCGCCGCCACCGTGCTGCGCTTCCTGCTCTTCCGCGCCTGGGTGTTCCCCGACGCGCCGCCCACGGCCCACACGCCGGACCCTCACCTTCCGGACCCGCAGCGCACCTGGAGCGACGCCCGATGACGACGCACTACGACCCGACCACGCACGCCGACGGCACGAGCACCCCGGCCGACGAAGACGCGGGACCGCCGCCCGACCACCGGCAGCCCCGGCGGTCCCGGCTCGGCCGGGTGTGGCACGGCCGCCCCGAGGACCCGCGCTGGGTACGCCCCGCCTTCCTCGGCCTCCTGCTGGCCACCGCCCTCCTCTACCTCTCCAACCTGAGCGCCTCCGGCTGGGCCAACTCCTTCTACTCGGCGGCCGTGCAGGCGGGCAGCCAGTCCTGGAAGGCGTTCTTCTTCGGCTCGCTCGACGCGGGCAACGCCATCACCGTCGACAAGCCGCCGGCCGCGCTGTGGCCGATGGCGCTGGCGGTGCGGATCTTCGGCCTCTCCTCCTGGTCGGTCCTCGTCCCCGAGGTGCTGATGGGGGTGGGCACGGTCGCCGTCGTGTACGCGGCCGTCCGCCGACGGTTCAGCCCCGCGGCCGGACTGATCGCGGGCGCCGTCCTCGCGCTGACGCCCGTCGCCGCGCTGATGTTCCGGTTCAACAACCCGGACGCGCTCCTCGCCCTGCTGATGTCCGTCGCCTGCTACCTCGTCGTACGGGCGCTGGAGGACGGCCGGACCAAGTGGCTGGTGTGGGCGGGTGTCGCGATCGGTTTCGCGTTCCTGGCCAAGACCCTCCAGGCCTTCCTGATCCTGCCCGCCCTCGCCCTCGTCTACGGCGTCTGCGCACCGGTGCGGCTCAGGAAGCGCCTCGGCCAGCTCGCGCTGGCGACCGCCGCGATCGTCGTCTCCGGCGGCTGGTGGGTCGCGGTCGTCGAACTGTGGCCGGCCTCGTCCCGCCCGTACATCGGCGGGTCGCAGAACAACAGCTTCCTGGAGCTGACCTTCGGCTACAACGGCCTCGGCCGCCTCAACGGCGAGGAGACCGGCAGCGTCGGCGGCGGGGGCGGCGGCATGGGCGGCGGCGGTGGCGGTGGCGGCGGACAGTGGGGCGAGACGGGCTGGGACCGGATGTTCGACTCCCAGATCGGCGGCCAGATCTCCTGGCTGCTCCCGGCCGCCCTGATCCTGCTCGTCGCGGGCCTGGTCGCCACCCGCCGCGCCGGCCGCACGGACCCGGTGCGCGCGTCCTTCCTGGTCTGGGGCGGCTCGCTGCTGATGACCGCGGCCGTATTCAGCTACATGGCCGGCATCTTCCACCAGTACTACACGGTGGCCCTCGCCCCGTACCTGGCGGCGGTCGTCGGCATGGGCGCGGCGACGCTGTGGGAGCGGCGCGAGCGGATCCGGGCGTCGCTCGCCCTCGCCGCCGCCGTCACGGCGAGCGCGGCCTGGGGGTACGTACTGCTCAACCGGACGCCCGACTACCTTCCCTGGCTGAAGATGCCGGTCCTGGTCGGCGGCCTGGTCGCCGCGCTCGGGCTGGTCTTCGCGGGGCGGCTGGGGCGGCGGACCGCCCTCGCGGCGGCGGGCCTCGGCCTCGTGGCGTCGCTGGCCGCGCCCACCGCGTACACGCTGAGCACCGTGCGCGAGGGGCACAGCGGGTCCATCGTCACGGCCGGTCCGTCCGGCGCGGGCATGGGAGGCGGCCCCGGCGGTGGCGGCGGCTTCCCGGGCGGTGGGAACGCCCCTGGTCAGGGCCAGGGCCAGGGTGGTCCCGGTGGTGGCGTCCTCCCCGGCGGTGGCACAGCGCCGGGCGCCGGAGGCACCAACCAGAACGGCCAGACGCCCAACGACCAGAACGGCCGGAACGGCCAGGCACCGAACGGCCGGAACGGCGGTCCGACCGGCGAGGGCGGCCGTATGGGTGTGGGCGGCGGCATGGGTGGCCTGCTCAACGGCGCCGAAGTCGACTCGGAGGCGAAGAAGCTGCTGGAGACCGACGCCGGCGCGTACACCTGGGCCGCCGCCGCGATCGGTTCCCAGAACGCCGCGAGCTATCAGCTCGGCACCGGCGCCCCGGTGATGGCGATCGGCGGCTTCAACGGCACCGACCCGTCGCCGACCCTGACCCAGTTCAAGAAGTACGTGACGGACGGCCGGATCCACTACTTCATCGGCGGCGGTACGGGTGGCGGCATGGGCGGCGACTCCGGCACCGCGTCGCAGATCACCTCGTGGGTCGAGGCCAACTTCAAGGAGGTCACGGCCGGCTCGGCCACCTTCTACGACCTCACCTCGCCGACGGACTGATCGCTCCGGACACCCCGGGAGCCCCGTACGAGAAGCTGTTGTACAGCGCATGAGAGTCTCCCGTGCGCTGTACGGCATGACGACGTCCCCCGAGGAATCCGCCGAGGAACGGGAACGGGAGCTGGTCGCGGCCGCGCGGCGGAGCCGCATATCGTCACGCCTCGCGCCCCCGAAGGGACGCCTAGCATGTGCGGCATCGACGAAGTCGAGGAGAGGTGCGCATGGCGAAGGCAGGGCGGGAGGGGCCGCGGGACAGTGTGTGGCTGTCGGGGGAGGGGCGGCGCGGCGGGCGCCGTGGGGGGCAGCCGTCCGGGCTCGACCGGGACCGGATCACCGGGGTCACCGTCCGGCTGCTGGACGCCGAGGGCCTGACGGGGTTCTCGATGCGTCGCCTGGCCGCCGAACTGAACGTCACCGCGATGTCCGTGTACTGGTACGTCGACACCAAGGACCAGTTGCTCGAACTCGCCCTGGACGCGGTCTTCGGCGAGCTGCGCCACCCCGATCCGGACGCCGGCCTCGACTGGCGCGAGGAGCTGCGGGCCCTGGCCCGGGAGAACCGGGCTCTGCTGGTGCGCCACCCCTGGTCGTCCCGGCTGGTCGGCACCTACCTCAATATCGGGCCGCACTCGCTGGCCTTCTCCCGGGCGGTGCAGAACGTCGTGCGCCGCAGCGGGCTGCCCGCGCACCGCCTGACCGGCGCCATCTCCGCCGTCTTCCAGTTCGTCTACGGCTACGGCACCATCGAGGGCCGCTTCCTCGCCCGGGTGGCGGACACCGGGCTGAGCCCCGAGGAGTACTACCAGGACTCGATGACCGCGGTGACCGAGGTGCCGGACACCGCGGGCGTCATCGAGGACGCGCAGAACATCATGGCGGCCCGGGGCGGCGACACCGTGGCGGAAATGCTGGACCGGGACTTCGAGTTCGCCCTCGACCTGCTCGTCGCGGGCATCGACGCGATGGTCGAGCGGAGCTGATCGGCCCGGCACCGGCCGTCCACCCCGGCGTACGGCCCCCGGACGCCTCCTGGGGCCCGTCTGACAATTCCCGTCTGCCTCGCGACCCCATGCAGGCCCTAGCCGTCCGCCGCCAGCCGGGCCGGGAAGCCGCCCGTCGCGACCGGTCCCCACTTCTCCGGTGTCACCCGGACGATGGACTTGCCCTGCTTGACCATGGCCTGCCGGTACTCGTCCCAGTCCGGGTGCTCGCCGGAGATGTTGCGGAAGTACTCCACGAGCGGCTCCACGGAGTCGGGCGCGTCGATGACCTCCGCGGTGCCGTCGATCTGGACCCACGGGCCGTTCCACTCGTCGCTGAGCACGATGAGGCTGACCCTCGGGTCGCGGCGCGCGTTGCGGGTCTTGGCCCGCTCGGGGTAGGTCGAGACGACGATCCGGCCGGCGTCGTCGACCCCGCAGGTCAGGGGCGAGCCCTGAGGGCTGCCGTCGGCCCGCCGGGTCAGCAGGATCGCCCGGTGCCGGGGGCGTACGAAGTCCAGCAACTTGTCCAGGGAGACGCGGGTGTTCGTCGCGATGTTCGGTGACATGCCGCCAGCCTAGGCCGCCGTGCCGCTCCCCGCCGTCCCGTTCCCCGCCGTGCCGCTCCCCGTGCGCAGCGCCTCCGCGAGGTTGTCGTGGACCGGCACGTCGCGGCGCAGGCCGGAGAGTTCCAGGACGCGGCTCGGTACACCCTTCGGGACGGCCACCACACGCAGCTGAGCGTGGTCGGGCAGCCGGTGGCGTACGGCCGCGACGAGGCGGACGCCCTGGGAGTCCATGAAACGGGTCGAGGAGAGGTCCAGGACGAGCAGGCGCAGTCCGTCCGAGTGCTGCTCCACGGCGGTCGTGATCAGGGGCAGCAGCCCCGCGGCATTGCAGAAGTCGATCTCGCCGGGCATCGCGAGCACGACGCATCCGGGTGGATCACACGGCTCGCAGGGCTCGAAGGGCTGGGGGAGGAAGGTCACAGCACTCACCTGACAGACGTCCGTCGGGCTTTTGGCCGGGCCGCTTCCTGACCCGGCCCCATTCCACCACGCGGCAGGGCGGTGCGGAAGGCACACCGCTCGCCCGGCCGCCGGGCCGCCCGGACCGTCGGCCGAGCGTCACCGACACGCAACCGAGCAGCTAAAGTGCTGTTCGTCCTGTGCTCGCAGTCGGGAATGTGCTGCGGAGCTCTCCTGCGCACGGCCGTGAGGCCGCGCTTGCCGAAGAGGTTCGTGGTGGCTGCGTCCGAATTTACTGATTTGCCGCGTTTTCCAGTGGGTTTCGAGCTGGCCGAGGCCCTGACCGCCGCGGCCGGTGACCTGCACGCGACGAGTTCCCCCGGCGACACCATGAACACCGCCGTCGCACTGGCGGTACGCCTGCTGCCCGACGCCGAGCACGCGGGCATCTCGGAGATCCAGCGCGGTGGCCGGCTGCGCTCCCTCGCCTGGACCGACGAGACCGTGCGGTTCGCCGCCGAGCCCCGGCAGGGCGGCCACACCCCGCACCCGGACTGGGAGCGGCTGTGGACCACGCCCGTGGTGCGGACGGACGACAGCGAGGCCGAGGGCGGCGGCAGCGTCCTGTCCGGGCTCGGCCTGCGCTCCACGCTGTCCCTGCGGCTGCGCGCCGACCGGCGCCGGCTGACCGTGCTGACCGCGTACGCCCGCAAGCCGCAGGCCTTCGGCGAGGACGCCACCCGCATCGGGCGGCTGTTCACCGCGCACGTCTCCCTCGCCCTGGACTCCGCGACCGTACGCGAGCAGCTCACCGAGGCGATGCGCACCCGGGACCTGATCGGCCAGGCCACCGGCATCCTGATGGAGCGCCTGGACATCGACGCGGCCGGCGCCTTCGAGTCCCTGGTGAAGGCCTCGCAGCGCGAGAACGTGAAGCTGCGCGACCTGGCCCGCCGCATCGTCGACGCCAACTCCGGTACGGGCGGCCGAGGCGTGACCGAACGGTGAGGGGACGTCCGTACGGTCACGACCTCACTGCACCGCCCCGCTCTCCCGCGGCGTCATGGACCAGGCGGCCGGTATGCCCGTGGCCCGGGAACGCATCGACGCCCACCGGGCCCTGGAGCGGCCGCGCCGGGCCTCACACCGCGGGCAGTGACTCCCCCTGGACCGCCTGGACGTCCAGCTCGACCCGGAGCGTCGTGCCGATGGCGGCGATGCCGGCCTGGACGACCTGGTTGTAGTTCATGGCGAAGTCCTCGCGGTGCAGTTCCGCCGTCGCGCGGAAGGCCGCCCGGGTGCCGCCCCAGGGGTCGGCGCCGGTGCCGAGGTAGGCCAGGTCGAGGTCGACCTCGCGGACGACCCCGTGCAGGCCCAGCTCGCCGTGGACGGTCCAGCGGTCCGGGCCCGCCTCCGAGACGCCGGTGGAGCGGTAGGTGATCTCGGGGAACCGCTCGACGTCCAGGAAGTCCGGCGAGCGCAGGTGGGTGTCGCGCATGCCGTTGCCGGTGTCGATGGAGGCCGCCCGGATCACCGCCTCCACCCGGGACTTGGTGACGTCGTCCGGGGCGATCTCGACGGTGGCGGCGAAGTCGGTGAAGCGGCCCCGCACGCTGGAGATGCCGAGGTGCTGGGCGACGGCGGCCACGCTGGAGTGCGCCGGGTCCACGGTCCACGGCCCCGGCGGCGGCAGTTCGGTGCCGCCCTGGCGGGCCAGCGTCACCGTGCCGACCTCGGCCCGGCCGCTCGCGGTGACGATCGCGCTGGAGGCGGCCGGCGCGTAGCCGACCGCGGTGACGATCACGGTGTACGCCCCCGGCGTCAGCGCGGTGGTGTCCCGCACGGCGCCCTCGGTGTCCGCCTCGGCGCGCAGCACCTGCGTGCCGGTCATGTCGGTCACCGTGACGACCGCGTGCGACACGGCCCATCCGTCCCGCGTTCGGATCCTCGCGGTCAGTCCCATCCCGTTTTCTCCCTGCAAAGGCTCAGAAAGTGGTCGTAAAGAAACCGGCCCGTGGTGGGCGGGCGCACCTCCGCTCAGAGCGCGCACGCCACCACGGGCCGGGGTTCTGCTACTCGCCGGGGTGGGCGAGCTCGATGTCGTGGCCGTCGGCACCCGGGCCGGCGACCGTCAGGGCCGTCGCCACGGGCGGGTAGCCGGTCGCGATGACGGTGTACTCACCGGTGTCCAGGTCGGTGAAGGCGTACGCCCCGTCCGCCCCGGTGGTGGCCGTGCCGACCACGTTGCCCGCCGCGTCGACCAGGGTGACCCGGGCGTCGGCCAGCGGACCGTGCGGGGCCCGCACGACACCCTGGACCTGGGCCCCGGCCTGGAGGTCGACCTCGACGCGGGTGACGCCGGTACCACCGACCTCCAGGGGCAGGGCGCGGGGCCGGTAGCCGGCGGCGTTGACCGCGACGGTCACGGTGCCCGGCACCAGCTCGGTGAAGGCGAACTCGCCCGCCTCGCCGGTGGTGGCGCTGGCCAGCAGGTCGCCGCGCACGTCGGTGACGATCACCATGGCGTCCTTGACCGGCAGCCCGCCCTCCACGGCCCGGACCAGGCCGGTGAGCCCGCTGGTGCCGCTGAGCAGGATGTCGTAGGCGACCGGCTCGTCGTTGACGACGATGGTGGAGGCCTGCGGCTGGAAACCGTCGGCGGAGGCGATCAGCACGTACGACCCGGCGCTCGGCGCGTCGACGGCGTAGGAGCCGTCGGCCTGGGCGACGGACCGGCCGAGCTGGCGGCCGGCCAGGGAGATCAGCGTGACGGCGGCCTGCGGGACCGGGGCGGACTCGGCGCCGCGGACGAAGCCGCGGACCGCGATGCCGCCGGAGACGGGCGCCTGCGGTTCACCGGAGCCGGCCGTCGTGGCGACGGCGGCCAGCCGCTGGGTGGCGGCCGGTCCGGCGGCCGGGGCGGCCGCGGTGTCCGAGACGGCCGAGGCGGCCGGGTTGCCGGACGGCGTGGCCGACACGGCGGCCATCGCACCGGCCGGAACCGGCTCGTCGGCGACGCGGACGGCCTCCGCGGGGATGCCCGCCACCGGCGGGGCGGCCTCGGCCGAGGACTCGGCCGCCTGGGCGAGGGCACCCTTGGTGCGCAGCGGGACCTCCTTGATGAACAGCGTCACCAGGAAGCCGAGCAGGGCGATCGGCGCGACGTACAGGAAGATGTCGGCGATGCCGTGCCCGTAGGCGCTCTCCAGCCAGCTGCGGATGGGCGCGGGGAGCAGGTCCATGTCGGGGATCTGCCCGGAGCCCAGGGCCTTGCCGGCCGCCATCCGGTCCTCGGGCTTGAGCTGCCCGATGGTGTCGGTGGCGTAGTGGCTGATCCGGGTCGACATGACGGAGCCGAGCACCGAGACGCCCACCGCGCCGCCGAGGGACCGGAAGAAGGTGACCGTGGAGGACGCGGAGCCCAGGTCGCTCGGCTCCACCTGGTTCTGCGTGCAGAGCACCAGGTTCTGCATCATCATGCCGACGCCGAGACCCATCAGCGCCATGAAGATCGCGATGTGCCAGTACGGGGTGTCGTAGCGCATGGTGCTGAGCAGGCCCAGGCCCGCGGTCAGCAGCACGCCGCCGGCCAGCAGCCAGCGCTTCCACTTGCCGGTCTTGGTGATGATGATGCCGGAGAGCGTGGACGAGACGAACAGGCCGCCGATCATCGGGATCGTCATGACGCCCGACATGGTCGGGGACTTGTCCCGGGCCAGCTGGAAGTACTGGCTGAAGTAGACGGTGCCCGCGAACATCGCGATACCGACGAACAGCGAGGCCAGCGAGGCCAGGGTGATGGTGCGGTTCCTGAACAGGCGCAGCGGGATGATCGGCTCGCTGGCCTTCGACTCCACGAGGAGGAAGATCAGCGTCAGCACGATGGCGCCGCCGACCATGGCAGCGGTCTGCCAGGACATCCAGGAGTACTTGTCGTCGGCGAAGGTGACCCAGACCAGCAGCAGACAGACGGCCGCGGTGACGAAGAAGGCGCCGGCCCAGTCGACCTTGACCTTCCGCTTGACCACGGGCAGGTGCAGGGTCTTCTGGAGCACGACCAGCGCGAGGATCGCGAAGGGCACGCCGACGTAGAGGCACCAGCGCCAGCCGAGCCAGCTGGTGTCGGTGATGACGCCGCCGAGCAGCGGGCCGCCGACGGTGGCGACGGCGAAGGTGGCGCCGAGGTAGCCGGAGTAGCGCCCGCGCTCACGCGGGGCGATCATCGCGGCCATGATGATCTGCGCCAGGGCGGACAGACCGCCGGCGCCGAGTCCCTGGATGGCCCGCGCGGTGATCAGCATCGCGGGGTTCTGCGCCAGACCGGCCACGACGGAGCCGATGACGAAGACGATCAGGGCTATCTGGACCAGGGCCTTCTTGCTGAACTGGTCCGCGAGCTTGCCCCACAGGGGGGTCGAGGCGGTCATCGTCAGCAGCGAGGCCGTGACGACCCAGGTGTAGGCGCTCTGGCCGCCGCCGAGGTCCCCGATGATCTCGGGCAGGGCGTTGGTGACGATGGTCGAGGACAGGATCGCGCAGAACATGCCGAGCAGCAGCCCGGACAGTGCCTCCATGATCTGCCGGTGCGTCATCGGAGCGTCTCCGGTGGAGCCTCCCCCGTGCTTGGCATGAGCCCGCACACCGGCTGGTGTGGTCGTTGCCATGGACTTCCTTTACTTACGTGGTGATCGCGGGTGTACGGGTGGACTGTTCGTCCCCGGACAGTGCGGGAGGCCGGGCCGCGGGGGCCCGGCAGTCGTCGAAGCTGGCCCTGAGGCGGGCCATGAGCCGGGAGAGCTGGCCGACCTCGTCGTCGGACCAGTCGCTCAGGCGGTGGGAGAGCAGCTGGGTGGTCCGCTCGGCGATCTCGTCGAGCTGGTCCTGTCCCGCGGGCGTCAGGCGCAGGATGCGCGAGCGCTTGTCCGCGGGATCGGGAAAGCGTTCGATCCAGCCCCGTTCGGCGCCGTGGGCGACGTGGCGGCTGGTCACCGACATGTCCACCGCGAGCAGCTCCGCGAGCTTGCTCATGCGCATGTCCCCGTGGCGGCCGAGCAGTGTCAGTACGGCGACGGACCCGCCGGGACAGTCGGACGGCAGCAGCCGCCCCATCTCCCGTTTCACGGCGCCGAAGGCGCTGAACTGGCGGATCAGCTCCTCGTACTGCGCCTTCTCGGCCATGCGCACCTCCCGATTCGTTGCTTAGGGCAACCATAAGGACAGTTAGTTGCTACAGGCAAACAAAAACGGCCGGTGCGGCATAAAAAGTTGGCAAAGGCAAGTATTGCGAAAGTAAATGCGCAGGTGGTAAGGGGTGGGGTGGGTCAAGAGGACTCGGCGGCCCCGCACTTGGGCCGCACGAGCGGATTCGCTAGTGTCTCGGCCCATGGCTAACACCCAGGGCCCCCAGGGCAATAACGACCCCGCAGGCAGCACCCAGATGTTCCGTGCGTTCGTCGACGACGCCCCGCAGAGCCGGCAGGCGGCGGCCCCTGCCGCCTCCTCCGGACCCCGCGTCGGCCTGATCGTCGGCATCGTGGCCGCCGTGATCGTCGTCGCGGCCGTGGCCTGGCTGGCGCTCGGCTAGAACCGGTACCGGGCCCTGCGGCCGGTACCGGTACATACGAAGACGACCGCCGCGGCACCCCCGAGGTGCCGCGGCGGCCGTCGCGCTGTCCTGTCCGCCGTCCCGTGACGGGGCTCAGTCGGAGATGAGGCCCTCGCGCAGCTGCGACAGGGTCCGGGTGAGCAGCCGGGAGACGTGCATCTGCGAGATGCCGACCTCCTCGCCGATCTGCGACTGGGTCATGTTGGCGAAGAAGCGCAGCATGATGATCCGCCGCTCCCGGGGCGGCAGCTTGGCCAGCAGCGGCTTGAGGGACTCGCGGTACTCCACGCCCTCCAGCGCCGTGTCCTCGTAGCCCAGGCGGTCCGCCAGCGAGCCCTCGCCGCCGTCGTCCTCCGGGGCCGGCGAGTCCAGCGAGGAGGCGGTGTACGCGTTGCCCACCGCGAGGCCGTCGACGACGTCCTCCTCGGACACGCCGAGGACGGCGGCCAGCTCACCCACGGTCGGGGAGCGGTCCAGCTTCTGCGACAGCTCGTCGCTGGCCTTGGTCAGGGCCAGGCGCAGCTCCTGGAGGCGGCGCGGGACGCGGACCGACCACGAGGTGTCGCGGAAGAACCGCTTGATCTCGCCGACGACGGTCGGCATGGCGAACGTCGGGAACTCGACTCCCCGTTCGCAGTCGAAGCGGTCGATCGCCTTGATCAGGCCGATGGTGCCGACCTGGACGATGTCCTCCATCGGCTCGTTGCGGGAACGGAACCGCGCGGCGGCGTAGCGCACCAGCGGGAGATTGAGCTCGATCAGGGTGTCCCGGACGTAGGCACGCTCGGGGCTGTCCCGGTCGAGGGCGGCGAGCCGCAGGAACAGGGAGCGGGACAGGGTGCGGGTGTCGATGGCCTCCGTTGCCGGAAGGGTCTGGGCCGGCACGGCGTCGAGGTCAGGCCCGGCTTCGACGGCCGGAGCGCCGTCGAGAGAGCCGACGGAGTCGATGGGGCCGACGGGCTCGACGACGGCGAGCGCCTCGATCGAGTCGGGCGCGGTCTCGCTCTCCGCGAGCGCGAGCACCTTCGAGCTGCCCTGTTCTGCGGACATGCCACCCCCTTTGGGTCGCGGGACGGTCGCGGCACACGCTCCCACGCCGGGAACGCAGCCCTCACCTGAATACCGGAGCCGAAGCCCCGGCAAACGCGTCTCCGGCAGAATGTCACATGTCGGCAACGCGCTGTAGTGACATGTCGACATCCGAGATGCGAATACCCCCTGGAAACAGGGGGTCTGATGGGCTTTCAGCCCGATTCCGCCCGCAACGGCCCCGGTGAGCGATTCGCTCTCCCCGGTGATCCCTCGCTCGTGCTTTCGACTCCGCCCGGAGCTCTGGCCGAGCTTACGCTTCGATCCGGTTCGCGGACCTCAACCGCTGGAAACTACGCGCCAGTAGCCGCGAGACGTGCATCTGGGAGACGCCGAGTTCGGCGCTGATCTGCGACTGCGTGAGGTTGCTGTAGTAGCGCAGCAGCAGGATCCGCTGCTCCCGCTCGGGCAGCTGGACGAGCAGGTGGCGCACCAGGTCCCGGTGCTCGACCCCGTCCAGCGCCGGGTCCTCGTAGCCGAGCCGGTCGAGCAGTCCGGGCAGCCCGTCGCCCTCCTGGGCGGCCTCCAGCGAGGTGGCGTGGTACGACCGCCCCGCCTCGATGCAGGACAGCACCTCCTCCTCGGTGATGCGCAGCCGCTCGGCGATCTCGGCGGTGGTCGGGGAACGGCCGAAGGCGGTCGTCAGGTCCTCGGTGGCGCTGTTGACCTGCACCCACAGCTCGTGCAGCCGGCGCGGCACGTGCACGGTGCGCACGTTGTCGCGGAAGTACCGCTTGATCTCCCCGACCACCGTGGGCATCGCGAAGGTCGGGAACTGCACGCCCCGCTCCGGGTCGAAGCGGTCGATGGCGTTGATGAGCCCGATGGTGCCGACCTGGACGACGTCCTCCATCGGCTCGTTGCGGGAGCGGAACCGGGCGGCGGCGTAGCGCACCAGCGGGAGGTTGGCCTCGATGAGCGCCGCGCGCACCCGGTCGTGCTCCGGCGTGCCCGGGGTGAGGCCCTTCAGCTCCCCGAAGAGCACCTGGGTCAGGGCCCGGGTGTCGGCACCCCGGCTGCGCTGCGGCGCGGGGGCCTCCTGGGCCTGGGCGGGCGGCGCGGGCGGTGCTTGAGGCGCAGTACTGGCCGGCACGGTCAACTCCACCTCGTGATCTGTCAACTCTTCCGTCAACTCATCCGTCAAAAGCGGTCATAGCATCACAAGACATGTCCACTGTGTGCAAGCACCGCATAACGTCGTGTTGAGTGAACGCGGAACGGCCCCGCACCGAGCTGGTGCGGGGCCGGGCCACGGTCCGCGGGTCCCTGCGGACCCGCGGTCGTACTGGGGGCTGTCCTAGAACTCGTAGTCGGCGATCACCCAGGTGGCGAACTCGCGCCACAGCGCGACGCCCGCCTGGTGCGCCGGGTGTTCGAGATAGCGCTTGAGCGCGTCCGCGTCGTCCACGGCCGAGTTGATGGCGAAGTCGTAGGCGATGGGCCGGTCGCTGATGTTCCAGGCGCACTCCCAGAAGCGGAGGTCGTCGATCTGGCCGCCGAGCGCCCGGAACGCCTCGACGCCCGCCACGACGCGCGGGTCGTCGCGCTCGACGCCGTCGTTCAGCTTGAACAGCACGAGATGGCGGATCATCATTCTCCTCCGTTGGCGGCCCAAGTCATGAAGTCGCCCACGGCGCCCGCCGCGTCGGATATGCCCTGGAAACCTATCTGCACGTAGTCGGCTGCCTTGGCCGGATCAGTGATGATCACGTACAGCACGAAGACCACGACCACATAGACGGCGATCTTCTTCGAGTTCACCGCCACCGCGGCCTCCCCTGTCCCTTCGACCCACGCCTTTCGGTCGCTCATGATCGCACGAAGGGCCCCGTCTTTCGACGGGGCCCTTCAAAAGCGGTAGCGGAGGGATTTGAACCCTCGGTGACTTGCGCCACACTCGCTTTCGAGGTCTGTTCGTGCTGGTCGGAGGGTTGTTCAGGGTCGTTCAACCCCGTTCGCTCCCGGCTCCTCGCCCGTCGCGCGAACGGCTCCGGACGATGCCGAACGGGGTTGAATGAGACGGAAACTGAGACGGGGAGCGGCCCGGCTGACCTGCGCGTCTACCCCTGAAAGTATCAGTGGTCGGACTCTTCCACGGCCGCGATCACGACGGCGGGGTCCCCCTCGTACAACAAGTGGGGCTCATCTGCCGTGGGGGGTATGAACCGGCCCCGGTACCGCTGAAGGTCGCTCTCCGCGAAGTAGATCGAGTTCGGATCGTCCGCGTGGAACTCGTTGCGCTTGCTGATCCTCGCCCACAGCTCCTCATGGCTGGCGGCAAGGTAGACGAGTAGGGGGACGGCCCCGGCGTCGGTGGCGATCGCCTGCCATTTGGCCCGGTCCTCGGGAGTCCAAAAGCCGTGGTCAACGACGACATCGTGTCCGGCCTTGAGGTGCTCCCGCAGTTCGACCGCAATGTCTTCCAGCACCGGCCGTTCAAGAGTGGGGAAGGTGCCCCGGGGGAAGTCGACCCCGTATACGCCGTGCCGGCGGTACATCTCCTCATCCGGGCACAGCCTCACGAATCCGCGATCCGTGAGGGCGCGGGACAGCGTGGTCTTGCCTGACCCGGGGAGTCCGGCCATCAGGACGCAGAACGGTGGGCGTGGGGACATCGGACTCGTCATGGTTCGGGAGATGGCGGACACTTCTGCTTCGACTTCCGGCGTGATTGTGCCATCCCTGCGGGCTGCAAGCAGTGCATCCAGTCGGTCTTCGAGCACGCTCACGAGCGTGTCGTCCGCGACCGTCACGGGGTGACCTCCGATTCTGTGCGCCATGTACGGCCCGGCCCTCCGAGGTCGACGCCGTACTCCACGATGCTGCCCTCGCTGTCGACGAACTTCGCGGTCATCACGACCACCGGTTCGGTCGGCGGGTTGTCAGGGTCCAGCTCCAGGAGGCGCGCGTACTCCGGCGTCAGTGTGCGGGCGGACGCCGTGTCGATGCGATGGCTGATCGGATGGCCGGTCGCCTGGGCAATGAGCTGAAGCGAGGTTCCCCCCGTCAGGCGCTCGCTCGCTGCTAGCTGCGGGATCAGCTTGCCGTACCGGGCAGGGATCCAAGAGGTGCTGTGAGCCACGATGCCGTGTCGGTCCCTGTAGACCCGGCTACGCCGGACAACGTCTGAGCCGGGCTCGATGTCCAGTGCCTGCGCCACTTCGGCGGGCGCGGGTACTACGGCCGCCTGGTGGGAGTCGGACCGTTCTCCTGCTCCCCAGCTAGAGCCAGTACGGCGTCCCCGGTCCTGCCGCTGGGCACCTGAGGACATCGGGGCGGGTCGGTCCAGGACTTCGGTGCCGATGCCGTGGATGCCTCGCACGAGTCCCTCGTTGCGCAGCTTGCGAAGCGCCTTCTCGGCTGTGGCGGTGCTGACCTTCCACTCTTCCGACAGGTTCTTGATGCTCGGCAGGAGCGTTCCCGGCTGAAGCTCGCCGGACGAAATCAGCTCCATGTAGTGGGCGGCAATCTTCGCGTACGGGGCCCGATTGTCGGCCTGGCCTGCCATGTCGCTTGCTCCTTTTCGTCACTTCCCTGAGGTTCCCTACCTTACCGCTTGACACCGCAGGGAACCCTAGGGAACCTTAGGGATGTGCCCGCCGGTCGGTTCGTCCGGCAAGCGGGTGCAGGACCTCAATGCGCTCTGATTCAGGGCTCGTTCGGGGTCAAGGGGCCCGGGACAGAGCGGGCCGAGGGCGCACCCGACCCTTGTCATTCGGGAGGGCTTAGACCGAAAGGTCACGTCTCCATACGCCTACAACGGGGTCATGCCGCGCTACCTGGTACGGGTGCGGCACCCCCGAAGGAGACATGCACGCCGCCCCGGCATTCAGCCGTGAAGGGCGCGAGATCGAATCTCGCCCGGGGCACTCCGGCCGCTTCATCTGGCCGTGCCGCGCGTCTCGCGCAGCTGATCACTACAACGGCGCGCGCCCCCGGTGCTGGAACACCGGGGGCGCTGTTCGGGCCGTTTCGCCTGCTAGGGAGACCACGACCCATGAACCACATCGTCACTGTTCAGGACGCTGTTACTGCGTTCGCCGACTTCATGGAGCCGACGGATGCGGAGCTGGACGCGATCGAGCAGGAGATGCCCGTGATCCTCGCGGACGTCGACCTGCTGGACGCGCACATCATCACCCTCGACCGCACGCCGACCGAGGTCGACGAGCGCCGCATCCGCCGGGCTCGCCGCCGCGCGCTCGCCGCCCGCGTCGCCCTGGTCAACCACGCGGCCGGAACGAGCCTGCCCGGGGGTGCCGCGTGAGCGCCGCCGACCAGAACTTGACCGCCGCGCACGCCGAGGTGAAGGCGGAGATCACGCGGACGGATACCAAGACGGCGCTGCTGCTGGCGTTCGTCGGCGCCGTCCTCGCCGGCACGTGGACGGTCGCCCGTGACCTGTCGCTGACCGTGGCCGCCGTCGTCGTGGGCAGTGCGGGTCTGGCGCTGCTGGTCGGCGCGGCGGGTCTGCTGCTGCGGTCGGTCCGCCCGAACCTGAGTGGCCGGCACGGCTTCCCCCTGTGGGCCACCCTCACCGCCGAGGAGATCGGCGCGGCCGTCACCCGGGACCTGGCCGCCGACATCGCCGGACTGTCCCGGCTCGCGGTCGCCAAGTTCACGTGCCTGCGCCGCGCGGTCGACCTCACCCTGACCGGCGGCGCCCTGCTCATCCTCGCTGCCCTGCTCACCGCCGGGGGTGCGGCATGAGGACGTCGCTGCTCGAAATGGTCTACGGGCCGTGCCCCGATGAGGAAGTAGAGGCGGACTTTTTCACGCTCGTTGACCGGGCGCTGGAAGCGGTCGTCACCCGGGCCCGGACCTGCGCACTGACAGGTGACACGGCGAATGAGGCTCTGTGCCACCGTCAGATCAACACGCTCCTGAACCTGCGCGAGCGTGAAGGCGGTGCGGCATGAACCTTCACCGCAAGGGCCGTGCAGCCCTGGTGCTCGCCCTGGTCGCCGTGGTCGGCATGGCGTTCCGGGTGTCGTGGAATGCGCTGCGGGACATCGCCGGTGCCGTCGGCGCCGATGACACGGCGGCGATGCTGTACCCGTTCGTGGTCGACGGACTGATGGCGCTCGCTCTGATCGCCACGCTGGTCCTGGCCGACCGCGACCGCACGTTCGCCCTGCGGGTGCTGGGGGCGTATACGGTCGCGTCGCTGGTCCTCAACTACGTGCACGGGTTGGTGCCGGAGCTGCACGGCCGTACGGTCGACTGGGGTCGACTGGCCGACTGGGACCCGGCGAACTGGGCCCTGGTCCTGCTCGCCACCTCGTTGCCGGTCGGGTCGATCTACTTCGGTTCCGACCTCGTGGCCAAGGTGCTCCACCACCGCCCCGCCTCGATCCCTGCCGTGAGCGCGAATGCGGAGGAATCTACCGAGACCGATATGAAACGGTCTACGGCTGACCTGCCGGTATCGGCCCCTGCGCCGATCACCCCGAACGTGTCTGGTCTGCCCCGGCCGGTGGCCGTCGGCTTTCTGAAGTCGACTCTCCCAGCTAAGCCGCTCCCCTCGATCGCCCCGGCCCCGGTCGCGCCGATCGAGCGGCGCGCGGTGGCGGCGGAGTCGACCCGACCGCGCCGCGCGACGGGCCGTGTCCCGGCGGTGGCGAAGTCGACCCGCCCGAAGCGCACGCCGGATCAGTTGCTCGCCGAAGCACGCAAGGCGACGGCCGATTGGCCGGATGCGAAGGTGACCGGCGAGGGTATCCGCCGCGCCATCCGCACCTCGCCCGCGAACGCCCGGTCGCTGCGGGACACGATCCTCGCCGAACGCGCCGCGACGGCAGCTGAGGTCGCGTGATGGGGGCGCTGCCGGTGTTCCGGTGGCGCCTGGCCCCCGACGGCTACGCCACCCGCCGCCAACTCCGCGCCCGTGGCTTGCGGCCCGGTGGTCAGGAGGTGGCGGCGACGCTGGAACGGCCGCGCCGCCGCCGTGGGCCGCTGGTCGCCCACCTCTACCGCGTCGACCTCGCCCTGCCGGTCCGGCCGATGACGCCGGGCCGCTGGGCCGCCCTCGCGAAGGCCAACGCTGCTCGCCGCATCTGCCCGCAGTGCCGGCGGGATGCGGGCTACGTGATCCCCACCTCGCTCGGCACGTGCGTGACCTGCGCCTTCCCTGAATCTTCCGATTGCCTGAGGAGCGCCTGACATGGGCAAGCCCGACACCCGCCGCCTGGATCGCGAGATCCACAAGGCGAACCGCAAGCTGATCGCTGTCCGCGAGCGGGAACTGTGGCCGCTGGACAGCCGAGAGCGCCGTGCCGTCATGGGCGCCGCCGCGCGCGGTGGCTACCGGCTCCACCGGGGCGAGAGCACCGGCCGCGCCGAGACCGCCATGGACACCGCATGGCAGGCCGCCGAGACCCGGCTCACCGCCGAGATCACCGCTTTGCAGACCGAGCGGCAGCGCATCGTCACCGAGGCCGCCAAGGACAAGGCTGCCAAGAAGTCGTCGGGGTGGTGGTGAGCATGCCGCGCACCCCCGCTCTGGTCTCGCACTTTCACTGCCCGGACTGCGGACCGCTGGTGTTCGGCACGACGCGGGCCGTCTGCGGTCACGTCATCCCCGCCCCGGTCGTCGGCAACGGCCCGGAGCGCCAGTGCCCGGCCTGCAAGGCGGCCCTGCGCTCCCACAAGGCCAGCCACCGCCGCTGAACCCTCCCAGGGGCGCCGCTCCCTCCCCGGTGGGCGCCCCCTTCTCGTCTTCCCGCCCCGGTCGGGGCAGTCAGGAGCAGTTCCCGCATGTCTGAGAACGTCGTTCACCTGCACAAGCCCACCGACCCGCCCGCCGACAACGTGACCACGCTGACCGTAGTCCCCGACGCGCCCCCGGCTCGCCCGGTGCCGCTGTGGGTGCGCTCCGGCCGCGTCGTGAAGACGGCCGTCACGCACGAGACGACTCGGGCCACGGTCCGGGCGGCGGCCCGGCACGGCCTCTACACCTTCAACGGCGGCCGGATCGTCGCCCGCCGGGCGTGGGACGGCCGCACCGGCTCCCGGTACGAGCGGATGATCCGCGCGGCCGAAGCCGCGGGGAACCTGGAAGCGGCGCAGGAGTGGGAAGAGCGGTTGCAGCGCTTCCGCGCCGCCCGCCACCACCGCCGCATGGACCTCCTCCACTCCCCGGTCGACGCCGCCAAGGGCGTCGCCGTCGGCGCCGGCATGAGCATCGGTGGCCTGGTCGCCCTCGGCGTCGTCATGGCCATCAGCACCGGCCACGTCGGCGACGTCATCACGCCGCTGTCGGCAACGATCGACTTCATCGCCCTGCTCATCCGCATCGTGCAGATCGTGTGGGGCCCGGCCCTGTCGATCGGCCCGTTCCTCGCCCTGCTCGCCCTGTGGTCAGTGGGCCGCAAGCAGCACGCCGCCCCGAACTGGGCACTCCCGGCAAACGTCCGGACGGGCGAGGGTGAGCCGATCACCCCGTCCATCGTGGTCAAGGCCCTGCGCGACCTCGGCGTACCCGCCCTGGCCCGGGCCATCAAGGAGATGGGCGACGCTGGCGCCTCCATGCTCGGCCCGATCCGGATCGCCGGATGCGGTGTCGAGGTCGACGTGACCCTTCCCTCTGGAGTGGCCACGAACGAGGTGCAGGGCAAGCGGCGCAAACTCGCGGAGAACCTGTCCAGGCACGAGCACGAGGTGTTCATCACGATCCCGCAGGCGGCGCGGACGGTGCGGCTGTGGGTCGCCGACTCGGGCGCGCTGGACGAGCCGATCGGCCCGTCGCCGCTGGTCACCGACGACACGATGACCGCCGATTACGCCAAGGGGAAGGCCCCGTGGGGCCAGGACCTGCGCGGGGATGCCGCCGCGCTGAGCCTGTATCAGCGCCACCTGTTGATCACGGGCCTGTCGAACCAGGGCAAGACCGTGGCCCTGCGCTCCCTGGCCCTGTGGCTGTCCCTGGACAAGTCCGTGCAGTTCCTCATGGGCGACCTCAAGGGCGCAGGCGACTGGAACATGTTCGACGGCCTCGCCACCACGCTGATCCAAGGCCCGACGGATGAGCACGTGATCCAGGTGACCGAGATGGTGGAAGGCGCCGTGGACGAGATGAACCGGCGTCTCCAGGCACCGAAGGGCACGGTGTTCCCTCCGCTGATCGTGCTGGTCGACGAAGCGCAGGTCGCGTTCATGTGCCCCGCCAAGGGCACGGGCAAGGACAAGCGGCCCTACGGCGGCGCCAAGGCCGACTCCCGGTACTTCACGGCCGTCCGCAAGATCCACAACCAGGGCCGCGCGGTCAACGTGCTGATGTGGCAGGGCACGCAGGATCCGACCAACGAGAACCTGCCCAAGCTCGTGCGCGAGGGCGCCCACACCCGCGCCTCCCTCGCCCTGGGCACCGAGTCGCAGGCCCGCATGGCCCTGGGGGACAAGGCCGTCGACGGGGGCGCCGCCCCGAACCTGCTGCGTCCGGGCCTGGACCGCGGAACCCTGGTCGTCGCATCCGATGGCATCAGCATCCCGGCGGGACAGGCGTCCATCACGGTGCGCACGCACTACATCGACGACGACGCCGCGAAGGTCATCACCGACCGGGCCAAGGCCCTGCGCGACGGCGTCACCACCCTGCACGCCATCGACCGCAGCGCGGAGCACGACCCGCTCGCCGACATCGCCGCGGTCGTCGGCGACGCGCCGCGGGTGCGGACGAAGGACGTGCTGGCGCGGCTCGCCGGACGGAACGCGGACGCCTACGGCGACTGGTCGTTCCTCGACCTCAAGCGCGTCCTCGACGACGCCGACGCCAGCCCGTACAAGTCCGACGGCGTCATGTGCGTCGCCCGCGACCGCGTCGCCCGCGCCCTCGCCAACCGCGACACGGACGGTTCCGCTTCCGCCTAATGACGGCAGGGAGCGACCGGACGTCGGGGCAGGGAGGCAGGGAGAACTCCCTGACCGCCTCCCTGCCCTGACTCACTGGCTCTGACCTGCACGAATGATCGTTCAGGGAGTCAGGGAGGCACGCAGGTCACACCCCCGAAACACCCCTCTGCAGGGCATCCCGAAGGGGGTGTCTCTGCCTCCCTGGCCATCGGCCGGAAGGGATTCCGCATGTACCCCGAACAGGCTCCGCACGTGCCCGTACAACGGGCCGTGGAAGTCCACCAGCCCACCCCGTACCCGCCCGCCGTGCCCGTCGCGGCGCCGGTCGTGCCGGTGCAGCCGAACGCGGTCCCGGCGGTGGCGAGCATCGTCCTGCCCGACGGCCGCGTCGTCACCGGCTACGCCATCAACCCCGCCCAGCCCGAACCGGTCGCCGCCAAACCGGCCGTGTCCCGGACGGCCGTGAACGTCGCCCTCGGCGGCGCCGGGTTCCTCGCGGTGTGCGGCGGGCTCATGCTGCTCACCTCGTTCATCGCCGCCCTCACCGCGTTCATCACCCAGCTCGTCATCCTGGCCGCCGTGATCTTCGGCGGATGGATCGCCGTGCAGCTCTTCAGCGCGAGCGGCCACCAGGGCGGCGGGACCACGGTGAACATCCGCAGGGCCGTGTTCAAGCGCAACCGATTCCACGGCTGACCGGGGGCAGGACGCATGTCCGGGCTCCACTGGCACGCCTACGCGTGGAACGGCAGGGAACGGCCGCCGGACAACGACCGCCGCAAGCCCGCCCTTCCCCTCCCCCCGATGGACGTCGGGCACTGGCTGCTCAAACCCGCCCGGCTCAGGCTCGCCACCTACCCCGCCCCCGACACCGGCCAGGACGCCTACGGGTGGCTGCGGGCCGAGCTGGACGCCTTCCCCCGCAGCCCCCGGGACCTGCCGGCCACTGTCCAACTCGCCTATGCCCGTGGCTGTCTCGATCGGGCCACGGATGTGGTGTGGGGCTACTGGTCGGCCACTGGCCTCTACATCGCGCGGGCCCTGATCACCTGCCCCCGCGCAGACATCCCCTGCCCCCTACGGCCGACCGAGGAGACCAACCCGTGTTCCGACTCCGCATCAAGGTCACCCACTGCCCCCGCCGGGCTCTGGCTCTGACCGACACGCCCCGCCCCGACTGCCCCGACTGCTTGGGAGAGGGCGGCATTGCGCACGACTACGGCGACCACACCGGCGAGTACGCGGGCACCGAGTGGGAGTCCTGCCCGTGCTGGACGCAGTGGGCCGTGATCCTCCTGCCCCTGCCGCGCTGGCCGCGTCGCCCGCCGACCGGCTACAGCGACGAACCGCCCTTCTAGCTACGCCAAGGGCGGCCCCCCTCACGCCAATGAAGACGGGGCCGCCCTTGCCAGCCAGAACCCATCAAGGAACTGGAGATACCCCAGCATGACGCAACCCACGCTCTCTCCGCAGCACGCGGCGCTGAGTCTCGCCGCGTCCGGCGTGCCCGTGCTGCCCCTGCGCCGGGGCAAGGTCCCGTTCGGCAACTGCACCGCGTGCGCGGACAACGCGTGCGGCGGACGGCCGAACATGAAGACCCCGGGCCCGTGCCAGTGTGCGGCCCCCTGCCACGGATGGGCCGCCGCCACCACCGACCCCGCCGCCATCGTCTCCCCGCCGTGGGCGGCGGCATGGCGGCAGGCGGTGTGCGTCGCCTACCACCCCGGCGGCGCCGGACTGACCGTCGTCGACCTGGACGACGCCGACGCCATCACCTGGGCCCGCACCGCACTGCCCACCACCCGGAGCGTGCCGACGACGCGAGGCGAACACTGGATCTACCAGGGCGCCATGCGGTCCGTGAACGCGGTCCGACCCGGCGTCGACATCAAGTCGACCATGGCTTACGCCCGTTGGCTCGGATCCGGCACCGGCACCATCGCCGCTCTCCCGGACGCTGTGCGCGCCCTGGCAGTAAAGGAGCCGTCCCCCGCCCCCAGGGCGGCACAGACGCTCCCAGGGCCCCTGAGGGGCGGGCAGGGGGAGTGCCCGCACCGCACGCCCGCGTTCCTGGAACGGGGCGTCGCCATGGCCGTGCAGGGCATCACGGAGGCGTCCAGCGCGGTCCACGCGACCGTGTACCGGACGTTCCTCGCCGTGCTGTCCCGGCACGGCCGGTGCGGCTGCCTCACCGACACCCACGTCGCCCGGCTGTTCACCGCAGCGCAGGCCAAGGGCGAGACCCCTCGGCACTGCACGGACGCGTGGACCAACGCCCGCACCACGTTGGGACTGTGACATGTCCGAGGACGAGAAGACCCCGGCACGTGAGATCATCACCGACTACGCACAGGCGCACTTCCGGTACTTCCGCACTGCCGACGGGACCGTGTACGCGCAGCGCAACGGCCATCCGGTGGCCCGCCCGATCCGCTCCCAGGGCACCACCGGAAGCCACCGGCAGGAACTCATGGTCGGCCTCTTCCGCGACGGGCAGGGCGTGTTCAACGGCACTGCGCTCAAGGAAGCGCTGGACCTGATCGAGGCCCTGGCGCTGACCGAGGACGTGCAGCCCGTGCACATCCGCGTCGCCCCGGGATTCGACGGCGCGACGTGGCTGGACCTGGGACGGGGCGACGGACAGTCCGTGCGTATCCACCCCACCGGGTGGGACATCGCCATCCCGGACCCGCGTGAGGTGTGCTGGCGGCGCACGCAGCTCACCGGGGAGCTTCCGGTGCCGGTCAAGGACACCGACGGCAAGGGCATCGATCTCCTGCTCAGGCTGTGCAACTTCGCCACCGCCGAGACAGAGTGCCTGGCCATCGCGTGGCTGATCGGCTGTCTCGGACCGTCCGTGCCCGTCCCGGCACCGTTCCTGACCGGTCCGCAGGGTGCCGGCAAGTCCACCGGCGGCCGGATGCTCGTGCGGATCATCGAGGGCATGACCGGAGACCTGCGTCGGGCACCGAAGGATGAAGAGAACCTGATCGCGGCGGTGGCGGCCGGATGGGTCACGGCCCTGGACAACCTCTCCCACATGACCCCGGACCTGTCCGACGCCATGTGCTGCATCGTCACCGGCGCGGAGAGCGTCAAGCGCGCTCTCTTCACCGACGGCGACGTGTTCCGCGCCCGCTACCGCCGCCCCCTGCTCCTGACCGGCATCGACGTGGGCGTCATCCGTCCCGACCTCGCCGAACGCCTCCTGCCGCTCCGACTGGAACGGCCGAAGGTCCGGCGCACTGAGGCGGAGCTGTGGGCGGAGTACGCGGAAGTGCTGCCTGTGGTCCTCGGCTCGCTCCTGGACCTCACGGTGAAGGTGCGGGCGGCTGAGGCGGAGACCCCGACCGACCTGCGGATGGCGGACTTCGCGCACCTGTGCGCGCAGCTCGACGCCGCGACCGGTCTCGGGGCCCTGGCCGCCTACCGGGCCAGCCTGGACGACCTCAATGACGACGTGATCGAGGGCGACCTGTTGGCACAAACCGTCCTCCGGCACGCCGACACCATCGAGCCGGGCGCAGCGCAGCGGATGACGTCCACCGAGTGGCTGCACTGCCTCAGCCAGCTCTACACCGGCGAGGACTTCCGGCCCCTGCCCAAAGGCTGGCCGACTACCGGCAAGGTGCTCTCCGACCGGCTCAAGCGGCTACAGCCCACTCTCGCCGCCCGGGGCGTCGTCATCGACTCGGGCCGCACCATGGAAGGCCGCTACCTCGAAATGACCCGCCAACAAGCGGCGCTGTCCCACGAGGCAAAGCGGATGTTTTGACCGCGCTGGTGATCACTGGACAAGCAAGAGGAGCACCACGCGCGGCGAGGCGTGCTCCTCTTGCTGTTCGGCGGCGGCGCCGCCCTGCGCAAGACGTGCCGCGAAGCGGCTCCTTCTTCACGCGCTGAGTCGCACCGAACCACCACAGACACCCCCTCTTTTTTCCTAAGAGGGGAAACCCTGCGTCATCTGCGTCATGCAGACGGGAAGACGGCCCCCGACCTGCGGCTACAGCCATGACGCAGACGGCCACCCCTGCGTCATGGCTGCGTCATCTGCGTCATGCCATGACGCAGCCCAAACCTCTGCGTCATGCAAATACGCAGGTCACAAGCGCGCATGACGCTGATGACGCAATGACGCAGAAATCCGAACTTCGGACAGGCGCGAACTCCCGATACCGGCTCCGCCATCGCCGGACAGTCCCAGAGGAGACCGTTCCATGAGCATCGCCACCGTGGACATCGCACCGCTCGCTGAGTCTGGCGACCCGACCCCCGTGCTACTGACCGTCGAAGAGGCCGCCCGTTGCCTCCGCATCGGTCGCACGACCTGCTTCGCCCTCATCCGCACCGGAGAGCTGGAGTCCCTGACCATCGGCGGACTCCGACGCGTCCCAGCCGACGCCCCGGCCGCCTACCTCGCACGCCGCCGCGCCGAACAGCGCGCCGCCTGATCTCGCCCCGAACCGGGACACCACCTCACCGGGTGGTGTCCCGGTCGCTTTCACCCCAACTCGAAGGAGTCCGCCCGTGGCGGAAGACAAGAAGCGCACCCGACAGCCCAACGGCCGTTCCTCCATCTACCAGGGCAAAGACGGCAAGTGGCACGGACGCGTCACCGTGGGAATCCGTGACGACGGCCGACCCGACCGCCGCCACGTCGAACGCAAGACCCGAGCAGAGGTCACGGCGGCGGTCCGTGAGCTGGAGAAGCAGCGCGACGGTGGAGCGGTACGCAAGGCGGGCCGCACCTGGACGGTTGAGGCGTGGCTGACCCACTGGGTCGAGACCATCGCCCCGCTCGCCGTCAACGAGAACACGATGGTCGGGTACGGCGTCGCCGTGCGGAAGCACCTCATTCCTGCGCTCGGGGCTCACCGTCTCGACAAGCTTGGGCCGGAGCACATCGAGCGCTTTTATGGGCGGATGCAGACGGACGGCCGACGCGCGGGCACGATTCACCAGATCCACCGCACCTTCCGCACTGCGCTCAACGAGGCGGTCCGGCGTGGCCACCTCACCCGCAATCCGGTGCAGCTCGCCAAGGCCCCCCGCGTCAGCGAGGAGGAGATCGAGCCGTTCACCGTCGAGGAGGTCAAGCGGCTACTGCGGGCCGCCGACGACCGGCGCAATTCTGCTCGCTGGGCCGTCGCCCTCGCCCTCGGCCTGCGCCAGGGCGAGGCGTTGGGGCTCAAGTGGGCAGACGTGGACATGGAACGCGGGGTCCTGATGGTCCGCCGTAGTCGGCGCCGTCCGCGATACGCCCACGGATGCGGCGACACGTGCGGCCGAAAGGCGGGGTACTGCCCGCAGCGCCAACGGACCAACCCGGAGACGGCCGACACGAAGTCCCGCGCGGGTCGGCGGTCGGTCGGTCTGCCCGCTCAGCTCGTTGACCTGCTCCGGGTCCACCGAGCGAAGCAGGACGCCGAACGTACAGCGGTGGGGGAGAAGTGGGCGGATGAGGGATGGCTGTTCGCCACCCCGGACGGGCGTGGCACCCCGCCCCGCACCGACTACGACGACTGGAAGGATCTGCTGGCCGCCGCCAAGGTGAGGGACGGCCGTCTGCACGACGCCCGGCACACCGCCGCCACGGTACTGCTGATTCTCGGAGTCTCGGAACGGGCCGTCATGGGGCTCATGGGGTGGTCGACAACGGCGATGGCCGCCCGGTATCAACACATGGTCGACACCGTTCGGGTGGACGTGGCCCGACAGGTTGACGGGCTCATCTGGAAACCGGAAACAAGGGGACCCGGCGAGGACGACGACGGGGCCGCCGGGGCGCTCGTACCGGCCAACTGAGACGAAAACCGAGACGGAGATGCGCGAAGGGTCCGGCTCGATGAGCCGGACCCTTCGTCTACCTGCGGTAGCGGAGGGATTTGAACCCTCGGTGACTTGCGCCACACTCGCTTTCGAGGCGAGCTCCTTCGGCCGCTCGGACACGCTACCGAGAGAGACCTTACAGCACGGAGCGGCGTGCCCAGAAATCGGTATTGCGGCCGACGAACGGCCGTACGGGCAGTGGTTCCGGCACCCCGTCCGGACCGGGTCAGCGGTCGCGGAAGAAGTCCGTGAGCAGCCGCGCGCAGTCGTCCGCGAGCACGCCCTCGATCACCTCGGGACGGTGGTTGAGTCGCCGGTCGCGCACGACGTCCCACAGGGATCCGGCCGCGCCCGCCTTGTCGTCGCGGGCGCCGTAGACCACGCGGTCCACGCGGGACTGGACGAGCGCGCCCGCGCACATCGTGCAGGGCTCCAGGGTGACGACCAGCGTGCACCCCGACAGCCGCCACTCGCCCAGCTCCCCCGCGGCCCGCCGGATCGCGAGGACCTCGGCGTGGGCCGTCGGATCCCCGGTGGCCTCGCGTTCGTTGTGCCCGGCGGAGAGCACGGTGCGGCCGTCCGGCGCCAGCACGACGGCGCCGACGGGCACGTCCCCGCCCGCCGCGGCCCGACCGGCCCCGGCCAGGGCGAGCCGCATCGCGGCCCGCCACCGGTCGCGCACCGGATCGGGCGGTGCCCCCTCGGGATCCTCCTCGGCCGGCGCGGTCAGCGGACGGTCTCCAGTACGTCCAGCGCGCCCAGCGCCTCGGCGATCTCCCCGACCGCGTCCCCCGACATCGAGCGCAGCTCCTTCTCGCTCACGCCGAGGTCGTCGAGGACCTCGGCGTCGCCGACCGGCCCGTGCGGCACGGCCTCGCCCGACCCGGCGGCCGCGTCGGAGCCGCCGCCGCCGTCCTCGTCCTCGTCGTCGTCGGACTCGCCGTCCTCGGTGCCATCGAGGTCGAGGGCGTCGAGGTCGTCACCGTCGTCACCCGGCTCGCGGCCGAGCAGCTCGTCGGTGAGCAGGATCTCGCCGTAGCTGCTGCGGGCGGCCGCGGCGGCGTCCGACACATAGATACGGGGGTCCTCCTCGCCGTCCACCCGGACGACTCCGAACCACGCGTCCTCCTGCTCGATCAGCACGAGCACCGTGTCCTCGTCGGGAGAGGCCTCCCGGGCCAGGTCGGCAAGATCCGACAGGGTTTCCACATCGTCGAGCTCTGTGTCGCTCGCTTCCCACCCGTCTTCGGTGCGCGCGAGCAGTGCGGCGAAGTACACCGTGACTCTCCCACTGGTCCTAGGCGTGCCGGTTGGGGATCCCCCCGGCGGAGGCTACGGGCGGGGGAGCGGTGCTCCGAGCCCCACCCACTCGGAATCGTGGCAGAAACAAGGCACTCAGGGGACGTCTTCGGCGCCCTGTGTCCGGCTGTTTCGACCGGCGTCCCGGAAGGTGCGCACCCGGGCAGCCGTCCAGCAGCGCCCTCGTCGCCGCCACGTGCGGATCGTACGCGGATTCTCGCGGTCCCCGCGTACGTCCGTCACGACCAACGTCGGCGCGGCGCACGATCTTCCCCGGCCGGGTCAGGAAGTTCTCCGGGAGCCTGGACCGCCGGAAGGTGCTACCAGCGGAACGTGCGCATGCGCATCGCGTGCCGCAGCCGGGCGGTCTTGGCGCGGCGCGGCTGCACGCGGTCCCGCAACTGCCGGGCCTCCGCCAGATCACGCAGGAACTGGGCCCGGCGCCGGCGCCGCTCGGCCTCACGCTCCCGCTCCTGTTCCCCCCGCGGCACCGCACTCGGCTCGACCCCGCGTCCCGCACCCCGTTCCGCGCCGGGGGACGGCGTGTTGTGGAAGTCCCGGTCAGGCACAGTCTCACCACCCAGCGTCCGTCCCTCCCACCTTCCCCCGACCGGGCGGTTTGACGCCCGCGAACGAGTGGAGCCCCGCCCCGGGCCTTGCCCGCCGCGGGGACGCCGCCCCCACGGGGCCCGGTTAATGTGGTGGACATGCGTCTCCACGTCGTCGACCACCCCCTGGTCGCCCACAAGCTCACCACGCTGCGCGACCAGCGCACCGACTCCGCGACCTTCCGCCGTCTCGCCGACGAGCTGGTCACCCTGCTCGCCTACGAGGCCACGCGCGACGTCCGCACCGAACAGGTCGACATCCACACGCCGGTCTCCCGGACCACCGGCGTCAAGCTCTCCCACCCGCGCCCGCTGGTGGTGCCGATCCTGCGGGCCGGTCTCGGCATGCTCGACGGCATGGTCCGGCTGCTGCCGACCGCCGAGGTGGGCTTCCTCGGCATGGTGCGCAACGAGGAGACGCTCCAGGCCTCCACGTACGCCACGCGCATGCCGGACGACCTGTCCGGGCGTCAGGTGTACGTCCTGGACCCCATGCTGGCCACCGGCGGCACCCTGGTCGCGTCCATCAGGGAGCTGATCAGGCGCGGCGCCGACGACGTGACGGCGGTGGTGCTGCTCGCCGCCCCCGAGGGCGTCGAACTGATGGAGCGCGAGCTGGCCGGCACCCCGGTGACGGTCGTGACGGCCTCGGTCGACGAGCGGCTCAACGAGCAGGGCTACATCGTCCCGGGCCTCGGCGACGCGGGCGACCGCATGTACGGAGCGGCCGAATAGCGGTCCGGGAAGTCCTGGACCGTTCCGGACCCGCTCAGCAGCCCTTCTTCTCCGCAGCGGGCGTCGACCGCGGCGCGGCCAGCTCGGCCAGCGCCGTGTCGGCGTCCGCGGGCTTCGCCAGCCCCTTGAAGCCGTTGCCGATGATCAGGTCGAGGGCGGCGCCCTTGCGGGCCGCGTCGGTGCGGTGCTCGGCGCCGGGGAGCTGGGTGCCGAGCACGGTGAGCGACGTCTTCAGGGAGGCGGTCGGCCCGAGCAGCAGGCCCGTGCCGGCGACCTTCTTGTCGTACTCCTTGGGCGCGTTGCTCACGTCGCCCACGCGGAAGCCGCGCTTCTTCAGCTCGTCGGCGGTCTTCTGCGCCAGGCCGCTGCGGGTCGTCGCGTTGAGCACGTTGACGGTGACCTGACCGGGCTTCGGCAGCACCACGGCGGCCGGCGAGGCGCTCGCCCTCGCGGTGGTGGCACAGCCCGCGGCACCGGCCGCCGAGGCCTTGTCGCCGCCGGTGAAGACGTCGATGAGCTGCAACGTGCCCCAGCCCAGCACTCCGAGAACGGTGACGCAGGCGACGGCGACGACCGCCAACCGGCCACGTCGCCGGGCCGGGCGCATCCGCGGGTACTTGTCCCCCGTGATCTTGTACTGGCCACCCATGCCGGGAGGAGTCAGCATGCTCATGGGCGCAGCGTAGTGCGCCGGAGCAGGGATGCCTATTAGATGATCAGTCGACGTTCCGAGGTTCGACGCAAGGCAACCCGAAAGGGTCAACCGGAAGCGCCGCCGGCCCGGTCAGCCGAGCTCGAGAACCCGGGCGTGCAGCACCTGACGCTGCTGCAGCGCGGCCCGCACCGCCCGGTGCAGACCGTCCTCCAGATACAGATCGCCCTGCCACTTCACGACGTGCGCGAAGAGATCCCCGTAGAAAGTGGAGTCCTCGGCCAGGAGCGTCTCCAGGTCGAGCTGGCCCTTGGTCGTCACGAGCTGATCGAGGCGGACCGGGCGCGGCGCGACGTCCGCCCACTGCCGGGTGCTTTCCCGGCCGTGGTCGGGGTACGGCCGGCCGTTTCCGATGCGCTTGAAGATCACACGGAAAGCCTACCGGCCCCGGCGTTGCGGGCGCAGCCATGGCGCCGGAGTGCGGCGCCGGAAAAGACGCCGCAAACCGGATCAATCGGCTGGCCCTCCCCGAGATCGGTGACCGCGGGACGGGTCACGCCCCGCCGCCCCGGCCCTTCCGTCAGCCGCGCCGCCGTTCCCGTGCGGGCCGCTGCTGTTCGCCGGCCGACTGCTGCGCGGTGCCGGGCCTGGGCGCACGGCGGGCCGCCTCGGCGCGCAGGAGGGCGCGCAGGACGGCGTAGGGGTCGTTGGGCATGTCGAGTCCTCGTTCCTGGTTCGCGTGTCGGGTTCGCGGGGGACCGGCGGTCGGGCCGGTCCGGCGCGGTCAGCAGCGCAGAACCACGGAGCGCGGGCCGCGGGGGAGGACGGCGGCCCGGTCGGTACGGGCGTCGAACCGGAGGTGGGCCCGGCGCCCCGCCACGAAGGCCGGCGGAACCGGCCGAACCACAACGACCCGCCGGCCGCTTCGCCCCGGAATCCTCAGGACGGTGTCGAGATGGTCGTACTCCCCCGCGGCGGCGGCCACCGGCACGACCGGTGCCGCCTGGACGGCCACATGCGTGCAGGGCACGAGCAGGACGAGCAACAGGACCAGGGCCCGCAGACAGGCGTCACGGCGGACGGCGGCGTGCGGTGCGGGTCTCACCTCAGTCGTGTCCCCGCCAGGCGTACGCCGTCCATCGCACCGGGGACGAGAACCGCCCGCTCGGCGTAGGCGGGGCGCCGCTCACAGGGCGCGGGGGACCTGGTGCGCCCGTCCGCGCAGCCGCACGGACGTCACGATCTCGACGACGCCGACGACGACCAGCCACCAGCCGCCGACCAGCATGAGGACGGTGGCCGACTCGACCGGCGAGTCGATCAGGACGATGCCGGCGACCACGGTGACGGCGCCGAGGAAGATCTGCCAGCCGCGCGCCGGCATCGTCGGGTCGTGTGCGGCGGCCACGATCTGGGTGACGCCGCGGAACAGCCAGCCGATGCCGATCCACAGGGCGAGGAGAAGCACCGACTGCAGGGGTCCGCGGAAGCAGAACAGACCCAGCAGGATCGACACGGCGCCGCTGATGAAGGCCAGCACCCGCAGCGAGGTCCTGCGGTGCGTACCGAACGCGGCGGCCAGTTGGAGGACGCCGCTGATGACGAGGTAGAGGCCGAAGAGCACGCCGGCGGCGAGGAGTGAGGCGCCGGGCCAGACCAGGACCAGGATGCCCAGGATCAGCGAGGCGACGCCGGTGAACAGCACGGTCTGCCAGGCGGCGCGGGACAGGAGGTGCAACGGCCCCTCGAAGGGCGGCTCGGGCTCGGGCTCCTGTCGTCCGAGGGCCGGGCCGTGCGTCGTCCCGTGCCGGGCGTGCACCCCGCGGTCGTCGTACGGCGTCCCGCCGGGGGACCCGCTAGGTGGTTCTGTCATGCCCCATGCTGGGAGCAGGCCCGACACGGGTGCCACCTGGGTTGGGCCACGGGGCTGATGTGCGGGCGCGAGGGGAGCGCGGCCCGGCGTTGCGGGGTGCCTCCCCCAGTGCCTGAACGGCCTGGGAGCTACCCCCACCGCCCACCCGTGCCGCCCCAGCGGCACGATTTGCCCGCAGCTGCGGCGGCGTGGGGCGGGAGGCGACGCGGCGGGAGAGCCGCGTACGGCGGGGTGGGGCGCCGGAGGGTGGGCGGACGGTCAGCCGCGTACGGCGAGGAGCGGAACCGGAGCGTTGGCGGCGGCAGTCGCGTACGGCGAGAAGGGGTCGTGTCGGGGGGTGTCCGCCCGCAGCGGTTGGCGCGTCAACGGAGTTCGCTTCTGTGGCCGACCGATTCCGCGCCGTTCCGAGGACGGACACCCCCCGGCGCGGCCCCGACCCACCCACCGGACAAACGGCGCAACGCGCACCCCCACCACACCCGCACAGGCGCCGCAGGCACCCACCCCACCCCACCCCACGCCTACGTGCCGGAGGCCTTCGCCGCCTTGGCCGCCGCCTTCATCTCCTGCTTGTGCGCGCGCACCTTGGTCAGGGACTCCGGCCCCCTGATGTCCGCGACCGACCGGAAGGAGTCGGGCTCTCCATACGCCCCCGCCGCCTCGCGCCACCCCTCGGGACGGACGCCGAGCTGCTTGCCGAGCAGCGCGAGGAAGATCTGGGCCTTCTGCTTGCCGAACCCCGGCAGTTCCTGGAGCCGCTTCAGCAGCTCCTTGCCGGTGTTCACCCCCCGCCAGACGGCCTCGGCGTCACCGTCGTACGTCTCGACGAGGTACCGGCACAGCTGCTGCACCCGCCCGGCCATCGAGCCGGGGTAGCGATGAACGGCCGGTTTGCCGGACAGCAGCGCGGCGAACCCCTCGGGGTCGTACGAGGCGATGTCGTGCGCGTCGAGGTCCTCCGCTCCCATGCGCCGGGCGATGGTCGAGGGCCCCTTGAACGCCCACTCCATGGGCACTTGCTGGTCGAGCAGCATGCCGACCAGCGCGGCGAGCGGGCTGCGCCCGAGGAGTTCGTCGGCCTCGGGGTCCTGGGCGAGGTGAAGTGTGACGTCCATGGTCTCGATGATCGCGCGTACGGGCTCAGGTCGCGCGCCAGTACCCCAGCGCGTTCACCCGCTGCTTCGGCAACCCCAGCTCCTTGCGGACGTACGACGAGAGCGCCCGCGTCGTCGCCGTGTCGCAGGCGATCCACACGAACGGCTCCGAGACGTCCCGCAGCAGCTCAGGCAGTTCCTCCTTCACGCGCGCCACCAGATGCGCCCCCGCGTCCCGCCGCGCAACCGCCCGGACCTCGTGCCGCCCGGGATCGGTGCGGAAGGGCAGGCCGTCGTCCGTGCCGCCCTCGAACCAGACGGTCGCCGGCACCGACTCGAACGCGTCGAGCAGGGAGTTGAGCGCCGGCAGGGACGCCGGGTCCGCGACCGCGAGGACACGGGAGGGAAGGGGCCGCGGCACCTCGAACCCGGTGCCCTGGACCGTCGCCTCGATGGTGTCCCCCGGCTTCGCCGCCCGCGCCCAGTCGCTGGCGCACCCCTCGTGCAGGGCGAACTCCAGGGCGAAGGTCCCGGCCGCCGGATCCGGCTCGACCAGCGTGTACCCCCGCTGGTGCGGCCTGCCCGCGTTGTCGAACCACAGCCGTACCCACATCGTGGGGTGGACCCCGGTCGCCGCCAGCATGCCGCCGTCGCTCAGGCGAAGCCGCCGGTAGTGCGGGGTCACGTCCTCCACGCCCGTCACGGTGAACTCGAAGTCCTTCGCGCGCATCAGCTTGAGGACCGCGCCCTCCCAGCCCCGCCCCTGCCCCATGTTCCTTCACCCTTCACGTACTATTCGGCCACGACAGTCATAACTTAGGTGAGCCTAACCTAATGGAAAGTAGAGGCACAGGGGTGAGCGCCGAGACCTACCGCGACGCCTGGGGAATCCCGCACCTGCGCGCGGACACCCCGCACGAACTCGCCCGCGCCCAGGGCCGGGTCACCGCCCGCGACCGCGCCTGGCAGCTGGAGGTCGAGCGGCACCGCGCCCAGGGCACCTCCGCTTCCTTCCTCGGACCCGAGGCCCTCTCCTGGGACCGCCTCGCCCGCCGCGCCCGCCTCGCGGACACCGCACGCCGCTGCTTCACCGCCCTGGAGCAGAAGGACCCGGAGACGGCGGCCTGGGTGCGGGCGTACGTGGACGGCGTGAACGAAGGACTCACCGAGACCGGCCACCCGGCCCCCGAGTTCGCCCGCACCGGCCTCACTCCGGGCCGCTGGGACCCCTGGACCCCGCTCGGCGTCTGGCTCGCCACGCACATCCTCTTCGCGGGCTTCCCCGCCAAACTCTGGCGCGAGCACGTCTCCACGCACCTCGGCCCGGAAGCCGTCGCCCTGTTCGCCGCCGACGGCCCCGGCACCGCGGGCAGCAACGGCTGGCTGGTGAGCGGCGGGCGGACCACGACCGGACACGCACTGATCGCGGGCGACCCGCACCGCTTCATCGAGGACCCCGGCGTCTACCAGCAGATCCACCTGTCCTGCCCGGAGTTCGACGTCGTGGGCCTCGCCGTGCCCGGCATCCCCGGAGTCGCCCACTTCGGCCACACCGGCACGGTCGCCTGGGCCATCACCAACGCGATGGCCGACTACCAGGACCTGTACCGCGAGCGCCTGCGCCGCACCGGCGCCGGAGTCGAGGCGCTGGGCCCCGACGGCACCTGGCACCGCGCCGCCCGCCACACGGAACGCATCGACGTCGCCGGGGAGGACACCGTGGAGGTCGAGATCATCGAGACCGACCGCGGCCCGGTGATCGCGGGCGGCCCCGAGGGCCTCGACGACGGCACCCCGGCCGCCCTCAGCCTGCGCCACCCGCCCCGCGTCACCGCGGACCTCGGCTTCGGCGCGCTGCTGCCGCTGCTGCGGGCCCGCCGGGTCGCCGACGTGGACCGCGCCCTGGACGCGTGGACCGAGCCGGTCAACGTGGTGCAGGCCGCCGACACGGAGGGCGGCCTGCTGCACCGGGTCGCGGGCCGCGTCCCCGTGCGTTCCGCCGAGAACGGCCTGCGTCCGGTCCCCGCCTGGGAGCCCGGCCACGAGTGGACCGGCTGGCACACCCCGCCCCGCGCCGGCCTCACCGACGGCGTCGCGGTGATGGCCAACCAGCGCGGCCCGGCCACGCCCCTGGGCGTCGAGTTCGCCCCGCCGCACCGCGCCGACCGCATCACCGCGCTGCTCGCGGGCAAGGAGCACTGGTCGGCGGCGGACATGCCCGCGATCCACACGGACACCCACCTGGGCTCGGCCGCCCCCCTCCTGAAGCACCTCGCGGCCCTGCCTTCCGAAGCCGCACCGACCGCCGAAGCCACGCCGACCTCGGATGCCGCACCGACCGCGGAGGCCGCGCCGACCGCCGAAGCCGCACCGACCGCCGCGCCCTCCGAGGCCCCACCGACCCCCCTCACCCCCGAGGCCGCCGCCCTGCGCGACCGCATCCTCGCCTGGGACCGGCGCATGGACGCCGACAGCACCGACGCGGCGGCGTACGCGGCCGTGCGCGCAGCGGTCGTACGCGGACTCGCGGCGCACCCGGCCCTCGCCCGGGCGTCCGTGCCGCCCGCCTACCCCGAGGTGCTCCTGCCGTGGCTCGCGCTCGTGCCGCGACTCGGCCACGCCCTGGAACACCTGCTGCGCGCGGAGGACCTGTACGGCATCGACCGCGCCGCGACCGTCCGCGCCGCGCTGGAGGAGGTCGCCGCGGCCCCACCCGCCGGTACCTGGGGCGACACCCACCGCCTGGCCCCCTGGCGGGCGCTGCCGGACGCCGCCACCGCCACGGACGAGCCCGGCCTCTCCGGGGACCACGACTGCGTCCTGTGCACGTCCCCGGTGCCCGGCCTCACCGACCGCGCCGCCCGCGGTCCGGCCGCGCGGTACGTCTGGGACCTGGCCGACCGCGCGAACAGCCGCTGGGTGGTGCCGCACGGCGCCTCGGGCCTCCCCGGCTCACCCCACCACCGCGACCAGCAGCCCCTGTGGCTCGGCGGGGAACTCGCCCCGGTCGTGACCGACTTCGACCGGCTCACGAAGGAATCCGATGACTGACACACCCGCGACCCCGTACGCCTCCCGTACCCCGGTCCACGAGCAGCACCTCGACGGCTTCGGCACCGTCCGCGTCCTCCCCCTGGACCCCGCCGCGGACGCCGCGGTGGTCCACGGCTGGGTCGGCGAGGAACGGGCCGCCTTCTGGGGCATGACCAACCTGACGCGCGACCAGGTCGCCGCCGTGTACGCCCACATGGACACCCTCGACACCCACCACGCCTTCCTGGTCGTGCAGGACGACGCGCCGGCCGCCCTGTTCCAGACCTACGACCCCGCGGCCGACCGGGTGAGCGAGTGCTACGCCGCCGAGCCGGGCGACATCGGCGTCCACCTGCTCCTCGCCCCCGCCGGAACCGAGGGCGCGCGCCCCGGCTGGACCGCCGCGCTGTCGGGCGCCCTCATGGCGTACGTGCTGCTGGGCCTGGACCGGACGCGGATCGTGGTCGACCCGGACGTGGCCAACGAGAAGGCGATCGCCCGCTTCCTCAAGCAGGGCTTCACCGCGGGTCCGGCGGTGGTGCTGCCCGAGGTGGACCTGCCGGAGGTGTACCTGCCGGAGAAGAAGGCGCAACTGGCTTTCCTGCGGCGGGAGGTAGCGTTCGGCGCGTGACTCCCGCGCCGACACCGACCGCCGAGGACCTGATCGCGCACTACGCACTGGAGCCCATTCCGCGCGAGGGCGGACTGTTCCGGCGCACCTGGGCAGGCCCCGAGCGCCCGGACGGACGCCCCGCCGGGTCCGCCATCGTCGCCCTGCTCACCGCCCGGCCGGGCGACTTCTCCGCGCTGCACCGCCTGCCCGCCGACGAGGTCTGGCACTTCTACCTCGGCGACCCCCTCGAACTGCTCCTCCTCGCCCCGGACGGCAGCGCGCGCACGGCCGTGCTGGGACCGGACGTCCTGGGCGGGCAGCACGTGCAGTACACGGTGCCCGCCGGCACGTGGATGGGCGGCCGGGTGGCAGCGGACGGCGCGTGGTCGCTCTTCGGCTGCACGATGGCACCCGGCTTCACCTACGGGGACTACGAGCACGGCGACGCCGCCGATCTCACGGCGCGCTACCCGGCCGAGGCGGCGAGGATCGTGGCACTGTGCCGCCCATGACGCCCTCGCCCCCTTCCGCACACCTCCTCGACGGTCAGGTTGCCCTGGTCACCGGCGCGGGCGGCGGCATCGGCCGGGGCATCGCGCTGCGCTTCGCCGAGGAGGGCGCGGCGGTGGCGGTGCACTGCCGTACGGCGGTGGCGTCGGCGCGGGAGGTGGCGGAACGCATCCGCGACCGGGGCGGACGCGCCACCGTCCTGCGCGCCGACCTCACCGACGAGGACGCCTGCCGGCGCCTGGTCGGGGAGGCCGCCGACTGGGGCGGCGGACGGCTCGACGCGCTGGTCAACAACGCGGGCGTGCAGCCGCTGCGGGAACTGCCGGGCATGACGGCGACCGAGTGGCGGGCGGTGGTGGACACCAACGTCACCGGCGTCTTCGCGTGCACGCAGGCCGCGGCCGACGTCATGCGGGCCCAGGACGGCGGCGGCACGGTCACCCACATCGCCTCCATCGAGGCGGGCGCCCCCGCTCCCGCGCACGCGCACTACGGCGCATCGAAGGCGGCGGTGGTGATGCACGCCCGGTCGGCGGCGCTGGAGTACGGCCCGTGGGGCGTGCGGGTGAACTCCGTCTCACCCGGCCTCGTCGACCGGGAGGGACTCTCCGAGGCGTGGCCGGAGGGCGTACGGCGGTGGCGGCGGGCGGCGCCCACGGGTCGGCTCGGGCGCCCGGAGGACGTGGGGGACGCGTGCGTGTTCCTGGCCTCGCGGCTGGCGTCCTGGGTGACGGGTCACGACCTCGTGGTGGACGGCGGGGTGACGGCGCGCCCGTCGTGGTGAGGAGCCGCCGGGCGACCCGCTGAGCGGGACGGCCTCCGCGTCCGTACGTATCCCCGAGGCAGTGGGCCCCGACGACGGAGATGCGACGTGAGGTGTGGTGACGATGCGCACGCTGGACGCCGGGGGAGAGGGGGAGGACGGGACCGGCCAGAGCGCTGGGACCACCGGGGCCGAGGAGACGGAAACACCTCCCGGCACTGCGGGGACGGCCAAGCCGGCCGGAACCGCAGACTCCGGCGCAACCGCCGGGACTTCCCAGCCGGTCAGAACCGCCAGGCCGATCGGGCCAGCCAGGCCAGCCGGACCAGCAGGACCAGCCGAGACCGCCAGGCCGGCCGGGACCGCCGTCGGCTCCGGCCGGACCGTCGGGACCTCCGAGCCGATCGGGACCGCCGGGTCAGTCGGACCAGCCGAGTCCGTCGGGCCGGCCGGGACCTCCAGGCCGGCCGGGACCGCCGTCGGCTCCAGTGGGACCGTCGGGACCGCAGGGCCGGTCGGAGCAGTCCCGACCGCCAGGTCATCCGGCACCGCCGGCCCAGCCGGGCCCCCCGGAGACTCCGGTGGCTGGTGCTGCTGGGCCCCATGCTGGTCCTGCTCCTCCTCGGTGGCGCCGGGCCGGCGTCCGCCCACGCCGCCCTCGGTTCCACCGACCCCGCCGACGGAACGGTCCTTCAGCGGGCCCCCGGCCACGTCACCCTGACCTTCAGCGAGTCCGTCGGCCTGCGCGACGACTCCTTCCGCGTCCTGGACCCGGGCGGTCACCGCGTCCGCACCGGGGCGGCCGGGCACGCGGACGGCCGGTCCGACACGGCCAGGGTCGCGCTGCCGGACGGACTGGGGAAGGGCACGTACACCGTGGCCTGGCGGGTGGTGTCCGCCGACAGCCACCCGGTGTCGGGCGCGTTCACCTTCTCCGTGGGCAAGCCGTCGCAGACGTCCGCACCCGTGGACGCGGGCCCCACCGAGGACCCGCTGACCGCGACCCTCCACAAACTCGCCCGCTATCTCGCCTACCTCGCCGCCGCCCTGCTCATCGGTACCGCCGCCTTCGTCGCCCTGTGCCGCCCGCCGGACCCGGCACCGTTGCGCCGCCCGCTGGTGGCGGGCTGGTGGACCCTGCTGGCGGCCACCGTCGCCCTGCTGATGCTGCGCGCCCCGTACGAGGCGGGTACGGGCCCGTCGTCGGCCCTGGACGCCGACGCGCTCGCCGACACCCTCACCGCGCGCCCCGGCGTGCTGCTGCTGATCAGGCTGGCGCTGCTGGCCCCGGTCGCGCTCTTCCTCGTCCGGGTGGCCCGCGCGGACCGGCGGGGGGAGCGCACTACCCGCGCCGGCGCGGTGGGCATCGCCCTGGCCCTCGGCCTCGCCCTGACCTGGGCCGCCGCGGAACACGCCTCCGCCGGTGTCCAGGTGCCCCTCGCGATGACGTCCTTCACCCTGCACCTGCTCGCCACCGCGGTCTGGCTGGGCGGCCTCACCGCCCTGATCCTCACCCTGCGCGCCACCACGGACGCCGCCACCGTCGCCCGTTTCTCCCGCGTCGCCTTCGCCTCCGTGACCGTCCTGGTGACCACCGGCGTCTACCAGTCCTGGCGCGGCCTTGGCTCCTGGCAGGCGCTCACCGGCACGACGTACGGCAGGCTGCTGCTGGTCAAGGTGCTCCTGGTGGCCGTCCTGCTGGCCGCGGCGGCGGTGTCCCGGAGATGGACGACGGCGCTGGTGACGGAGCCCGCCGCCGTACGCGAGCCCGACCGCGCGTACGGGCGGGTACCGCAACCGGCGGGCGGCCCACCCCCGGAGTCACCGCGGCCACCGCGCCCGCCGGATGCCGGCACCGGGACCGAGCCCGCCCTCCGGCGCGGGCTGTACCGGTCCGTCCTCGTCGAGGCCGTGGTCGCGGCCGTCGTGCTGGGGATCACGACCGTGCTCACCGCCACCGTGCCCGGCCGTGCGGCGGACGACGCGGCGCGGGCGGCCGTACCGGCGGGCGGGGTGCTGCCCGCGTCGGTCACCACGATCCCGTTCGAGATCGGCGCCTCGGGCCGCGGCACGGTCCAGATCACCCTGGACCCCGGCCGCACCGGCGACAACGCCGTCCAGGCCGTCGTCTTCGGCCCTGACGGCAGCCTGGCCGCCGTACCCGAACTGCGCCTCTCCTTCACGCTCCCCGACAAGGACGTCGGCCCCATCGAGGCGGACCTGGTCGACCGGGGCGGCTACTGGAGCGCCAACACCGTCACCCTGCCCCTCCCGGGCACCTGGGCGATGAAGGCGACGGTCCGGGTGTCGGAGATCGACCAGGTGAGCGAGACCCGGCGGATACGGGTGGAGCGGTAGACGACGACGGACGGATTGCCGGGGCACGGCAGTCGCAGACCCTCACCGGTCGCCGTCCGGCTTCGTCCCCCTGGCGGTGTGCGTGGCGCTGTGGTTCCGGCTGCGCCTGCGTCCGCGCCCGCTTCCGCGCGGCTAGGGGTGCAGGACCACCTTCGTGTAGCCCTCGATCCGCTTGTCGAACTTGTCGTACCCGGACGGAGCCTGGTCCAGGGGAAGTTCGTGGGAGACGACGAAGCTGGGCTTCGCCCTGCCCTCGATGATCATGTCTCGCAGCTGGCGGTTGTAGCGCTTCACGTTGCACTGACCCGTCCCCACCCGCAGGCCCTTCTCGAAGAGCTTGCCGATCGCCACGAGGAGCATGCCCTGCTTGGCCTGCTCGTCCGGACCGCCCGGGTCGGCCGGGACGTAGAGCCCGGGAACGCCCAGGGCTCCGGTGGGCCTGACCGTGTTGACCAGCGAGTTCAGGACGGTCGCCGGTTCCTCCTTGCCGGTCCCGCCCGCCGTCGCCTGGTAGCCGACGGCGTCCACGCCCTTGTCCGTGCCGACGCCGTCGGTCTGCTCCCTGATCTGCTCGACCGGGTCGCCCGCGGAGAAGTCGACGGGCACCGCTCCGATCTCCTCGGCCTTCCCCAGCCGCTCCGGGACGCGGTCGACGACGAAGACCTTCTTCGCGCCGCGCAGCAGCGCCGAGTAGGCCGCCATCAGCCCGACGGGACCCGCCCCGTACACCGCGACGCTCTCGCCGGGACGGACACCGGCGAGTTCACAGCCGTGGTAGCCGGTGGGGAAGATGTCGGCGAGCAGGATGAAGTCGGTCTCGTGCGCGTCGCCCTCGGGTAGTTTCAGGCAGTTGAAGTCGGCGTACGGGACCCGCAGGTACTCGGCCTGGCCGCCCTGCCAGGGGCCCATGGACACATAGCCGTAGGCGCCGCCCGCGAAGCCGGGATTGACGGTGGTGCAGTAACCCGTGTACCCGGCGGCGCAGTTGGTGCAGAAGCCGCAGGCGACGTTGAAGGGCATGACCACCCGGTCGCCCTCCTTCAGTCCCGTGACGCCCTGGCCGACCTGATCGACGATCCCCATGTTCTCGTGGCCGAAGACGATGCCGGGCTCCGCCGCCGTGCGCCCCTCGTACATGTGCAGGTCCGAGCCGCAGATCGCGGTCGACGTGACGCGCACGATCACGTCGTTCGGATGCTGGATGTCCGGCTTCGCGACGTCTTCGACCGCGACAGTGAACGGTCCCTTGTAGACGACAGCCTTCATGGTCGTGACCTCCGTCCGCGCACGCATTTCCGTGACCCATCTCTCATGGTTCTCCGGTCGACGGGACGGGGCAAGTCGGTAATCTCGGGAATCTCAGGAATCTCGGGCGAACGAGACGCCTGCCGCACACCGCACCGTGAAAGGAGGCCACAGGGTGTCAGCGCAACGACTGGGAACTCTGCTGGTTCCCGTGCCGGGTCTCTCCGGCACCACCTACCCGCCCGGCACGACGGTCACCGTCCGCGGCCGCGGCGCCACCGTCGACGCCTTCGTCAACGGTGACTGGCTTCCGCTGTCGTGGTGGGAGTTCTCCGACGGACTCCGCGAGGACGTCGCCGACCGCTAGGGCTCCTCGGTCAGGAGGGTTCCTCGGTGGCCGGTCCCTCCTCGCGCGCGGTCAGCCTGGCCTTGAGCACCGGGCTGATGAGCAGGTCGTACACGAGGACCCCGACCACCCCGCCGATGAGCGGCCCGACGATAGGGATCCACCAGTAGCCGCTGAACCACTGGAAGGTGCCTGGCAGGGCGATGTCGCCCCATCCTTCGAAGAAGGTGAACAGGCGGGGTCCGAAGTCGCGGGCCGGGTTGATCGCGTATCCGGCGTTGGTACCGAAGGCTAGGCCGATCGCGACGACCACGAGCCCGATGAGGAACGGGTGGAGATTGGACATCGGGGCCGTGTTGCGCGTGTCGATGAGCGCGCAGATCAGCAGCAGCAGGATCCCGGTGCCCACGATCTGGTCGAGCAGGGGGCCCCACCAGGAGTCGCCGAAGTACTCCGCGGGGAACGTGGCGAAGATCGAGTACGTGTTCAGGGACGTCTCCCGTGTCTCGCCCGCCTTGGTGATGGCCGCGTCGATCGCCCACCGGTAGCAGGCGTACACGAGCGCGGCGGCGACGAAGGCGCCCACGACCTGGGCGAGCCAGTAGGGCAGGACCTTCCGCCAGGGGAAGTCCCGCCGTACCGCGAACCCGAGGGTCACCGCCGGGTTGAGGTGCGCACCGCTGATGCCGCCGGCCACGTAGACGCCGAACACGACGGCGAGGCCCCATCCCCACGCGATGATGAGCCAGTTGGCGGCCCCGAACTCCACGGCCTGCCGGCCCGAGCCCGGCAGCCCGGCGACCGCGACGGCCACCGAACCGACGCCGAAGAGAATCAGGACGAACGTCCCCAGAAACTCGGCGCACATCTCACCGCCGATGCCTTTTCGGTAGCCGCGTCGATGAACAATGCGTTCGGCCATCGGCCCTCCTTCATTGGAACGTCGGAACAGTCCAATCCGCTCCATACCCGGAAAAACCGGATGGTCAGAGGATCAACCGGGTGAATGCGCGCGCGAACGGGCGAAAATCCACCCTTCAGGAGGCAACGCGACTCACTCCCGCTGCCGCGGCTCTGCGCGGCGCCAGCCAGATCAAGCCGATGGCCGGTGGCAGTGTCACCTCCGTGTACTCCGTCTACGACCCGCTGGACTCGATCCAGTTCGCCGCCGACGAGCTGCTGGCCGCCGTCGAGGCCGCCGCCGACTGGAGCATGTACGTGTCCGTGCCCGTCTTCACCCCCGAAGGGACGCGCCCCGCGGTGGCGGCGGGCGTGAAATCCATCGAGCGCAAAGAACCTGGCGCTCGTCGTCAAGGGAGGCAGGATCCACAAGAACCGACTCGGCTGAGACAGCGCCCCGGAACCGTGCCCAGGGGGGCGCCGGTCATACTCGCTCGACGACGATCGATTCCGGAACCAGCTTCTCCAGGACAACGAAGACCGAGGCACGTCGAAGGGCCCCACCGCGAACGGTGGGGCCCTTCGACTTCGTGCCCGGTGAGGCACTGGCGGAGGATACGAGATTCGAACTCGTGAGAGGTTGCCCCCAACACGCTTTCCAAATGTTCGTACGGGGGTCCGGCGGGGGCCGTGGGTGTCCTGACCTGCGGCGGAGCTTCCAGCCTTGCCACGTCCGAACACCCCTGGACGGATATGTATGAGACCAGAACTGAGACCGGTGCTGCCTTGGCGCGCTTCTTCAGGGCCTGTCCACCTCACGAGGCGGATCGTGGGGCGTCGGTCGAGGCAGAACTGGGCATCTCCGGCGCCGGGCGCTCGGGCCGACGGTGCGCGGCGGCCACCGACCTGTGACGGACCCAGGCCGCGCCGACAGCTCTGGCCAATTCAGTTGGCCTGCGCAGGCACCGACCAGCTAATACTGCCCAGCGACGATAGCCGGATGCCTGACAGCTCCTCCACAACTTCCCTCCCACGCACCTGCCCCCGGGTCTTTACCAAATGTGCGAGGACTGACAGAAGGTGGTCGGGCTCAAGGAACCGGGCAACCAGGCCCTGCGAAGCCAGTGCCTCCTGCACCCCCGGCCGCCGACCCCGGACCACGACCAGCGTGCGTTCCTCCCGGACGTCCGAGACCATCCCGGCGGTGAGGTCCGATACAGGCACGCGGACGGAAACCGCCGCGCCGGCCTCCCCAGAGCTCCACTCGGCGACGTAGAACGACCCGTCGATCCCACCGTCGGTCACCTCCAATCCCAGGCACACGGCGAGCTGACTGAGCCGCTCCAGGTATGCGACGGCCCCGTTGGCGTTCTCCAGGTCCTCCGACACGTCGTCGAAGATCCGGCCCTCGCCATTGGGGATCACCACGTCGGCCCACTCACGGGCGATCCGCTCGCGGTGGGCCTGTTCCTGAGCCAGCCGGCTGTCGATGATCCGACGGGCATAGACGCGTTCAGCGTCGGTCAGGACCTCCTTCAGCGGGTCCACGTCCACCAGCAGCGACGGCGGGTCGGGTTGCTGATCTTCGGGCAAACCCGTCAGCTTCGCAAGCCGCTCGCGGTGCAGGCCGGTGATCCGCATCTTGGACACCTTCGCCAGCCACGCCGGCAGCCCGGAATCCACCTGCTGGGCGATCAGTTGCATCCGCGCGGAGTGGTCGACCCCGTCCTCAGTGAAGCTGATGTCCGCGGCGGCCCGAATATAGCCGGCCATCTGCTCGCAGAGCTGCTCGACGTCGGAGTAGTTCAGCGACAGGGACGGCGCCTTGAACTTTCCCTTGTCCGGGTCCTCCTCCGATTTGATCGCGCCTGAGAACCGCTGCTGCATATCGGCGAACGGCACCCCGTGCAGCCACTCGTACGCCACCAGTGCCCGCAGCAGGGCGTTGACCTCGTCGGTGGCGGCGGCATCCTCGTCGCCAGCCAGCAGACCCCGGAGCTCCTGCGAGACCACTGGCCGCCCGGCCTCGCGCAGTAGCCGCTCCGGCAGTGGGGCGCCCTCAGCGGCCACCCAGTCCGCGCAGTCCTGGCGCTTCTGCCCGTCCTCGGCGCAGTACGTCAGGGCCATAGTGAGCACCGCTCCCTTCAGAGAGGGAAGATGGCGGTTGCTTCCTTCGCCTGGAAGCGCCACCCAGGCCGTGACCTGCTTAATGGAGCGGGCCCGAGAGGCGTGCCACAGCAGCTCTAGTGTTCCGGCGCCGCTGCGGACCAGCCCGGCCAGGCGTTCTAGGTCGGGGGCGTCGTCGAGCTCCAGACCGGACCGCCCGACGGCTTGGCCTAAATCGGTGAGCTTCAGGCTCTTCGCCGCGCCGGGACGTGTGCTCCGGCCAACCTCGTGGATTAGCCTACGCTGCTGGAACTCTCGCAGTATATCGATGGGTTCGGGCAGCGTTGGGTGGCTCGGCTCGTAGCTGATCAACAGGTTGTCGAGGATCACTCGACTCCGCGCCAGCCACTTGCTCTCCACCAGGATCCGGTTGTCCTGGCAGAGCACCTGAAGTACTAGGCCGCTGATTGCCTCCAGGTCGCGGTACTGAGACCGGACGGCCAGGGAGCGGCGCTTGCTTTGCACAAACCTTTTGGATACCCCCTCAACCGTGGCCAGATCCTTGATCTCGACGGTGGTCAGACCGTCGACGTTTTGGAGCTCCAGGTCGGAGGGGACCAGGATGTAGAACTGGCCGCGCTCGGCGACCGTCTTGCCCCGGCGGCCCGCCCGCCCCCCCCTGTTATCCAGGTCCGCTGGCAGTAGCAGCTGCCGGGTGCGTTTCGAACCGGCGCCCGACAGGCCGGAGATGCTGGTTGCGACGACCGTGTCTGCGGGGAGGTTGAGGCCCACGGCGAGGGTGTCGGTAGCCACCAGTACGCGCAGCAGGCCGTCCTCGGCCCGGAACTCCTCCTCCAGCAGCCGCCGCATCGGGGGTGCCAGCGCTGCCGAATGCGCGGCCACGCCCGTGCGGAGGCTGCGGATCACCAGCTCGTAACCAGGGATGTCCGAGGTCAGCAGCCGGTCGTACAGGTCACCGTCCCGGCCTCGGTGGGCGGACTCCGCACTCTTGTACCGGCCGTTGGCCCAGGGTGAACCACCTTTGGGAGGCTGGAAGGCGGCGTCCAGGACCTGGCGGATGCCACCCGCCAGCTGGTCTGCGGCAGTCCGGGTCGGGACGAAGCAGATGATCCGGCGCTTGTCGTTCGTCTGGAGGATGCTGAGGACGAGGGTGGCGGCGAGCTCGGCTGTGGACAGCTTTCGATGGAGGCCGTTGAGGCCCTTGGATAGCGCTTGGGCATACTTGCTGCGCAGAGCGGGCAGCCGGTGCTGCTCCCGCACCGACTCCGGCGGCATTCGGCTGCCCGGCATGTTCATGCTTAGTAGGTGGGCGTCGCGCTGGACCAGCCAGGTCCCCTGGTCCACGACGTAGGTGTCGAGCGGGACGGGCCGCTCGTTGCTGCTTGGGGTGAAGGTGGTGCGCTGGTTGCCCAGCCACTGTTCCAGCGTCTCGCCCGCTTCGGGGCTGAGGGCGGCCGACAGGCCGAGCAGTGCCGGTCGGTCCCCGGGCCGCAGCTTGATTAAGGTGAGCAGGGCCTCCAGCTTGGCTGCGCGGTCGCCGGTCTCGGACAGCATCTGGAGTTCGTCGACGACCACCAGTCGAGTGCGGTCCAGCGGGCGCATCCCGTTAACTAGGTACACGCCTAGCTTTTCGTAGATGGCCACGGCGATCTTGTAACGGCCGTTGCCCACCGGCCGATCGCTCTCGGGATAGTCGCGAGACACCCCGTACACCTGCCCTTGGAGCCGCTCTAGCGCCTCGTGGCTACCGAGCCAGCCCTGCCACCCGGCCTCCTCCTGCGCCACCAGCGCCTTGATCGGCAGTAGCATCATGGCTGACTCGTCGTTGTTGAGGGCCATCGTCATGCCGACGCGGGCGATGGTGGTCTTGCCGCTGTTGGTCACGGCGTACACCAGGGCCACGCCGCGGTCGTCAATGATCTTTCGGCAGACCTGGACCAGATTCTGCTGGAACTGGTTGAGCTCCTCCCACGGGCCGAGCCTCTGTTCCCACAGGGCCAGAATTGCCTTCCGGAGGTCGGGACGGGGGGACTTGGGGAGCAGCTCACCGTAACCGCCGACGGGCGGCAGGCGGGCGTCGAGGAGGGGCGCCGTTGCGGTGGCGCACGGCTCGCCGGTCCCCGGTACGTCGGGGGTCTCGGGACCGGTCGAGGTCTGTGCCGGGACGATGGTGATGTCGATGACCGCTTCGGGCGAGGGCGCAAGCCCGTGGGGCGGCATGACGTCGGGGGCGAGGGACGTGTCCAAGCCGTGCTCGGTGACGAGACGCATGATCTCTGGGTTGTACTGCACACGACTGGCGCTGCCCAGATGCCGGACGATCTTCCGCCAGCCCCACCGGACCGCACCTTGTTCGGTGCGTGTGCGTACGTGGTACCAGAAGTCCTCCGCGCCCTTGGCATCGATGGGGAACTCGGTTGACGGGTACCCGAGTTCGGTGAGGATTCGTCGCCACTCGTCGTGGCTGAACGCCTCGGAGAGGAGCTTGAGGAGCGCCTGCCAGTCCTCGGGCGGGATGTCCCATGGGCCGATTTCGTCGTGGTCCTCGTCGTTCACATCGGGTTTAGGCACACGGGAAGGCGGCACTGCGTCTCCTTCACCTCAGGAGGTGCGGGTCAGGACGATGAGGTCGGAACGGATGGGACGGCAAACTCCGGCGCGGTTCACCACGTCCTGGGCGGCCAAACGGGCGGCGGCAACGAGTCCCCTTTGAGACAACGGGGCGGACAGCGCAGCGAGTTCTACGTAAAGGGCGGCGGCGAAGAGGGTCGAGCAGTCCGAGTCGAGTTTGCCACGGTGGGCAATCACCACGTCGGCCAGTTCCGTGAACTGACCCGCGATCGCGTCGCTATCGCACGAGCGCAAGACGAGGGCCCGCAGGCGATGGTCGTAGTGCTCGGCGGCCAGCCGGAGAGTGCTGGCTAGTTCGGCGGCGGGCAGGGTGTGGGGCTCGCCGTCCTGGTCCTCCAGCAGCAGTCCCTCCTCGGTGCCGTGGCAGGCCAGGTGCAGAATGTCGGGCAGCTCGCGCCGGATCCGGACGAGGTCCGCGACGGTGGCCGCGGGGCCGGGGATGACCTCCAGGGAGCTGCCGCTCGCCGTCAGGATCTCGCGCAGCTCGGCTCCAGCCCGTACGGCGCCCCGCCGGGCCGGCTCTGCACCGAGCACCATGACCTTGGGCACTCCGGTGGCGGCCGTGTCCACGGCAGTGTCCGCACCAGGGGCGGGGGCCGCCGCGAACACTGGGTTGAACGGGCGTCGCGCCCGGGCCTCGGCCAGGATCCGCCGTCGGCCGTCGGCCATGATGCCGGTCGCGATATTCGCCGACACCGTCTCCCAGTACTCACGAGGCGACCTTGGCGCATACGGCAACGCGTCGGACGGGTAGCCGGCGGCCAACAGCAGCGTCTCTGCCTGCCCGGGGGCGTTGTAGACGCTGGCCAGTTCTCCGATCTCTTCCCGGAGCAGCGGCTCCAGGCGGGCGTCGGCGGTGCCCCCGCTCACAGGGTGGCGTCCAGACGCAGTGGGTGGGGCAAGGTGCGGGTGTAGCGGCGCAGCAGGGGGATCTTGACTCCTGCGGTCACCGTGCACGCCAGATCCGTGACGGAGCCGACGGTAGTACGGACGACCATGCGGAGCGCGTGACAGCCGGTTAGCTCGGTGGCGATGGTTCGCCGGAACTCCCAGCCGGGCGTGGGCCCGTGCAGCCCCAGGGCCTGGGCGAAGGGCTGGTGGGAGGTGTACTCCTGGTGCCGTCCGACCTCGCCGAGCGAGGCGTCGGCACCGAGGAGGGAGAGCTGAGGGCCGAGCCGGCGGGTCCGGGTGACCTGGACGGCGTCCGTCAGGCGCATCGGGTCCATGGAATGGGCCAGCGGTGGCGGAAACTCGGGCTTGGCGGAGAAGTTTAGGGCGAGGTGGGCGAACTCGAGCCGGGGCCGCTGGGGGGTGGGAGCGAAGGTGAGGGATAGGTGGACCAAGTGGTAGTCGCACGTGTCGGCCTGACCGGTGAGGTATTCGCTGAGGTCGGGATCGTCGGCCAACTGCTCGGGTGTGAGGCGCTGGGCGAGAGGGCCACCCAGCCGAACCCGGCCGCGCAGCGGTGGGGGAGCATCGAGGGCCTGGCCATCACCAGGTTCATGGCCCCGCAAGGCTTCGTCGGGTAGCAGGACTAGGTCCTGTTCGGGCAGTTGGGGATCGTCGAACTCAATCATCCGTCACCTCTCGGGCAGCGCGACCTTCGAGGGGGCCGGCTGGAGGCCATCCAGGCGTATCCCCCGTGGCAGCCTGTGCAACGGAAGGTTAGCGACTGTCGACCTTCCGGAACCAGCCGGAGCGCCAACTTCCACCCGACAAGTGACCATGCGGGACTGCTGCATGACCGACGCCAGTACCTCCCCGGCAGCACCGCTTCTGAGGTCCGGGACATGGACCCGAAGATGCGGGAGAACTTGTCAGGGTTGGCCGACTCGATGGCCTGGAGGGAAGCGCGCACCCGCTGGCCCGAGGCCGTGCTGGGCGACGGTGGAGAGGATGGATGACCAAGAGGCGCGGCTCTCGGCGACGGTGCCAGGGAAGATGAGGGGGATCTTGAACGTCTGGTAGTTGCTGTACTCGACCTCGTCGGCTTCTTCGACTGAGAGGCCGAGGCCCTCGTTCTCCTTGAGGAAGATCTGGTGAGTGTGGTCCCAGGTATCGGACAGGTACTTCCAGAACATCAGTGCTCGTGTCCGGGTGGCGATCTCAGGGCTGTGGAGCTTCCGCCGGGCATCCTTTTTGTGCCTCTGCCGGTGAGGCGGTGATCGACCTCTGTTGCTGGGCGGTTCAGGGAGCCGACTTGGGACGGGGGCCGTGCATGTTCCCGCGGAGCGCTGAGCGGGTCGCCCTGGAGGATCTCCGCCTCTAAGCAGCAGGGCGCCGACGAAGCCCGTTCGCGGGCGTCCGCGACCGTCCGCCCTGCGTAACTGAGACCAAAACTGAGACCACGCACGTCGAAGGGCCCCACCGCGAACGGTGGGGCCCTTCGACTTCGTGCCCGGTGAGGCACTGGCGGAGGATACGAGATTCGAACTCGTGAGGGGTTGCCCCCAACACGCTTTCCAAGCGTGCGCCCTAGGCCTCTAGGCGAATCCTCCGCCGAGAACATTACATGACGCCGGGGAGTGCTTGCGAACTCGTTCTGAGGCCCCCACATCGGGTAACGTGTGGCCCAGCCCCTCACGCGGCGCTATCTGACTGAACTCCCCCAGGGCCGGAAGGCAGCAAGGGTAGGTCGGCTCTGGCGGGTGCGTGGGGGGCGTCTCTTTTGCGGGCGGTCCGGTTGTCGGTGGGCGCCTATAACCTCGTATGCGTGTCGTCTCTCGCGCTCTACCGCCGTTACCGCCCGGAGTCCTTCGCCGAGGTCATCGGGCAGGGGCATGTCACCGACCCGCTGCAGCAGGCGCTGCGGAACAACCGGGTCAATCACGCGTACCTGTTCAGCGGTCCGCGCGGCTGCGGCAAGACGACCAGCGCCCGGATCCTGGCGCGCTGTCTGAACTGCGAGCAGGGCCCCACGCCGACCCCGTGCGGCGAGTGCCAGTCCTGCCGCGACCTCGCCAGGAACGGGCCGGGTTCGATCGACGTCATCGAGATCGACGCCGCCTCCCACGGCGGTGTGGACGACGCCCGTGACCTGCGGGAGAAGGCCTTCTTCGGGCCTGCCTCCAGCCGGTACAAGATCTACATCATCGACGAGGCCCACATGGTCTCCCCGCAGGGCTTCAACGCCCTGCTGAAGGTCGTCGAGGAGCCTCCGGAGCACCTGAAGTTCATCTTCGCGACCACCGAGCCCGAGAAGGTCATCGGGACCATCCGGTCACGGACCCACCACTACCCGTTCCGGCTCGTGCCGCCCGGCACCCTGCGCGACTACCTCGCCGAGGTGTGCGGCCGGGAGGGGATCGCGGTCGAGGAGGGCGTGCTCCCGCTCGTCGTGCGGGCCGGCGCGGGGTCCGTGCGTGACTCCATGTCCGTCATGGACCAGCTCCTCGCGGGCGCCGGCGCCGACGGTGTGACGTACGACATGACCACCGCCCTGCTCGGCTACACGGACGGCTCGCTGCTCGACTCCGTCGTCGAGTCCTTCGTCTCCGGGGACGGCTCCGCCGCCTTCGGGGTCGTGGACCACGTGATCGAGGGGGGCCACGACCCGCGGCGCTTCGTCACCGACCTGCTGGAGCGCCTGCGCGACCTGGTGATCCTCGCCGCCGTGCCCGACGCGGCGGACAAGGGGCTCATCGACGCCCCCGCCGACGTCGTCGAGCGGATGCAGGCCCAGGCACGGTCCTTCGGCGCCGCCGAGCTGAGCCGGGCCGCCGACATCGTCAACGAGGGGCTGACCGAGATGCGCGGCGCCCACTCGCCGCGCCTCCAGCTGGAGCTGATCTGCGCGCGCGTGATGCTGCCCGCCGCGTACGGCGACGAGCGGTCGGTGATGGCCCGGCTGGACCGGATCGAGCGCGGGGTGCAGTTCTCGGCCGGTGCGGGCGCTCCCGCCATGGGGTACGTGCCCGGGCCCGAGGCGCACGCCGGTGCGGGGGCGGGGGCCGCGGTGCCCGCAGCGGCTCCCGTTCCGCCGGGCGGCGGACCCGCCGCGGCCCGTGCGGCGGTGCGGGGGCAGGGCGCCGGGACCCCGACGGGCGCACCGGGCGGTGGCCCTTCCGACGCGCCCGCCGGTGCCGGTGCCGGTCCTGCCCCCGACGCGGGTGGCCGGCCCGCCGGTGGCGGACACCCGCAGCCGGCGCCCTCGTCGGCCGACACCACTCCCGCTCCGGCCCCGCCTTCAGCTGCGACACCTTCACCTGCGGCACCTTCAGCTGCGGCACCTTCACCTGCCGCCGCTTCCGCGCCTGCTCCCGCCCCGGCGTCCGCGCCCGGTGCCTGGCCGACCGCGGCCCCCGCGGGTGGCGGGCGCCGCCCCGGTGGGTGGCCCACGGCGGCACCGGCGGGCGGTGGACAGCCCCGGACCCCGGCTGCGCCCGCATCCGGCCCCGCCGCGACTCCGGCGCAGGCGCCGGCTCCCGCGGCGGCCGCCCCCGCGCCCGTCTCTCCGCCGCCGGGTGCCTCCGGGGTGGACCCCCGTTCGCTCTGGCCCAACATCCTGGAGGCGGTCAAGAACCGCCGCCGGTTCACCTGGATCCTGCTCAGCCAGAACGCCCAGGTGACCGGCTTCGACGGCACCTCCCTCCAACTCGGATTCGTCAACGCCGGCGCCCGCGACAACTTCGTGAGCAGCGGCAGCGAGGACGTGCTGCGGCAGGCCCTGGCCGAGCAGTTCAACGTGCAGTGGAAGATCGACGCGGTCGTCGACCCGTCCGGCGGCGGCGCGGCACCCCCGCCCGCCGGCGGTCCCTCCGGCGGATCCGGGGGCGGCGGCTTCGGTGGCGGTGGCGGTATCGGCGGGGGCCCGCCCGCCCAGCGGCCGTCGGCGTCCACGCCCACGCCCGCCGCGCCGTCTCAGGCCCACGCCCCGGCCCCGGCGCCCGCTCCCGCCCCCGCGTCTCGGCCCTCGGCACCCGAGCCGCCCCCGGTCTCCCCCGAGGACGACGTCCCCGAGGACGACGACCCGGACCTCGACGAGTCGGCTCTTTCCGGCAAGGAGCTGCTGGTCCGCGAACTGGGCGCCACCGTGGTCGAGGAGATCACGAACGAATAGCCGCCCGCCGTCGGTCTTCCGCCGGGTCTGGAGGAAGGCACAAGTCGCCGCCTCCCGTCCGTTCGGAAGCCCGCACAAACCGCACCGGCCCGTTCCCATTAGGCTGCACCCCGTGAAGGTCCTTGTCATCGGCGGCGGCGCCCGCGAACACGCCCTGTGCCGTTCCCTGTCCCTCGACCCCGACGTCACCGCGCTGCACTGCGCACCCGGCAACGCCGGTATCGCCGAGGTCGCCGAACTGCACCAGGTCGACGCCCTCGACGGCGCGGCCGTCACCGCGCTGGCCACCCGGCTCGGCGCCGAGCTGGTCGTCGTCGGACCCGAGGCGCCCCTGGTCGCCGGGGTCGCCGACGCCGTCCGCGAGGCGGGCATCCCGGTCTTCGGCCCCTCGGGGGAGGCGGCCCGGCTGGAGGGCTCCAAGGCCTTCGCCAAGGACGTGATGGCCGGCGCGGGCGTGCCCACGGCCCGCTCCTACGTCTGCACCGACCCCGCCGAGGTCGACGCCGCCCTCGCCGCCTTCGGCGCGCCCTACGTCGTCAAGGACGACGGGCTGGCCGCGGGCAAGGGTGTCGTCGTCACCGACGACGTCGAGGCGGCCCGCGCGCACGCGAACGCCTGCGACCGCGTCGTCGTCGAGGAGTTCCTGGACGGCCCCGAGGTCTCCCTGTTCGCCGTCACCGACGGCGAGAACGTCCGCCCGCTCCAGCCTGCCCAGGACTTCAAGCGCGCCCTCGACGGCGACGAGGGTCCGAACACCGGCGGCATGGGCGCGTACTCGCCGCTGCCCTGGGCCGACCCGAAGCTGGTCGACGAGGTCGTGCAGAGCGTGCTCCAGCCGACCGTCGACGAGATGCGCCGACGCGGCACCCCGTTCTCCGGGCTCCTGTACGCCGGGCTCGCGATCACCTCGCGCGGTGTGCGCGTGATCGAGTTCAACGCCCGGTTCGGCGACCCGGAGACCCAGGTCGTGCTGGCCCGGCTGAAGACCCCGCTCGCCGGTCTGCTGATGGCCGCCGCCACCGGCAACCTCGCCGACCTCGAGCCCCTGCGCTGGAGCGACGAGGCGGCCGTCACCGTGGTCCTCGCCTCGCACAACTACCCAGGCACCCCGCGCACCGGCGACCCGATCACCGGCCTCGACGAGGTGGCCGCGGAGGACGCCCCGCACGCCTACGTCCTGCACGCCGGCACCCGTGCCGAGGGTGACGCCGTCGTCAGCGCCGGAGGCCGCGTCCTGTCCGTCACGGCCACCGGCACCGACCTCACCGAGGCCCGCGACCGTGCCTACCGGGCGGTCGCCCGGATCGGCCTCGACGGCTCGCAGCACCGCACCGACATCGCGGCGAAGGCGGCGGGCGCGTAGCCCCTCACCCCCACGGCTTCACGGTCACCGAACCCGGCAGGCCCCGGCTCCGTCTCAGGAGTCGGGGCCTGACCTTTGCTGTCCGTCTCCACCTTTCCCCAAAGCCATTCCATCGGGTGACCGATGGGCCATACGGCTGACGGGGGCGGGGGCCCCAACTATGGTGCCGCGCAAGCATTCCGGCACTTGGCCCACCGGCATTGCGATGTCAGTGCCGGGTGCCACAGTGGGTGGAGTGAGCAAGAGCGGAAGCACAAAAGAGCAGCAGGACGGTCCAGGACAGACAGGACAGCGATGAGGGGGTGAGGTCCGGTCGTGACCGGTATCGGTGGTGTGGAGATGGGTGCTCAAGCCGCGCGTTCCCGGGCACTGGCGGTGCTGCGGGTCCGCAGCCGCGCGCTGGCCGTGGCCCTGCTGCCCGCCGCCGTCGCCGTGATCCTTCTCGTCGGCGGCTCCACCGGGCGCCTGGCGGGCGGCGGCTGGGACGCCCTGCGCTGGGTCGTGTGCGTCCTCGCGCTGCTCGTCCTGCTGGCCGCCGCCGCAGTCGCCCTGGTCGTGGTCCGCTCCCGGCCCGCCGTGACCCCCACGGTCACGGTCGCCGAGGAGTCGGCGCCGGACCTCTACCGGTTGGTGCGCGACCTGGCCGACCGGCTCGACGTCCCCGCCCCCTCCGCGATAGCGCTCACTCCGGACTGCGACAGCTGGCTGGAGGACCGCACCCGCCCGGCCCACTGCCCGCCCCCCGTGGAGAAGCACGACGACGACCTGGCCGGCCCGAGCGGGCTCGCCCGGGGCCGGAGCGTGGCCGCCGCGCCCGTCCTGGTCATCGGCTCACCGTTCCTGTGGTGGATGCGGGTGGGCGAGCTGCGCGCCGTCCTCGCCCCGGTCGTCGCCGGTACGGGGCCCTCGGCGCACCCCGACATAGCCGCGGCCCGGCGTTTCATACGCGGCCTGGACGCCGCCGTGGCGGTGGCCTCGGCGGGCCGGCGCGACCCGCTGTCCCGTGTGGCGTGCGCGGGCCTCGGCTGGGCCTCCCGGCTTCTGCTGCGCAGCTGCCGGGGTCACGCGACCGAGATGGAGCGCGGAGTCGCGGCCGCGGCCGCCGAGCGCGCACAGGCTGTGGACTACGGTCTGCGGATCGTCGCGCAGGAGCAGGTCGGGCTCGCCTACGCGGGCTGGGACCGGCTGCTGACCCGGGTGGCGCTGCCCGCCTGGCGGATGGGCCGCTGGCCCTCCCGGCTGGACGTCGGTGTCGTCGCCGCCCTCACGGAGCTGTCGCGCCGGGACCGCCTGGCCGAGGGCTTCGCCTCCCGCCTCGGTGAGCGCCCCGCCTGTGATCTGCTGGAGGAGCCCGGGGCGATGGACGAGGCGGTCTCGCTCCTCGCCGCGCGTCTCTTCCACGGCGGGCCGGCCGAGACCGGCCCGGACTGGTCGCCGGTCGGGTGGGACGAGTATCCCGAGGAGGTCGTCGACCGGACCTGGCGCACGGACGCGGCCCGTCTGCACCGCGTGCTGGACGCCCTGGGCGTCCGCCGCGCCGCCGAGGGCGTCGCACCGGGCACGGACGGCCCGACCCTCGCCCGCGTCCTGGACCACCTCACGACCCCGGACGACGCGGTCACCGCCACCCCTGCCGACGCCGACGCGGTCACCGCCACCCCTGCCGACGCCGACGCGGCCGCCGACGCCGATGCCGACGCGGCCGCCGAGGCGGAGACGGAGGCATCGGCCGGGGGCGGCGCGGACGCCCCCGTCGGCACCCCGCACGCACACCTGCCGAACGGCGACCACGCCGCCGGCGACGAGGAAGACGAGGACGATCTCGCCGGCACCACCGCCCGCGGCGCCGCCCTGGCCGCCGGGCTCAGTGCGCAGCTGGCCCGGGAGGAGGCGGAGGCGCCTCCCGCCGCGGCCGGGGCCCCCTCGCCGAGCCCGCAGCCGGGAGCCGGAGCCGGTCCCGACGCGGCCCTCTGGGACGACCGCGCGCTCCCCCTCCTCCCGCTGCAGCCCCCGCGCACCGGGCGCGAGATCCTCACCGCGCACATCACGGCGATGGTGTGCTGCGCGGCGATGGACACCGCCGGGGCGGCCCCCGGCCTCGACTGGCTCGACGGGCCCTCGCTCCTGTTCGACGGCGCCCGCACCGCGGACCTGGCGCCCAGCGTGCTCAGCCTCGTCGAGACGGGCGACCCGGGCCCGCTGCGCGCCTGGATGACCGACCGCGGCATACGTCCCGAGAAGCCGGTGCGCCTGGTCTGACCCTGGGCTCCGACGAATCGGACCCTCCCATTCCACTTTCGGCCGGTTCGCGACGAACAGTGACAGCCCGCGTGCGAAATGTGATGTGCTGGGACCGATCGCGCACATGGCAAAGGCGTTCGTCATACGCACGACCACGGGGGCACGAGGGAGGGGACTGTCCCATGGGCTCCGAGCAGATCCGCCGTTGGGAGTCGGGAGCACTCGCGCACGCCGTGACGGACCCCTTCGGGCAGGGGCCGGTCCCCTGGCTGCGCGGCGGCGAGACGTACTTCGGCGACACCGGCCAGGTGGTCGCCTGGTACGCGGACCAGGACCGCACCGGGACCGAGACCGGTCCCCGCGCCGCGGACGACGTCCGCCGCCAGATCAAGGGCTTCACCGCGACGGGTGCCGCCGCCCCCGGCGAGGCCATCGACTTCCACGTCACCGTCGACCCGCCGCAGCAGTTCAGCGTCGACGTCTACCGGATCGGGCACTACGGCGGCGACGGCGCCGCCAAGATCACCACCAGCCCCCGCCTGTCCGGCATCGTCCAGCCCCCGCCGCTCGCCGCCGACCGCACGGTCTCCTGCCACCACTGGTGGCTGTCGTGGCGCCTGCAGATCCCCACGTACTGGAACATCGGCGCGTACGTGGCCGTGCTCACCACCGCCGACGGCCACCGCTCGCACGTCCCCTTCACGGTCCGCGACGACCACCCGGCCGACCTGCTCCTCCTCCTGCCGGACGTCACCTGGCAGGCGTACAACCTCTACCCCGAGGACGGCCGCACCGGTGCCAGCCTCTACCACGCCTGGGACGAGGAGGGCCGGCTCCTCGGCGAGGCGGACGCCGCGACGACCGTCTCCTTCGACCGCCCGTACGCCGGGGCGGGTCTCCCCCTCCACGTGGGCCACGCCTACGACTTCATCCGCTTCGCCGAGCGCTACGGCTACGACCTCGCCTACGCCGACGCCCGCGACCTGCACTCCGGCCGGATCGACCCGGCCCGTTACCGGGGCCTGGTCTTCCCCGGCCACGACGAGTACTGGTCCACCGCCATGCGCCGCACCGCGGAACTGGCCCGCGACCGGGGCACGTCCCTGGTCTTCCTCTCCGCCAACACCATGTACTGGCAGGTGGAGCTGGCCCCCTCCCCCTCCGGCGTCGCCGGCCGCCTGCTGACCTGCCGCAAACGCAAGGGGCCCGGCCGGCCCGCGCTGTGGCGGGAGATCGACCGCCCCGAGCAGCAGCTGCTCGGCATCCAGTACGCCGGCCGGGTCCCCGAGCCCCACCCGATGGTCGTCCGCAACGCCGGTCACTGGCTCTGGGAGGCCACCGGAGCGCACGAGGGCGACGAGATCGAGGACCTGGTGGCGGGCGAGGCCGACCGCTACTTCCCGCGCACCGCGCTCCCCGGGCACGACGAGCGCGTCCTGCTCGCCCACTCCCCGTACACCGACGTGGACGGCGTCCGGCGCCACCAGGAGACGTCGCTGTACCGGGCTCCGTCGGGCGCCTGGGTCTTCGCGTCCGGCACCTTCGCCTGGTCTCCGGCCCTGGACCGCCCCGGCCACGTCGACCCGCGGGTCCAGCGCGCCACCGCCAACCTCCTGGACCGCATCTGCAAACGCGACTGAGCCGCGCACCCCGCCACCCCGCCGCCCCGCCGGTCGCCCTCCCCGCCGGTCGCCCTCCCCGCGACGTACGGGACAATCGACGTACTGTTCAGAACCACGGGGAGGAACCGTGTCCGGATTCGTTGAAAAGCCCGAGCCGATCCAGGTTCCGGGTCTGGTGCATCTGCACACCGGCAAGGTGCGCGAGCTGTACCGGAACGAGGCGGGCGACCTCGTGATGGTCGCCAGCGACCGCATCTCCGCGTACGACTGGGTGCTGCCGACCGAGATCCCCGACAAGGGCCGGGTCCTCACCCAGCTCTCCCTGTGGTGGTTCGACCAGCTCGCCGACCTGGCCCCGAACCACGTCCTGAGCACCGAGCTGCCCCCCGGCGCCCCCGCCGACTGGGAGGGCCGCGCCCTGGTCTGCAAGTCGCTGCGGATGGTCCCCGTGGAGTGCGTGGCCCGCGGCTACCTCACCGGCTCGGGCCTGGCGGAGTACGACGAGACCCGCACCGTCTGCGGCCTCGCCCTCCCCGAGGGCCTCGTCGACGGTTCCGAGCTGCCCGCCCCGATCTTCACCCCGGCCACCAAGGCCGAGGTCGGCGAGCACGACGAGAACGTCTCCTACGAGGAGGTCGCCCGCCAGGTCGGCGCGGACACCGCGGCCGCCCTGCGCCAGGCCACCCTCGCCGTCTACTCCCGGGCCCGGGACATCGCCCGCGAGCGCGGCATCGTCCTCGCCGACACCAAGTTCGAGTTCGGCTTCGACGGGGACGACCTGGTCCTGGCCGACGAGGTCCTCACCCCGGACTCCTCCCGCTTCTGGCCGGCCGACCGGTGGCAGCCGGGCCGCGCGCAGCCGTCGTACGACAAGCAGTTCGTGCGGGACTGGCTGACGTCGGCGGAGTCCGGCTGGGACCGCAGGAGCGAGCAGCCCCCGCCGCCGCTGCCGCAGCAGGTCGTGGACGCCACCCGCGCCAAGTACGTGGAGGCCTACGAGCTGCTGACCGGCCAGAGCTGGTCGTAGCGGCGGAAGGCCGCACACGAAGAAGCCCCCGGCCGGAACCGGGGGCTTCTCTTCTGGAGCGAACGACGAGGTTCGAACTCGCGACCTCAACCTTGGCAAGGTTGCGCTCTACCAACTGAGCTACGTTCGCACTGCGTGCCGTGGATCTCTCCGTGGCGCGACAGCCACTATACCCAACCGCGCTCCCTCGCGAGCCGCACCGCCGCGTGCCGGTTCTCCGCACCGAGCTTGCTCGCGGCCGACGACAGGTAGTTCCGTACGGTGCCCTCGGCGAGCGCGGCCCGCTCGGCGATCTCCGAGACGGGCGCCCCGTCGGCGGCGTGCTCCAGCACCTCGGCCTCGCGCGCGGTCAGCGGCGAGTCCCCGGCGGAGATCGCGTCGGCGGCCAACTCGGGGTCGACGTAACGGTTTCCGGCGTGCACCGTGCGGATCAGCTCGGCGAGCCGCTGGGCGCTGACCGTCTTGGGGACGAACCCGCGCACACCCGCCGCGAGCGCCCGCTTCAGATGCCCCGGACGCCCGTGACTGGTCACGATCAGCACCTTGCAGGCGGGCAGCTCGGCCCGCAGCGATGTGGCGACCTTCACACCGTCGGCGCCGGGCATCTGGAGGTCCAGCACGGCGACGTCCGGCGCGTGTGCCCGCGCCATCGCGAGTGCTTCGGGACCGGTGGCCGCCTCGGCGACGACGACGAGGTCGTCCTCCAGGGACAGCAGGGCCGCCAGGGCCCCGCGGATGAGGTGCTCGTCGTCGGCGAGCAGGACGCGCACGGCCGTCGTCACGACGCGACCTCCAGCGCGGCCCCCGCCGCGGTGTCCGGCAGCGGCACCTCGGCCGTCAGCCGGAACACGCCCTTGCCGACGGGCCCCGCCTCCAGCGTCCCGTCCACCGCGGAGAGCCGCTCCCGCAGCCCCGCGAGCCCGGAGCCGCCCGAGCCCGCCGGGGGTCCCTCTCCCGTCGCCTCGGCCACCCCGTCGTTCTCCACCGTCAGCACCGCACGTCCTTCCGACATCCGCACCGTCACAGCGACCTTCTTGGCGTCCCCGTGCCGCAGCACGTTCGTGGTCGCCTCCCGCACCACCCAGCCGAGCGCCGACTGCACCTCGGGGGGCAGGCCGGACGTGTCCCCGGTGACCTTCGCGGCGATGCCCGCCGCCGAGAGCACTCCCCGGGCGCCGGCCAGTTCGACCTCCAGGGCGGCCTCCCGGTAGCCGCGCACGACGTCCCGGACCTCGCGCTGCGACTCCTGGGCGATGCGCTGCACCTCGATCATCTGCTCCACCGCCTCGGGCCGCCCGCGCCGGGACAGCTGGACGGCCAGCTCGCTCTTGAGCGCGATCACCGCCAGGTTCCGGCCCATCACGTCGTGCAGGTCCCGGCCGAACCGCAGCCGCTCCTCGGCGACCGCGAGCCTGACCCGGGTCTCCTTGGCGTCGTCGAGCGCGTAGACCGCGTTGAGCAGCCAGAGGGAGAAGATCGAGGTGACGGCGAGGAACCCGCCGGTCACCATCACCAGGCCGGCCAGCACGACCGACGCGAGCAGGGGCATCTCCAGCGGGAACGTCAGGAGCCCGGCGCCCACCGCGAAGGCCCCGACGACGGCGACCCTGCGCCGCCACCCCCGCAACCCGAGCGTGATGACACCGGCGGCGTAGCACAGGACCCCGCCGTAGACCGAGCCCGCCGCGGTCTCCACCTCACCGGACGGTCCGCGCTCCGCGATCACGACCGCGGTGACCGAGACGACGGCGGAGACGACGACGAGCGCCCACATCTGCCGCACGGGCTGCGGGCGCCGCCCGCGCGTCCAGTCCAGCGCCCGGGACGAGACCAGCATGCAGACCGCTGCGTGCGCGGTGACCAGCAGGCACAGCACGGTGGCGAGCCCCGCGCCGGTCCGGCCGTAGGCGGACACCCCCAGCGCCAGGATCTCGATGACCCCGAAGAAGTGGAACGACCACCGCGTGTACGTCTCCACCTTCTCCGGCGTGCTCTTGACCCGCCACCATCCGCCCGGCCTGCGCATCCGTCCGCCACTCCCGCTCGACTCGCACCTCAGTCACGTCAGTCACGTCAGTGCCGCGGCTCCCACCGGAACCGCCGCCGTACAGCAAACACCGCCAGGACGGTCCAGGCCACCGCCGTCGCCGCGGCGCCCAGCGTCTCGGCCGCCGACAGGTCGCCGGTCCAGCCGCCGCGCACCAGGGTGACGACCGGGGTCAGCGGCAGCAGCTCGCAGACCGAGGCCACCCGGTCGGGCAGCAGCTCCAGCGGGAAGAACAGGCCGGAGGCGAGCATCGAGACGAACGTGAACGGCAGCGGCGTGACCTGCGCGCTCTCCCCGGTCCTGGTGAAGCTCGCGGTGACGGCCGCGAGCGCGGCGCACATCACCAGGCCCAGCAGCAGGCCGACGACGCTCAGCAGGGGTGCCGACGGCGCCGGCAGGTCGAGTAGGACCGCGCAGCCCACCGCGAGCAGCAGGGACTGCACGAGCCCGCTGAGCACGGCCGGCAGGGCGGAGCCGGCGAGGATCTCCGCGTCCCGCAGCTCGCCGGTGCGCAGCCGCTTGAGGACGAGTTCCTCGCGCCGGACGACGAAGACGCCGACGAGGGCCGAGTAGACGGCGAACAGCAGGGAGAAGCCGATCGCGGCGGGCAGCACGAGCGTGCCGATGGTCAGCCCCGCCTTGCCGAGGTCCATCTCCTCGGCTCCCGCCCGCACGCTGAACGGCATCACGAACGGGATGAACAGCGCGGCGAAGACGGTGCCCTTGTTCCGCCCGAGCAGGGTCAGCTCGGCGCGCGCGAGGGCGGTCATGCGGCTCCTCGGCGTGGTGACCGCCGTCCGGGCGGGACCCTTCGCGCGGGCCGGTGCGTCCGTGGCGCTCATGCCGCGTACTCCTTCTCCGTCGTGTCCTTCGTGGTGCCGTCCGACCTCGCCGACACCTTCTTGGCGATGCTGAGGAAGGCCTCCTCCAGGGACGCCGAGCGCACGTCCAGACGGCGCAGCTCCACCGCGGCCTGCGCGGCCCACACCAGCAGGCCGGTGGCCGCGCGCTGGAGTTCCCGGGTGCGCAGCTTCACCGTCCGGCCGTCGATCTCGTGGTCGCTCACGCCGAGTTCGCCGAGCGGCGGCAGGTCGCCCACGAAGTAGCCGTCGGGCAGTTCGAAGGAGATGTGGGACGGCTGAGCGGCGGTCACCTCGGCCGGAGTGCCGGTCGCGGCGATCCGGCCGTCGTGCATGATCGCGAGCCGGTCGGCGAGGTGCTCGGCCTCCTCCAGGTAGTGCGTGGTCAGCAGCACCGTCGCGCCCTGGTCGCGCAGGGCCCCGACCAACTCCCAGGTGTCCCGGCGGCCTTCGGCGTCCAGGCCGGTGCTGGGCTCGTCGAGGAAGAGCACCTCGGGGTCGCCGAGCAGCGCGAGCGCCAGGTCCAGGCGGCGCCGCTGGCCCCCGGACAGCTGCTTCACGCGGGTGTCGGTCTTCGACTCCAGACCGACCAGCGCCAGCACCTCGGCCGGCGGCCGGGCACCGCTCACGCACCCCGCCCACATCCGTGCCGTCTCGGCGACCGTCAGCTCGGAGGGGAAGCCGCCCTCCTGGAGCATGACCCCGGTGCGGGGGCGCACCGCGGCCCGCTCGGTGTACGGGTCGTGCCCGAGGACCCGTACCCGCCCGCCGGCCGGAGCGGCCAGCCCCTCCAGCAGCTCGACCGTCGACGTCTTGCCGGCGCCATTGGTGCCGAGCAGGGCGAAGACCTCACCGCGGCGCACGGAGAAGTCGATTCCGCGCACGGCCTCGAACCCGCCCCCGTACACACGCCGAAGGTCGGTGACCTCAATCACGTGTTCGTGCTCGTTCGTTTGCATGCTTCGAGCATTCCGGCGCGCGGGGCGGGACGACAGTGCGGCCCGTCATCACCCGGCATGACAAATGTCAGGCGCGGACCGCGGTGTGTGTGGGCGGGCCCGGGGACCGAACGCACGAAAAGACCCCGGTCCTGGAGGACCGGGGTCTGATTCCCGAGCGGACGACGAGGCTCGAACTCGCGACCTCAACCTTGGCAAGGTTGCGCTCTACCAACTGAGCTACGTCCGCATTGCCCCCGACCGGCCTTCACCGATCGGTGCGAGCATCAGCCTACCTGATCCAATCGAGTGGCCGGTACGGCGATGCAGAGCGGGTGACAGGAATTGCACACTGCGCCTTCCCCCTGGAAGGGGGATGTTCTACTACTGAACTACACCCGCATGTTCCGTGAGCTGGGCCTTTCGGCCTCGCCCCTCGGCGTGCTCCAGACTTTAGCTGATCACCCGGGGTGCCGCGCAAGTCGGTTGCCGCCAGGGGCGGCTGAGCGGCCGTCGGCCGCCCCCGCCGGACACCGGCTCACTGGACGCACGGCTCACCGCGCCTCGGCGAACGCCTCGTACACCTTCTTCGGGATCCGGCCCCGCGCGGGCACGTCCATCTTGTTCGCCTGGGCCCAGGCGCGGACCGCCGCCGGGTCGGGGGCGACCTCCGTCTGCCGGTAGGCCCTGCCGGACCGGGAGCGCTTGCGGCCGGCCGAGACGTACGGCTCGAGCGCCTTGCGCAGTTTCCGGGCATTGGCTTCGTTCAGGTCGATCTCGTACATCCGGCCGTCGACTCCGAAGGCGATCGTCTCCGCCGCTTCCGAGCCGTCGATGTCGTCAAAGAGAGTGACCACGACACGCTGCGCCACGAATATCGGTCCCTTCGTGCGGCATCTCCGCGATGACGTGCCCGAACGTGTCGAGACGTCGCGATGATGCCGACTGTTCGCCTGTAATTGGGCAAAGTATCGGCTAATGACATTTCATTTGTACAGTGCCCGGCATTGCAATGGGAAGACCGACTAAATCTGCCCGCGTGTCCGTTGGGCAATAGGTGTCCGCGCTCGATCCCGGATCTTTCCCGAAGCTTTTCGTGACCGCCCCCTCCCGATGCCGAATCGTGACTGGGCTCACGTAGTTTCCTCCAAGGCTACGCGCGTAGAAATTTTGTACGGGTAGTCTGAAGGAACCTGCTCAGCACCACACACCGGGAGTGCCAGTGGCACGCGTCGTAGTCGACGTCATGCTCAAGCCGGAGATCCTCGACCCCCAGGGCCAGGCGGTGCAGCGCGCACTGCCGCGACTGGGTTTCGAAGGGATCTCGGACGTCCGTCAGGGAAAGCGATTCGAACTGGAAGTGGACGGGCCGGTCGACGACGCCGCCCTCGCCCGCATCCATGATCTTGCGGAATCCTTCCTCGCCAACACCGTGATCGAGGACTTCACCGTCAAGGTCGAGTCCGAGGACGTGGTCGCGGGGGCCGCGAAGTGACCGCTCGTATTGGCGTCGTCACTTTCCCCGGCAGTCTCGACGACCGGGACACGCAGCGCGCGATCCGCGTCGCCGGCGCCGAACCCGTCGCTCTCTGGCACAAGGACAAGGACCTCAAGCAGGTCGACGCCGTGGTGCTGTGCGGCGGTTTCTCGTACGGCGATTATCTGCGCGCCGGTGCCATCGCGCGCTTCTCGCCGGTGATGGACACCGTCATCGACCAGGCGAAGGCCGGGCTGCCGGTGCTGGGCATCTGCAACGGCTTCCAGATCCTCACCGAGGCCCATCTGCTGCCGGGCGGCATGCTGGGCAACGACCACCTGCACTTCATCTGCCGCGACCAGAAGCTGCGGGTGGAGAACGCGGACACCTCCTGGACCAGCGACTACACCGCAGGCCAGGAGATCCACATCCCGCTGAAGAACATGGACGGCCGCTACGTCGCCGACCGGCGCACGCTGGACGAGCTGGAGGCCGAGGGGCGGGTGGCCTTCCGCTACCTGGACATGAACCCCAACGGCTCGCTCAACGACATCGCGGGCATCTCCAACGCCGCCGGGAACGTCGTCGGCCTCATGCCGCACCCCGAGCACGCCGTCGAGTCGCTGATCGGTACGGGCCGTACCGACGGCCTGCCGTTCTTCACCTCGATCCTCAAGAAGCTGGTCAACGCATGAGCCGGACGCCTCTGGACACGGTCGACAACGCGACCGCGACCCCCGACGTCGAGCTGCCCTGGGCCGAGCTGGGCCTGAAGAAGGACGAGTACGAGCGGGTCGTCGAGATCCTCGGCCGCCGCCCCACCGGGGCGGAGCTGGCCATGTACTCCGTCATGTGGTCCGAGCACTGCTCGTACAAGAGCAGCAAGGTGCACCTGCGCCAGTTCGGCGAGAAGGCCCCCGAGTCCGAGGCGATGCTCGTCGGCATCGGCGAGAACGCCGGTGTGGTCGACGTCGGCCAGGGCTACGCGGTCACCTTCAAGGTCGAGTCGCACAACCACCCGTCCTACGTCGAGCCCTACCAGGGCGCGGCCACCGGCGTCGGCGGCATCGTGCGCGACATCATCGCGATGGGCGCGCGGCCGGTGGCCGTGGTCGACCCCCTGCGCTTCGGCGCCGCGGACCACCCCGACACCAAGCGCGTCCTGCCGGGCGTCGTCGCCGGCATCGGCGGCTACGGCAACTGCCTGGGCCTGCCCAACATCGGCGGCGAGGTCGTCTTCGACGCCTGCTACCAGGGCAACCCGCTGGTCAACGCCGGTGCCATCGGCGTCATGCGGCACGAGGACATCCACCTCGCGAAGGCCTCCGGCGCGGGCAACAAGGTCATCCTGTACGGCGCCCGCACGGGCGGCGACGGCATCGGCGGCGCGTCGATCCTGGCCTCGGAGACCTTCGACGACGCGAAGCCGTCCAAGCGCCCCGCCGTCCAGGTCGGCGACCCGTTCCAGGAGAAGCTCCTCATCGAGTGCACCCTGGAGGCGTTCGCCGAGAAGCTGGTCGTCGGCATCCAGGACCTCGGCGCGGCCGGCCTGTCCTGCGCCACGTCCGAGCTGGCGTCGAACGGCTCCGGCGGCATGCGCGTCACCCTGGACGACGTCCCGCTGCGCGACTCGACCCTCTCGCCCGAGGAAATCCTCATGAGCGAGTCGCAGGAACGCATGTGCGCGGTGGTCGAGCCGGAGAAGGTCGACCGCTTCCTGGAGATCTGCGAGAAGTGGGACGTCATCGCCACCGTCATCGGTGAGGTCACCGACGGCGACCGGCTGGAGATCTTCTGGCACGGCGGCAAGATCGTCGACGTCGACCCGCGCACGGTCGCCCACGACGGCCCGGTCTACGAGCGCCCCTACGCCCGCCCCGACTGGCAGGACGCCCTCCAGGCCGACGACGCGAACAAGCTGCCCCGGCCGGGCACGTCCGACGAGCTGAAGGACCAGGTCCTCAAGCTGGTCGGCTCGCCCAACCAGGCGTCCAAGCAGTGGATCACCCAGCAGTACGACCACTTCGTGCAGGGCAACACCGTCCTCGCCCAGCCCGAGGACTCGGGCATGATCCGGGTGGACGAGGAGTCCGGCCTCGGCGTCGCCATCGCCACCGACGGCAACGGCCGCTACGCCAAGCTCGACCCGTACACGGGCGCGCAGCTGGCCCTGGCGGAGGCCTACCGCAACGTGGCCACGACCGGCGCGAAGCCCCTCGCGGTCTCCGACTGCCTGAACTTCGGCTCGCCGGAGGACCCGGCGGTCATGTGGCAGTTCGCGGAGGCCGTGCGCGGCCTGGCCGACGGCTGCCTCCAGCTCGGCACCCCGGTGACCGGCGGCAACGTCTCGCTGTACAACCAGACCGGCGAGGCGGCCATCCACCCCACTCCGGTGGTGGCGGTGCTGGGCGTCATCGACGACGTGGCCCGGCGCACGCCGGTCGCCTTCCAGGAGGACGGCCAGCTGCTGTACCTGCTGGGCGACACGCGTGAGGAGTTCGGCGGCTCGGCCTGGTCCCAGGTGATCCACGACCACCTCGGCGGCCTGCCCCCGAAGGTCGACCTGGAGCGCGAGCGCCTGCTCGGCGAGATCCTGATCTCCGCCTCCCGTGACGGCATGATCGACTCCGCGCACGACCTGTCCGACGGCGGTCTGGTCCAGGCGGTCGTCGAGTCGGCGCTGCTGGGCGGCAAGGGCGCGCGCCTGGTCGTACCGGACGGGCTCGACGCCTTCACCTTCCTGTTCTCGGAGTCGGCGGGCCGCGCGGTCGTCGCCGTCCCGCGCTCGGAGGAGGTCCGCTTCAACGACATGTGCGGCGCCCGCGGCCTGCCGGTCACCCGCATCGGTGTGGTCGACGGCGACGCGGTCGAGGTCCAGGGCGAGTTCACGCTGCCCCTGACCGAGCTGCGCGAGGCTCACGAGGGCACGATCCCGGGGCTGCTGGCGTAGTAGCCCGTCCCCGAGAGTCCGAGGTCCCGTCCGGTTGGTTCCGGGCGGGACCTCGTCGTTTCACCGGGCGTCCGTCGACGAACTCCAGGGTGACGGTCTCGGGGGCGCCGCGAGGGCCGGATCCCGGGCCGGCCGCGGGTACGGGTGATCCACGGCCCAGCAGTTGCACGTAATTACGTACTTCCGTAATCTCGTAGGGGTGGAGCAACTGGAACACCGCGTGGCCGACCTCGAACGGCGTCTCGCCGTGCTGGAAGCCGCCGACCGCCCCGCACCTCGCGTGCAGGAGGGCGACCTGTGGGCCCTGGAAGGGCTGGAGGCGCAGCTCACGGAGCTGGGGGCGGAAGCCGGAGGCGTCCTGTTCACCGGGTCCGTTCGCCTGCCGACCGGGGAGCGGTACGCCTGGCAGCACGGCGCGCTCACCGACGGCCTGCTGGACCTCGACTGGGCCGAGGCCGCCGAGGTGTTCGCCGCGCTCGGACACCCCGTGCGGCTGCGGCTGCTGCGCGAGGTGCTGGGCGGCCGGCGCACCGCCGCCGAGCTGGCCGAGCTGGCAGGGATGGGCACGACCGGCCAGGTCTACCACCACCTGCGCCAGCTCACCGGCGCCGGCTGGCTGCACACCACCTGCCGGGGCCGCCACGAGGTGCCGCCGGGGCGGGTCGTACCGCTGCTGGTGGTGCTGTCGACTGCGCGGAACTGACCGGGACGGTCAGGACCGTCAGGACCGTCAGGAACAACGTCACGAGCGAGGGGGAAGGACCGATGTCCGTACGCAAGCTCGCCATGATCACCTTCCGGGTGTTGCAGCTCGCCTTCCTGGCCCTGGTGGCCGTCGGCGTCCTCTTCGACCCCGGAATCCCCTGGTGGTGCGTCTTCCTGCCGCTGGTCCTCGCCTACGTCCTGATCGCCGTGGTCAACCGGTGGAACGGCGGCACCCCCGACGCGCCCGGCAGGTCCCGCGAGCCCGTCGAGGTCGCCCCGCCCGTCACCGGCCGCTGGTCCGCGCTGAACAGCCCGGCCGACCGCACCCCGAGCCACGGCGTCCACGCCTACGGACAGACCTTCGCCATCGACCTCGTCGCCGAACCGGAGCCCGGCGCCCGCCCCGGCTTCCGCGCCCTGTGGCCGCTCGCCCGGCGCCCCCGCGCCTTCCCGGCGTTCGGCGCCCCGCTCCTCGCGGTGGCCGACGGCACGGTCGTACGGGCCGACGACGGCCGGCGCGACCACCTGAGCCGCACCTCGCTGCCCGCACTGCTGTACCTGATGCTCGTCGAGGGCTCGGTGCGGGAGCTGGCGGGGGTCCGCCACATCGTCGGCAACCACCTCGTCCTCGACCTCGGCGAGGGCACCCACGCCCTCTACGCCCACGTCCAGCGAGGCTCCTTCGCCGTTCGCGAGGGCGACCGGGTCCGCGCCGGGCAGGTCCTCGCCCGGTGCGGCAACTCCGGCAACTCCACCGAGCCGCACGTCCACTTCCAGCTGATGGACGGACCCGACCCGGACGCCGCACGGGGCGTCCCCTTCACCTGGCGCGGCATCGGCGTCCCGCGCAACGGCGCGTTCCTCGACGTGGCGGAGGCCCCGCGGGCCGGGGTTGACCTCGAGCGCGGTTGAGCTTCTAGGCTCGGCAGCGTCGAAGTCGACGTACCGGAGACGTACCGAAGGCGTACGGGAGGGGAGCGGTCATGAGGACGCTGGTGCTGGGCAGGACCGGGCTCAGGGTGACGGCGGTGCTGGACACACTGCGCGCCGACGGGTTCGACGTGGAGGGGGTCACCACCGACGAGGAGGCCCGAAAGCTCCTGGAGTCGCGGGAGTTCGGCGTCATGGTCATCGGCGGGGGCGTGGGACCGGACTCCCGGGCCGCCCTCAAGGAGCTGGCGGCCGAGTGCGGGGTGCGGCGGGTGGTCGACGGCGCACTGACGGAGCCGTTCGACGTCTATGTGCGCCGGGTGTTCGAGCCGTTGATCCGGGAGACCGCGGCCGAGGGGTGAGGCACCCACTCGCGCGCTCGCCTAGGCTCACCGCCATGCCGCCCGCCGGAAAACGCCCCCGCGCCTACGACCCCGCCCGTACCCGCACCGCCGTCCTCGCCCAGTTCGGTCACGTACGGGCGGCCGTCCGCACCCTCACCCCCGAGCAGCTCGGCCTGCCGACCCGGCTCGGGGACTGGACCGTACGGGAGCTGGTCGCGCACGTCGGGATGGCGCTGACCGCCGTGGACCGGCTGCTGGACCAGCCCGAACCGGCACGGCAGGACGGCCGGCTGCTCGACTGGCCCTTCGCCATCGCCGCCGACGCGGACGCCATCGCGGACACCGCCCGCCGGCTGGCCGCCGGGCACCCCGACCTCGACGCCCACCTCGCCGAGGCCGAGCGGCGCTTCACCGAGCGGCTCGACACCCACCCCGGGAGCCGGCTGCTCCCCACCAGCGCGGGCGCCCTGCCGCTGGCCGACTACGTCGTCACCCGCACCGTGGAGCTGGTCGTGCACACCGACGACCTCACCGCCGCGGTGCCCGGCCTCGACATCCCCTACGACCGGCAGGCGCTGGCCGCCGCCACCCGGCTGCTGGCCGACGCGCTCGCCGTGAAGGCGCCCGGCGGCTCGACGGAGGTACGGATCCCGCCGTACGCCGTCGTGCAGTGCGTCGAGGGTCCCCGGCACACCCGGGGCACCCCGCCCAACGTCGTCGAGACCGACCCGCTGACCTGGATGCGGCTCGCCAGCGGGCGGCTGGCCTGGAAGGACGCCCTGGACGGGGCGAAGGTGAGCGCGAGCGGGGAGCGGGCCGACCTCGGGGCCCTGCTGCCGCTGCTGAGCTGAGCGAGGCCGGGGAGAAGCGGGGAACCGGAAGGACGACGGAACCGGACCTTCCCCGTCTCCGTCGAATCGGCATGTACAGGCAGAAGCAGCAGCGCAGCACGACCCTGACCGCGGCCGCCGTCGTCGCGCTCGTCCCGCTCGCCGCGGCCTGCGGCAGCGAGCAGGCCGACGGTACCGGCAGCGGTTCCGTCGGCGCGGGCGGCGAGCGCATCACCGGCGTGCGGTGGAGCATCGACAGCGTCACCGTCGACGGCACCACCCACCGGGCGCCGGACGCGGCACACGTACGGATCGACGACGGCGGCGAGGCCGCGGGCAGCACCGGCTGCAACGGCTTCAGCGCCCGCGCCGCCGTCGAAGACCGGGGCGAGGGCGACGGCCGACGCGTCCGGCTCGACGACGCCATGTTCACCGAGAAGGCCTGCGCCAAGACACCCGCCGACTTCGAGAAGTCCCTCGGCCGCGTCCTCACCACCGGCCCGCTCACCACGGAGAGCGAGGGCGGGCGGCTCACCCTCACCACCGCCGACGGCGACACCGTCCGGCTCAGCAGGTCCGAGGACGCGTCCCTGTACGGCACGAAGTGGGCCGTGGACGCCCCGGGCCGGAAGGACGGGAAGGGCCGCGCACACCTCACCTTCGACCAGGACGCGAAGTCCGTCTCCGGGCGGCTCCCCTGCAACCACGTCAACGCCGGGGCCACCGTCAGCGACGGGCTTATCACCCTCGGCGCCCCGTCCACCACCCGAATGATGTGCGAAGGCTCACTCATGGATGCCGAGAAGCGGCTGCTGGGCTTCTTCGACAGCAAGGTCGACTATCGGATCGATCATGAAACCCTCACGCTGACCAGCGAAGACGGTGCAACGGTCCGCGCCGTCGCCGACCAGTGATCCACTGGTGGGCCCGCATCCCCAATTCGGACCAGTGGTCGATCTCGCCTACACTCGAAGGCGTGCCACGTGGTGACGGTCGACTCAATCACGATCTGCTTCCCGGCGAGAAGGGCCCCCAGGACGCTTGCGGCGTCTTCGGTGTCTGGGCTCCGGGCGAAGAGGTCGCAAAGCTCACGTACTTCGGGCTGTACGCCCTCCAGCATCGGGGCCAGGAATCCGCGGGAATCGCGGTCAGCAACGGCTCCCAGATCCTCGTCTTCAAGGACATGGGCCTGGTGTCCCAGGTCTTCGACGAGACCTCGCTCGGTTCGCTCCAGGGTCACATCGCGGTCGGTCACGCCCGCTACTCGACCACCGGTGCCTCCGTGTGGGAGAACGCCCAGCCGACGTTCCGTGCCACCGCGCAGGGCTCCATCGCGCTCGGGCACAACGGCAACCTCGTCAACACCGCCCAGCTCGCCGAGCTGGTCGCCGACCTGCCCAAGCAGGACGGCCGCTCCACGCGGGTCGCGGCGACCAACGACACGGACCTGATCACGGCCCTGCTCGCGGGTCAGGTCGACGCGGACGGCAAGCCGCTGACCGTCGAGGAGGCGGCCGGCCAGGTGCTGCCCCAGGTGCGCGGCGCCTTCTCCCTCGTCTTCATGGACGAGCACACCCTCTATGCCGCCCGCGACCCGCAGGGCATCCGTCCGCTGGTCCTCGGCCGCCTCGAGCGCGGCTGGGTGGTCGCCTCCGAGTCCGCCGCCCTCGACATCTGCGGCGCCAGCTTCGTCCGGGAGATCGAGCCGGGCGAGTTCGTCGCCATCGACGAGAACGGCCTGCGAACGTCCCGATTCGCGGAAGCGAAGCCCAAGGGCTGTGTCTTCGAGTACGTGTACCTGGCCCGCCCGGACACCGACATCGCCGGCCGCAACGTCTACCTCTCGCGCGTCGAGATGGGCCGCAAGCTGGCGAAGGAGGCCCCCGCCGAGGCCGACCTGGTCATAGCGACCCCGGAATCCGGCACCCCCGCCGCGATCGGCTACGCCGAGGCCTCCGGCATCCCCTTCGGCAACGGTCTGGTGAAGAACGCCTACGTCGGCCGGACCTTCATCCAGCCCTCGCAGACCATCCGCCAGCTGGGCATCCGCCTCAAGCTGAACCCCTTGAAGGAAGTCATCAAGGGCAAGCGGCTGGTCGTCGTCGACGACTCCATCGTCCGCGGCAACACCCAGCGGGCCCTGGTCCGCATGCTCCGCGAGGCAGGCGCCGCCGAGATCCACATCCGGATCTCGTCCCCGCCCGTGAAGTGGCCCTGCTTCTTCGGCATCGACTTCGCCACCCGCGCCGAGCTCATCGCCAACGGCATGAGCGTCGAGGAGATCGGCACCTCGATGGGCGCCGACTCCCTGGCGTACATCTCCATCGACGGCATGATCGAGGCGACCACCATCGCCAAGCCGAACCTGTGCCGCGCCTGCTTCGACGGCGAGTACCCGATGGAGCTCCCCGACCCCGAGCTGCTCGGCAAGCAGCTCCTGGAGACCGAGCTGGCCGCCGGGCCCGCCGGTACGGCCGCCGCCGACGCCATCCGTCGCCCGTAGCCGTCCGTTTCCCGGTCCCCGGCTTCCTGGCCCCCCGCCGTACGACACGAAGGTTCTCATCGTCATGCCTGACACAACTGGTGCCAGCTACGCAGCCGCCGGCGTCGACATCGAGGCGGGCGACCGCGCCGTCGAGCTCATGAAGGAATGGGTCAAGAAGACGCGGCGCCCCGAGGTCCTCGGCGGCCTCGGCGGCTTCGCCGGTCTCTTCGACGCCTCCGCCCTCAAGAACTACGAGCGTCCGCTGCTCGCCTCCGCCACCGACGGCGTCGGCACCAAGGTCGACATCGCCCGGCAGCTCGGCGTCTACGACACGATCGGCCACGACCTGGTCGCGATGGTCATGGACGACATCGTGGTGTGCGGCGCCGAGCCGCTGTTCATGACCGACTACATCTGCGTCGGCAAGGTCCACCCCGAGCGCGTCGCCGCCATCGTCAAGGGCATCGCCGAGGGCTGTGTGCTGGCGGGATGCGCCCTGGTGGGCGGCGAGACGGCCGAGCACCCCGGCCTGCTGGGCGCGGACGACTTCGACGTCGCCGGCGCCGGTACGGGCGTCGTGGAGGCCGACCGCCTGCTCGGCCCGGATCGCATCCGTACGGGTGACGCGGTGATCGCCATGGCGTCCTCCGGGCTTCACTCGAACGGGTACTCGCTGGTCCGCCACGTCCTGCTGAACGAGGGCGGCCTGGCGCTCGACGCCCACCTGGACGGTCTCGGCCGTACCCTCGGCGAGGAGCTGCTGGAGCCGACCAAGATCTACTCCCTGGACTGCCTGGCCCTCATGCGCACCGCCGAGGTCCACGCCTTCAGCCACGTCACCGGCGGCGGGCTCGCGGCCAACCTGGCCCGCGTGATCCCCGACGGCCTGCACGCCGTGGTCGACCGTTCCACCTGGACCCCGGGCGCGATCTTCGACCTCGTCGGCCGGACCGGCAGGGTCGAGCGCCTGGAGCTGGAGAAGACCCTGAACATGGGCGTGGGCATGATCGCGATCGTGCCCGAGGAGTCGACGGACGTGGCCCTGACGGCCCTCGCCGACCGCGGCGTGGACGCCTGGGTGGCCGGCGAGATCACCGATCGCGCGGACCACCGGAGCGGCGCGGCACTGGTCGGCGACTACGCCGCCTGAGGTGCCCCGGATGCCGCGGGTAGCACAGAACCCGGTCGGTGACAGAGGTCACCGACCGGGAAGGTGTTCAGTGCAAGGTCAAGCGCCGCGTCGCTGTTGGGTCGGGGACTGGCCGTCCTCGTCCTCGTCGTCGTCCTCATAGAGGTCGGCGTACTTTGCGTACACGTCGTCGTCCTGCTCATCGTCCTCGAATTGCTCGCCATTCGGCGGTTGCGAATTCGACGGCGATGCGCCCAGCTCCTCGGCCAGGCGGGAGAGATCAGTCCCACCGCTGTTGTACTTCAGCTGGCGGGCGACCTTCGTCTGCTTGGCCTTGGCCCGGCCGCGCCCCATGGCTCGACCCCCTCAACGACGGGGCTCGACGGCCCCAGAGTCTTGACACGCGTTCATGGTCCGGAACGGGCTCTCCACAGAGAGACCGGTCCGTAGGGCTTCCACGGTACCTGAGCCCACGCCCATACGGTACGTCGCCCGCAGCACGTGGCCCTGCCCAGGACCCGCGAGGCGCCCTGTCCTCGCTGGTCAAAGGCGATTTTAACCACCTTTCGACAGTCGACCCGCCGGGATAAGTGAGAGTTCTCTCCAACTGCCCCCCGACGGGTACCGGTCAAACCCCGCGAAGACCCCGCCGGGCCACCGGCCGCGACCGCCGGATCACGGCCGGGGGCGGGCCTCCGCCATCCGCTGCTCGGCGATCCGGTCGGCCGCCGCGGCCGGCGGAATACCGTCCTCCTTCGCACGTGCGAATATGGCCAGCGTGGTGTCGTAGATCTTCGAGGCCTTGGCCTTGCACCGGTCGAAGTCGAACCCGTGCAGCTCGTCGGCGACCTGGATGACACCCCCGGCGTTCACCACGTAGTCCGGCGCGTAGAGGATTCCGCGGTCGGCGAGGTCCTTCTCCACGCCCGGGTGGGCGAGCTGGTTGTTGGCCGCGCCGCACACCACCTTGGCGGTCAGCACCGGCACGGTGTCGTCGTTCAGCGCGCCGCCGAGCGCGCAGGGCGCGTAGATGTCCAGGTTCTCCACCCGGATCAGCGCGTCGGTGTCGGCGACGGCGACCACCGACGGGTGCCGCTCCGTGATGCCGCGCACCACGTCCTTGCGGACGTCGGTGACGACGACGTGGGCGCCCTCGGCGAGCAGGTGCTCGACCAGGTGGTGGCCGACCTTGCCGACACCCGCGATGCCCACGGTGCGGTCGCGCAGCGTCGGGTCGCCCCACAGGTGCTGGGCGGCGGCCCGCATGCCCTGGTAGACGCCGAAGGAGGTGAGCACGGAGGAGTCGCCCGCGCCGCCGTTCTCCGGGGAGCGCCCGGTCGTCCAGCGGCACTCGCGGGCCACGACGTCCATGTCCGCGACGTAGGTGCCGACGTCGCACGCGGTGACGTAGCGGCCGCCCAGCGAGGCGACGAACCGGCCGTAGGCGAGGAGCAGTTCCTCGCTCTTGATCTGCTCCGGATCACCGATGATCACCGCCTTGCCGCCACCGTGGTCCAGACCGGCCATGGCGTTCTTGTACGACATCCCGCGGGCGAGGTTCAGCGCGTCGGCGACGGCCTCCGCCTCGCTCGCGTACGGGTAGAAGCGGGTACCGCCGAGCGCGGGGCCGAGGGCGGTGGAGTGGATGGCGATCACGGCCTTGAGGCCGCTGGCACGGTCCTGGCAGAGCACGACTTGCTCATGTCCCCCCTGATCCGAGTGGAACAGGGTGTGCAGTACATCAGCAGGTGCGCCGGTTACGTCGGTCACGGTGGTGACTCCTGTGTAGGTGCGGCGATGGGTGGCAGGCCCCGTGAAGGTGGCGGGGACTGTGGCACGAGATTAGAGCCTGGGGGTGTCGGCCCGCCGCACAGTGCTCAGGATCACCTCCGCACGGAGTACGGGCGTGCGACGATTTGCAGAGATTCCCGCGCGTTTGTGATCCGTTGCCTCCGGTTTCCGCAGGTTCTCGCAGGTTTTCGCGTCGGTGCGCGGGGGAGGGAGCAGGCGTGCCCAAGGTGTCCTCGGTGATCGTCCCCTACGCGGCGTACCTGCGCGTGTACGAGCCGCTGGCGGCCTTCCCCGACGAGGAACGCGCCCACTGGACCCGCTACGCCCGCCGCCCCGACCGGCCCTCCTACCAGGACGAGCTGCGCCGCTCCCTGGCCGACCTGCTGCCCACCCCGCCCGTGGCGGTACCGGTGCACGAGAGCGCGGACGCCTTCGTGACCGAGGTGGACGGCGTGGTCTGCGTCTGCCCCTGGCGGACCCGGCTGCGCGGCTGGCAGGCCTTGGGCGACCTGGCCGAGGACTTCCCGGAGCCGGTCCTGGACGCCCTGATCCCACCCGTCGTACGCCGCCAGAGCGCGCAGGACTACGAGCGCTGGCTGGAGCGCAACCCGGACGCCCGGCCCTGGATCCGCACGGCCACCTGGCAGGTACCGATCAACTGGTTCGTGCTGGTCTCCGACGCGGAGCGGGAGTACGACGGGGGCGACGGCGCGTCGGCGGCCGCACCGGTGCTGCGCTACCGCACGCCGATGGTGCAGGCCCGGCGGCGGGTGGCCCGGGGGCTGCGGGCCCTGCGGGAGGCCGTGGACGAGGGGCCGCTCATCGACGGCCTGGTGGACGTGGGGCGCTGGCTGGAGGAGTTCCATCCGCGGTCGCTGGTCGAGCTGGACTACGGCGGACTGGTGCACGCCCTGCCGGCGGGCGAGTTGGAGGCGGACCACTCCGCGGCCGACGTGGCCGAGGGGATCGAGGCGCTGCGCCACGGCGACGGGGTTGCCGCGGGGGCGGCGTACGGGCGGCTGGTGGAGCGCTGGCGGGCGGTCCGGGACCGGCGCTCGGCGAACTGACGTTTGACGTACCGCCCGATGTGGGGTTTCGTCTTCCGCTCCGACACTTGTGCGGGATGGGCTGATCTCTTGCCGACAAGGGACGTAGGTCCCGATCCGGGCGTTTGCGTCAAGCGTGACGGACCGCACGTACATCACTCTTGCGCCGCTTCCCCCTCCTCATGCCAAAATAGGACAAGGAGCCCGGGGAGGGCTCCTTCCGTCCTGCCGTGATGCACTGTGGGTGGAATCTCGGCATTGCACGCTTTGGGGGGTCTGGTGACTCCTGATCGCCCCTGTGACTGATCGTCACAGAGGCGTGACTGTCCGCTATGGCATGGTCCATCGGCTTCCGTCGCTGATGAACACCTGGGAGGGCAATTCCATCGGTTTGGCCGACGCGGCTGGACAGATGGTGTAGTTGTAGTGCCGAGGACAAGCCGTTCGTCCTATAACCGACTCGACTCGCGTCCGCCATTTCGGGCAACGCGGGTCAAGGTGCAGAATTTAGAGGAATGAACCGAGAAGGTTCGGTTCTCCCGAGGAGGCCGCTCATGACCGCTCGCACCCCTGATGCCGAGCCGCTGCTGACCCCGGCTGAGGTCGCCACCATGTTCCGCGTCGACCCGAAGACGGTCACGCGCTGGGCGAAGGCCGGCAAGCTCACGTCGATCCGCACGCTCGGCGGGCATCGCCGCTACCGCGAGGCCGAGGTCCGCGCTCTGCTCGCGGGCATTCCGCAGCAGCGCAGCGAGGCCTGAACAACTGAATAACCGGGCAGAACGGCAGGTCCCCCTACCTGTCGCGGCGCCTGGAACCACAGCTCCAAGCGACGCCGTCCCTGCCCCAACAGAGGTGCGTCGTTGATCGCGCTGGACTCCGCCGGGTCCAGCGCGATTTTTTTGTGCCCGGGCCCGGACGGGTGTCCGGGCGTGTGCCGGGGTCCGTGTCCCCTCCCGTGTCCGGGCTTGTCGGAGTCTGGGGAGGGGTGTCGGATCGGCTGTGCGAGCGCCGCGAAGGTGGTGCAATTGCACATATTAAATTGATCAGTTGTAGGGGAGTCGTAAGTGCCACGGTTCCAAAAACTCATGCGGTGACACCCGTCACACGTCCCGGCGGTTGTTGAATCCCACGCCTGTGCGCTAGTGGAGGCGTGGCCTCCAGGAGGACTGTGGGGCAAGGGTGTTGGGGTGACGCGGTTTCATGCCGTGGGCGCGCTCCCGTCCTCGACGCCCTCTTGACGGCCTGTCGGAGACTGTGGCGCCGGCGAGTCCAGTGCGAGCCGCAGAAGCCGGTGACAGATCGGACAGTGGCGCGTCACGTGACCGTACGACGACGCGGCCGACAGATGCGCGCGGAGCAGGGCCCGCGTCTCGTGCCTGACCGATGTCGCCATACGCCACCTCCAGGGGGCACACGGGGGTTGTGCCCTGTCTTTGGAGTACCGAGCGAAAGTGACGCCGTCAAGGCCGCGGGAGGGCGGCTCAGGGCCGCTGAGGGCTTCCGGTGGCTCCCGACGGGATGCCGCCGCGTCCCGATTGCGGCTGCGCCGCGTGCGCGGCATCCCTCTCGGCAGGGCGGCGAGCACGCGGCGGCCCGTGAGGGGCGGTGGCACGGACAAGGCCCCGCGTCGATTCCTCGACGCGGGGCCTTTGTTGCGGTCCTGACGGGATTTGAACCCGCGGCCTCCACCTTGACAGGGTGGCGAGCACTCCAAACTGCTCCACAGGACCAGGTTTCGCGGCGCTTCTTGTGCGTTGCGCTGCGAGAAGAGACTGTACAGGAGGGTGGGCCGCCGGTCGAACTCACCCTCCGTACCGGGTCCGTCACGGCCGTGTCAGGGTGCGAGGGCGTCGATGGCCTTCACGATCCGCTTGTCGGAGACCGGGTACGCCGTGCCCAGCGCGTGGGCGAAATAGCTGACCCGCAGCTCCTCGATCATCCAGCGGACGTCCAGGACCTGCCGCGGCACCGGCCGCCCCTGCGGCATCTGCTCGAGGAGCCACGCGTACTCGTCCCGCATCTCGTGGACCTTCTCCATGCGGGACGTGTCCCGCTGGACGCCGGTCGGCATCTGCTGCAGCCGGCGGTCCGCGGCGACCAGGTAGCGCATCAGGTCCGGCAGCCGCCCGATCCCCGCCTCCGTCACGAAGCCCGGCTTCACCAGCGCGTCCAGCTGCCCCCGCACGTCCTGGAGGTTCGCCAGCAGCGCCGGACTGCGCACGGCCTTCAGGCGGCGCTCACAGGCCTGCCAGGCCGCCAGCACCTGCTGTACCTGGCCCACCGTACGGACCGTCGTGTCGACGATCTCCGCGCGGACCTTGTCGTAGAGCTTGCGGTACGACTCCTCGTCCCACGCCGGGCCGCCGAAGTCCGCGATCAGCTTGTCCGCCGCCGCCATGGCGCAGTCGTCGAACAGCGCCTGGATCGAGCCGTGCGGATTCGCGGACAGGCCCAGCTTCTGCTGGTTGGTCAGCTTTTCGGACGCGAACTTCCCGGGATTGACCGGGATGTTGCGCAGGATCAGCCGCCGCGTGCCCCTCCACATCGACTGTGCCTGCTCGGCCTCGGTGTCGAAGAGGCGGACGGAGACGGTGTCCGCCTTCGGCCCGTCGTCCACCAGCGCCGGATACGCCTTCACCGGCTGACCCGCCCGGCGGGTCTCGAAGACCCGGGTCAGCGTGCCGATCGTCCAGTCCGTCAGCCCGGAGCGCTCCAGGGACTCGCCGCCGCTGCGCTCCGCGGTGGCCGCGGCGGCCTGCGAGAGCGCCTTGCGCGCCTTCGGGCGCAGCCGGAGCTTCAGCGCCTCCAGGTCCTTGTCCTCGGCCAGCTTGCGCCGCCGCTCGTCGACGATCCGGAACGTGATCTTCAGGTGGTCGGGGACCTTCGCCCAGTCGAAGTCCTCCGCGTCGAACGGCACCCCCACCATGCGCTTCAACTCCCGCGCCATGGTCACCGTCAGCGGCTCCTGGAGCGGCACGGCACGGTCCAGGAACGCCTGGGCGTAGTTCGGCGCGGGCACGTAGTTGCGGCGGACCGGCTTGGGCAGGGAGCGGATCAGCTCCGTGACGACCTGCTCGCGCAGACCGGGGATCTGCCAGTCGAAGCCCTCGTCCGTGACCTGGTTGAGCACCTGGAGCGGCACGTGCACGGTCACGCCGTCGGCGTCCGCACCCGGCTCGAACTGGTACGTCACCCGGAACTTCAGCGGCCCCTGCCGCCAGGAGTCCGGGTAGTCGTCCTTGGTGACCGCCCCCGCCCGCTCGTTGATGAGCATCTCGCGCTCGAAGTCGAGGAAGTCGGGCTGCTCGTGCCGCTTGTGCTTCCACCACGAGTCGAAGTGCGCACCCGAGACGACGTGTTCCGGCACCCGCTGGTCGTAGAAGTCGTACAGCGTCTCGTCGTCGACCAGGATGTCCCGGCGCCGGGCCCGGTGCTCCAGCTCCTCGACCTCGGTCAGCAGCTTGCGGTTGTCCGCGAAGAACTTGTGGTGCGTGCGCCAGTCGCCCTCCACCAGGGCGTTGCGGATGAACAGCTCGCGGCTGATCTCCGGATCGATCCGCCCGTAGTTCACCTTGCGCTGCGCCACGATCGGTACGCCGTACAGCGTGACCTTCTCGTACGCCATCACCGCCGCCTGGTCCTTCTCCCAGTGCGGTTCGCTGTAGGTGCGCTTGAGGAGGTGCCCGGCGAGCGGCTCCACCCACTCCGGCTCGATCTTCGCGTTGACGCGGGCCCAGAGCCGGGAGGTCTCCACCAGCTCCGCCGACATCACGAACCGCGGCGGCTTCTTGAACAGGGCCGAGCCGGGGAAGATCGCGAACTTGGCGTTCCGGGCGCCCACGTACTCGTTCTTCGCGCCCTCCTTGACGTCCTTCATGCCGACATGGGAGAGCAGCCCGGCCAGCAGCGACACGTGTACGCGGTCGTCGGGTGCGGCGTGCTCCTCGTCGTTGAGGTGGATGCCCATCTGTCTGGCGACCGTGCGCAGCTGCGTGTAGATGTCCTGCCACTCGCGGATGCGCAGGAAGTTCAGGTACTCCTGCTTGCACATCCGGCGGAAGGACGACGAGCCGCGCTCCTTCTGCTGCTCGCGCACGTACCGCCACAGGTTCAGGAAGGCGAGGAAGTCGCTGGTCTCGTCCTTGAACCGGGCGTGCTGCTGGTCCGCCTGGGCCTGCTTCTCCGCGGGGCGCTCCCGCGGGTCCTGGATGGACAGCGCGGCGGCTATGACCATGACCTCGCGGACACAGCCGTTCTTGTCCGCCTCCAGCACCATCCGGGCCAGCCGCGGGTCGACGGGCAGCTGGGCGAGCTTGCGGCCGGTGTCGGTGAGCCGCTTGCGTACGTCCTTCTGCGCCGGGTCGAGCGCGCCCAGCTCCTGGAGCAGCTGCACGCCGTCGCGGATGTTGCGGTGGTCCGGGGGGTCGATGAACGGGAACTTCTCGATGTCACCGAGGCCGGCGGCGGTCATCTGGAGGATGACGGAGGCGAGGTTGGTGCGGAGGATCTCCGCGTCCGTGAACTCCGGGCGCGCGGTGAAGTCGTCCTCGGAGTACAGCCGGATGCAGATGCCGTCGGACGTACGGCCGCAGCGGCCCTTGCGCTGGTTGGCGCTGGCCTGCGAGACCGGCTCGATGGGCAGCCGCTGGACCTTGGTGCGGTGGCTGTAGCGGGAGATGCGGGCGAAGCCGGGGTCGATGACGTACTTGATGCCCGGCACGGTGAGGGAGGTCTCGGCGACGTTGGTCGCGAGGACGATCCGGCGCCCGGTGTGCTGCTGGAAGACACGGTGCTGCTCGGCGTGCGAGAGCCGCGCGTACAGCGGCAGCACTTCGGTGAACTTGTATCTCTTCTTCTCCAGCGCGTCCGCCGTGTCCCGGATCTCCCGCTCGCCGGAGAGGAAGACGAGGATGTCGCCCTTGCCCTCGCCCATCAGCTCCTCGACCGCGTCGGTGATCGCCGTGATCTGGTCCCGGTCGGCGTCGTCGCCGTCCTCCTCGAGAAGCGGCCGGTAGCGCACCTCCACGGGATACGTCCGCCCGCTGACCTCGACGATCGGTGCGTCGCCGAAGTGGCGCGAGAAGCGCTCCGGGTCGATGGTCGCCGAGGTGATGACGACCTTCAGGTCCGGCCGCTTGGGCAGCAGCTGGGCGAGGTAGCCCATCAGGAAGTCGATGTTGAGGGACCGCTCGTGGGCCTCGTCGATGATGATCGTGTCGTAGGCGCGCAGTTCGCGGTCGGTCTGGATCTCGGCGAGCAGGATGCCGTCCGTCATCAGCTTGATGAAGGTGGACTCCGGGTTCACCTGGTCGGTGAAGCGCACCTTCCAGCCGACGGTCTCCCCGAGCGGGGTGTCCAGTTCGTCCGCGACCCGCTCCGCGACGGTGCGCGCGGCGATCCGGCGGGGCTGGGTGTGCCCGATCATGCCGCGGACACCACGGCCCAGCTCGACGCAGATCTTCGGGATCTGCGTGGTCTTGCCGGACCCGGTCTCACCGGCGACGATCACCACCTGGTGATCACGGATGGCCGCCGCGATCTCGTCCTTCTTCTGGCTGACCGGGAGCTGCTCGGGGTAGCCGACGGCCGGTACGCGTGTCCGGCGTTCACCGATGCGCTGCTCGGCCTTGGCCACCTCCGTCTCGATCTCGGCGAGGACGGCGGCGCGAGCCTCCGGTTTGCGGATCTTCCGCGCACCCTCCAGCCTGCGGCCGAGCCGGTGCGCGTCGCGCAGCGACAGCTCGGTCAGCCGGGGGGCGAGGGTGCCGAGGGCGGGGGCAGGATGCGTAGACATACGGGTTCCAGGATCTCATCCTCGGGAAAAACCTGGCGAACGCTTTTGCCGCGGCGTCCGCACAGGCAACGCAGGCAACTACAACAAGGCCCCGATCCGAAGATCGGGGCCTTTGCTGTGGCTGGGGCCGGGGTCGAACCGGCGACCTATCGCTTTTCAGGCGATCGCTCGTACCAACTGAGCTACCCAGCCGCGAGGTTTCACGTGAAACCTCAGCGGTCCTGACGGGATTTGAACCCGCGGCCTCCACCTTGACAGGGTGGCGAGCACTCCAAACTGCTCCACAGGACCAAGCTTCGTACGACAGTGTCGCACATGTACTGCGTGCCCCCAACGGGATTCGAACCCGTGCTACCGCCTTGAAAGGGCGGCGTCCTAGGCCGCTAGACGATGAGGGCTATCGGCCCGCCTGGGCGCTTCGCAGCGCGTCGGGGACGTGAGAAGCATATGGGATGGCGGGAGGTATCGCCAAAACGGTTTACGGGGTGCCGGGGGCGGGGCTGCCCGGGGTGGCGGGAGAGCGGACGCCGGCAGAGGGGGAGGAGCTGGGGGCGGAGGGGACGGGCCGGTGGGGGAGGGTGACGGGCCCGTGGGGGAGGGTGACGGAGTCGCGCCCGGCTGGTTCTCCTTCGGCAGGTGGCGGCTGACCTCGGCCGTCGTCAGGCCCAGGCCGCCCAGCTCGATCTCGTCCCAGGCCTGGAGGCGCCGGGAGTCCCGGTCGAAGTAGAGGATGGACGCCTGGATGGGGTCGGGGTACTTGCCCTCGACCGCGCGCAGGCCGCTGCCGCCGGTGGAGCCTTCGACGCGCAGCCGGGTGCCGTACTTCATGACCTCCATGTCCTCGTGGTGGAGGTGCCCCGCGAGGACGAGGGGAACATCGCCGTCGACCTCGCGGGCGGCCGACGGTTCGTGGGCGATGGCGATGTCCACGGGGGTGCCGGCCGCGCTCTGGTCGCGCAGGGCGGAGGCGAGGCGGGCGCCGGCCAGTTCCTGGGAGGCCTCGGCGCCGTCCGCCTTGGAGCGGTCGGGGGTGTACTGCGGGTCGCCCATGCCGGCGAAGCGCAGACCCGCGACGGTCCGGGCGTGGCCGTCGTCCAGGACGTGCACGTTCTTCAGGTGCTTCAGGTACTCCTGGGTGCCGCGCGAGTCGTGGTTGCCGCGGACCCAGACGTAGGGCGCGCCGAGGTCCTCGATGGGGTCGAGGAAGCCGTTCTCCGCGGCCGTGCCGTGGTCCATCGTGTCGCCCGAGTCGACGATCACGTTCACCTTGTACTGCTCCACCAGCGAGCCGATGATCTTCCAGCTCGCCGGGTTCAGGTGGATGTCCGACACGTGCAGTACGCGGATCGTGGTCGGGTCGGGCTGGTAGGCGGGGAGCGTCGAGGTGACGTCGTAGAGCTTGGTCACGTTGGTGACCAGGCGTGCCAGTTCCTTCTGGTAGACGTCGAACTCGGTCACGATGCTGCGCGCGTTGCCGACCAGGGAGGGCGCGGAGGAGAGCAGGCCGGAGAACTTCGGCTCCAGGACCGAGTCGGGGTTCCAGGTCGCGTACGCGGTGCCGCCGGAGGCGACCAGGAGGGTGAGGGCGAGGCCGCCGGCGGCGAGGGCGCGCCGGGGGCGGCGGTAGACGAGGAGGCCGAGGGCCGTGGCGCCGGTGACGACGGCCACGCAGGAGCGGACGGCGAGGTCGAGGGTCCCGTGCTCGACGTCCTGGGCGACCTCGTCCTGGAGCCCGGAGAGGCGTTCGGGGTGGTCGACGAGGGCCTGGGCGCGGGCGGGGTCGAGCTGGTCGACGTTGACGTCGAGGCGGACCGGGGCGACGTGGCTGTCGAGCTGGAGGGCGCCCAGCGGCGAGACGTTGATCTTCGTGCCGCCGGCCAGCGACGGGCGCAGGGTCATCGTCGTGTTCATGGGGCCGACCGGGGCCCGGACGTCGCCGACGACCAGCAGCCCCAGCCAGGCACCGAGCAGGACGACGGCGACCAGACCGGCGGCCCGGGTCCAGGGGTGTGAGCGGGCGGCGAGTTCGGGGGTGGCGGACGTGGGCCGGCCGGGGCGTGCGCGCCGGTCGCGGTAGCGGCGGGTGAGGGTGCGCGGGACGTTGCGGATGGGGTTCATCACCTCGGCCAGGGCGTGCGGGGCTGCGGCGGGGACGCGGGCCATTGGTCCCGTATGCCCGTGGCCCGGGACGGATATGCGGGTCGTACTCCACGGTCGTACCCGACAATGGGCCTGTGCTGGAGATGACGCGCGAGGAGTTCGAGGAACTGGTCGCCGAGGCCCTGGACCGGATCCCGCCGGAGCTGACGCGGCTGATGGACAATGTCGCGGTGTTCGTCGAGGACGAACCGCCGGCGGACGATCCCGAGCTGCTCGGGCTGTACGAGGGGACGCCGCTGACGGAGCGCGGGGAGTGGTACGCGGGCGTGCTGCCGGACCGGATCACCATCTACCGGGGGCCGACGCTGCGGTTCTGCGCGACGCGTGAAGACGTGGTCGCCGAGACCGAGGTGACGGTCGTTCACGAGATCGCCCACCACTTCGGGATCGACGACGCCCGGCTGCACTCCCTCGGGTACGGGTGACCCGCGCGCGGGTGCGGACGGGGGGCCACGGGTACGGGTGACGCGCTCGGGTCAAGTCCGCCTCGCCGGGCGCGTGTCCTCTTGTGGGTGACGGGAGTTGGGCACGTCGACTCCTTGACCCCCGGAGGTGGCCGCCCGTGCGCCCCTTGTACGTACCTGTCCGTATGGCCGCCACCGCCCTGGCCGTGGTCGCCGCCGCCGGCTGCATGAGCGTCGGCGACGACGAGTCCGGCGGGGGCGCCCGGCCGTCCCACTCCGCCGGGGAGCGGGGCGGCGAGGTACCGGAGGGCGGCCCCGCGGTCTCCGGGGGGAACGCCGGGTACGACGCGGCGGCGGCCGACGAGGGGCACGGCAAGGGGAGGAAGGCCGCGGGCGGGGACGGGGCCGGGGGCGACGGCAAGGGGAAGAGCGGGGAGGGCGGCAAGGGAAAGGGCGCGTCCGCCCCGGCTCCCCCCGCCGCGCACCCGACGGGTGCCCCGCCGCCGAACGGCGGGAACGACGGGCCCGAGCCCACCCGGACGCCGCCCGCGGAGCCCACCCGGACGGCGGAGCCGGAGCCGACGCCGACCGACGAGCCGCCCGCCTCCCCGACGCCGGACCCGACGGTGGCCGAGCCGTCCTCGTCGGCGCACGAACCGCCCGGCACCCAGCTGGAGCAGCGGGAGCCGGCACCGGCTGCCGGGATGCCGGCGTAGGACGGACCGCTCGCCGAGCCGGACCGACGACGGGCCGCTGAGCTGGGCATGTGCTGCCGGTTTGCCTTCAGGGGTGGGGGGTGCGTATGGTGGTAGATCGTTTGATCCCATTTGCCCGGCGCCACCGCAGAGCGCGCCGTGTGGCGCGTACTCTCCCCTTGCCGTGGTGGACCGCATCGAGGCGGTCGTATTGCGAATCGCGATTCACGGAGTTGACGGGCGCGTGCCGACGAGAGACTCCGGAAGGTTTCGCATTCGCATGTCCATGACCAGTACTGACCACGTCGTCGTGCCCGGAAACGCCGAAGGCGTTGAGGGCGCGCCGGAGGCCGTCGAGGCCGTAGACGCCTCCGCGACCACCGAGTCCCCGGAGGCCGTCGAGGCTCCCGAGACCGCTCCCGAGCCGACGTTCGCCGACCTCGGTCTGCCCGAGGGTGTCGTGCGCAAGCTCGCGCAGAACGGCGTGACCACCCCCTTCCCCATCCAGGCCGCGACCATCCCGGACGCGCTGGCGGGCAAGGACATCCTTGGCCGGGGCCGCACCGGCTCCGGCAAGACCCTCTCCTTCGGTCTGCCGACCCTGGCCACGCTGGCCGGCGGCCGCACCGAGAAGCACAAGCCCCGCGCCGTCATCCTCACCCCGACCCGCGAGCTGGCCATGCAGGTCGCCGACGCGCTCCAGCCGTACGGCGACGTCCTCGGCCTGAAGATGAAGGTCGTCTGCGGCGGTACCTCGATGGGCAACCAGATCTACGCCCTCGAGCGCGGCGTCGACGTCCTGGTCGCCACCCCGGGCCGGCTGCGCGACATCATCAACCGCGGCGCCTGCTCCCTGGAGAACGTGCAGATCGCGGTCCTCGACGAGGCCGACCAGATGTCCGACCTGGGCTTCCTGCCCGAGGTCACCGAGCTGCTCGACCAGGTCCCGGCCGGCGGCCAGCGGATGCTGTTCTCCGCCACCATGGAGAACGAGATCAAGACCCTGGTCGACCGGTACCTGAAGGACCCGGCGCTCCACGAGGTCGACGCCGCCCAGGGTGCGGTGACGACCATGTCGCACCACATCCTGGTCGTGAAGCCCAAGGACAAGGCGCCGGTCACCGCGGCCATCGCCTCCCGCAAGGGCCGCACCATCATCTTCGTCCGCACCCAGCTGGGCGCCGACCGCGTCGCCGAGCAGCTGCGCGACGCCGGTGCCAAGGCGGACGCGTTGCACGGCGGCATGACCCAGGGCGCCCGCACCCGCACGCTGGCCGACTTCAAGGACGGCTACGTCAACGTCCTGGTCGCCACCGACGTCGCCGCCCGCGGCATCCACGTCGACGGCATCGACCTGGTCCTGAACGTGGACCCGGCCGGCGACCACAAGGACTACCTGCACCGCGCGGGCCGTACGGCGCGCGCCGGCCGCACCGGCACCGTCGTCTCCCTCTCCCTGCCGCACCAGCGTCGCCAGATCTTCCGGCTGATGGAGGACGCGGGCGTCGACGCCACGCGTCACATCATCCAGGGCGGCGCCGCCTTCGACCCCGAGGTCGCCGAGATCACCGGCGCCCGGTCGATGACCGAGGTCCAGGCCGAGTCCGCGGGCAACGCGGCGCAGCAGGCCGAGCGCGAGGTCACCCAGCTCACCAAGGAGCTGGAGCGGGCCCAGCGCCGCGCCACCGAGCTGCGCGAGGAGGCCGACCGCCTGGTCGCCAGGTCCGCGCGGGAGCGTGGCGAGGACCCGGAGACGGTCCTGGCCGAGGTGGCCGCGACCGTGGCCGAGCCGGAGGTCTCGCTGCCGGAGCAGTCCGGCGCCCGGGACGTGGAGAAGGCGGAGCGCGGCGGCAACGACCGCGAGCGCTCGTACGAGCGCCGCGACTACCGTCGTGACGACCGCGGTGACCGCGGTGACCGCGGTGGGCGCCCCTTCGAGCGTCGTGACGACCGTCGGGACGACCGTGGTGGGCGTTCGTTCGAGCGTCGTGACGACCGTGGTGGTTTCCGTCGTGATGACCGTCGGGACGACCGTGGCGGCCGTTCCTTCGAGCGTCGGGACGACCGGGGTGACCGTGGTGGGCGTTCGTTCGAGCGTCGTGACGACCGTGGTGGTTTCCGTCGTGATGACCGTCGGGACGACCGTGGCGGCCGTTCCTTCGAGCGTCGGGACGACCGGGGTGACCGTGGTGGCCGCTCGTTCGAGCGTCGTGACGACCGTGGTGGTTTCCGTCGGGACGACCGTCGGGACGACCGTGGCGGCCGTTCCTTCGAGCGCCGGGACGACCGGGGCGAGCGCGGTGGCCACCGTGGCAGCGACCGTCCGTTCAACCGCGACCGCCAGGGCGACCGCCCCGGCTTCCGTTCCGGTGGTCACGACCGCCCGTACGGTCGCCGTGACGACCACCGCGGTGACCGTGGTCCGTCCTTCGGCCGCCGTGACGACAAGCCGCGCTGGAAGCGCAACGGCTGACGCCTGAACACCTGAGACGCGCCGTGGCCTCCGCCCTGACGGGTGGAGGCCACGGCGCGTCGCGTTGCGGTCCGGTTTCGGCCACCATGTGACGCATGTCACGCCCATCGCGAGGGAATTGCTGGGGGCATGACAGATGACGCCAAGGCGAGTGGGCTGTCGGACGAGGAACGGCTGGCCCAGCTCGGCTACACCCAGGTTCTGGCCCGCCGCATGTCGGCGTTCTCCAACTACGCGGTCTCCTTCACGATCATCTCGGTCCTGTCGGGCTGCCTGACCCTCTACCTCTTCGGCATGAACACGGGCGGCCCCGCCGTCATCACGTGGGGCTGGGTGGCCGTCGGCCTGATGACGCTCTTCGTCGGCCTGGCTATGGCCGAGATCTGCTCGGCGTACCCGACCTCGGCGGGCCTGTACTTCTGGGCGCACCGCCTGGCACCCCCGCGCACGGCGGCGGCCTGGGCCTGGTTCACCGGCTGGTTCAACGTGCTGGGCCAGGTCGCGGTCACCGCCGGCATCGACTTCGGCGCCGCGTCCTTCCTGGGCGCCTACCTGAACCTCCAGTTCGACTTCGAGGTGACGCCGGGCCGCACGATCCTGCTCTTCGCCGCGATCCTGATCCTGCACGGCCTGCTGAACACCTTCGGCGTCCGCATCGTCGGCCTGCTGAACAGCGTGAGCGTGTGGTGGCACGTCCTGGGCGTCGCGGTCATCGTCGGCGCGCTGACCTTCGCGCCCGACCACCACCAGTCGGCGTCCTTCGTCTTCGGCGAGTTCGTGAACAACACGGGCTGGAGCAGCGGGGCGTACGTCGTCCTCATCGGTCTTCTGATGGCCCAGTACACCTTCACCGGCTACGACGCCTCCGCCCACATGACCGAGGAGACGCACGACGCGTCCACGGCGGGCCCGAAGGGCATCGTCCGCTCCATCTGGACCTCCTGGATCGCGGGCTTCGTCCTCCTCCTCGGCTTCACCTTCGCGATCCAGTCCTACGACGGCGCCCTGACGTCCCCGACCGGCGCCCCGCCCGCGCAGATCCTCCTGGACGCGCTGGGCGCGACGGCGGGCAAACTCCTCCTCCTCGTCGTGATCGGCGCCCAGCTCTTCTGCGGCATGGCGTCGGTGACGGCCAACAGCCGCATGATCTACGCCTTCTCCCGGGACGGCGCGCTGCCGTACTCCCACATCTGGCACTCGGTGAACCCGCGCACCCGCACCCCGGTCGCGGCGGTCTGGCTGGCCGCGCTGGCCGCCCTGGTCCTGGGCCTGCCCTACCTGATCAACGTCACGGCGTACGCCGCGGTGACGTCGATCGCGGTCATCGGCCTCTACATCGCGTACGTCATCCCGACGCTGCTCCGCGTCCGCAGGGGCGCCGCCTTCGAACGCGGGCCCTGGCACCTGGGCCGCTGGTCGCAGCCGGTGGGTGTGATCGCGGTGACGTGGGTCGGCGTCATCACGGTGCTGTTCATGCTGCCCCAGGTCTCCCCGGTCACCTGGGAGACCTTCAACTACGCGCCGATCGCCGTCCTGGTCGTGCTGGGCTTCGCCGCCACCTGGTGGCTGGTCTCGGCCCGGCACTGGTTCCTCAACCCCGACCACGAACGCACCCGCACCCGCGCGGCCGCCCACGCGAACGCCCCCGAGCCGGTGGACCCGTAGCCCCCGGGCTCCCACTCCCCTCCGACGCGGCCGTGACCCCGATACCCGATCGGCGTCCCGGCCGCGTCGGGCTATGCTCGGTGTGGCAACATCACGCAGCACCGCGCGACACACCGCCTGGGCCCTTAGCTCAATTGGCAGAGCAGTGGACTTTTAATCCATTGGTTGTGGGTTCGAGTCCCACAGGGCCTACCGAGGCCAGGGCCGTTCTGTGGCTCTGATCAGCGGTTTCGTGGCCCCGACCAGTCCTCCTGGCCGGGGTCACGCCACGCGTGAGTCCGTCTGCGTGAGCGGGTGAGTCAACGGGCAGTGTGACCTGTTCAGCTGCCACGTCCTTTCTTAGGGTTCACCGCCCAGGCTTGGTCCCCTTTGTGGCATCGAAGGCGTTGGTGAGTCCGTCGAGGCGGTCGGCAAGCTCCCCGAGCCGATCCGCCTGTGCCGTGAGGGACTCCGACAGGCGGCGCAGATCGTCGGAACTGTGCGGATGCCAGTCGCCATCCATCTCGACGTTCATGAAGGGGACGTGACCGGGTGGGCGCTCGGTGAAGGGGCGCTGTTCGAAGCACGCACGCAGAACCACCGGCGTGCCACGGCTCGTTGGGACTGTGAATTCGTAGACAGGGCTCGCGTGCGTGATGTCGACGCGGTAGCCGCCGGGCTGATGCTCTGTCTTGCTTCCGGTACACCAGCCGGGCTCCCAGACGGTGACGGGCCCGTGGTCGCACGTGGGGACAGTTACTGTCCGGGACGAGTTGTCAGGATTCGGCATGAGCGCGTTCCTTGGTTCCGTGGTCATCGGCCCAGGCCGGCATTTGGGGGGAGGACTCCGGCTCAGTCTTCGTTCAGGAGTTCAGCCGCGGCCTTTGGGTCCATGAGGGTCGACCAGGCTTGCTCGGCGGGAAGAAGGGGGCGGCTGGGGAGGGCGTACTCGGGGTACCAGGCGGTGGGGTCGCAGCCGGGGACATGGCGCAGGATGACCGCGATGAGGTCGTCGGGTACGGAGCCGGTGATGCGCACCGCAGCATAGGTCTCATGGCCGTCGTCGGCGCGTACGAGGATGCCGAGGCGGAAAGCGGGAAAGTCGGCGGCGTGTTCATGCCCGTCGTGCAGCGATCCACGAGCCAGCTCCCGGACAGCCGCAGCGAGATCGCGGACGAGCCGGGCACCGGCCTCGAGTTGGTAGCGATCACGGTCGTTCTGGTCAGGGAGGAGACGCCCGACGTACGTCGTGGTGCTCAGAGGCTGGCGGCTGTTGGCGTTGTAGTGGGCTCGTGCGGCCCTCGCGGTCGTCTCCAGGGCTGAGTAGAAGTCGTCCGGTGAACCGTCCTCGCGTTGCCCGGCAGCGATTAGCCAGGGCAGATCCTCGTCGGTCCAGACCGCTCCGCGCCAGCGTTGGACCTTGACCTTGAAGAGGACCTCATCATCGATCGAGCGGATGCGCTCATGGCCGGCCCCGTCGTCGGCGAAGTGTTCCCGGGCCTTGGACAAGATCGGATGATCCAGTTCGTCGAGCGGTTCCCGGGCTGACGGTAGCGGTAGTTTCAAGTCCTCGCGGAGCGCGCGGAGGGTAGGTCGAGCGGGCCGCACGGATCAGTCGTCCTCGCCTACTCCGCCGAGTTCCTTGATCCGCTCCGGTGACAGTCCGGTGAGCAGCGAGACGCTCGATTCCACGGATCCGTCCAGCTTGCGCATCTTCTCCAACATGCTGGCCCGAACCTCCTCACGGCGGATCTCCAAGTAGGTTCGGACGGCTTCGGCGACCAGGTCCTTCTTAGTCATCCCCAGAAAATGCGCGCCGTCCGCGATCAGCTCGTCTATGGCTGCATCGACCTTCAACGGAGCGGTCGTACGGGTTGTCCGACCGCGGGCTTCCTCTGTGATTCTCATGCTCACACCCTCTCTGGTACCAGAAGGTTCTGGTACCAGAAGGTACTCCTATTCTTCTCTACTTTCTAATGATAGGTGGACAGCGAAGCGCCTGCTCGACCTGCTTGTCGGTCTCGATAGACACTGCGCTCGTCCCGTCGGCGGACCACCTCGCGTCGGTGCGGGCCTCGGGCCGCTGAACTGGGCGAGGCCACTCTCGTGGTCGAGCCCGAAGTGCGACTGCGGGTTGGTGGGGTCGCGTCAGTGCTCGCAGGTGCGCTTCTGCCGCCCAGCGAGTGCACGATGGACTGCGTCGTCCGGATGGCCGCCTGCGCGTCCCACTCTGGCCGCCGCGCCATCCGGGTGGCGCCGAGACACCAGGTCATGCGGCCTCCGCGCATGAGAAAGGCCCCAGCCGTGCGGCGGGGGGAGAGAGAGGCGGGGCAGCCGCTACGCGGTGGGTCTGATCCGTTCCACGTGGGAGTAGGTGCGGGTCGCGGTGGTCACCTGGAAGTCCGGGGAGACCTCGAGGAGGCCGAGGGACTTCTGGACGATGCCGGCCATGTCGTCCGTGCCCGGGGGTGTCGGTGGACACCGCCACATCGAAGGGGACCGTGTCGTCGCTGGCCGGGCCGTACTGTTCGCGGTGACCTTCCCCTGGCTCTGTGCCGGGCCTGCGGGGTGCCGAAGGCATGCCAGTGCTCCTGTTCTCGTTGATCCAGGTTGAGGTGACGCGGATGGTGATCCCGTTGGTGATGCTGTCCGTGGCGGTGCGGAGCGTGACGGCACTAGCCGTGCCGTCGAGGTCCTCAGCTCAACAACGGCCAAGACGGTAGGCGGCCAGCGCGAAGCCACGCGTAGAGGGGCGATTCTCTGGAGAACCCACCGCTGCACGGTCACTGCCAGTAAGGTGCTCTGGACACAAGGCAGAGATCGCGGGACGTGGGGAATGAGTAAGACCGTACGGCTGGAGTTGATGGGGCTTTCAGACACCGACGACGACGAACTCCTCAGCTTGGGCAGCCAACTGCGCCGCTCTCTCCTCGAACTCGATGTGACAGACGTACAGTTGGCGCGTTCCCGCGGTGATGTCCCGGCAGGGGCGAAGAGTGGTGAAGTGATCGCTGCCGGAGCGGTTGCTGTCACCGCCGCCCCTTTGGTCCTACGGCAGGTGCTCAAGTTTGCCGAGATTTGGTTGCAGAACCGTCCAGTTCGCGGCATCAAGGTGGAACTGGACGGCCGCACGATCGAGTTGAGTGACTCTTCGGATGTTGAGCGGGAACGGCTGATCGACGCCTTCCTGGCCCATGGCGGGGCACCCGACGAAGATGAGACTGGCACTGTGCAGCCGCAGCCCTCGGCCTCATGACCGCCCAGGCATTGGGCGATGGCCACCGTAGGGCTCTGCTCATCGGCACGGGAACATACGACCACCCGGAACTCTCCAAGCTGCTGTCTCCGGAGGCGGACTGCGCTGGATTGACCGAGGTTCTGCGTGATCCAGAGATTGGCCAGTTCGAGGTCCAACAACTGGTCGACGCCGATCGGTCCATGCTGGAGCGAGCGATCGAGGAGTTCTTCCTCACCGCGCGACGGGATGACGTCTGTCTGCTGTACTTCTCGTGCCACGGGGTCAGAAACCGCAGCGACAAGCTCTACTTTGCCGTTCGGAACACCGATCCGGAGCGCCCCGCGCACTCGGCGATCTCCGCGAGCTTCGTCCACGACATGATGGATGAGTGCCGTGCCCGCAGCGTTGTCGTGGTGGTGGACTGCTGCTACAGCGGATTGTTCATTCCTGGCGCCAAGGGGAGTGAATCGGCAGGCTTCGAAGAGGTACTGGCTGGCCATGGCCGTGTCATCGTCACTGCTGGCACCCGGATGCAGCGAGCCTGGGAAGGGGATCACTCCGCCGCGGAGACGCCTGCACTCTCGCGCTTCACCTCAGCGATCGTCGAAGGCTTGCGCAGTGGTGACGCCGACCTCAATGGCGATGGTCTTGTCACCCTTCAGGAGTTGTTCAAGTACACCTCTGAGCGGCTCCACCTGGAGGGGGTCAAACAGACGCCGCGGATGGGTGGCGAGATGCAGTACGACATACCGCTGGCCAGGGTGAAGAAAAAGCGTCGGCAGCGGTCTTCGCGTACCAGCAAGAAGACGCCGAGCCGTCGGACTGCCGGCCCGTCCCCCACCCGTCGAGCTGTAGTGCCCTGGCGGGTTTCGGCCGCTTCGGGCTCCGCTCGTCAGCCTGTCCTGTCCGACGACACCTTGGTAGTGCACGAAAAGTACAGCCTGCACGTGTTCGACGCCGAGTCCCGCCGCCGGTACCCGCTGATTCAGACGAACTATCCTGGCAGCGCCGTCTTCCACAGTGGCACTGCCTACTTCCCAGGCCCGGGTAGCTTGCTGCGAAGCGTCGATCTGCGAACGGGGAAACCCCGTCGGTCTGCCCGGCTGCAAGTCTGTGACGGTCTTCTAAGCATCTCCGCAGATACTCTGTACGCACCGAGCCCGGACGGCTCCCTGCACTCGATCGATGTCCGGTCCGATGGCGTTCGCTGGTCACAAGGGTTGGGGCAACCAGCTGTCTGCTGCCCTCCTGAAGTGGCTGCAGGCAGTGTGATTGTCATGACTGAGGAGCCCCGGCCTCTGGGTGACACTACGGTCTCCGTGGAGAAGGGCGTCCAGGCGGTCCTGGAAGCCACAGGCCAACCAAACTGGTCTTACCGGCCCGATAGGCCGCTTTCCGGAGAATGGGCCGTCACCGACTCCGGCATCTACTTGGTCCAAGAGGTCGATCTCTCTCGCCAGAGGATTGTCGCCGTCGACCCGACGAACGGTGAACCGCTGTGGCGGTTCGATGCAGCCGCCAACCTCGCTGTCGCTCCGGCTGCGGTGAGGGGATTGGTGGTGTTCGGTGATGTGGACAACCGGCTTGTCGCCCTCGATGCAAAGAGCGGTGCCCGGCTATGGGAACGGAAGACCAAAGGGCGTGTTCTCACCCGGCCGTTTGCGGTAGGCGACACTCTCTTCACTGCTGACCGTGCGGCGACGTTGACAGCTTGGAGACTCCCCGTCGGCCGAAAGCTCCGCTCTTACGACGTGCTTCTGAGTGCTGACCGCCAAGGGGCCCCAGCCTGTACCAATGACTGGCTATACCTGACAGACTCCCACGGGGATATGCGCGCCTTGCCTACGAAGCTTCGCGCGTGAGCGATGCGTGAGCGGATGGAGTGGCACGGGCTGGTTCGGCGCGAACCCGAGTATCACGTGAGCGTGCTCTGGCCTTGATGGTTCTGGACTCCGAAGCGGCTCTCGGACTCGCCCCTATATCTCGGCCAGGACTTTTAATCCATTGGTTGTGGGTTCGAGTCCCACAGGGCCTACTCGTCGGACCCCGGCTCACAGCAGGACTGAGCTGGGGTCCTGTTCGTCCGTGCGGCGGCCTCTTCCAGTTGCGTGACGGTGCCCGACATGATCGTCCGGCCGTGTTCGGTGATCTGGGGGGTTCACCGCACCACGGTCTACCGGCGTCGGCGCGACGTGGGCGGGCTGCTCGTCGACGTCATCGACGCGGCCGGCGAGATGGACGGGCAGCCGCCGGACACCGAGGAATCGCTCGTCGTACGGCCGTCCTTCGCCGTCGCCCTGATGGCCGAGTCGTTCCACTCAGAGCAGGCCGCGCGGGCCCAGACGTGACTGTGGGTGGACCGGTACGCCCAGTGCGAGATCCTCGTCGAGCGCGCCGTCGAGCGGGGCGAACTCCCCGCACCGGCCGCACCAGCCGTGCGAGCCGCAACGGATCTGGACGCCCGCAGCCTGCTGATCGCCGCTACGGCGCCGCTGTACCACCAGCTGGTACTCCTGCGCGCCGATCCCGACCCGCGGCTTCCGGAGCGGGCGCCTTCTCCGTCCCCCGGGGAAAGGGCGCGGGACCGGGGGCCCTTCGGACCGACGGGTAGAGTCCTCGGCATGGGCACAACTCCCCTCGATGGCAGCTTGGTTGACCTGCGGCCCCGCCGAGTCACCCCGCGCCGTCTCGGCGCCGCCGCCGTGGTCTACGGCGTGTTCGTCGCGGGCTGGTACCTGGGGCAGCCCGTGACCCCCGAGTGCCACGTCGACCGGGCCGCCCTCGACCGGGCAGCCGAGCGGTACCGCCCCGGTCCGTCTCCCACGCCCGCGCCCGCGTACAGCCCGATTCCGCCGCCGTCGGCGTATCCGGGTCGCAGCTCGCTCGCAGACGCCCACACGGTGCAGACCCCTGAAGTCATGTCCCTGACCTTCACCTCCTACGCCGTCGCCTGCACCAACGACATGGGCGAACGCCCTCGTCTCCGAGCCTGGTTCGACGGCGGCTGGGAGTAGAGCGGGATGCCCGCCTGGATGACCCTGCGCCGCCTCGGCGTCGTCACCACCCTGTACGCCGTGTTCCTGGCCGGGTGGTGGCTGGGCCAGCCGGTGCGGTCCGACGGCTGCGTCGAGGACCGGCCCGCCGCCGGGGCGGACGGCCGTCCCGCGCCGGTGGAACCGGCCGACCCCGGCCGGTACTTCGACAACCTCGACATCGACTTCGGCCTCCTCGACTGGGCCGACGACCTGGACGGCTACCGGGACGGCGAGTACGGCCCCAGCGACTACGGGTACGACCTTCAGGGCGGCCCGCAGACGTACGACACGGCCGGTGCCGACTACGCCCCCTGCTCCTACAAGAAGCGCGCCCGCCTGCTCGCGTGGGTCAACGGCGACTGGGGCTGACCCGGCCGGGCCGGCGGAGGGCCTGGACCATCCAGGGCTGGAAGGGCAGGTGGCCGGGGACGACCTGCCAGTCGTTGAGGGTCCAGACCAGGCGCCAGTACCGCTCGACCAGCGGGTCGTGCCCCGCCGCGAACCGCCCGGCCAGCCACTCCCGCAGCTCCGGGCCGTCCGGGCGGTCGAGTACGGCGGCGATGCGCGCCACGACGGCGTCGACGACCGGGGCGGCCTCGTCGCCCTCCGGGTCGATGCCCGCCGCCCTGGCCTCGGCGACGGTCTGCCGCACGAAGGGGATGAGGTCCGCCACCGCCTCGGGGGCCACCCCCGGCAACAGGTCCTCGTCGGCGGGCGGGAGGGCCGCACGGGCCATGCGCTCGCGGAAGTCGTCGTCGGCGACGAGTTCGGCCAGCTCCACCCAGGCGGAGAGCTGGGCGTCGGAGGGCTCGTCGGGGAGTTCGGGCAGGGCGGTGCGCAGGGCGGCGGCGGCGTCGCGGGCGTGGGGCGTGCCGGCCTCCAGGGCGGCGATGAAGTCGCCGATCAGGCGCCGTCGTTCGTCGGAGGTGAGGCGGGCGATCCGGTGCATGAGAACTGTCTCCTCGGGGCTGGCGTCGCGCCGGGCAACGAGCCGCAGCACGCTGTGCCGCAGCCGCAGTGCGCGGATCTGGAGGGCGGTGGCGTCGGCGTGCGCGGCGGCGACCTCGGCGATGGTCAGGCCACCGTCCAGGACGCGGCGGACCGTGCTCAGATCGACGTCCAGCTCCCGCAGGACGCAGATGAGGTGGAGCCGGTCCAGCGCCGCCTCGCCGTAACGGCGGTAGCCGGCCGGGGTGCGGTCGGTGGGAGGCAGCAGTCCGGTGTCCGAGTAGAACCGGATCGTCCGTACGGACACGCCGGTACGGGCCGACAGTTCACCGATCGAGTGCGGGGGCGTCGCGCCGTTCATGAGCCCACCCTGCGGTCTCCAGCCACTGGAGAGTCAAGGCGGGGCGTCAGCCGGAGGGCTGGTCCTCGTCGTCGGCGGCGGGCGGCCGCTCCACGACGAACGACCCCTTGCCGCGCACGGTGACGATGAGCCCCCGTTCGCGGAGCTCCTGCGCGGCCCGGCGCGCGGTGAGTCGCGCCACGCCGTACTCGTCGGCGAGATGGTTCTCCGACGGGATGGGCCTGTCCGGCGCCAGCGCTCCCGACTCGATCTTCTTCGTGATGACGTCGGCGAGTTGCACGTAGAGCGGCCGCGCGCTCATCGGGTCCAGGGAGGTCGAGGGCTCGGGTTCTGTATCGCTCACATGTCCAACGTATGCATCCGCCGACCTACACGTACGAGTGGATTCCTCTGCACTTGTATGCAGAGGGCTATGCCCCGCCCGTACGTTGATCCACACAAGACCCCGGCGAGGTGGCTAGACCTCCCGGGGCACGGCCAACGCTTACGCAAGGAGCGTCGACATGCCCGACCTTATCCACCGCATCGCCCATTGGCTGACCCTTCTCCTCGGTCCCGGCACCGGAACGCACCGCGCGGGCGCCCCGCGCCACCGAGCCCGGACCACCCCTCGCCCCACCGTCCCCGCGAGCCTCCCCCTTCACCACTCCCCGTACTGCCGTCACCTCCCCCTCGACGGCGCCGCCTCCCGCCTCGTCCGCCCCTACCTCGCCGCCCACGACCAGGAACGAGACCGCCAACGGCACCGCCGCCTCGCCCTCGTGCTCGCCGCCGACTTCGGCATCGACCTGGACCAGCACGTCGTCGGCGCGCGGAAGGCGGCCGCGTGATGACACCGCACACCGCGCTACGGCTGCTGCCCTGGCTGTCGGCCGAGGGCAAGCCCTGCTTCCTCGCACCCGGCGACGGCAGCGGGTACGTGTCCCGGCTCGCCGACGAGACGGAGGTCCGGCAGCTCGCCGAGGGGCTGGACGTCCTCCGCACGGCGCGCGGTGTCCTGGACGACCCGGTGTCCCCGAACGCGGAGGTCCGCTACACCGCGATCCGTCTGACCGAGTGCCTCGCGGACGCGCTGCGGGTGGCGGAGTCGAGGGGGCGGCGCCTGTCCACGGACCACGGTGAACCGTAGGAACGGGCGCGGCGCCTAGTGTGTGCCCGCCGGAACCCGCCGCCCGTCTGCCTCCCGGAGTGCCACCCATGCCCCTCCCCCACGTCCTCCTCTCCGCCGCCGTCTCCCTCGACGGATACCTGGACGACACCGGCCCCGAACGGCTGCTGCTCTCCAGCCCCGCCGACTTCGACCGGGTCGACGAGGTGCGGGCCTCCGTGGACGCGATCCTGGTCGGGGCCGGGACGATCCGGGCCGACAATCCGCGGCTGCTGGTGAACTCGGCCGAGCGGCGGGCGGCCCGGGTCGCGGACGGCAGGGCGGAGTACCCGATCAAGGTCACCGTCAGCGGCGGCGGCGAGCTGGACCCGGCGGCGCGGTTCTGGCACACGGGCGGGGACAAGGTGCTGCTGACCACGGACGACGGTGCCCGGCGGGCCCGCGCGCTCGGGATCGGTGCCGACGTGGTGTCCCTGGGGCCGGACCTCGACTGGCGGGCGGCGTTGGAGTACCTGCACGACCGGCGGGGCGTGCGGCGGCTCATGGTGGAAGGGGGCGGGACCGTCCACACCCAGTTGCTCCAGCAGGAACTCGCCGACGAGCTGCAGCTCGTTCTCGCGCCGCTGCTGGTCGGGGACCCGGCCGCACCCCGGCTGTTCGGGCCCGGTGCCTACCAGGGCGGGCGGCTGCGGCTGATCGGGACGCGGCGGATCGAGGACGTGGTGCTGATGCGGTACCTGCCGACCGCACCCGGCACCGGTGACCGCGTCGCCGCCGCCGACCGGCACTGGCTGCGGCTCGCCTGCGAGCTGGCCGAGCTGTGTCCGCCGTCGGACACCGCGTTCAGCGTGGGGGCGGTCGTCGTCGCCGCCGACGGGAGCGAGCTGGCACGGGGATACTCGCGGGAGGGCGGTGATCCGGTCGTGCACGCCGAGGAGGCCGCGCTCGCCAAGGTGGACCCGGAAGACCCGCGGCTCGCCCGCGCCACCGTCTACAGCAGCCTGGAGCCCTGTGCCCGCCGGGCCTCCCGGCCCGCCCCGTGCGCCCGGCTGATCCTCGACGCGGGGGTGCGCCGGGTCGTCACGGCCTGGCGGGAGCCGGACACCTTCGTGGCGGGAGCGGACGGCAGCGGGGTGCTCACCGCCGCGGGTGCCGCCGTCGTCGTACTGGCCGAGTACGCGCAGCGGGCGAAGGCACCCAACCGTCACCTGGAGGGGTAGGGAGAGCGGGGCGCGGAGATACCGATGTGCATTCCGCCCCCGGGATGACGTACAGTGGTGAACACAACGACGCGGGGTGGAGCAGCTCGGTAGCTCGCTGGGCTCATAACCCAGAGGTCGCAGGTTCAAATCCTGTCCCCGCTACTGAAGGCCGAGGGCCGGAATCCGAAAGGGTTCCGGCCCTCGGTGCGTTTCCGCAGGTGCCCCGTGTCATCCGGTCGGCCCCTCACCGCTCGCCGCCCGTCCCCGCCCCCGGAACCCTGGAGTGCGGGACGGCAAGCGGCGCGGACGCGCGGGGCGGCGGGAGACGAGTGGTGCGGCCAGGTGACGTGGACGACGAGGGAGCGGCCGCCAGAGCCGGTGGCCGGCTCCCCGGCGATCCCGTACCCGACCCGGGTCTCGGGCTCGGCGACGAGGCGCTGCCCGTGCCGCCCTCCGGGCCACCGCCAGCCCGGCGGACCGGGTACGGGCGGGCCTTCGTGCACGCGCTCCCCGTGCTGCTGATCGTCGTCGCCATCCTGTACGACATCTTCACCCCGAGATACTTCACCGCCGGGCCCCTCTACACGGCCGCGCCCCTGATCGCCGCCCCGCTCTACTCGCGGCGCGGCACGGCGCTCACCGGCGTCGCCGTGGTCGCCGCGGTCATCGGGCTGCAGCTCGGCAAGGGCGTCATCCACTACGTCGACTCCCTCACCGAGCTGATCACCATCGCCACGGTCGCCGTACTCGCCGTCCTCGTGAACGGCATGGTCCGCCGCAGCAGCGAGCGCCTCGTCTCCGTCCGTGAGATCGCCGAGGCCGCCCAGCGCGCCGTCCTGCCCGAACCCGCCGAGCGGATCGCGGGCTTCGAGATCGCCGTCTGCTACGAGGCCGCGCAGGCCGACGCCTTCATCGGCGGCGACCTGTACGCGGTGCAGGACAGCGCCCGCGGCGTCCGGCTCATCGTCGGGGACGTGCGCGGCAAGGGCATGGGTGCGGTGGCCGCCGTCGCCGTCGTGATCGGCGCGTTCCGGGAGGCGGCCGAGCAGGAGGCGACGCTGGAGGCGGTGGCACAGCGCCTGGAGCGGGCGCTGGCGCGCGAGGGCACCCGACGCGACGGACTGGACGCCTTCGAGGGCTTCACCACCGCCGTCCTCGCCGAACTCCCGCACGGCGGCGGCACCGTCCGCATCGTCAACCGCGGCCATCCGCCGCCCCTGCTGCTCTACGGCGACGGCACCCTCGGCCCGCTGCCCGCCCACGAGTCGGCGCTGCCGCTCGGCATGGGCGAGCTGGGAGTGTGGCCCGACCGGGCGGAGGAGGCCCCCTTCCCCGGCGGGGCCACACTGCTGCTCTACACCGACGGGCTGACCGAAGCCCGGGACGCGAAGGGCGAGTTCTACGATCCGCAGGCGCGGCTGACCGGCCGCGTCTTCCCGCATCCGGCGACCCTGCTCGCCACCCTCGCCGAGGACGTGCGCCGGCACTCCGGGGGCGGCATGGCGGACGACATGGCACTGCTCGCCGTCCGGCGCCCCCGGCGCGGTGATCATGATCATTGTCACGAGCCGTGACAGCGCGACCCCCCTCCGCATAACAACTGATACACCGTCAGAAGAAACTGGCGCGAGAGGGAATACCGAGGCCGGGTCAACTCGCCCGGTTTTCACCGGTCGTGAGGCGTACGTCCCGGCCGTATTCGGTAATGATCAAGAGGAACGGCTTGGAATCGGAGCCTCGCGTCTATTAACGTTCGATAACGCAGCGCGGTCGTCCCAGCCGTCACAGAAGGCGGCTCCGTGCGCACGCGCCGAATCCCGCAAGGGAACCGGGGAACCACCACATTGGGGTGAATCGGGCGTATGCCGCCGTGGAAAACGGTCGGCAGACACCCGTAGGAGACCTTCCTGCTCCGAACCCGTCAGCTAACCCGGTAGGCGAAAGGAAGGAAAGGAGTACGCCCACGTGGCGTCCAACCGGCCTGCCCCCGAGGCCCCGTCCGCGCCCAGTGGGCACGGCACCGACACCTTCGGCTACGACGGCTACCGCACCGAAGAGGGCCCCTGGGAGGAGTGGAATCCCACCGCGGAATCCATCCGCCCCGTACGCGGCCGGCACCGCGTGGCCAAGCAGCGCGGCGGACTCGCCCGCAGCTCCACCGTCCTCGGCGTCGGTGTCATAGCCGCCGTCGGAGCGGGCGGCATGGCCAGCGCGCAGACCGGCAAGCCGCCGGTGTCCATCTCCATGCCGGACCTGCCGAACGTCGGCTCGCTCCTCCCCGGCGACGACGAGAAGTCGGAGCCCGAGGGTTCCGCCACCCCGCTCAGCGGCATCACCCAGGCCGTCGCCGCCGACAGCGCGGAGAAGACCGGCACCACCGGCGCTGGTGAGTCGCTGCGGGCCCGGATCATGGCGCAGGCCGAGCAGCAGCAGGCGCAGGTCGAGACCAAGGCCGCCGCCGAAGCCGCCGCCGCGGCCGAGAAGAAGGCCGCGGAAGCCGCCGCCAAGGCGGAGAAGGAGGCCGAGGAGAAGGCCGCCGCCGCCAAGAAGAAGGCGGAGGAGGAGGCCGCGAAGAAGGCCGAGGCCGAGCGGCTCGCGAAGCTGGCCAAGCAGTTCACGCTGCCGACCTCCTCGTACACGATCTCCTCCACGTTCAACCAGGCCGGCTCCCTCTGGTCCTCCGGCCACCACACCGGCCTCGACTTCGCCGCCCCCACGGGCACGCTGCTCAAGGCGGTGCACAGCGGCACCATCACGTCGGCCGGCTGGGACGGGTCGTACGGCTACAAGACGGTGCTCACCCTCGACGACGGCACCGAGCTCTGGTACGCGCACCAGTCCTCCATCAACGTCAGCGTCGGCCAGCAGGTCACCACCGGCGACGTCATCGGCCGTGTCGGCGCCACCGGCAACGTCACCGGCGCCCACCTCCACCTCGAGGTGCACACCGACGGCGGCACCGGCATCGATCCGATGGCCTGGCTGCAGAGCAAGGGCCTCACCCCCTGAGCCACCCCGCCCACGACGCGCCCCGCCGATCCCCGGCGGTCCTGACGGCGACCCCCCGACGTCAGGGCTGCCGGTTTGCGGGGATTTTGCGTGCCTGCCGGAATCGCCCGCTCCGGCGCGGTCGTTGAGTCCCTACATGACTTCTCTGCGCAAGCTCGGCTCCTCCGACCTCGAGGTCTTCCCCCTGGCCCTGGGCGGCAACGTCTTCGGCTGGACCGCCGACCGAGACCGGTCCTTCGCCGTCCTGGACGCCTACACGGCGGCCGGCGGCAACTTCGTCGACACCGCCGACTCCTACTCGGCGTGGGTCGACGGCAACAGCGGCGGTGAGTCCGAGACCGTCCTGGGCGAGTGGTTCGCGGCCCGCGGCAACCGTGACGACGTCGTCCTCGCCACCAAGGTCAGCCAGCACCCCGAGTACCCGGGCCTGTCCGCCGCGAACATCAGGGCCGCGGCCGACGCCTCGCTGCGCCGCCTGGGCACCGACCACATCGACCTGTACTACACCCACTTCGACAAGCCCGAGGTGCCGGTCGAGGAGATCGTCGGCGCGCTCGACGAACTGGTGAAGGCCGGCAAGGTGCGGCACATCGCCGCCTCCAACATCTCCGCCGAGCGGCTCGCCGCGTCCCTGGAGTTCTCCGACCGCGAGGGCCTCGCCCGGTACGTCGCCCTCCAGCCGCACTACAACCTGGTCTCCCGCGACACGTACGAGGGCGAGCTGCGCGACCTCGCCGAGCGGGCGGGGCTCGCCGCCGTGCCGTACTACGCCCTCGCGGCCGGCTTCCTCACCGGCAAGTACCGGCCCGGCACGGAGGTGGACAGCCCGCGGGCGGGCGGTGCGGCCAAGCACCTTAAGACCGAGCGGGGCCGCCGGGTGCTGGCCGCCCTGGACGAGATCGCCGAGGCCCACGACGCCCCCGTCGCCACGGTCGCCCTCGCCTGGCTGGCCGCCCGGCCGACGGTGGCGGCGCCGATCGCGTCCGCGCGCACGGTGGAGCAGCTGCCGGCGCTGCTGGGCGTGGCCGAGCTGAGCCTGACGGAGGACGAGGTCGGCCGGCTGACCCGGGCGTCCGCCTGAGCGGACGGTCCTCGCGTCGCGGACCTACGGGCGGTGGGGGCCGGGTGGCGCGTACGGGGTGTACGGCGGCGCATACGGGGTGTGTGGCGGCGCGTACGGGTTGTGCGGGGCCTGCGGTCCGAGCGGCCCGTAGAGGGCGTGGGGGGCGTACGGGGCCTGCGGGGCGTAGGGAGTGGGCGCGGTCCGGAGGCCGTACGCGCCGTGCGTCCCGCCGTACGGATACGCCCACGGCGGCACCGGCTGCGGCACGGGCGGCGGCGGTGCCGTGGCCCGGGCCGCGTGGTCCAGGGCCGGGCGGGCGAGGTCCCGCAGGTGCCACAGGGCGTCCAGCAGTGCCCGCTCCCGTACGGCGAAGTCGGCGCCCGCCCGGCCCCGGCGGCCCCGCTGCCGCAGGAACGCCACCGAGGTCGCGCAGGCCTCGTACCGCGCCACCGCCCGCGCCCCTTCCTTCCCGGCGTGCCGGCGGGCGTACTGCCGGGCGATGCGGCGGGCCCGCATCGAGCCGAGCGCGTACGGCTCCGCGGGCGTGAGCCAGCCGGCCACGACGTACGCGGGCAGCTCGGCCCGCACGGTGCCCAGTTCGCGCTGCCGGGTCCAGATCACCAGCCAGGTCAGCAGGCCGAAGGACGGCACCATGAACGCCGCGTACACGGCGAAGAAGCCGTACTCGCCGAACGCGGCCGAGCCGTTCCACAGTGCGTGCATGCCCATCGCGAGCAGCAGTCCGGCCAGGGGGAGCAGGGCCCGGCGCAGGTGGTGCCGGCCCGTCGAGAGCGCGGCGACGCCGAAGCCGATGCCGGTGAGCACGGTGAACAGCGGGTGCGCGAACGGCGACATCACGACCCGCACGAAGAAGGTCGCCGCGGTGACGGAGGCGATGCCGCTGTCGCCGGTGAGCTGGTCGGTGCCGAAGGCGGTACCCAGGTAGAGGATGTTCTCGGTGAAGGCGAAACCGGTGGCGGTGACCCCGGCGACGACCACGCCGTCGACGATGCCGGTGAAGTCCCGCCTGCGGAAGAGGAAGACGAGGAGGACGGCGGCCGCTTTGGCGGACTCCTCGACGACCGGGGCTATGACCGTGGCGCCCAGGGTGTCCGCGCTCGCCGGGTCGGCGGTCGCGGTGGCTATCCAGCGGGTCGCGAAGCTGTTGGCGACGATCGCTATCAGCGCCGCCGCGCAGGCCCCCCAGGCGAAGCAGAAGAGCAGGTTCCGCCAGGGGCCGGGGTCCACCCGGTCCAGCCAGCGGAACGCGGCTATGAGCAGCGGCACCGGCAGCACCGCCAGGCCCAGCCCCACCAGGAACCCCTGCGTGCCCGTCTGTTCCCGCACCAGGGCCAGGATCACCAGGCCGGAGAGCGCGAGCAGGGTGATCAGCGCGCCGTAACGGACCCAGGTCCGCTGCCACCAGTGCGTATGCCGGTGCGCACGGGTCGGATACGGGGGACAGGTGGCCACGGCAGGACCCTAACCGGTGGGGGGCAGCTCCTTGTGCGGTACGCGGCGGAAGAGCAGGTCGTTCACCACATGTCCCTTGTCCAGTCCCTGGCCCTCGAAACGGGTCAGGGGCCGGTGCTCGGGGCGTGGCGCGAATCCGCCGTCGGGCACGGTGTTCTCGAAGCCGGGGTGCGCGGTCAGCACGTCGAGCATCTCCTCGGCGTACGGCTCCCAGTCGGTGGCGCAGTGCAGCACGGCCCCCGGAGCGAGCCGGGCCGCGGCCAGGGTCAGGAACTCCGGCTGGATCAGCCGGCGCTTGTGGTGCCGCTTCTTCGGCCACGGGTCGGGGAAGTAGACGCGCAGCCCGGCGAGCGAGTCGGGGGCGAGCATCTCGCGCAGCAGGATGATCGCGTCGCCGTTGGCCACCCGGATGTTGGACAGCTCCTGCCGCTCCGCCAGGCCGAGCAGGTTGCCCTGGCCGGGGGTGTGGACGTCGGCGGCGAGGATGTTGGTGTCCGGGTCGGCGGCGGCCATCCGGGCGGTGGCCTCGCCCATGCCGAAGCCGACCTCCAGGACGACGGGCCGGGCGTTGCCGAAGAGTTCGGCGAGGTCGACGATCCGCTGACCGTCGATGTCCAGTCCCCACCGGGGCCACAGCCGCTGCAGCGCGTCCGCCTGCCCGGCGGTCACCCGGCTCCGCCGGGGCTGGAAGCTGCGGATCCGCCGCTCGAAGTGCGACCCGGCGGGATCGGCCTTGGGCCCGTCGGGGAAGCGGGGCTCGCCCTTGGCACGGACGTGCCGCAGGGAAGCGGGTGCGGCATCGGAGGTGTGGTGGGAGTCAGACACAATGCGTCGATTTTAGACCGCGCCCGTGGTTGCGACTGCCTGTCGAAGTAGTTAGAGTCTATAACGTAAGCGATTGACTGAAACGGCAGTTGTATCCGTGGGGAGAGACTCTGTGATTCACCACCAGATCCGCCTGGCCATGCGCCCCGACGCCCCCCAGGACAAGGTCGAGGAGGCGCTCGAGATGCTCCGCAGGATGGGGCGCGAGATCGATGCCGTCGCGTACTGGACGGTCGGGCGCGACGTGGGCGGCGACTTCGACTACGGAGCGATGTTCGCCGTCGAGGACATCGAGGGCTACCGGGCGTACATGCACGCGCCGCTGCACCGGCGGGTCGACGAGATCGGGCTGCCGCTGGTGCGGCACATGGTCTCCCACGACCTGACCGACGACGAGGATCCGGCCACGGGTGACCGCATCCGGCGGATCCACGCCGAGCGCTTCGCGGGGGACCCGGCCCTCGTCGCCCTGATCGAGGGCCTCGGTTCGTACGAGGGCAGCAGCGCGCCCGGGCGCGGCTAGCCGGGCCGCCGGGTGGCCGGGCGGCCGGGTGGTCCCTGGTCCGCCAGCATCGCCAGCGCCCTGCGGGCCACCTCCCGGCCGATGGGCAGGGACGCGGTCGCCGCGGGCGACGGCGCGTTCAGGACGTGCACCGCGTGGGCGCCCTCCTTGATCAGGAAGTCGTCCACCAGCGTGCCGTCCGCGAGCACCGCCTGCGCCCGGACCCCGGCGGGCGCCGCGACCAGGTCGTCCTCCGTCACCGCCGGCAGCAGTCTGCGGACCGCGGCCGTGAAGGCGCTCCTGGACAGCGACCGCCGCAGCTCGCCCGCCCCGTATCTCCAGTGCCGCCGGGCCATGTGCCACGAACCCGGCCAGGCAAGGGTTCCGCCCAGCTCGCGGGGGCGCACCACGCCCCAGCCGTATCCCTCGCGGGCCAGCGCCGGAACCGCGTTCGGTCCGACGTGCACGCCGCCGTCGATCCCCCGGGTCAGATGCACGCCGAGGAACGGGAACGCAGGGTCCGGCACCGGATACACCAGTCCCCGCACCAGCTCCGGCCGCGCCAGCTCGTAGTACTCGCCCCGGAACGGGACGATCCGCATGCCCGGGTCGTCCCCGGTCAGCCGCGCGATCTCGTCGCAGTGCAGCCCGCCGCAGTTGACCAGGGCCCGGGCCCGGAGCACGTCCCCGGTGCGGGTGCGGACGGCGACGCCCAGGCCGGGGCGCCGGTCGACGCGGTGCACCTCGGCGCCGTAGCGGATCTCCGCCCCGGACGCCCGGGCGAGCTGCCGGGCCACGGCGCCGTAGTCGCAGATTCCGGTGGTGCCGACGTGTATGGCGGCGAGGCCGCGCACCTCGGGCTCGTACTCCTGGATCTGGGCGCCGCTCAGCTCGCGCACCGGTATGCCGTTCTCCCGGCCGCGCTGCACGAGGGCGTGCAGGCGGGGCAGCTCGGCGCGGTCGGTGGCGACGATCAGCTTGCCGGTGACGGCGTGGGCGATGCCGTACTCGGCGCAGAACTTGACCATCTCGGCGGCGCCCCGGACCGCGTAGCGCGCCTTGAGGGAGCCGGGGCGGTAGTAGACACCGCTGTGGATCACGCCGCTGTTGCGGCCCGTCTGGTGGCGGGCGGGGCCCGGCTCCTTCTCCAGGACCGTGACCCGGGTGCCCGGGGCGGCGCGGGTGATCGCGTACGCCGTGGACAGGCCGACGATCCCGCCGCCGATCACCAGCACGTCGCAGTCGTACGCGATGCTCCGAACGAGCCCGGTCCGCACTTCTTCCATTTCCCGGCCCACCTCCCGCTTCGATAGTGCACTGCGCCACTGACAATGCCCTCAAACCCGGGAGGGGCGGACGATCGGGCGATCAGGCCGGAGTCACCAGCAGCGGGCGGGCGCGCTCGCGCAGCTCCACCACGCGCGGCTCGTCGCCGTACGGCTCCAGACGGTGCAGGAGGTCCTTCACGTACTCGGTGGTACGGGCCGAGGAGATGCGCCCGGCCACCTCCACCGCCCGCACGCCCTGCTCGCAGGCGGCGTCCAGATTGCCGGACTCCAGCTCGGCCACCGCCGAGACGACGAGTCTGAGACCGTGCGAGCGTACGAACTCCTCCGTCGGTTGCGACAGCGCCTGCTCGGTGAACCGGCGGACCTGGCGTGGTGCCTTCAGGTCGCGGTAGCACTCGGCCGCGTCGGCGGCGAACCGGTCGTAGGAGTAGAAACCCAGCCACGTCGGATCGCTGTCGCCGGGACGGGCGCGCTCCAGCCAGCTCTCGGCGGCCTTCAGGGCGGCGCCGGCCGCCACCGCGTCGCCCGCGCGCGCGTGGGCGCGGGCCTCGACCAGGCGGAAGAAGCTCATGGTGCGGGCCGTGGCCAGGCCGCGGTTGCGCTCCAGGGCGGCCTGGGCGAGGTCCACGCCCTCGTCGCCGAAGCCGCGGTAGGTCGCCTGGAGGGACATCGAGGCGAGGACGTAACCGCCGAGCGGGACGTCCGCCGCCGCGCGGGCCAGGCGCAGGGCCTGGATGTAGTAGCGCTGGGCCGCCTCCTGCTGGCCGGTGTCGAAGGCCATCCAGCCGGCCAGCCGGGTCAGTTCGGCCGAGGCGCCGAACAGGGCGCGGCCGACCTCGTCGGAGTAGGAGCCGAGGAGGAGCGGGGCCGCCTCGACGCGTAAGCACTCGGGGACCATCGAGGAACGCCAGTCGCCGCCGCCGTACTTGGAGTCCCAGCGGCGGGCGTCCTCGGCGGCCTCGCGCAGCTTCTGCACATCACTGTGGCCGACTTTGAGCGGTGCGCCGGAGCCCTCGGCCGGGCTCACCTCGCGCGCCACCGAGCTGTCGGCCGGGGTTATCAGCCACCGGGAGGCGGGCGTCGCGTACGCGCTCACCGCGAACGAACCGGCGAGCGACTGCCAGATGCCGCCGCCGGTGCGGCGGCCGGCGAGGTCGAGACGGTACAGCTCGGTGGCGGACCTGACCGCCTGGCCGACGTCCCGCGGGAAGGCGAGGCCCACCTCGGGGGCGGGATCCGCGTCCGCCAGGCCGATCTCGTGGAGCGGCACCGGTCGGCCGAGCTTCTGGCCTATGGCGGCGGCGATGAGGTGCGGCGCCGCACCCTGCGGCACCATGCCCTTCGACACCCAGCGCGCCACCGACGTCTTGTCGTAGCGAAGTGTCAACCCGCGTTGGGCGCCGAGGTCGTTGACGCGCCGGGCGAGTCCTGCGTTGCTGATTCCCGCGAGGGCGAGAACGGCGCCGAGCTTTTCGTTCGGCCCGCGTTGCTCCCTGGACATGCGCCACCCCTCGACACAGACGGCTGCCGCGCTGGCATAACCACGCGGCATTCGTAAACCCAGCGTAGTTCGCCGCATCCCAGGCGTTAAGAGGCATTGTTCCGGATGGCGGGATTGTGGTCCGTACTCAAGTGCGGTGTATGTACGGTCTGTTGCCGCGTGCTCCCGATGTGTGGCCGTGCGCCCGTGCGTGCGCTCTTCTCCGGCCACGGCGGGAGCGATTCCATGGCGGTGCGTGGGTCGGCCCGCTGTACTGGATCCAGTGGGCTGGGGGACGCCGCCGCCTACATCCCCGCGGGCGGCGGACCGGTCCGGGGGGCGAGTCCCGTCCCCCGGACTGCGCGCCGCCGGTGCGCTGACGGGCGGTGCGCAGAGTTTGTACGGAGCGTGTTCGAGTGTGGCCGCGTGGCGCCGATTTGGCTGAAAATCACCGTTGGTGATTTCGGGGTACAACCGCCCTCACCATGGGAGTTGAGGGCGCGTTGGGGAGCCAAAGGGCGCGTTGCGGGGGCGCATTCGCGTCGTCTTCGCCGTGGGGGAACGGGAGTTGACGGTCCCGCGGCGATGTCCCGGCGTTCTCGCGTGAGTCTCCGCGGGGCGCACTCGCGGAGCACACGCGGCTCCGCCGACGCTCTGTGGCGCGCCCTTCATGGCAGCATGGGGAACCAGTTCGTACCGTGCACTGGTTGTCCCCAGCCTGTGGAGGCGTCGATGCGGTGGTTGGTGGGGTGGAGCAGCGCCGCCGTGGGAGTGGGAGCAGCAGCGGGGATCGCCGGAGCGGGCGGCTCCGCCGGGGCCACCGGCTACGACGGTGAGACCGTGCAGCCCGTGGGCGCCCAGCCGTTGTGGGGCGACCCCGATCCGCTGTGGGCGGTCGGCGACTGGCGGCCCGACGAGGTGCGCGTCGTCGCCGCCGACGCGCAGACCCGGATCGCCGTGCTCGGCATCTGCGGGGCGAGCGACGAGCAGCTGCGGGTCGCGCTGTTCGCCGCGCGCGGGGGCGCGCTTCGGCATCTGACGGCGTGGCCCGGCAGCTACACGGCCGTCGTCCAGGTGGGGCGGCGGATCACCGTCTGCGGCGACCTCGCGGGCGCGCGGCCGGTTTTCCACACCCCTTGGGCCTCCGGCACCGCCTACGCGACCGCCGCGCTGCCGCTGGCCGACCTCGTCGAGGCCAACCTCGACTTCGGCCACCTCGCCGCGCTGCTCGCCACGCCCGACGTGCCGGCCGCGCTGGACGACTCCACCCCGTACGACGGCGTGAAGCGTGTTCCGCCGGGGCACGCGCTGATTCTGCGTGCCGGGGCGCGGGAGATCGCCGGGTACGAACCGGTGGCCTCGCTCGCCGTCGCGGCGCCCTCGGCCGACCCCGACCGTGCGGTGGACGGCGTGCGGGACGCCCTGGTGGACGCGGTGCGCACCCGGCTCGCCGCGCCGCGGCACGTCCCCGGGGACGGCATCGACCCCGGGCCCGTCCCGGGCATGGGGCCCGCGGAGCGGCGGGCGGCCCGCGGGATGCCGGTGCCGGGCATCGGGGCCGACCTGTCCGGCGGGCCGGCCTCGGGCACGCTGGCGCTGCTGGCGGCCGGGCTGCCGGGGATGCCGGGGACCGTGCTCGGACACGGGACCGGAGCGGGGGAGCGGCTGCTGGCCGTCACCTTCAACGACCTCGCCGTCGGCGGGCAGGAGCCCGAGCTGGCGCGGGCGGGGGCGCTCGCGGCCAACCCGCGGCTGCACCACGTGGTCGTCACCGGGGGCGAGGACATGCTGCCGTACGCCGCGCTGGACGGGCCGCTGACCGACGAACCGGCCTCTTCCCTGGTCTCCGCCGCACGGCACCGGGCGCGGCTGGCGGCGGGCAGTGCGGACCACTTCACCGGGTACGGGGCGCGGCAGGTGCTCGACGCGCATCCGGCGCGCCTCGCCGACCTGCTCATGGACCGCAAGCGGCGCCATCTGGTCCGGCCGGTCGCCGCACTGGCCAAGGCCGACGGGTCGGTGCTGGTCCCCGCGCGCGTGTACGGCGCGGCGCGGCGGCTGGCGCGCACGCCGTACCGGAGTGGGCTGGAGGTGCTCGCCGAGCGGTTGCTGCGCAGACGGTTCGACACGCCGGGCGACGGGGCGATGGACGCCTCCCTGGCCGCGCTGACCTGGGCCGGGCCGGGGCCGGCGGCGCGGTGGCTGACCGGAGAGGCGCTGGCTGAAGTATCGGTTCGCCTGCAGACGTCCTCGCAGCGGTCGGGGGTGGGTCCCGGGCAGCGTCCGGGGGACTTCCGGGCGCGGGCGGCGCTGGCGCGGCAGGCGGCCGAGGTGCGGGTGCTGGAGCAGGCCGCGGAGATCCGCTTCCAGCGGCTGCACACGCCGTTCCTGGACAACCAGGTCGTACGGGCCTGCCGGGCTCTGCCGGAGGCGCTGCGGGTGCAGCCGGGGGCGCGGGCGGCGATCCTGCGGACGGTGCTGGAGGGGGCGGGGGTGAGCGAGCTGCCGAGCGGGTGGGGGGCGCCCACGCAGGCGCTGGCGGCCTCCACGGCGCGGACGGGGCTGCGGGTCGCCGCGGACTCCCTGCTCGGGCTCTTCGACCGGCCGCTGCTCGCGGAGGCCGGTCTGGTGGAGGCGCGGGTCGTGCGCAAGGCGGTGCGGGCGGCGGCCGCGGGTGAACCGCTGCCGCTGGACGGGCTGGCCGACCTCGTCTCCCTGGAGCTGTGGCTCGGCCGCCTCCTGGCCCGCCGCGGCACCTGCTGGACCGGCACCCCGGCCCGCCAACGCGCGGTACCCGCGGGCATCGCGCCGCAGCGGGGGGCGCTGGGCGGGGCCGGGGCGGTCGTGCGGCGGGTCTGAGGTGGGTGCCCGCACCACACCGGTGCGGCGACAATGACTCCGTGCGGTACAGAATCCTGGGCGTCACCCAGACGGAGGACCACGGCACCGTCGTAAACCCCGGCGGTCCCCGCCTACGCGCGCTGCTCACCGCCCTCGCCCTGCGCCCCGGCGACGTCGTCACGCCCACCACGCTGATCGACGAGGTCTGGGCGGAGGACGACCCCCCGCAGGACGCCCCCGCCGCCCTCCAGGCGCTGGTCGGCCGCCTCCGCCGTACCGTCGGCAAAGAGGCCGTCGCCTCCGCCCCCGGCGGATACCGGCTCGTGGCGACCCGCGACGACGTGGACCTGTTCGTCTTCGAGCGCCTCGTACGGCAGGGCACCACCGCCCTCGAACACGGCGATGCCGCGACCGCCGCCCGGCACCTGGACGAGGCGCTCGCCCTCTGGCGCGGCCCCGCCCTGGCCGATCTCCCCGGTCACGCCGCCGGCCCCGACGCCCTGCGCCTGGAGGCGACCCGCGCCCGTATCGAGGCCGGTCTGCGTCTCGGTGACGCCCACGACGCCGTACCGCGGCTGCGCGAACTGACCACCGCGCACCCGTACGACGAACCGCTGCACGCCCTCCTCATCGCCGCCCTGCGCGCCTCCGGCCGCGACGCCGACGCGCTGGCCGCCTACGAGAGCGCCCGCCGCACCCTCGCCGACGGCCTGGGCACCGAACCCGGTCCCCGGCTGCGCGCCCTGCACGCCGAACTGCTCGGCGCCCGGAGCGCGGAGCGGCTCGCCCCGGCACCCGAGCGGGCTCCGTCCGACGGCCGCAAGGGCAACATCAGGCCTCGGCTGACCACCTTCGTGGGACGGGAACTGGAAATCGACGCCATCCGTTCCGAACTGCACGGGGCCCGACTCGTCACCCTCACCGGGCCCGGCGGATCCGGGAAGACCCGTCTCGCCGAGGAGGCCGCCGCCGGGCTCGAGCAGGCGTGGCTGGTCGAGCTCGCTCCGCTCGACCGGCCGGACGCGGTGCCCGGCGCCGTCGTCAACGCCCTCGGGCTGCGCGAGACCGTGCTGCTGACCGGCGACCGGCCGGCCGTGCAGACCGACCCCGTCGCCCTGCTCGTCGAGTACTGCGCCCCACGCAGCCAACTCCTGGTCCTCGACAACTGCGAACACGTCATCGGCGCTGCGGCCCGGCTCGCCGAAACCCTGCTGACCCGCTGCCCGGGCCTCACCGTCCTCGCCACCAGCCGGGAACCCCTGGGCGTGCCCGGCGAGTCGGTGCGACCGGTCGAGCCGCTCACCCCCGAGCAGGCGCAACGCCTGTTCACCGCGCGCGCCGGCGCCGTGCGTCCCGACGCGGACGCGGTCCTGCGGGACGAGGAGGCGGTCGCTGAGATCTGCCGGCGTCTGGACGGACTGCCGCTGGCCATCGAGCTGGCGGCCGCGCGGCTGCGGCTGCTCACCCCACGGGAGATCGCCGACCGGCTCGACGACCGCTTCCGCCTGCTCACCTCGGGCAGCCGTACCGTCCTGCCCCGCCAGCAGACGCTGCGCGCGGTCGTCGACTGGTCCTGGGACCTCCTCGACGAGGCGGAACGCACGTTGCTGCGTGAACTGTCGGTCTTCGCGGGCGGCTGGGACCTGGCGGCCGCGGAGGCCGTGGGCACCGGGCCCGCTGCGGACCTCCTCGGGGCCCTCGTCGACAAGTCCCTCGTCGTCGCCGACCCGGGCGCCGACGGTGCCGCCATGCGCTATCGCCTGCTGGAGACCATTCACGAGTACGCGGAGGAACGCGCCGCCGAGACGCCCGGGCTGCGCGACGCCGCCGAACGCGCCCACCGCGCGTGGGCCCGCGCCCTGGCCCAGGAAGCCGACCCGCTGCTGCGCTCGGCCGGACAACTGCCGTACATCACCCGCCTGGAGACCGAGCACGACAACATCCGCGCGGCCCTCGACCGCTCCCTCGGCGCGGGCGACGAGCCGGAGGCCGCGGCCCTCGCGCTCGCCATGGGCTGGTTCTGGTGGCTGCGCAACTACCGGCATGAAGGCGTCAGATGGCTGGACCGGGTGCTGCGCCTCGGAGCCGCCCTGGATGCGGGGGGTGGCCAGGTGCCGACGGCGGACGTGCTCGCCACCGCCGACCCCGTCGGCGCGCTCCTCGCCGGGAGCGAGGGTGGCCCGACGCACCCGCTGCACTCCTTGCGCATGCAGGTGCGGATGATGCACATCCTCCTCACCTTCGAGACCGCGCCGAGGGAGGGACTGTTCGACGAGCGCATGCGGCGGTACGTCCGGCGGGTGCGGGACCACTTCGCGGCGGGCGGTCCCGAAGCGGCCCGGGTGCCCGGTCTCGTCTGGCCGCTGACCGAGTTCTTCGTCAGCGACTCCGGCGACGTCCAGGGATCCATGGACGCCTCCGTCGCCAACTGCCGTGCCCATGGGGGCGAGTGGGAGATCGCCGCCAGTCTCATGTTCCGTACGCATGCGGTGGTCGACATCTCGGGCTCCCCCGCAGGTATCGACGACGATCTGGCGGAGATGCGTGTGCTCAGCCGACGCGTCGGCGACCGCTTGGTGGAGGCCCAGGTGTGCAGCGCCTTCGGCGAGGCCGCCATGGTGCGCGGCCGCTACGAGGAGGCCAGGGCCGAGTACGCGGAGGCGCTGCGGCTCGCCGAGGAGGTGGGGGCCTTCGCGGAGGCACCGTTCCTCATCGCCCGGCTCGCCGAGATCGCCTACCGCGAGGGGGACCACGGCACGGCGCTCGGCGTACTCGACGAGGCCGGCGCGGCGGCCGACCGGTACGGCGTGGTGGACTCCAAGGCCTTCGTTCTGATGCTGCGGGCCGGGCTCGCGGTGGTGGACGAGGAGTTCGCGCGGGCCCGCGTCCTGTGGGAGGCGGCCCGCGAGGAGTGCCTGCGCGGCACGCCGCCGCCGCAGTTCCTCGCCATGCTGGGGCTGGTGGACGCGCTCGTGACGGCGGGCGAGTCGGGGCCGGGGGCAGCCTTGCCGCTGCTGGTGGACACCCTTCGGACGGCCGTCGAGGAACGGTGCGCCGAGCTGGTCCTCGCGACCCTGGTGGACAGCGCGGCGGGGCTGCTGAGCGACATCGGTGACCAGGCCCGTGCGGTACGGCTGCTCGGTGCAGCCGGGCACTGGCGCGGCGACCGCCCGCGCCCCATGCCGGACCGGGCACACGCCGAGCGGGCCGAGGCCGCCGCCCGCGGTGTCCTCGGCCCGGAGCGGTACGCCGCCGAAGTGGCCGCGGGCGCCTGCCTCACGCCCCGGGACGTCGTCGGCGAGCTGGAGACGGCGGTGCGGCGGCCGGTTCCGCAGGCTCCTACGCGCAGGTGAAGCGGGACTGGGCCCAGTCCGCGAGCGCCAACGAGTCGAAGGGGCTGTGCGGCTCGGTCACCAGCCGCAGCGTCTCCCGTCCCGAGATGTCCACATGGACGGGTACGGCGGGGTCCCCGCCCTTGACCATCCCCGAGTTCCACAGCCGGACGTCGTCCGCGTACACCGAGAAGTGGACCTTGCCCAGCTTCATCGTCAGGTCGTCGACGCCGGCCAGCGCGTCGTAGGACGAGCAGTCGCGGTTGAGGTCGATGGTGACCGAGGAGCCGCCGTTGACGGTGACGCCGTGGGCGTACGACACGTCGTCGATCGACAGGGCGGAGCGCTGCCACACCCAGCTGCTTCCGGTCAGCCGCATCTCGGGGCCGGTGCCGTCGCCGCTCACGTCGTACGCCAGCTCGCTCCACTGGTAGACGGTCGGAGCGGGCGGCGGCGGGGGCGGCGGGGGAGGTGTCGGGGTGGGGGTCGGCTTCGGCTTCGGCGGGGGAGTCGGGGTGGGGGTCGGTTTCGGTTTCGGGGTGGGCTTCGGGGTCGGGGTCGGGGTCGGGGTCGGGGTGGGGGCCGGCTTGGGGGCTGCCACCGGTTCGGGCGGGCGGGGCGGTCGGGTCGAGGGCGCGGGGGTGTCCGGGGCGGGCTGCGCCACCGGTGAGGATGCGGGCGGGGCGGCCTTCGGCGGCTCCTTGCCCGGGGTGTCGTCGCCGATCAGGGCCAGGGCCAGCGCCGCCGCGGCGGCCACCGCGACCACACCGGCCGCGATACCGGCCTTCACCGGCGCGCCCAGTCCCTCGGAGGCCGCCGCCCCGGCACCGGCGCCCGCTCCGCCGGACGCGCCGCCGCTCGCCGCGGCCGCCGCGCCCGCGGCTCCCGCCGCACCGGCGCCCGCGCCCCCGGCGATGAGGCCGGCCGCCTTCGCGTATCCGGCGACACCGAACCAGCCGATGACCGCGACGGGCACCACGGCGGGAATGCCGCTCGCGACCTCCTTGATCTGGGTCGCGGCCAGCCGGCACCTGGCGCACTCCTCCAGGTGTTTGCGCAGCCCGCGTTCGGCCCGGATGCGCAGCCTGCCGCGCGCGTACGTGCCGAGCTGGTCGGCGTAGCGGGCGCACTCCTCGTCGGTGGCGAGGGCATCGCTGACGTGGGCCTGGAGATAGGCCTGCTTGAGCCCCTCGCGGGCGCGGCTGGCCAGCACACGGGTGCCGTTGGCGTCCAGCCCGAAGAGCATGGCCACCTCGCTCGGCGACTCGTCCTCCACCTCGGTGTGCCACAGCACGGCCTGCCACCGCTCCGGCAGCGACCGGAACGCCCGCATGGCCATCGACTGCTCGGCCTCGTGCATGGCGCGGACGTCGGCGCCCAGCTCCAGGGTGTCGTCGTCCGGCACCTTCGCGGTGTGCGCGGCCTGCGTGGCGAACACCGCGAAGTCCTCGACGAGTTGCTCCCGCCCGGCCGACCGGGTCCAGCCGGCGGCGACGCGCCGGACCGCGGTGAGCAGGTAGGCGCGTACGGCGTGCTCGGGTCCCGAACCGCCGCGCACCGCCTGGAGCATGCGGGCGAACACCTCGGCGGTGAGGTCGTCCGCGGTGTGGGCGTCGCGGCAGCAGGTGCGCGCATACCGGCGTACCGCGTCCGCGTGGCGCCGGTACAACTCCTCGTAGGCCGTGTCGTCGCCCGAGCGCATCCGCCCGATCAGCTCGGCGTCGGACGCCGGAAACTCGCGCGGCGGCGGCAGGATGCCGTCGTCGTACAGGTCGCGCGGCGGCGGCAGGACGCTGTCCTCGTGCAGCTCGCGCTGGGCCGGAACCCCGGCCCCCGCACGGCGCTCGTCCTCGGCGGCACCCTCGCGGTCGCCGTCCCGGGAGGGACCTCGGCCGCCGTCCTCCACGGGAGCGGCGTCCCGCCCGGCATGGGGCGGACCGCCCTGGCCCGGCACCTGAGGCGAGTCGCCCGCCCGGGCGCCACCGTCCCCGGTGCGGCCGATCCGGCTCTCGCCGGTCTCGACCTCACCGGGACCGCTCTCGCCGTCACCGAGTGACCCGTCCCGCCCGTCAACGCTCATCGCGGAAAGCCCCCGCCAACCTGCCCAGCCAGTCCGAACACCGGGTCAGCGTGCCATATTGGCTTTTGTTCAGGACCCCCCTGTGCCGACCGTCACTCGTCTGTGGGGACTTCACGTGCCGCGGTAATGACGCTCAGCCGTTCGGGGAAGGAGAAACGGGCTCCCGACGGCGCCGCCGTCTTACACCGGCCGCGACCGCAGCCCCTCCAGCAGGATGTCCAGCAGCCGGGCCGAGGCCGCCGCCTGCTGGACCGGGTCCGGCAGCGAGGGCGCCGCCGTGGCTATGACCAGCAGTACGTCCGACACCGACACGTCCGGCCGCAGCTCACCCGCCGTCCGCGCCCGCTCCACGAGCCGGCCCACGACCTCCAGCAGTGCCGCGGCCCCGTCGTCGCTCGCCACGGAACCCATGACAGAGCCCGTGACAGAGCCCGAGGCAGAGCCCGTGACAGAAGCTGCCGCAGGACCTGTGGCAGAGGCTGGGACAGGGCCCGCGGCGTCCGCGACGGAACCTCCGCCGACGGCCGACGCCCTGGCGGCGGCGGACTCCTCGGGCACCAGCCGCAGCTCGCCGGTGCCCGGCTGTATCCGCTGCTGCGGCACCCGCGGATCACCGGCGGCCGCACCACCGGAACCACCCAGGCCACCGTCGGTGTCGGCGTCGTCCGGCACCCCGACCCGCAGCACCTGCGGCGGCAGCAGCCGGCCGGCGCCCGAGGCAACCGACGTCCGCAGGAAGCGGGACAGCGCCGACCACGGCTCGTCCTCCTGCCCGAGCGCCGTGCGGGCCTGGTCGGTCAGCCGCGCCGTCTCCTCCTCGGCTATCCGACGCACCAGCACGTCCTTGCTCGGGAAACGCCGGTACACCGTGCCGACACCGACCCGGGCGCGCCGCGCCACGTCCTCCATCGGCGCGCCGTACCCCAGCTCGCCGAACACCTCCCGCGCCGCGCGCAGCACGTGCTCCAGATTGCGCTGGGCGTCCACGCGCAAGGGCGCGCTCCGTGCCGCGTCGCCGCGTGCGCCGCCCGCCGCCGTACTCATCGCACCGCCGGGCGCGACGGCCGACGTGGACGACCAATGAGAATCCTGAACATGCATAGACAATCCCCCGGTAATGACGTCTCCCCCCGGAGACTCCCCGCCATCGAAAGCCGGAGTGCGTGGAACGGGCCCGGTTGCGCGGCCCGCCCGTCGCGGACCCCATGAGCACATCCCCCTGCACACCGTGGGAAAGAACATAGTTGAGCGGGGGTCAATTCAGAAGGGGCACGTTCCGCACGGAGCGCCCCCCGATCGGAGCACGGATCACACATGCCCCGAATGTGCCGCCCTGCGAACCCGCACTCACCCATGCTGACCTGCGTGATCATGTCGTGTGACGTCGATTCCCGGGGCCGGGCGCCTCGACGATCTCCGGTCACACAAATTGACGAGCCTGTGGACAAACGCAAGCGCCGGGTGCGTCATGGGATGGTGAAGGAACGTGCGCGCATTCTCGTTGTCGGCGGTGGCTACGTCGGGATGTACACGGCCCTGCGGCTGCAACGGAATCTCAAGGGCGAACTGCGGCGGGGCGAGGCCGAGATCACGGTCGTCACCCCCGACGCCTACATGACCTATCAGCCGTTCCTCCCCGAGGCGGCGGCCGGTTCCATCTCCCCCCGGCACGTCGTCGTGCCCCTGCGCCGCGTCCTCGGCCAGTGCGACGTCGTCGTCGGCGAGGCCCGGTCCATCGACCACACGACCCGCACCGCCACCATCACCACCCTCGCCACCGACGAGGAGGAGACGGGCGCACGCCGGCTGACCTACGACGAACTCGTCCTCGCCCCCGGCTCCGTCTCGCGCACCCTGCCCGTGCCCGGACTCGCCGACCACGGCGTCGGTTTCAAGACCGTCGAGGAGGCCATCGGCCTGCGCAACCACGTCCTCGAACAGATGGACATCGCCTCCTCCACCCGCGACCCCGCCATCCGCGACGCCGCGCTCACCTTCGTCTTCGTCGGCGGCGGCTACGCGGGCGTGGAGGCGCTCGGCGAGCTGGAGGACATGGCCCGCTACGCCGCGCGGTACTACCACAACGTGACCCCCGAGGACATGAAGTGGATCCTCGTCGAAGCCTCGGGCCGCATCCTGCCCGAGGTCGGCGAGGAACTGGGCCGCTACACGGTCACCGAACTGCGCCGCCGCAACATCGACGTACGCCTGGACACCCGCCTCGAGTCCTGCGCCGACCGCGTCGCCGTACTCAGCGACGGCTCCCGCTTCCCTACCCGGACGGTCGTCTGGACGGCCGGCGTCAAGCCGCACCCCGTCCTCGCCGCCACCGACCTGCCCCTGGACGACCGCGGCCGGCTCGCCTGCACCGCCCACCTGTCGGTCGACGGCGCCCCGCACGCGTGGGCGGCCGGAGACGCCGCCGCCGTCCCCGACGTCACCGCGGCGGAACCGGGCCGGAACTGCGCGCCCAACGCCCAGCACGCCGTCCGCCAGGCCAGGATCCTCGGCGACAACGTCGCCCATGCCCTGCGCGGCGAGCCCCTCGACACGTACGCGCACCGGCACGCGGGCTCCGTCGCCTCCCTCGGCTTCCACAAGGGCGTCGCACACGTCTACGGGCGCAAGCTCAAGGGCTACCCCGCGTGGTTCATGCACCGCGCCTACCACCTCAGCCGCGTCCCCACCGTCAACCGCAAGGCGCGCGTACTGGCCGAATGGGTGATCGCCGGGCTCTTCAAACGGGAGATCGTCTCCCTGGGGTCACTCGAACATCCGCGGGCGGAGTTCGAACTCGCGGCCGGTGGAAAGCCTTCTCAGGAGCCCCCGCACAACCCGAAGGGGTCGTCCTGACCGGACCCAGGAACTCCCCCGGCCACTGGGGCGTCTGACGGATGTCGGCCAGGCGGGCACCCTGCCAGACTGGTCCACCACCGCGGGCGCGTCGCCGCTCGCCCCAGCGCGGCCCCCGGGGCCCGGGCCGCCCCGGCCCGTCCCGGTCCCCGGCCGCCGACAACTACACGAGGCAAGGATTCGTGAACTTCACGCGCTGGAGCGCCCGACTCCCCGGAACACAGCGCCGCGCCGCCGCGCGGACCGACACGGCCCTCTCCCCGGACCGGCGGGCGGACGGCTCCGTACCCGCCGCCCGCGCCGAACAGCTGACCGACGAGGCGCCGCTCGCCGCCGACCTCCCCAGCGTTGACGAACTGCCGGTCCGCGACGTCCTCGGCCGCGTCCCGGCCCTCGTCGCCCTCCTGCACGGCCCCGAGCACCGCCTCGCCTACGTCAACGACGCCTACGTCGCCGCCTTCGGCATCCGCGACCTCGGCGCCCGCGCCCGCGAGGCCCTCCCCGAGCTGGACGAGCCGGGCCTCTTCCCGCTCCTGGACCAGGTCCAGCGCAGCGGCAGGCCCCGCACCCTCAAGTCCCGCAAGGCCCCGGACGGCCGCTCGTACACCTTCACCTGCACCCCGGTCACCGCGGGGCACAACGGCGACGGCCGCGGAGTGCTCGTCTTCGCGACCGACGTCACCGACCACGCCGAAGCCGCCGGCCGGCTCCGGGCGAGCGAACGCAGCCAGCGCGAGACCGCCGTCACCCTCCAGCGCTCCCTGCTCCCGCAGGAGCTGGAGGAGCCCGACGACCTGCGCGTCGCCGCCACCTACCACCCCGGCGGCACCGAGGCCGCGGTCGGCGGCGACTGGTACGACGTGATCACCCTGGGCGGCGGCCGCACCGCCCTGGTCATCGGCGACGTCATGGGCCGAGGCGTCCGCGCGGCGGCCGTCATGGGCCAGCTCCGCACGGCGGTCCGGGCCTACGCCCGCCTCGACCTGCCCCCGCACGAGGTGCTCCAGCTCCTCGACGGCCTCGCCGCCGAGATCGACGCCAACCAGATCGCCACCTGCGTCTACGCCATCCACGACCCGAACGAGGGCCGGCTCGTCTACGCGTCCGCCGGCCACCTCCCCATCCTGGTCCGCGACGAGGACGGCACCGTCCAGCGCGCCGACGAACCCACCGGCCCGCCGCTGGGCACCGGCGGCTGGATCCACACGTCCGGCTCGATCGCCCTGCCCCCAGGCTCCACGGCCGTCCTCTACACCGACGGCCTGGTCGAGCGCCGCGACGAGGACCTCGACGAGGGCATCGCCGCACTGGAGCGCGCCCTGTCCGGCGCCACCGGCACGCCCCAGGTGGTCTGCGACCGGCTGGTCCGCTCAGCGGGCGTCACCCCGGACCACGACGACGACGTCGCCGTCCTGGTCCTCCAGCACCCCGCCCGCAAGGGCGCCGAGGCCGAGCTGTTCCGCAACGCCGCCCTGGAACTGCTCGGCGGGGTGGAAGCGGCCCCACGCGCGCGTGCCTTCGCCTCCGGCGTCCTCACCAGCTGGCGCTTCCCCACCGAGCTGCACGACCTCGGCGTCCTGGCCACCAGCGAACTGGTCGCCAACTCCCTCCAGCACGGCACCCCGCCGATGCGACTGCGGCTGCGCCGTACCGACCGCCGCCTGATCATCGAGGTGACCGACGGCGACGACCACCTGCCCCGCCGCCGCCGCGCGGAGCCGGGGGACGAGTCCGGCCGGGGCATCGCCATCGTCGCGACGATCGCCTCCAACTGGGGGTCCAGGCGCACCCCGGGCGGCGGCAAGGCGGTCTGGTGCGAGTTCGTCCTGCAGAAGCCCTGAGCCGACGGCGGAGCGGGAGCGGACCCCGCCCAGCCGCGACCCGCCGGCCCCCGCTCACGCCTCCGCGACCACCACGGCGTCGGCCGGCGCCCCGCCCTGTGTGACCACCCGGCTCCTGGCCAGCGACGGCTGATTCTGTACGTCGGTGAGCTGCCGCCCCAGCCGCACCGCCAGCACCGTGATCCCCAGCGAGAACAACAGGAACGCCACGATGTACGGCGCGTGCAGCGAGGCCCCGAGGGGCCCGCCGACCGCCGGACCGATCGCCAGCGCGAGCTGCTTCACCAGGGCGAAGGCGGAGTTGTACTGCCCGGCGAGACCGGTCGGCGCCAGATCGGCCACCAGCGGCGCCAGCGTCGGCGACAGCATCGCCTCACCCAGCCCGAACAGCGCGTACGTCGAGATGAACGCGGCCGTGGCCATCGTCTGGCTGCCGTGCCCCAGCCCCGCATACCCGGCCACGGCCCACGCCACGGCCCAGATCAGCCCCACGGACGCGATCACCCGGGAGCGCTTGCGCCGTTCCACGAACTTCAGCACCGCGAACTGCGCGACCACGATCACCAGCGTGTTCGCAGCCAGCGCGGTCCCCAGCGCGGACGTGGAGATCCCGGCCGCCTCGACGCCGTACGCGCTCAGCCCCGACTCGAACTGCCCGTAGCAGGCGAAGAACAGCACGAAGCCCAGCACGCACAGCTGCACCATGGCCCGATTGCCGAGGAGCTGCTTCCAGCTTCCGCCGCCGGGCTGTCCCGGCGCCTCCCCGATCCGCGGTGCGCGCGGCGCCCGCACCGTCGCCATGACGGCGACCAGCACCAGGAACATCGCCGCCTCGATCGCGAACAGCAGCGTGAAGGACGACGCGCTCGTGGTGTCGACCAGGTGACCGCCGATGAGCCCGCCGACGCCGAGCCCCAGGTTCTGCAGGAAGAACTGCATCGCGAACGCGCGCGACCGGGTCTCCGTCGTCGAGCAGTCCACGATCATCGTCGCCAGCGCCGGCTGCATCACGGCCTGCCCGGCTCCCAGCGCGGCGGCGGACAACAGCACCGTGCCGGCCGAGGCCGACAGCCCGAGGCTCAGCGCACCGATCGCGGCGGTGACCAGGGCGAGCAGCAGCACCGGCAGCGGACCCCGGCGGACGATGGCCCGCCCGGCGAACGGCAGCACGATCAGCGCGGCCACGGCGAAGACGGCGAGCACGAGGCCCGCCGTGACAGAACCCAGTCCCCGTACCTGCGCCACATAGACGTACAGGTAGGGGACCGTGAAGCCGAGTCCGAACGCGCTGAGTGCGTTGCCCACGTGGATCCGGCGCATCGCCGCGCCCATTGCCCTGGTCACGTTCACCCTCTCTTGATCTCTCGGATCGTCCGCTCCAGCCGTTAGAGCTGAAGACTTAGAAGCTAAAGTTCGAAGGTAAAGAGTACATACCGAAGGACTTCAAAGCAAAGGAGTCGCGTGCCATACTGCGGTCATGGGCGACACCCCCGGCGCCGGCGAGCCGACACTCGAAGAGCAGATCGCCGCCTACCAGCGCGAGTTCCAGGACCTCGACCCGCAGGTTGAGAAGATCGTCTCGGCGCTCTCCCGCCTCAACCGCCGTATGAACGTCGCGTACGGCCGCCAGACCGCCGAGCTGGGCATCAGCAACACGGACTGGG